>PLRJ01000107.1 GCA_003163855.1 Bryobacterales bacterium | reverse complement strand
CGTCCGGATTGCCCCATTTCTGGTAGAAGGCATTGCGGGCTTGTTCGATGCAGGTGTTTTTCATCATTTCGGGGTAGGTATAGCGCTCGCGCAGGCAGCGGATCTCGGCGATTTTTGCGAAGAAATCTTCCTGCGTAAAATCGAACCCAAAATCGGTGAGGTTGAAGGACTTCCATTGGGGATCGTCGATGGCGGTGAAGTACACGTTGGCGGCACGTTGAGATTGCAGGCGGACGGCGTCTTTGCGTTTATGTTGCAGATCCTTCAGTTCTTGCAATATTTCGGCGCGATGGCGGCGCAGGCGGGTGTGCTGGAGCGTGAGATTGCGGAGATCTTTGGCGTAAGTGAGCTGGACCTCGGCGTCGAGCATGAGGTCGCGCTGGGCGCGGTCGGTGACAGATTCAAACTGGGGCGCGAGTTTCATGCGACCGAGCGCCCAGATGCCGCTTTCGAGCGGGACGATGCGGAGCAGACGCCATTCGGTATCGGCGAGGTCCTGGACGAGGGCGCGTTCGTTGTCGCGGGCGGGTTGGTGCTCGTTGTTGATGCGCTGGATGTGCGCTTTGTAAGCTTCGACGTCGTCCGTCTTTAACAGGACGGTTTGGCCGGTGAGACCGGTTTTGACGGCGTTATGAGAAGAGATGAATTTACCCTGCGGGGTGACGGGGCCCGAGGAGGATTTAGCATTCTCGCGATTAGCCGCGAGTTGTTTTTCAGTAGCCATAGAGATAGCCTTTCGGCAGTGATTGTGCCGGGACGGGTGGGCGGAAGGGCGAGGAAAAGGGCGGTAAGTAGTTGAGGGGGCGGGGGAAGATTTCTTTGGTTCCGTGGTGATTGGCGATTGAAGAGGAGAAATCGAGGGCTTACCCGCGAGCTTTCCGCCCGGGGCCGGCATGGTTCGGTTTTGGGAGATGAACCATAGCGTTAGGAAGTATTCACCGTTTGGTGAATTATTTTCTCGGATTTCGGGCAAAATTGGCGGAAAACGCCGCTCTACCAGATAGGACCCGAAAGTGCATACCACTACATTTCGGACAGGAGTCCATTGATCAGCATGAACAAAGAGCCATTAGGCAGTCCAGGCGACGTCCAGCCTCCAGCAGCAATGGCGCAGCCAAGCGCTTCTGTTCCTCAATTGGTGTACCACGAAGGACCCGTCCTGGGAGCAGTGGAGGTGGTTCCCATCTATTGGGGCGCGGCCTGGTTGGAAGGCGCTGAAGCCAAGCTGGCCACGGAGCTTAACCAGTTTTTCGATTTCGTTCTAAAAAGCCCTTTAATCGACATGCTGGGTGAATACAGCACGGCGCACGCTCGGATCGGGCGTGGACGGCGGCTTGGTTCGGTCTACCTGTCCGATTGTGATCCGGGATCGATGACGCCTTCCGGACGGCACCTTACAGACGAAGAAGTTCAGGAAGCCCTGCACTCCTGGATTGCCGGCGGAACTGTAGCCCCGACGACCGACAATACGCTGTATTTCATTTTTCTGCCTCCGCAAGTGAACTCGCTCGGCTATTACTTCCAGCCTTCGGTCGGGGGAACGTTTTACGGTTACCACGCGAGCGCGGGTAATGTTTATTACGTCGTGGTGCCCTATGTCAACTGTGCCGACAGTATTTACGCGGGGACGCAGTTGGACACATTGACGGCCGTCAGCAGCCGCGAGCTTTGCGCGGCCATCATCAATCCGGCTTTAGATGGTTGGTTCGATCCGGTGAACAACGATATCGGGGACGTTTGCAATCATCAGACGGTCCGCCTGGACGGATACCTGGTTCATCTAGGCTGGTCAAATGCGCAGAAAGCCTGTGCGTTCCAGCCTGCGAACCAAGCGTCTGGAGAATCGAACAGGGAAGATCGAAAAGGCATGAAGGTACAGAAATTCTCGCCTGTGCCGGCCAGAAAGTCCCGCAGATCTCACCGGCTGAGCGAGACGTTTCAAACCATTTGACAATTTAGAAATGCATGACCGAACTCGCGGTGTAGTGATGATAGTCGGCAAATGTAATCTGGTTCCACTCACGCCGATTGGTTTTTTGATAAAGAATTGAGTACTCGCCAGAAGCGGGCAGCAGCCACTCTCTACCATCCAGTTGCGCCGGTTTCAAGTTTACGCTCCACTGAATCTCGGAGATACCGAGGGACGGGGGCATCGCGGTAGAGGTCCGTTTTATGACGAGGATGCGTCCGGTGGCTTGATCGACGAGGACGTCTGTGCGAAATGGTAATCGATATTTCTTGCTATCAACGGTCAACTGCCAGGGGCTCTCGTCTCCTGACACATTGAGGCTAAAGAGCACAGCCGGTTTACCATTTTCGTCGGCAGCGGCCTGTTGCGTCAAAGGTTCACTGGCGAGTAAAGTGCGCGTCTGGCGAAGGAGTGTTCCGAACTCACCTTCCGACCAGGCACCAGGAATATCGGACATACTGGCCCGTTGCCGATTGCCCTGCTGGATGCCGCTGTAATTCTCCATGCCGTTTTCAAAGGAGACTTGTGCCGAAACGGAATCGATCTGGCGAGCATTTTCGCCATTCAGACGCGCTCTGAAGCGCTCCATGTGTTCACTGCAAACAAACGATTGAAGGTCGGTGTATCTTAGCTCGTTTTCAATCTGCACCCGGGCCATGAGATCGCCGCCCGACAGCGGAGAAGAAGTTGTGCCTGCGGGTGGGGGAGCGACTGGAAGTTCGACACCGGCGCTTGAACTCCTGCCGGCGCCGGCCTTGTTCTGGGTGATAAATCGAAAGACCAGATAACCGCTTAAAACAGCCGCGTAAAGTGCCAGCAGAGGAATGAGGATGGTGCGCGTTCGCATACACTAACTTGTCGGCGCGAAGCGACAAAGACTTTACAAAACGCTAGGGTTGATATTGAAATCCGCGCCGCTCCATGTCGCCCCACGAGCGCTGCGTTCTGAAGAGCACCTGCAAGATCGCCTGGACCCGCCACAGCAGATTGATCTGGCGGTAGCCGATATTCTCGAGTGCGGCCGCACACAGCAAGCGCAGCAGATCGCGTGGGCTGGGGTATTTGCAGAGGGTCATTTCTTCCAGCAGAACCGAGCTGACGGACATCAGCAGCCCGAAGAGAATAGAGACCGCGAAGAAGAGGAGCACGCTTCCCGCCGACAGCCTCCCCAGACACAGCCCGGTTATGGTGGCGATATAGCCGCCAAGTTCCACAAAGGGCCCCACCACCTCGCAGATCACAAAATAGGGCAGGCCTAGCAGACCGACACTGCCAAAACGCCAGTTCCCCAACATTCGTTTGTGCAGCAGGATGCTTTCAAAGCAGCCGCGCTGCCAGCGCACTCGTTGACGCCGGAGCACGCGCTGCGATTCGGGCGCTTCCGTCCAGCAGACTGAATCGGAAAGAAAGACAACGCGGCAGGGCAGACCATGCTGGCGGCAATGCCGATGGATGCGCACTACGAGTTCCATATCCTCGCCGACGGTATCCAGGCGATAGCCCCCGATCCGCGCGACGACGGAACGCCGAAACAGGCCAAAAGCACCCGAGATGATCAACAGACTGTTGGCATAGCTCATGGCGACGCGGGCGGCTAAAAATGCGCGCAGATACTCGACAATCTGGAAGCGCGCCAGCAGATTACGGGGCAGTCCCAGATGGTGGACTGCGCCATCTGAGATCGTGCAGCCATTGGCTACCCGGATGATGCCGCCGGCCGCCATCGTTTCCTCGCCATGCTCGAGAAAAGGGCGCGACATATGAAGCAAGGCATCGGCTTCGATGATGGAATCGGCGTCAACGGCCGCGAACAGTTCGTGCTGCGCGTAGTTGATGCCGCAATTGAGCGCGTCGGCTTTGCCCGCGTTTTGTTTGTCGATAACGATTAAAGGAGTCTGGTCGCGGGATGCATAGACGCCGAGTACGCGCGCTGTGGGGAGCGATCCACGCGCGATGCGGCTGGATCGATAAAGCTTGAACTCATCGATGAGTTCCTTGAGCGTTGCGTCGGTGGAGCCATCGTTAATGACAATGACTTCCAGCTTGGAATGGCGCAGGCGCAGCATCGACCGGACGCTCTGACGGATAGTGGCAGCTTCGTTGTAAGCCGGCGCCAATACCGAGACACCCGGCAGCAGCTGGGACTTCAGCAGCCCGTCCATTTCCGCCGCGCTAAAAGCCTCGCTCTTCTTCCGCAAGGCGAAGTAGCCGACGAGCATCAGTACGAACGACAAGCCGTTGGCAAAGGCCACATAGGAGGTGATGGCTGTCGCAAGCAGCAGATACAACGGTCTCATCTTCCGGATTTCTCCAGATTTGCAGACTTCTCCAGATTTGGCTGACAACTGCCGATTGTTGCTGCGACGCTGGCGTGCTCCAGAGCCTCCAGCGCGACGGCGGCAGCCCTGCGATCGGGGCCGCTGATGGTGGCGGCCAACTGATGCGTTCCCGGCTCTCCCATGCGGGCAAGGGACTGTGCTGCAACAAGCGCCAGGACTGAAGACTGGTTTAGCGCGCGTGCCAGCGCCGGTATCATGCGGCTCAGCTTGAGTTCACCGATGGCGCGGGCGGCGGCGCATTGAACCTGCTGATCGGCATCGTCGATGGCGGAGAGCAGGTAGTTCTCAATCTCGTCATTCACCTCTACGTAGGGCAGCAGCGCCACCACCAGCGGCAGGACCGGCTTGCCGCCGTGGACGGCAAGCAGTGGAGCGATATCGATTCCCGGCATGGCCAGCTTCCAGGTTGCGACTATCTCGAGGCACCTTATGGTGTCGGGGTTGGCAGTTTCCGCCAGCAGCGCGGGCACGGTGGTCGCCAGCAGATGGCGGGCGTATCGTTTCAAATCTCCCGCCAGCAGAGATCGTGTCAGTAAAGACTCGCCGAGGGCGCAGCGGAAAACACGGTTGATGGCATCGGGTTCGCCATTTACCAGCAAGGCGCGAGCGGCAGCAGTTCGGATGGCCGGCGAACTGTCCGAAAGCGCATCGCAGATGACGGCATCGCCAGCCAGCCGCGATACCAACCCGAGCAGGAATAGGGCGCGGCCGCGGGCCTCGACATTCTTCGAAAGACGAGCCGTTCTCTCCCATTGCGCAACAAACGAGTGTTCCAAGGCAAAGCGGGCCACTCGATCCCTGCTGGTCTCCTTAAACGCTGCCAGAGCATGTGCCAGGCAGTTTTCCAGCACCCGCCGCGCCGGGCCGCGGCTGGGAACGGACGTGGACCAGACTTCGCCATCCAGCGCCAGCGCCATCACGCGTTCCTCAATCGCGGGCCGAATCTGATGGTGCAGATTCTTTTCAAAGCGATGGTAGAGGCGCCGGCTTACGAGATAAGCGGCGATGACGGCGACGGCAAGCACTTGGACCAGGGATAAGGCAGCGGCCCAGCGCAGCGTGGCGTCGCGGATAAAGGGTAGTAAGAAGCGAGCCAGCAGCATGTTGGCAAGGAAAGCCGCAACGCAGACAAGAGCTGCCTTTCCGTACACACTCCATTTGCCGCGCATGGTTATTTTCAGAAAAACTAGACACGTCCCAGGACTCGCATCAGCCGGATGGTCAGCTCCATCGGGTTGAATGGCTTGCAAACGTAGTCGTCGGCGCCCAGGCTGAAGCCGCGGATAATGTCCGCCTCCTGTTCACGCGCAGTGAGGAGGATGACGCGGGTTTGCGACAGTTCCGCCATACATTTCATATGCGAGAGTATTTCGAAGCCATCCATAGTGGGCATTTCCAAATCAAGGATGGCGGCACAAGGCTTTACCCTGGCGATCAGCGACAGAGCGTCACGCCCGGCCGACGCGACTTCGCAGACCAGGCCGTTCCGTTCCAATACCCGGCGGACAATGGAGGTAACCGAGGCATCGTCATCGGCTAGAACCACGGTTGAACCGAGCGGCACATTACGGCGCCCCGGCGGCGATCCGGCCCGCAAGCCCAAGACGCAGCGCAGCAGCAATTCTTCGGCCGGCGCCGAGCAGGTCCAATATTCCCTGAATGCCAGCACTGTTTCGGTGGCCAATTGCATCAGCGCGGGCAGATCGCCTACAGCAATACAGCGGTCCTGCACGTGGCGCAGCATCTCAGTCTCGAGCCAAGCGGTTCCCGCCGCGGCCTGGATGTCCAGCAGAATAATTTCAAAGGGCTTCAGAACATCGGAAGAAGGAGCGACCACCTGCGGCGAGAGCGAGCGTGTAAAGCCGTCGGCGGCAGTGATGACGCTTGTCAGATGCAGCGTGGTTGCAGGCGGGAAGCCAAGCAAGGCAATGCGCTTGCCCGAAAGGGTTTTGCGCGCCTGGGAAAAGACATCGGGGGCGGCGCTTGCATGGGCTTCCAAGACCGTCATTTCACGTCTCGCAGGCGGTTACGGCGATCCGCTATATCGCTATCGTTCGGATCTAACGCCAGCGCGCGTTCATACTGCTGCAAAGCATCCTGCGTTCGCCCTTGCGCCTCCGCAATACGCCCCAGAAACGCATGAAAATCTTCGCGGCGGTCGTCCAGTTCGGTGCCCCTTAGAAAGGTCTTTTGCGCATCGGACAGCTTACCTTGGCGCCAGGCGGTAAGACCGGTAATCAACAGCGCGTCGGTATTTTCAGGAGCTTTTTGCAAGATGGAGCGCGCCGCCTGGTCGGCCTTGGCCAAGTGATTCTGGCGCAGTTCAATCAACGCCAAGCCGCTCTGCGCATCCAAGTTGCCCGGGTCCTTCTGCAGACATGCGCGATACTGCGCAGCCGCGCGTTTGAAATCGGGCTTAGCCTGAAGCGCGTGTCCAAACGCCAGCAAAGTATCGACGTCCCCCGGCGCGAGCGCAATACACTGCTCGAACGCTTGAATGGACAAGTTGATTTCGCCCGCTCGCTCATACGCCTTACCAACTGCGGGACAGACATTCTGCGGTGATTTTGATCGCATCAGCACTTTCTGCAGCAGGCTGCCTTCGCTGGCATACTGCTGGTCGCTGTGCGCCTGCTGGGCCCGCTTTAGCAGCTCAGCATCGCTGTCTTCCGTATCCGTAGAGGCGCCGGGCGGGATGCCGACGACTACCGTTGAGACGGACATGGAGGGCTTCGGCGCCGATGTGTCTTCGGACACCTCCACCGCAACCGGCGCTGACGGGGCCGGCAGCGGCGACGGTTTTTGCGCGGAGGCCGCGGCATGCATGTTGTAAAGGTAATAGCCCGTCAGCAGGATGGAGCTTAAGACGGGAACCCAGATTTTGATCTTGGGCGTCTGCGTGTAGAGATTAGCTGCACGGCTTAGCCATTGCCGTCCTTCCTGCAGCAACTGTTCCTCCGACAGGCGGAGCGCATGCTCTTCAGCCGAAAGATGAGGCGGAATTTTTCCAGCTTCCATAGAGACCTTTTGGCGAGAAACAGAATTGGACCCGCATAGAATCTATCGGCAAGTCTGCTGGAATAGTAGAGCGTCACTTCCATGGCTGAAGTGGTTTGTTCAAGCCTCATTCGTTACACAGAAGAATTCCTTAATTTTCCACTCTCTTCGCACGTGCCGGAACCGATAAGGAGTTCTGACAGGGAGGGAATGAACACGTTGGCATACACACATCCACTCTTGCTTGACGACGAGCTATCTTCCGGCGCAGAAGAAAATTTGAGGGATTCGGCAACCATATTGGTGGCTGAAGACGATCCGGCGGTGCGCGTCTTTGTGAATGCGGTGTTGGAACAAGCTGGCTATGAAGTGATTTTGGCTGAAAACGGGCGCAAATCACTCGAAATCTGCAAGAATTATCCAGGGTCTATTCAGGTCCTTGTCGCCGACTTGGTGATGCCCGAGATTAATGGCCGTGAACTGGCCGAGCGGGCTAAGGTGATTCGGCCCGATCTGAAGATAGTGTTTATTTCCGGGTATGTCGATCGGCCTGTGAAAGAAAAAGACGGGCAGGATCCGTCGTATGCGTTTCTAGAGAAACCATTTAGCGCGCAAAGCCTGGTGGATAGTATTGCGCGGTTCTGCCCCATAGCGGCCGATAGAGTGTAAGGGGTCAGCTGAACCCGCAGGAATTCAGCCGGGCGAGGCGACAACAACGCCGCCGCACAGCGCACGCGCCGCCGATGCGATAGCTTACACTCAAACCACATGCTCAACCGGGGCTATGCCTACTGCACAATCATCAGCAGCAAATATGATGGACAGCCCCTTCTCTCCCACCTGGCAAGCCTTTACCGCCACTCCACCCCAGAAGCCTGGCAGCAAAAGCTGAACGACGGCGAAGTCACCCTAAACGGCGTCACTGCCACTGGACGCGAATCAGTCACTTTAGGTCAAACCCTGGTCTGGAACCGTCCACCCTGGGTCGAACCAGATTGCCCTCAACACTTCGAAGTGCTGTTTGAAGATGCGCATTTGCTGGCAGTGAACAAGCCCAGCGGGCTCCCCACGCTCCCCGGCGGAGGCTTCATGGAGAACACCCTCCTGCGCCTGGTGCAAAGGCGAACCCCCAACGCAAACCCAGCCCACCGGTTGGGCCGAGCCACCAGCGGCATCGTCCTGTTCTGCAAAACACCGCAATCTGCCTCTCATCTATTCGCAAACTGGAACACACCGCGAATTCAAAAAATCTACCGGGCTTTGGGGCAAAACATTGCACAGCAAGACGCCTATGAAATCGTTACACCCATCGGCTTGGTCCCGCACCCGCTGATCGGTTCCGTGTGGGCCGCCAACCCAAGTGGCAAACCGTCAAAGTCGTGGGCAAAGGTGATCGCACGCGGTGCTGGCAACACAACCTTTGAGGTAAGCCTCCATTCGGGACGCCCTCATCAAATTAGAATCCATCTGGCATCCATCGGCCATCCCCTGGTAGGCGATCCTCTGTACGGCACAAGCGGCCGGCCTCTTGAAAGACTCCCTGGCCTGCCTGGCGATGGCGGATATTTCCTGCATGCCCAATATCTGAGATTTCACCACCCGATGACCGGAGAACAGATCGCTCTTGAGGCAGCTTTGCCGTCTGGATTTCCTGAGTTGGAAGGACAACGAGATGCGAAAAGGGTTTACGAGAAAACCGAAAGCGGACGAGCCCGCAACGCCAGGCAAGAACTACATCACTCCGGGCGGGTTGCAGCGGCTCCAAGAGGAGCACCGGTTTCTGCTCACTAGGGAACGCCCGGCTGTGACGCAGGTGGTGGCGTGGGCTGCCAGTAATGGCGATAGGAGTGAAAACGCCGACTATCAATACGGCAAGCGGCGGCTGCGACAGATTGATGGGCGGATTCGCTTTCTAGGGAAGCGGATCGAGGCTGCGGAAGTGGTGGACCCGGAGAAACCGAGAACGGGGCAAGCGGCGACGAGAGCATTCTTCGGTGCGACCGTGCGCTATGCCAACGCCCTGGGAGTGGAACGAGTGGTGAGTATCGTGGGCACCGACGAAGTCGATTTGGACCGTAACCACATTAGTTGGGTGTCGCCTCTAGGGCGGGCGCTGCTGAAGTCGGCGGCAGGCGACAGCGTTGTACTCCAAGCGCCGGGCGGAACAGAATGCCTGGATGTGCTGGACGTGTGTTACAAGCGCATTTCAGTGAAACCGTTCCAGGAGCCGCTTGGATCTGAGTCTTCGTCAAAGGGACCGTCTCGCCGACCTGTTGCCAATGATGAAGATTAACGAGGCGTTAAGCCGTTGCGCGTCATGCGGGCTCGTTGAATAACATCCAAAACATCTCGAGGCAACGAACGGCTTCGATGAAGTGTTCGAAATCAATCGGCTTGCGCACATAAGCGTTGGCGCCATTGTCATAACAGCTACGAATGTCTTCCCGTTCAGACGATGAAGTCAGAACCACGATTGCCAGATATTTGGTACGCTCGTCGGCGCGCAAGCGGCGCAGCACCTCCAGGCCGCTGACTTTCCGCAGTTTCAGGTCCAGCAGCACCAATCTCGGCAGATTCATTCGATAGGTAAGGCCGCCTTTGGGAAGAAGGTACTCCAGCGCCTGCGCTCCGTCGCGCGCGATCTCAATCTGCGCCGTCACGCCACAGCGCTGCAGCGCATCCAGCATCAGAACTTCGTCGTCCGGACTATCCTCCACCAGGAGAATCCAGCCATCTCGCTCTTCCATCATTTTTTTCCTGGCGCCGCCGCCGCGCCCAGAGTGAAGCAGAACCTCGCTCCCTTGCCGGGACTGCTCTGCGCCCAGATGCGGCCGGCGTGCCGATGAATCACTCGCTGGACGGTCGCCAAGCCGACCCCCGTACCTTCAAACTCCGAACTGTCATGCAAGCGCTGAAATGGGGCAAACAACTGGCTGGCAAATTCCATATCAAAGCCCGCCCCGTTGTCTTCTACAAAATAGACTGCTCCATGACGTGGCACGATCATCGATCCGACGATAATTTGCGCTGCCTCCACCTTGCCGGTGAATTTCCAGGCATTGCCCAGCAGGTTTTCCATTACCAGGTGTAAGAGACCGCGGTCTGCCACCGCAATGACATCCGGCTGCACGTGGACGCTTACCTTGCGTTGCGGATCGCGCACGCGTAAGTCGTCAAGGATAGACTTCGCCATGGCAGTCATATCCAGCGGCGCCGGGTGGATGGCTGTGCGCGAAACCTGCGAGAGTTTGAGCAGGTCTTCTATCAATTGCCCCATGCGGGTGACTGAGGCCGCCATGCGCTGCATCAGATCCAACGCCGTATCATCCAGCACCTTGCCGGCGTAGTCCATCAGCAGGATGCGAGTAAAGCCCTGTAAACTGCGTAGCGGTGCCCGCAAATCGTGTGAAACGGAATAGGAGAATGACTCGAGTTCCTTGTTGGCCGCTTCTAACTGACAGGTTCGCTCCTCTACGCACTGCTCCAGTTCACCGTAGACCTGGCGCATAGCCGCTTCCGCTTGCCGGTAGATGCTGATATCGCGATCGCTCTGCAGCACGAGGGTTTCGCGGTTCGGCACGTCGACCAGCTTGAAGTGACTTTCCATGATGAGCTTGTTCCCATCGCTGGTGGTGTACTCAAGTTCACCCGACCAGAGCTTCATAGACCCTAGCTGGCGAAGAATATCGTCCAAAGGGATAGGGTGAACGGTTCGCAGCAACTGGTGCACTACACTTCCGACTGCCTGTTCACTCGAATAGCCATAGAGTTCCTCAGCGGCGCGGTTCCAGTAGACGATAGGCCCGCTCAACTCCCAGGCAATGATGGGTTCGTAGGTAGAGTCCACCAGCTGTGCCTGCAACAGCAGCATTTCCCCGGCTCGTTGGTCGTCGATGCTGTCAACTCTCATGGTGGTGAAGGGCCTGTTTAGCAGGTGGTTGATCAGAGACCTTCCAGGTATCGGGTTAGCGCGTCCACCTGCTCGCGACAGGAGGCTGCATCCGCAGCGCCGGCGTGATGCTCCAATTGGCGCCCTAATTCCGTCAGTTCGGAGAAGCCGAAGCACCCGCCGCTACCTTTTAAGCTGTGTCCGCTGACACGGAGGGAATTGAAGTCGCCGTCAGCCAGCATACTGGTCAGTCGCGGCAGTTCAAGCCTGCACTTCACCAGGTAGTCGTGACTCAGCGCGATCGCTTCTTCTTTGGATAGGGACACTAAAGTAAAGGTGGCGGGTTGAGAAAGAGCGGGTTTGGCCAAGGACTGCGCAAGAACGGCCCCCAGTTCTATCTCGGTGTACGGTTTGGCGATATAGCCGGCAATGGCTCGTGCGCCGAAGCGTTGCCGAACGGCATCTTCTGGATCACCGGACAGGATGATAACGGGCAAGCCGGGACGAATCTCCTGCAGAAGACGGAGCGTCTCTTCTGGTCCCATTCCCGGCATCGTCATATCCAAAAGCACGGCTGCTATCGCCGCCGGATCCTGCAGCAGAAGCTGCACCGCGGCCCGACCGCTGTCCGCCAGTTTGGCCGCATATCCTAGTTCTTCAAGCAGTGCTTCCGCTAAACACCTTAAAGCTGGTTCGTCATCTACCACCAGGATGGTATGTGAATGGCCCTGATCTGGCAGCAAATTTTCTCCAAATCCGGCCATAGCGCTCACGTTTGAGAGACGTTTCTATCTTTTAAGTTGCCTCAGGCGAAATTAATCTCGGGATTTAAACGCGACCAAAGTTCTTGATTAGCCGATGAGTGACTTAGGTTGACCAAGAAAAACGCTTGGTAGCTTATCCCAGATGTATACCCGAGTTCCAGAGGTAGAGTTAGCTAATGTGACGGGCGCCGGAGGTGCGACTTTGGATCCCGAAGTCGAGTGCAGCCAACCTCGCTTGTTGCAGCTTCTTCACGCCGAGGACGATTTGAACGACGCATTGCTGTGCCGGATTCAGTTGGAGAAGGCGGGCCTTTCGGTAAAGTCGGATGTCGTCACTTCGAGAGAAGCTTTTGTGGATGCGCTGGGAGCTAAACAATATGACCTCGTGCTTACCGACTACAAACTCCCAGGCTGGTCGGGACTCGAGGTTTTAAGGCTTCTGAAAGAGGACGCGCGCGATATTCCCTGTATTTTGATAACCGGCTCGGTGGGCGAGGAAATCGCAGCCAAGTGCATTAAACTCGGCGCCAACGACTACATTTTGAAGGATCGGCCGGCCCGTTTGCCTTTTGCTATTGAGAGCGCGCTGCAGGAAAAGAGCGAGCGAGCCAAACGGAAGGAAGCGGAACGCAGCCGCAATCGCCTGGCTTCTATTGTGGAGTCCTCGCTGGACGCTATTATTGGCGCTTCGCAAGACGGCGTCATCGTCGACTGGAATCCGGGCGCGGAACGCATGTTCGGCTATACCGCGCAGGAAATTTGCGGAGCCACCCTGGTGAGCCTAATTGGCAGCAAGGCGGGGGAATCGGAGGCAGCCGTAAGAAGCGGGGGCGCGGGCGCCGCTATCCAGCACTATGAGACTACCGGGAGCAAGAAGAACGGCAAGGTGATGGATCTGGCCGTTACTATTTCGCCCATCCTGGATGCGGATGGCACTCCGGCGGGGAGTTCCGCCATCGTCCGGGATGTCACCGAGGCTAAGCTGCGGCAGAGCGAACTAGTCACCAACCAGAAAATGGAAGCAATAGGCCAACTAGCCGGTGGCGTTGCGCACGACTTTAATAACCTGCTGACGGTAATTAACGGATATGCCCGTATGCTGCTGCGAAAGGGCAGCGCCGATCCTACCAAAGTGGAGGCCATCCTGCAGGCCGGCGAACGCGGCCAGCGACTGACTAAGCAACTGCTGGTTTTCAGCCGGAAACAAATCACACAATTCAAGCCGATCAATCTAAACTCGCTTGTGCTTGCCTTCCTTGAAATGCTGCAGCCGCTAATTGGCGCTGACGTCGAGCTCCGCACGGTGCTGGCGCCGGAGCTTGACCTGGTTATGGCAGATGCCGCCCAGATGGAACAAGTGATTATGAACCTGGTTGTGAATGCCCGTGATGCGATGCCAAATGGCGGAGTTGTCACCATTGAAACCCGGAACGTCGAACCAGGGAGCGCGCAGGAAGAAGGTGGCACGGTAGTTTTGTCTGTTTCCGATACCGGTGTGGGCATGAGTCCAGAGGTGCAAGCCAAAATTTTTGAGCCGTTTTTCACCACCAAGGAAGCCGGCCGCGGAACCGGGCTGGGTCTGTCTACAAGTTGTGGCATAGTGGCCAGCTGCCATGGCAAATTCAAAGTGACGAGTGAAGTGGGGCGCGGCACTACCTTCACCATCCAATTACCGGCATGCAGCGGATCAGATTCGGGCCAACTGCGGGCTGCCCCCCCTGCGGATAACGCCGCAGCATCCGCTAAAGCCATCGCAGGCACCATTTTGCTGGCCGAAGACGACCCCACCGTACGCGCTTACGTGACCTCAGTCCTGCAGGATCGTGGCTACCATGTGTTAGCCGCCGAAAATGGAAATAAAGCGCTGGAACTTTGTGCCGAATATGGAGGCAGAATTGACGGCCTGGTTACCGATGTCGTTATGCCCGAGGTTAATGGGCTGGCGCTGGCTGAGCGGGCCAGAGCCATGCGGCCCGATCTGAAGGTTGTCTTTGTCTCAGGGTATGTCGATCGAAAGCTTAAAGACGAAGATATTTTGATCCCATCCTATTCATTCTTGGAAAAGCCGTTCACGGGCGAAGCGCTCCTGGAAATTGTAGGGGAATTCTGCACCGGCGTAAAGAGAAGTTGAAGGAAAGCACGAGTCTAGCGGAATGAATACCGATCTGGCGCAGAAACTAACGCAGGAAATAAGCTGGATGCACGCGATCCTGGAGTCGGCCGCCGAGGTGGCTAACGTCAGCAGGAAGAGCGGCATCGCAGCTCACGTCACTAACGGTTATTCGAATCTTCTTTGGGGCACTGATCACGATGACACGTTGCCGGATGTAGCGGCCTTCCGGCGGGGCGTATTAAAACTTCTGAAGCGAACCAGTTTACTAATCGAGTTGTCCCATATCGAGGCGGGCTGTTTTAGGGCCGAAAAGGTGGACTTTGATTTGAGAGCGGTTCTGAATGACATTCTGGCCGCCGAAACATACTCCGCGCAGGCGAAGCACTTGCAGTTGACCGCGAATGTTTCGCCGGCCATTGCCGGCCGATTGCTGGGAGATCCGTATCACTTGCGGCAGTTGCTAGGCAGCCTGTTGGAACATGCCATGAGGTTCACCACAGCCGCGCAAATTGAGGTCAGCGTCACGGCGGCTGAATCCGATCCTAATCGGCTTATCTTCCACGTGGCCGACAAGAGCAATGGATTTACCGGCACAAGCCTTGAATTGAATTCCTGCCGGCTGCTATTGAAGGCCATGGGGAGCGAGTTGGCCACTCATAGTCAGCCCGGCGGAGGCTGCTTTTTCAGCTTCGACATTCTATGCGGCACAGATTCTCAGCCAGCGGCAGCCGAGCCGGAAGTTCTGGATGTGGCTGCATCCAGAAAAGTCGAAATACCTGAACCAGCAAAGATGGGACAGCAACCAACCGCCGCCGACGTGATCGACATCCTGATTGTGGAGGACTCCGAAGACAGCCGTTTCCTTCTTCAGGAGTTTCTTAAGAAGGGGCCTTATGAAATCACGTTTGCGGAGAACGGCAAGCTGGCGGTGGAAGCCGTTGCGTCCAGAATCTTTGATCTGATTCTGATGGATATCCAGATGCCGGTGATGGACGGACTGGCGGCAACCAGGCTCATACGCGAACTGGAGCAGCAACAAGGCCGCACCAAAACGCCGCTCCTGGCCCTTACATCAAACGCGCGCCGATCGGATATCGAGCTAAGCCTTGTAGCCGGTTGCGACGCTCACGTTTTGAAGCCGATCTCGAAAATAGAGCTGTTGAACACAGTGCGTAAATACGCGCCCGTGCAAAGCACGCGCGAAACGCCGCCCCTGCTGGAGTTGAACATCCCGCCAGGCTTGGAAGACGCGGCCAAACGCTATATCAGTTCTAAGATACAAGATATTCCGCGTTTGATGCGTTACCTCGAGGCGGGAGAATTCGAACAGCTACGGATCCTGGCGCATGATATTAAAGGCATCGGCACATCTTACGGCTTTCCCAACCTGACTTGGTTAGCCGGGCAGATAGAATGCGCAGCCAAAGAAAAAAACAGTGCCGATTTGTCGAACCGCATGCTTGAGCTTTTTCGCTATACCAAGGACGCGGCACACATGATGTCTACCTGACCGGCCTTCGATAAAATCCTCAATGAGGAGTTCGATGGACGAAGCAGAATTCGATTCGTTGGCGGATTGGAGGCCGTTCGAACGCGCCGATGCCGGCAGGTACGAAGCGGCGGCCGCCCGCTGCACGAGTCTCGCCGTCGCCCGCTGGGGCAAAACATCCGGCCAGTTGCAGCGGCAACTCGAGGCGCCCCATCCTGCCATACCCGCGGGTTTTGAGCTGACCGACTTCAGAAAGCTGGAACAGTGGGCTCAATCGATGACGTCAGCCTGTTCCGGCGATCCACGCTTTTCCTGGCTGCCACGTACCCTGCGGCTCAGCGAGTGGCAGGCCCGGCTTGAAATAGTCCGCCGTGCGATCGAGTACTTGGAGAGGCAATAAGCTTTCTCTGCCGCGCCTTATACAAGCGACGGCACGCGTCTGGTAGTGGCCTTCGCCCAAGCCGTGCTGGAAAGCCAGCCAAGCAGTAGGATGAAGGCTCCGCAGCCTGTCATAATCCACCAGATGGGATGCGTTGCACGAGTGTAATCAATCCCTTGCGCGTGGCTTGCACTGACGACTGTTCCCGCTATCGCCACGCCCAGCGCCGCGCCTACCTGACGTGCCGTCGAGGCAATGGCGGCTGCAACTCCCGCTTGCGCCAGCGGCATGCCGGCCACGGCGTTGTTGCTGATAGCCGGGTTGACCATGCCGAGTCCTATACCAAAAAGCAGATAAGACGCCATCACCAGAGCGATGGGCGTGCTCGTCGTGAGACCCGTCACCAATAACGTGCTGAGCAGAAATCCCGCCCCCGCGGCCAGCAACGAGGGACGCGTGCCATACCGGCCGACCAGCCGCCCTGAAAACGGCGAACACAGCATCATCATGACGGCCAGCGGCAGCGAGCAAAGGCCGGTCTGGAAGGCCGACAAGCCGCGCACCTGCTGGAGGTAGAGCGCGTTGAGAAACAGAAAGCCTGCGAAACAGGAGAACGCCGCAACACCCAGCAGCGCTGCCGTACTGAACGGAACGCTGCGAAAGAAACGCAATTCCACCATCGGCTCCTTGCGCCGCGGTTCGTAAAGGAGAAACACCACCGAAGCGATGGCGGTGGTGGCAAACAGGATCAGGATCAGCGGCGATGTCCAACCGGCGTGCGGCCCTTCAATCACCGCATAAGTCAGCGACGCCAGGCCGATGAACACCATCAGTTGTCCCACCGGATCGAAGGCGCGTGCACGTGCTGCTTTCGACTCCGGCACATAGCGGGCAGCGAGCGCGACCGCGGCGAGACCAATCGGCAGATTAATCCAGAAGATGGAGCGCCAGCCTACCGATTCCGTCAGCGCTCCGCCCAGTAGCGGCCCGAGCGCCATCGAGACGCCCGCCACGCCTCCCCAAATACCGACGGCGCGACCCCGCGCTTTCGGTTCCGGCGAAGCGTTGGCAATAATCGACAGAGCTACCGGGTTCAGCATGGAGGCGCCCAGGCCTTGCATAGCCCGGAAAGTAACAAGCTGATGGATGGAGTGTGCCAGGCTGCACAGCACCGAACCCGCGATGAAGAGGGTGAGACCGATCTGGAAAACACGCCGGCGTCCAAAGCGGTCTGAAAGCGAGCCTGCAAGCATCAGCAGGCTGGCCACCACCAGCGTATAAGCGTCGAGAATCCACTGAAGTCCCGAGAGCGTCGCGCGCAGGTCGTACTGAATAGCCGGCAGCGCTACGTTGACGATGGTGACGTCCATACCAACCAGCAGCACGCTCATGCAACAGATTCCCAGGATGAGATCCGGATGGCTGACTGCGCTCACGCTGTCAACGGCCGCTATAGTTGACTTCGACAAAACCTGGTACAAGGTTAGCTGGTTCAGTAGGCGGGGAAAATTAATTGCGGGGTATTTGGGCAAGAAATGGATCGCAGCTCTATTTGCAACATAGGAATTGATCCTGACACGCCTGACAGCATCGACCCACTCGTCACGGGACATATTCGTGATGAAGCTTATGAAGGCAGAGCCACACTCCCAGGAAACATTCAGATTCCCGTCCGTGAGCCGCAAAAGCTCAACCTTGTTTCGCGCACGCAGCGCATTTGCCAGAGCGGTTTGCTGGAGCCATCAGGCAATACCTGAACGATCGTTCAATCATTCTGACATTTAGCCGCGATGGTATTCTCTCGCATTAGCCAAAAAGTGGACGGAGGCAGTTTTTGTCTGATGGGGAATATTCCGGGCCAGACAAAAACTGCCTCCGTCCACTTTTTGGCTCGTCCACTTTTTGGCTCACTTTTCGGCTTACACCGGGAACGGATTGCGCTCCGCAAATCCTTGCTGATGCCAGTAGGGATAGGGGCGTGGAAGATCGCTGGCGTCATCCAACTTCTTCATTTGTTCGGAGGTCAGGTTCCAGCCAATCGCTCCCAGATTCTGTTTCAGCTGCTCCTCGTTGCGGGCTCCCAGAATCAAGGTTGATACGGTGGGCCTTTGCAGCAGCCAGTTCAGCGCAATCTGCGGAACGCTTTTGCCTGTCTCCTTCGCCACTCCATCCAGCGCATCCACAACCTTATAGAGATAATCATCGGGAATCTGCGGCCCCATGGCGGCGGTCTTGTGAAGCCGGCTGACTTCTGGCAACGGTTGGCCGCGCCTGATCTTGCCAGTCAAGCGTCCCCAGCCAAGCGGACTCCATATCAACGCTCCCACTTTTTGGTCCACTCCCAATGGCATTAGTTCCGATTCATAATCGCGCCCGACCAGGGAATAGTAAACCTGGTGGCCCACATGGCGCGCCCATCCATAGCGCTCCGAGATACCAATGGACTTCATCAAGTGCCAGCCGGAAAAATTTGAAGCAGCGATGTAGCGCACTTTCCCGCTTCGCACCAGGGTGTCCAGCGTCTCCATGGTTTCTTCCAGCGGAGTCGTGGCGTCGAAACCGTGCATGTGATAAATATCCACGTAATCTGTTTTTAGGCGCCGCAGGCTGTCTTCAAGCGAGCGAATGATGTGATAACGCGACGAGCCCACATCGTTGGGATCGTCCTTGCTCATGCGAAACGTGGTCTTGGTGGAAATCAGCAGCCTGTTGCGCTTGCCTTCGATGGCCTTGCCTAGAATTTCTTCTGAGGCGCCATAAGAGTAGATGTCCGCGGTGTCGAACAGATTGACGCCCGCGTCCAGGCAGATATCGACAATTCGCTTGGCCTCCTCCACGTTGGTGTCGCCCCATGCCTTAAAAAATTCGCCGCTGCCGCCAAACGTGCCAGCGCCGAAAGCAAGTGTAGACACTTTCAGTCCTGAATAGCCTAGTGTTCTGTATTCCATGTACTCGGTTGGATGAACAGAGCGGAAGCAAAAGTTTCATTGCTAGAGTGATCGCATGGTCAAATCGTTAGTCTTGTTACTGGCGGGAACAGCT
Source organism: Bryobacterales bacterium (assembly GCA_003163855.1). Taxonomy (GTDB): domain Bacteria; phylum Acidobacteriota; class Terriglobia; order Bryobacterales; family Bryobacteraceae; genus Bog-105. The sequence continues at coordinate 24,010 of PLRJ01000107.1, read as the reverse complement.
TTGTTCGCGGCGGAAACTACGAAAATTTCAGATCAGTATGGCCCAACTGCTCAAAAGCTGATTGCGGCCGCCATGTCCGATCAGGAGGGAATGGCGCGGCTGGAGTACCTTTGCGACCGCATTGGCAATCGTTTGAGTGGCAGCGAGTCGCTGGAACGCGCCATCCGCTGGAGTGCGGAGGAGATGAAGAGGGCCGGCCTGGAGAATGTGCAGACGCCGCCCGTAATGGTGCCGCACTGGGTGCGTGGCAAGGAATCGGCCACCATGATCGAGCCAGTATCTAAGCCGTTAACGATGATCGGCCTGGGCATGAGCGTGGGAACGCCGCCCGCCGGCATCACCGGCAACGTGGTGGTGGTGGATTCGTTCGATGAACTTGCCGCGCTGGGGCGCGAGAAGGTGGAAGGCAGGATAGTGCTTCTGAATCCCGAGTGGCGCGGCTATGGCCCGACTGTCGTGTACCGCACGGCCGGTCCGTCGAAGGCAGCGGAACTGGGCGCGAAAGCTGTACTGGTGCGTTCCATGACCGGCGTTAGTTTACAGACGCCGCACACCGGCACACTTGAATACGCTGACGGCGTTCCGAAAATTCCAGCAGCGGCGCTGAGTACTGAAGATGCCGCCATGATCCAGCGGTTGGTGAAAGCNNTCGTTGTGCTGGGCGGCCATATCGATTCGTGGGACATCGGGCAAGGCGCGAACGACGATGGCAGCGGCATTATCGCAAGCTTCCAAGCGGTGGCGCTGATAAAGAAGCTGGGCCTGCGCCCGAAGCGTACCATTCGCGTTGTGTTCTGGGTGAATGAGGAAAACGGCGGAGCGGGCGGCAAGGCTTATCGCGAAATGGTGGGCGCGGCGGCACTCAAACATGTGGCCGCCATTGAGATGGACGGCGGCGCCGAGAAGCCGCTGGGATTCGGCTTCGGACCGGGCGTGCGCGATCGCAGGCGCACCGCGCCAAGTGCCGAGCCGGAGATGAATCTTGCTCCTGCCACGCAGGCGGCTTTCGAGCGAGTGGTTGAAATCGGAAGACTGCTGGAGAGCATCGATGGCGGGAGGATCAATCCTGGCGGAGGCGGCGCCGACATTGCACCACTGATGCTGAGCGGCGTTCCCGGCCTAGGCGTTCGGACCGCCGGCACGCATTATTTCGACTGGCACCATACTGACGCCGACAGCTTCGACAAGATTGTGCCCAAGGAGTTTCAGGAGAACGTTGCTTCGCTTGCTGTGATGAGTTACGTTCTGGCTGATATGCCGGAGCGGTTGAACGATTTGAAGTGAAGAAATTGGGGATCGATGTCGATTAGCAATCGCGGAACAGTGCGCGAAACCCTTCCTGTTCGAAATGCCGGTCGTTAGTGAGAACCTCGGTCAATCCTTCGCATGGTCTGCATCGAAATACAATCGGTGAGGCTGTAGCCTTTTTCAGGACGTGCATGGTAGAGATCGAGGCCAGAACGAAAGGATGCCCGGCTTTGCGGCACAACGGTGACACGCGAATCCCGCAAGATGTCTTCTACTGCCGGGTGCGTTGGTGAGCAGCGTCCGTTGAGTCGGTTAAGGCGATCCAGTAGAAGGTATCCGCGAAGACCTTCTTCACTAATCTCTCTTCGGGAGACCGTAAATGTAATGGTCATGCTGGCTTGCTCCGTCCACGGGCATGGTGGCCATCATTTCATGGGGAACCTTGCTCATTCTCTCTAGAATCAACTCAGAGATATGCCGGCGCGCAGGCTGGACCGATGGCGCCTCTGACGGCGGCACTGGGATGGATTGCTCGGCGACCTGCAAAAACCATTGTTCAAGCGTGAGCCCCTGGGCCTGCACGTACGTTTCCAGAGCGGCGGCCTGCTGGTCGGGAATGTTGATGTGAATGGTTGTCATAAAGCCCCTCTTCAGGATAAGGCAATCACGCGGCAGAGCGGGCCGCACCGAGGCCGCCGGCCGGCAAAACAACCACTTTCGGGGTTCAGGGGCGTATGAATTGCCCTAGGCAGCACTTTGGTCAAAGGGGACGCGCATCCAGCACATTCACTGTGCCGACTGGGACCGGCGGCGCTGCGCTACGGGCTGCAAATTCAAGAACAATCTGAATTTGCTCGCGGGTCACTCGGTAGTTTTCCATGATTTCTTCAATACTCGAACCATATTCCAGGTTTTCGAACACTACGGAGATTGGCATACGGGTATCTTTAAAAACCCATGCGCCGCTGAGTTTTTCAGGAATGCTTTTTACTGCGGAACATTGTGACCAATCGAGAATTGCCAGTTGATTATCCTCCTTCATCGGTGGCCGTCGAGGTGTCCTATGCGTCCGGTGTGTGAGCGTTCGGTGGAATGAGAGCCGCGACACAGTCCACAAACCGTCTTGCGGCTTCAATCAAGCGAACGTCCATCATGGTATCGCCCTGGCTGACGAGCTCCCGCGCCTTATCGACGTAAGCTGCGGTCTGGGGCTTCACAGGGCAATGCCGTCTTTACGGATGGCATACATCAAAGGCATGCGGGGGTCATGGTAGGTCGCGGCGTTGTAAGCCAAGGCTTCGATGAACTCGCCCGTGTCGTAAAGAATGGCGCTTGTGACATCGGTAATACGATTCATCTCTTTGAGACGGTCGCGGTCGTCCAGGTCACGCAGAAACACCGCAACATCGTAATCGCTGTCCGGGCGTTCATCACCGCGCGCGCGAACCGTACAAAACCACGCGCTCAAGCCGGTCGCTGTACATCTCGGCGAGGGCGTCGCGGAATTTCGCGAGGATTGGGTGTGCTCGCGTAATCGGACTAGCGTCGGTCATGGTGCCTTCTCCTAGCATAGAGCGGCATGGAAAAGGTTAGATGGATTTCTAGCTGTTTCTGCCGGTTGCTGGGCTCGGTGCTTGGGATTGTCAGGGCATAGGGGAACGCTGCGCGTCTCGGCAGCGTTCCCCAATTGGCTTAGAACACCAACCGGAAAGCTGCCTGCATACGGCGTGCATCCGTTCCGTCCGGGAAAGCCTGCGAGGCGTTGCCCGTTCCGAACGATGTTACCGGTTTCAGAACGCCGCCCGAAGCTGTGTAGGCGGTCGTGTTAATCCCGGTGTTCCACTGCGTGTTAAACACGTTGAACGCTTCGAACATCAGGGACGCCTGAATGCGCTCCGTAATCGGTATGCTGCGTGACAGGCGAGCATCCACGTGATACTCGTTGTCGATAGGCTGGCTGTTCACCGGCAGGAAAGGCACGCGGCTCCAACCACCTGAACCGTTAAGCGAGCCCGTGTACAGTAGCGGGGTTGCACTGAATTGCGTGCCGCTAACACTGACGGTTCCGGTTGCAGGCAGCGCGATGCCGATGGTGGTGATAGTGGATAGCTGCCAGCCATTCACAAAATAGCGGGCGAAAGCGCTGGTGCTCTTGGTGAAGGTCGGAGCCCACAGCCAGTTCACCACGAGGCGCTGGCGCTGGTCGGTGCCGGAGGTGCCTTTGTCCAGCAGATAATTGCCGTTGTAGGTGCTGGATTGCGAGTAGGTAATGGTGTTGCTGGCGCCCGCTTGTTGCGCATCGTCGATGGCGTGCGACCAGGTGTAGGAAAGCTGCGCGGTGAAGCCGTGTGACATCTGCTTGCGAACTTGCAGGGTCAGCGCGTTGTACCAGCTTTCGCCGCCGTTGCCGGTTTCGTAGATATGCGCGAAGTTCTTATCGATCTTATTCGCTGCCGTCCAGATGGGCGTGGTAAACGTGCCTACCGCCTGTCCGGCTGTATTGTCAATCGTGTAGGTATTGCTTAAGGTCGGCGCCGAGAGGTTTACGTCGGGCGAAGTGATCAAGCCAACGCCGCGCACATACACCGTGCTCAGAGTTGCGTCCATCTTCCAGGGCAATTGGCGCTCCACCGAGAAAGTCGCCTGCTCGGAATAAGGATTGTGGAAGTGCGGATCGGCGTAAGTCAGGTTTATGGTTCCGGCCGGTACCGAGCTTGCGCTCGCCACCACGTTAGGGAAGGTTGGCGCGCCCGCTTGCGTGGGATTCACCGAGATGCTGGTCTGATAAAGGCCGTTGCCTAGAAAAAGAGTGTCGATACCGTCAGTGATGAACGGCGCGTAGAACAAGCCGAAACCCGAACGGATAACAGTCTTGTCATCGGCCGCGTAAGCGATGCTGAAGCGCGGCGCAAAGTTATGGTTCGGCGAAGGAATGCGGCCGGTCTGCGGATAAGCCGGGTTCACTTCGGTGGGTTGCGGCAGGAACGACTTTTCCCAGCGGATGCCGTAGTTCAAAGTGATTTTACGCGTTACCTTCCACAAGTCCTGCGCATAGAGGTTCAGGTTCGTAGTGTAGAGGTTCTGAATAGGATTACCGAATTCCTGCGTGAAGCTTGAGTAATCGCGGCCAGGTGTGCCGGAGAAATCTTCGGCAAATGCTGTCAGCGACGAAAAGCTGTAGCCGCCGGCGTAGTTGTAAAGCTGCTTCAGATAATCCTGCGTGCGGTCTTCGTCCACGCCCACTTTGATGGTGTGCGATCCGACTGTGTAGCTCAGATTATCGGCGAACTGGAAGCGCTGTTCGCTGGGATAGGTGCGCGGATAAGCCTGTGCCGCGCCTACTGTTGCGCCGGCCACGGTGATGTAAAGCGGACCAGTGGAAGGCCACAAATCGGAGGCTGCCGGATCGGAAAGCCGGTCTTTAAACCAGCCGAAGCGGAAGTCGTTTAGTGCCGCCGGGCTGATGATGAAAGTCCAGTCCAAGTTTCCGTAGCGAGTTTCAACGGTGGAGTTACCGTTGTTGCCCAGCATCGCGCCGCTTGTCAAAACACTCTGCGTCTGAATGCCGTGGGGTGAAACCCAATGCATGACGTTCAAGTTGGCCGTGATGGAGTTGCGGTCGTTCGGGTGGTAGTCGAGCTTGGCGAAGCCGATGTCAGACGACACGCTTCGTCCCACCAGCACGTTCATCTGCTTTTGAATGAATGCCTCGGCCGCTGAACACTGGGCCGCGGTAGCCGCCTTGGCGCTGATGGTGCAGTTTGAGGGCAGCACGAACGTCCCGGTTGGATCGGCGATCAGCGAAGTGGTGATGCGGTTCAAACCGGGGAAATTACGGCGCACAAGTTCAAAGTTGCTGAAGAAGAATAGCTTGTCCTTCTTAATAGGACCACCCAGCGTGCCACCCGCCTGGTGACGCCATTCCTTCGGATTGAAGGTGGCGTAACGGTCCGTCGCATCCAGCGTGCGGTTGCGGAAGAACTCATACGCGGTGCCGTGAAAATCGTTGGTGCCGCTGCGTGTCACCGTGTTAACGATGCCGCCCATGGCGCGCCCGAATTCGGCGGAGTAGCCGTCGCTAAGAACCTGAAACTCCTGCACGGCGTCCTGCGAAATCTGCGTCGAGATGCGCGTACGGCCGGCGTTTTCGCTGTAAAAACTGTCGGTGGTGTAGTTGCCGTCGGTCATGAAGGCGTTGCCGGCTGAGATGCCGTGAAAACTCACCAGACCGAATGTTCCATCACGCGTCACCCCAGGCGTTAACAGCGCGAAGGTATCGGCGCGGCGGCCGTTGATAGGCAGGTTGTCGATTTGATATTGACTCACCAGATCGGCCACGCCGCTGGTGGTGTCATCTACCGCGGCTGCCGTACCGGTCACCTCAACCGTTGTCTTGGAAGTGGCCACCTGCATGGCAATATCCAGATCGATATTCGAACCTACTTGGACAGTGATATTTTCGGCGGTGTACTTGGCAAAGCCGGGTGCGCTGACATCGACCGTATAGCCGGGCGCTGGCACCAGAGAGGGCGCATTAAAGACGCCTGCCCCGGTGGTGGTCAGGTCACGGTGAATACCTTTTTCAGTGTTGGTCACCGTAACGGTTGCATTAGGAATCGGGCTGCCGGTTGCATCACGGACCGACCCGGTGATGCCTCCGTTTCCGGCTTGAGCAAACATGCTGACGGCACTTAAGGAGAGTAGACACACTACTCGCATAACAGTTTTGGACATAAGAAAACCCCTAGAAAGCAGGATACCGGGCTAATGTAACAATTCTATTACTACAAGCGCAACAGCCCAAAATTCAAAGTACTAAGTACGGTTGATATACTTCAGTATTTGGTTGAAGCAGGGGAGCAGATGCGAAGGAAAGTAACCGTAATTGGGGCCGGCAATGTTGGGGCGAATACCGCGCAAAAGATTGCAGCGAAGGAACTTGCCGATGTCGTGCTGGTAGATGTCGTAGATGGCGTGCCACAGGGTAAAGGGCTCGACATGCTGGAGTCAGCCCCGGTGGAGGGTTATGACGTCAAAATCACGGGGACGAACGGTTACGACGAGACGGCGAATTCAGACATCGTCGTTATAACCGCCGGTTTCCCGCGCAAACCGGGCATGAGCCGCGACGACCTTCTTCTGGCGAATTATGAGGTGGTGAAAAGCGCCACCGAGCAGGCCGCCAAGCTGTCTCCGAACGCGATTCTTATTCTGGTGACGAACCCGCTGGATGCCATGTGCTGGACGGCGATGAAGGTTTCCGGCTTCCCGCGCGAACGGGTTATCGGGATGGCTGGCGTGCTGGACACCGCGCGCTTTCGGACCTTCATTGCTGAAGAGCTGAATGTTTCGTTCGAGAATGTAACGGCAATGGTGCTGGGCGGGCATGGCGACACGATGGTGCCGCTCGTCCGCTTTACCAATGTCAGCGGTATTCCTTTGTCTGAGCTGACCGATCAGGCGACCATCGACCGAATGGTGCAGCGCACGCGCGATGGTGGCGCCGAGATTGTCAAGTACCTAAAGACCGGTAGCGCTTACTACGCTCCGGCTGCGTCAACGGTCGAGATGGTTGAGTCGATTTTGAAAGACAAGAAGAAGGTGCTGCCATGCGCGGTGAGTTTGCAGGGCGAGTACGGCATCAGCGGCTTGTTTGTCGGCGTACCTGTGAAACTGGGCAAGCTGGGTGTTGAGAAGATTTATGAGATCAAGCTGGACGAAGCGGAAAAAGCAGCCTTGAAGAAGAGCGCTGACGCGGTCCAGGAGTTAGTGACAGTTCTAGAACAAAAGACCAAATGATTTTCGTAGCGTATCGGTGGGATTTTCGCTAACCTTACGAGAACATGGCTCGCACCAAGTCTGCCGTAACGCTTCCAACCAACGGCACACACAAACAGCAACAAGGGCCGCCCAAAGCCCCAGAGGTGGATAAACGCTACGCGTGTTTTAAGATCCACATCGCTCCGTCGAAAATTCATCGCTGGGGCGTTTACGCATCGGAGTTCATTCCGGCAAAACGCAAAGTGATCGAATATATGGGCGAAAAGATCAATCGGAAAGAGACGAAGCGCCGCGCCGACGCAAGCGAAATGATCTATCTCTTCACGCTTGATCCTTATTGGACATTGGATGGATCGGTGGGCGGATCAGGCGCGCAGTACATCAACCATTCGTGCGAGCCCAACCTGATTGCACGCATCATTAAGGGGCACATTCTCTACATGAGCCTGCGCGACATCAAGAAAGGCGAGGAGCTGACGGTTGACTACCACTTCGACAAGAAAGTGGAGCGCGTGCCTTGCGGATGCGGGACGGCAAGCTGCCGCGGGACGATTAACGTCCTTGAGTAGCTGACTTACCGTCAGCGGTCGATACTGATGTCGTTCTGAACGCGCGAAACTCCGTTCACCCTTGCGGCCGCCCGCTCGGCGGCATCTTTTTGAGCTTGTGACCCCACGTGGCCGCGCAAAGTGACGACACTGCCTTCGGCATCCACATCGATGCCGGTGATGGTGGATAGCCCGTCTTGGCTGGCCAAGTTGGTTTTCACTTGCGCTACCAGCGCAGCACGGCTCAGCTTGACCGATGCCCGGTCGCCAGCGGCTTCGAGTTTCGCTTTGCCGTCTGCCAGTTTGTCGGAGGCGCTGCGGGAGTCGGGTTGAATCGCGCGATCAATATTGTTGCTCAACTCGCGGCCGTCGTGCTTCAATTCCGCAGCCGCTTTGTGGGCGTCCTCGCGTGCTTTTTCCTGATCGCGCGACGTACAGCTACTGCTAAGGGCCAGCGCGGCGATAAACACCGACGGCAAGAAGGTTTTCATTCTGCATGGTTCGATCCCGCGCACCCGGAAAAGTTTCCTGGGCGAAGTAGTACTAGAGGGGTGATGAAACTCAGAGACTAATATTTCTGGCCTACCACTTATGTAGTGGCAGAGATCCGCCGATAAGGAAATAGGCAGAGATATGGAAACAGAAGTAAGCAAGACTAAGAAAACAATTTCTATTTGTGAATCACAGCCGCTTACCGTTCACGGCCTGCAAAACCTGTTGGCGGAGACTGACGACCTGCAGTTCGGGTCGGCACATGCTACCCCGGCAGAGTGGATGTTGAGCCCAGGGGCCGATAAAACGGACGTGCTGATTATCGACAAGGGTCTGGGGGCAAAGACGGTCCTGGACGCCCTGAACCAGTTACCGGCTGAACACGGCCAGAGTCGCGCCACTGTTCCGGCGGTGATCGTCTGGGGAATGTCGGTGTCTGAAGCTGAAGCGCTACGCTTCTTGCAATCGGGCGCCAAGGGAATCGTGCGAAAATCCGCAGATATCTCGACCGTTTTGGCCTGTTTGCGGGCCGTTTCAACCGGTCGAAGCTGGATGCAGGATTCGGTTTTTCGCGAGTCTTCACCCGACACACAAGTGCGCACAGACTTGACCCCGCGCGAGCATCAGGTCATGGAACTGGTGGAGCAGGGCTTCAAAAATCGCGAAATTGCCCAGGAGCTTGGCATTCGCCCCGGTACTGTCAAGATTCATCTAAAGCACATTTTTGAGAAAACGGGCGTCCGCGGCCGTCATGGCCTGGCCTTGAACGGTCTGCGGCAAAAGGGCGTTATTTCGCTGCTCGCCTCGTAAGTACCGGCCACTTGACATTTAGCGAATAAAAGGCGAATATGGGCGCGAGGAGATTCCTCGTGATTGCATCTTCGTCCCCTACCCGCTCGCCTTTTCAAGCGCAGCCATTAGTTCGCCTTGTTGGCATCGCGCGCATGGCCGCCGAAAGTTCAGTTGTTGCCGAAAAGCAGCGCGTGGAGTATCGAACGCTACCCACGCGCAAATGGCTCAATCGCTGCCAATCGGCTCGGGTTCCTTTTCACTGGACCATTAACCCCTATCGCGGCTGCGAGTTTGGCTGCAAGTACTGCTACGCCCGTTTCACCCACGAGTTTATGGAGCGGCGGGATGCGGCTGCGTTTGAAACCGAGATCTACGCCAAAGACTGGGACGCCGACGCTTTCCGGGACGAATTGAAGTCACTCAAAGCGGCCCAGATTGTAGGTCTTGGCACGGCAACTGATCCCTATCAGCCTGCGGAGCGCAGGTTTGAACGGACGCGGAGCGTATTGCGGGCGCTAACGGAAGCGCGGGGTATTTCGCTCTTCGTGACGACGAAATCGGACCTGGTGAGCCGCGATGTTGACCTTTATCGCGAGATCGGCAAGCACAACCAGGTGCGTGTTTCCGTCACGGTAACCACCGTGCGCCGGGAGTTGGCAAGGCTCACGGAGCCGTACGCGCCGCGTCCAGATTTACGCTTAAAGGCCGTGAAGGATCTAGCGGAAGGAGGAGTGCCGGTGGGAGTGATTGCAAGTCCTATTCTGCCCATGATTACCGACGGTGAAGACAACCTGCGAGCAGTAGCGGGGGCAGCAAAACGCGCAGGAGCCACGCATTTTGGAGCAGGTGTTTTATTTCTGCAGCCGTCGGCGTATAACGTTTTTATGCCGTTCGTTGAGCGGCGGTTTCCGGAGCTTGCCGGCAAGTACAAGGCGAGCTACCGGAATGGCGCTTACTTGAAAGGCACCTATCCCGAGCGCATGAGCGCACTGGTGACTCGCATTCGCAGCGAGGTTGGCTTTATGGAGCGAGACTTGGACACCGTGCCGGCGCCGGCAGAAGAAACCAGCCAGATGCGCTTATTTTGAGAAGGAAGCGTAGATCTCATGCACGAATTGATCGGGCTTAACGCGGCCTTGGCCGTATCGCGCGTCGAATTCTGCGCTGGGATGCGCTGCGATCACATCCTGCTCCGATTGGTGTGCGTCAATCATGGATTTCACCTTGGCGCGCACACTCTCAATCGCGCTAAGCAGTTCCTTTAGATCAGAGGCGGGAGCAACTTCACCTCGAGCAGGAAGGATGCGAAGGTCACTTGCGCCCCAGTTGCGTAGGGTGGCCATGATTCCCTTTAGATCGCCGCCCTGCGACTTATCAACCAGCGGATAGCCATCTCCGGGAAACACTTCGCCCAAGTAAATCAGCTTCGCTGTATGAAAATGGACGACTGAATCCGCGTCGCTGTAGCCGGGCTTCTGGTGAATGATGTGGATGGAGTCGCCATTCATATCGAATGTCATCACGTCTGAGAAGGAAACCGGGGGCCGGCCAGCGCCCAGATCAAGCAAGTGTTTCGGCAGCGGGCCGGGCATACCCATCGCGTGGCCGCCTAAACGTTGCAGAGCAAGTTCCTGCATGGCCACAAACGCTCCCTGTTTTACCCAGCCGGCATCGCCCTGCGAATGCATTACGTCCTGTGGCGCTACAACTAGATAGCGCAGTGGCGATTTTGTTCGCTTTGCAAGTGCGGCGCTAATTTCAGGAGTCGATTCGAGTGAGGGAGTGCCGATCAACAGAGCGCCGTCTGGTCCAACCGAAGCTGCGACATTACCTGAGGCAGTTTGAAAAATCAGCATGCTCGGCGAGAACTCGCGTATTGTTACCGTCTGCGACGAAGCGACAAGGGCGGCAAGCGAAAATGCCAGGAGCAGACGCGAGGGTTCCATCTCCAGATGTTATGCTTGCGGGCGGAACAGGTCAAGATGAACATCCACCTTGCTAATAAAGCCGCTATTGTGACGGGTGCGGGTCGTGGCATCGGGCTTGCGATTGCGCGCATGCTGGCCGAGGCGGGCGCTTCGCTGCTACTGGTAGACATCGATGAACCAGCGCTAGTGGAAGCCAAATCGGCCTTGTCGGTAAACGGCGCCAAAGTGCAGACGCTGGCGGGCGACCTTACTTCGGCAGGTTTTGCGGAAGCAGCTGTGGCCAAGCTTGTCGCAGAGTTTGGCTCCCTCGATATTGTCGTGAACAACGCCGGTTACACCTGGGACAGCGTTATTCAAAAAACCACCGATGAACAGTTTCAGAGCATGCTCGACATTCACATCGTTGCGCCGTTTCGCCTGTTGCGGGCGGCATCCGGCTGGATAAGGGATGCAGCGAAGAAAGAGACAGCAACGGGCACAATTGTGATGCGCAAAGTGGTTAACATCACATCGATTTCAGGGTTGGACGGCAACCCCGGCCAAGCTGGTTACTCATCCGGCAAAGCGGCGGTGGTGGGACTAACCAAAACCATGGCCAAAGAATGGGGCCGCTATAACGTGAACGTGAATGCGGTGGGATTCGGCCTCATCGACACCCGGCTTACCCGGCCCATGGAAGATGCCGAGACCAGCATTGCTATTGGTGACCGGCAGGTGCAGGTGGGTATGCAGTCGCAGGTGCGCGAGCAAGCCACCAAGATGATTCCGCTGGGCCGCGTGGGCACGCCTGACGACGCAGCAAAGGCCGTGTTTTTCTTCTGTTCGCCGTTGTCCGACTATGTCACTGGCGAGGTGCTTGTTTGCAGCGGCGGAATGCACTTTTAAAAGATAGTTGGAATTCTGGCAGTTGTTCCTTCATCCCGTCACCCGTTAAAGTAGGGGATGGACGACAGAAAGCCTCAAGTTGACCGTTCGGTCTTCTATCGTCATTACTCGGAGCACAAACAGTGGATTGAACGAGAACTGACCGATGACATCGACCGATTCTCGCGAACCATGGGGAAGCTTAGGCTTTCTCCCAAGGCCAGCATTTTGGAAATCGGTTTTGGTGAAGGCCGCTTCCTTGATTGGGCAAGGAGCAAAGGACATCATGTCGAAGGTATCGAGATCATCCCGGAAATGGTCGATCGGGCGCGTAAGCGCGACCATGTCGTGCATCTCGGCCGGATAAGGCAAGCGATATCGGACGGACGGCGTTTTGACCTTATTGCCGCTTTCGACGTCATTGAACACTTCAGTGTTGCCGAGATACTTGATTTTCTTGAAGACGCCGAGTACGTTCTGAACCCGGGCGGCAGGTTAGTGCTGCAGTTTCCGAATGCAGGCAGCCCTTTCTCCGCTCCTTACCAGATTGGAGATGTCACACATCAGACGGCGCTTTCCGAGGCTGCGCTTAACCAGATTTCGCAAACTAAAGGCTGGGTAGTGACTAACAGCTTCAATGCACGAGTAACGCACAAACCCTGGTTGAAGCGCCTTAAGTGGGGAGTCGCCCATCTGATTCGCGATGCCATCGAGATAGTCTGCGCCTTTGCGTATTACGGTTGGCGTTATCCGTTCGATCCTAATGTAGTAGCGGTGCTGGAGCGCAGTAAGGCGGCGACGGGCCAGGAGTGAGCTAGGCCGGCTGCTTGCGGCCTTTGAGAATTTGCAGCGCGACCGGAATCAGCGACAGCGCAATGATAGCCAGAACTACTTTCTCGAAGTTCTTTTGGATGACCGGGATGTTGCCGAGCAGATAGCCAAGCGTGATCATAGTGGCAACCCAGCCGATGGCTCCCCCGATATTGAACAACAAAAAACGCGAGTAATTCATCTTGCCTACGCCCGCTATGAAAGCGGCAAAGGTGCGGATGATGGGAACGAATTTGGCGTAGACGATGGTCTTGCCGCCGTGTTTGGCATAGAACTCCCTGGTGCGCTCCAGGTATTCGCGCCGGAAGATCTTGGAATCTTTCTGAAAGAGTGAGTAGCCAAGTGTCCCGCCCAGCAGAAAGCCGGAGCCATCGCCCAGAATGGAGGCTGCTGCCAGCATAAGGATCATGGGAACGATAGGCAACTTCCCTGCCCCGGAGACAACGCCGATGGTGAATAATAGCGAGTCACCCGGCAGAAAGAAGCCCACCAGCAGACCACTTTCGGCGAAGACGACCAGGAACAGCAGTGCGTAACCGGCCCAGCCGGTCATTACGGTGGAAAGAAGCTGGATGAGTTGATCCGGGCTGGTGAGGCTTTTAATAAAATGCAGTATCTGAGTGAGCAAACGGAGCGTTCCTTAACCCTGAAGCGATCCGATGAGGCGGCTGATGGTGGCGTCGTTCATCTTGATTTTGCCGCGCTTCTTAAGATCGGCCACAATGCTGTCGCGGAACAGCGGAGATTGTAATTGCTGACGCTGCTGAATTAAACCTTCCACAATAGCCGCCTTATTCTGCGCATACTGAGCCATGTCGGCCGGGATTTTCTCCGAAACCTTACACACAAATGTGCCGGCGCCGGCTGTTACCGGACCGATAGTGTCACCCACATTCGCTTTGAAGGCGGCAGCCAGTTGCGATCCCGACCCAATCCCCTCGGCTGCGCCATCCACGGTAAAGGGCGCGGCGGTTTTCACAGTCAAGCCATAATCTTTAGCGATTGCTTCCAGGCTTTCCCCCTTCTTGGCGCTGGCGGCCGCAGCTTTGGCTGCTTCGGCTGCCAAACGGTTCGATTCGTCGGTGGAATACTTCTGCGCGACAATTGGCTCCACTTCAGCAAATTCCGCGTTGCGGGCAGGAATGATATTGGTAACTTCCGCAAACGCCGATTTTCCCTGCTTATCAGCATCCAGAACATCGGTTACGCCGCCCTTAGGGGTGGAAAAAATCAAGCCGGAGAGCTGCGGCTGGCCGCTCAATTCAGGAAGCGGAGTAGATGCCGTCATGCCGTCAAGCTTGAAAAATTGCAGGTTGTACTTGGCCGCAATGGCAGAGGCTTGGGCCGGCGTGCGAGCGATCTCATCGCGAGCCGCGTCCATCGACCGCTTCAGCGTTTCGCTCGCCTGCTGCTTTTGCGCCTCGGCAAACAGCACCGGCTTGGCCTCTTCAAAGCTTTGCGTATGCGCGTCCTGACGCTCTTCTTCCTGCAGGATGTGATAGCCATATTCGGTTTCGACAACGCCGCTTGTTTCTCCGGGCTTCAAGGCAAACGCCGCCTTCTCAAAGTTCGGCACCATCTGCCCGTGCGTAACCCATCCGAGTTCGCCGCCCTTATCCGCCGATCCAGGGTCTTCGGAGTTCTTCTTCGCCAAAGTTGCGAAGTCTGCGCCCCCCTTGATTTCTTTCAGCAACTGCTCGGCGCGCGCCTTCAGTGCCGGCGCTTCGGTCTTGGGCTTGCCTTGCGTCTTAATGAGGATGTGCCTGATCTTCACTCGCTCAGGAGTGCGGAAGCTATCGATACTATCCTGATAATCCTTCTGCAGTTCTGCGTCGGAGACCTTGGCGCCTTGTAAGAAGGCTACGGTAGAGCCGACAATCAGATCAACGTCGCGTTTTTCAGGAATTTTGAACTGTCCACGGTTCTTTTCGAAGTAGGCCTTGACGGCGGCGGGATCGTGATTCACCTTAGCCAGAAAATCTTTACCTTCGAAGTCGATGTACTGCAGGCCGACTTTCATGTTCTTACGCTGATATTCCGCTTTCGCGTCGGCGTCGGAGACAACCAGGGAGTCGCGCTCGAGCGTTTCCAAACGCGACGCCAGCATGGACTCGCGCTGCTGCTCTTCAAACTGCGCCTCAGTCATTCCCATCTGGCTCAGATAACCTTTATAGGTATCCATATCGAACTTGCCCAACTGCGCCGCAAATTCGGCCTGAATGGTATCGCTGAGTTCCTTGTCGGTAACGGTTAATCCCATCTCTTTGGCCTTGTAAGCCATCGCTTTGCTCTCCACCAACTGGTTCACAACATTGGGAAGATACATGGCCAAAAGGCCTTTGGGAAGGCTCTGCCCGCGGGTCATACCCTGAATGGTGCGCTCAACCTCAACCGTAGTGATTTTGTCGCCGCCCACGGACGCCACAACATTGTCACCGCTGGCGCTTGTGCCGCCAATGCCGCCGGGAATCAGGTAAACAAGCATGGAGGCGGCGACCATGAGAAGCATAACGCCTAAGAGGATGCGCGTGCTTTTTTCGCGGCTGCGGAACAGATTGAACATTTTGAGGGGATACTCCTGAACGGGATAGGCATACCTGTCGCCGAAGCGGTTTGGACGCCTGATTAAAGGTGAAACTAAATTATAGCGGAACGGGAGGCTGTCGGCCTTACGATACCGCGGATACTGCCGCCGTCAAGCCTGAATTAACGTTCGACCAGACGGAAGAAATATTAACGCTCACACTTGTCAATATTCCGAAAGTGGCGAGGGCAACAAACGCTAAAAGCAGACTGTATTCAAGCAGGTCTTGCGCGTCTTCTTCACGACCCAAGGAAACTAGTCGTGACCAGACAGCCTTGAGGTTGATCACAACTAAAAGATCGGTTACGCCCGGTGGAAACTTTAGCCGGTGCCGCACGTTAACCTATATAGCAGCAGTTCTACGCAACGATGCCTAAATCACAATTGAACCCAGCCGCACTCGCTGCCACCGTCGCCGCAGTCGGACTTATGTTTGTATTTGCCGCCACCGGTAACCGCGGTTACGGGTATGAGACCAGCATCGTCGGCCTGACGCTGCTTTTCGTCCTCTTCGGATATGACGAAGAATCCGACCGGCCTATGCTGCAAAGTCTGGCATTTGCCGCGGTTGCGGGCCTCTGTGCCATGGCGGCGATTATTTTCCCTATTACGCTGATGATGCAGCCAAAGTCGCCTGAGCAATGGGCGGCATCCATCTGGCTGGCCGGTACGCTGCTGTTTTTCGCGGTGGACCGGATGCGCGCCAGTTCGCGCGAATCGTCAGCCATGAGTCTGGCCAGTGCCCAGGGGGTTCGAGCGGCGACCTACACGCCGCCTGCCTATGTTCCTCCCGCCCCGGTTTACACCCCTCCGGCGCCCGCTTATGTTCCGCCGGCGCCGGCGTATACTCCGCCCGCTCCTGTTTATACTCCGCCAGCGCCAACCTATGTCCCGCAGCCGGAACCTGTAGCCGTAACACAGGAGGTTTATCAAGCTGCCCCGGAGCCTGTTTATGCTCCTCCCCCGCCTGTTCACCAGCCGACTCACCCGGTTCAGCAGCCGGTAGTAGCCATAGCTCCCATCCCGCAAGGCCGGGAGGCAACTATATTCCTGAACCTGATGGGCGAGGGACTGAATGTGCTGCGCTCGGTAAAAGCCGAGCATTTGGGCCGCGATTACTACCGCATTGCTGAGCCGAAGCCTGACAATGAACGCTGGGAATACGAGCCTAATTCGGTGGTGCGTTGCCGCAAGAAGGCGCTGTCGAACGGGAAGCAATTGGTAGCCTTTGAGGAAGCGCCACGGGCGCAGTGAGGCTGCCAAAATGACCATCAAGGACGACCTGGTTGAGGAGTTGACCACTCCCACGGGTCCGATGCGGACCTACATCTTCAAGCCTGCCGCTGAAGGCAAATTTCCAGGCGTGATCCTGTTCTCTGAGATTTTCCAGGCAACCGGGCCCATCAGGCGGACCGCCGCGATGATCGCGGGACACGGCTATATTGTGGCCGTGCCCGAGATCTATCACGAGCTTGAGCCTGCTGGAACTGTCCTCGCCTATGACCAGGCTGGCGCAGATAAAGGCAACACGGATAAATATGACAAGGAACTCTCGTCGTATGATGCAGACTCTCGCGCGGTGCTGGACCATCTGAAAGGGCGGCCGGATTGTACCGGCCATTTAGGCGTGGTCGGCATCTGTTTAGGCGGTCATCTGGCGTTTCGCGCGGCGATGAATGCAGACGTCGCGGCCGCCATTTGTTTTTACGCGACCGACGTCCACTCGGGCAGCTTGGGCAAAGGCAAGAACGACGATTCACTGGCGCGGGCAGGTGAGATCAAGGGCGAGTTGCTGCACATTTGGGGTCGGCAGGATCCGCACGTGCCGCTGGAAGGCCGCAACAAGATCAAGGCCCGGCTGGACGAAGTGGGCGCTAACTTTCAGTGGTTGGAACTCAACGGTGCGCATGCGTTCCTACGCGACGAAGGCTATCGCTACGATCCCGAACTGGCGTCGCTATGCACAAGGTGGATGCTGGAAGTTTTTCATAGACGGCTTGCTCTGTGATACACCGGGCGCAACATTTCGCGCTGTCGTCCGTCTAATGTAAAAGCGCCGTTTTCTCCTTTATTCTGAGTTACTTGCAGCCAAGTTGGTTGGAACCTTTTTGGGCTGGAATGCAATCTCATTAGTGTAGGAGAAAAAATGAGGTATTCCATTATTGCCTTGCTGGCGGCTTCTTTGGCCCTACCAGTTTTTGCAGGCCAGAAAAACCACAATGATGCGTTTGTGAACGGTTCGCCAAATGAGGCGCACCTGATGAAGGAAGTTCGCCACCAGTTGGTGATGCTGCCCTACTACACCATCTTCGACGATCTCGCTTTTCGCGTGGACGGCAGCACGGTGACGTTACTGGGTGCGGTGACGAGGCCGACCTTAAAATCGGACGCTGAAAATGTTGTAAAGCACATTGAAGGCGTCACCCAGGTAAACAATCAGATTGAAGTTCTGCCGCTATCGCCGATGGACAACCAGATTCGCCGCGCCGTCGCGCGTGCCATTTATGGCGACCCCGCCATTGGCGACCGCTACGGGAACCAGGCGTTACCGCCCATTCACATCATCGTTAAGAACGGCAACGTNNCCGGATGTCTTTCATGTTCAGAACAACTTGATTGTGCAGAAGTAAGCCGTGTAAGATCAGTGATCGCCACCTGAGGCGATCACTTTGTCCACAAGCCCGACAGCGATAGACCCGGAACTGCCACAGCCTTTATCCATGGGCTCGGTGCTGCGCATCGCGACCATGCGTAAGCTGTGGTACGCCCAGGTCATTTCTGTCTTTGGCGATTTCCTCGCGCTTTTTGCTGTCATCGGCGTTCTGACGTTCAAGCTGCATGCTACTCCAGAGCAGGTAACCGGCGTCCAGATCGCTTACCTGCTGCCTATCGCCATGCTCGGCGTTGTGGCTGGAGTTTTTGTTGACCGGTGGCCACTGAAACCGTTGATGGTGTCGAGCGACTCCATCCGCGCCGGGCTGGTTCTGCTGTTGTTGTTTGCTACGCAACTGTGGCATTTTTACGCCATCCTGGCTGCCATCAGCCTGGTTTCGAGTTTCTTCGGCCCGGCCCAGGGCGTAGCGATCCGCTCGGCGGTCCCGTTTCATGGATTAAGATCAGCCAACGCCTTGATGCAGCAGGTTATGTTCGGCATGCGCGTTGTGGGTCCGGCGGCTGCCGCTTTTCTGGTGGCGTCGTTTGGAGCGGCGAGCTGCTATCTGGCAGATTCGGTAAGCTTCGTTGGATCGGCCTTGTTGATCTTTTCCGTTGAATTTTTGCCCACCGAGAAGCCCGCTGCACAGCAGGCGTCAGGCCTGGCTCGCATCGGGACGGATATGAAGCAGGGCATCAGCTTTATAGTTCATCACGCCGGCTTGTTGTTCGTGATTCTGGCCATGGCTTGCGGCATGTTCGTCATTGGCTGCTTCGGTCCGCTTATCGCCGTTTATGTGCGTGACGATCTGCACGCCTCAACGCAGGTCTTCGGCTTGGCCAGCGCGCTTATCGGCGTGGGCATGCTGGTTGGCATCAACGCGCTGGCGGCCTTCGCAAAAAATGTGAAGAGCGCAACGCTGGTTTATGCGGCGCTCGCGGGAATTGGATTGGGCTTGCTCATTCTGGCGTTTACCAGTCATGTGTGGTCCACATTCCTGGGCACGCTTGTCATCGGGTTTGCTGTTGCAGGCATCATTATTCCTTCGCAGACGATGATTCAGCAGGAAACCCCGCAAGCCTTGATGGGGCGCGTGGGTTCAACCGTCATGTCACTGGTCTTTACGGCGCAGATCTCGGGTCTGGTGCTCAGCGGCATCCTTGCGAACGTTCTCGGCGTGCGCGATGTATTCACCGGGTGCGCCATCTTACTCGCCATCCTGATTGTTGTAGGGCGCATTTGGATGGATCCCTCCGCCAACACCTAGCAGTTTTTTACATATATAATCAAGGCGCTGTGAAACGTACTAGCTGCGGAACACACGTAAGTGTGTTCGCACCACGAAGGAGACTACATGCCAGAATTCACCGCCGAAGAACTCCGCCAGCATATTACCGCTGCCGGACTTACATGGACAGCTAACCCGGCTTTAGCCGCTAACGCCGCTATTCCGAGGTTCTCGCTAGGTGGCGAGACGAAGAATCTGAAACGAGCAACCGACGTTCCCGCCGTGGAACTGAAGGACATACTGCTGCCGGTTTCAAATGAGTTCCTGAAACAGCGGAGGGTCGAACTAAACCTGGTTGACCCCGCCAAGACGATTGTCAGGCTGCCACCGGCGGGCCCTTTGCAAGCCGCTGCAAAGACCCCAGTGGTGGCGCACGCCAGCGGCGTCGCCGGGGCTGCGGCAGCGCCAGCCGTAGCGGCTGCAACGGAAGTAGATTGGCGAAGCCGCTGGGGATGGCCTTGGATAACGACGATTCAGGATCAGGACGGCTGCGAAGCATGCTGGGCTTTTTGCGCCACCTGCGTGGTAGAGAGCATGACGCGCATCGAGCATTTCATGTGGAGTAAGCGATCGGAGGGGGACGTTCATGACGGCATGGGCGCCAAGTGCGCCAACACGGGAGATCCGGCAGCTGCCTTGAATTGGATTACAAGCCATGGAATTTGCGATCCGGCCTGTTATCCATGGTCGAACGCAAATCCCCCTTATAAGCCGACGTCCGACCGCGACGGAAGAACAGTACAGATTCCTAACCACTATGAAATTGGCGACATTACCAAACAGAAGCAGTGGCTGGATACTGTAGGGCCGCTGGGCGCCACTTTTACGGTCTACACGGATTTCTTCGGCTATCACACGGGCGTCTATCAAAAAGGTCCGACCACGGCGACGAACAAAGTCGAAGGTGGCCATTGTGTTTGCATCGTCGGCTATGACGATACGAAAAAAGCCTGGCTGATGAAGAACTCATGGGGCACCGGATGGGGCATGAGCGGCTACTGCTGGATTGCGTACGGCAACTCCGACATCGACAGTTGGGCGAAGTTGGGCGTCCAAGGTACGAACCCCGATCCGTGGACCAAACACCGGTTGCATAGCGGCAACATGATTGAGAGCGGCGACGGCGCGGCGCACGATAATTTCGAGTTGCTGGCGGCTGAACCGGGCGGAGTGATACGGCACTACTGGCGTGACGGTTCGGCGCTGACGTGGCACCAGGCTGAAAATTTCGGCAACGATTGCGCTATCTGCCCGACGCTGACAGGAACCACCTATAACCGGAATTTTGAATCCATCCATCTGACTACGGGCGGGCGGCTGCATCACTGGTTCTTCGACCAGTCAACAAAAAAATGGACCGACGGGCCGGTGTTCGGACCTACCGATGCCGCGGGTGTTCCCGGATTTATTCAAAGCAATTACGGCGCGCCTGGAAACTTTGAAGTTGTGGTGCGGACCAAGGATGGAAAGTTGAACCACTGGTCGCGGGGCAACGCCTCGCCGTTTACCTGGTCTGACAAAGGACGGTTCGGCGCGGGTATTGCGCTGAGCGGAGCGTCGCTGATTCAGTCGCATTATGGCAAACAGGGCAATTTCGAACTGGTGGCCGTGCTGACAAACGGGCAGATGCAGCATTGGAGCTGTAACAACGATGCGGGCGGCGTCTGGGCGGCGGATGCATCGTTTGGCTCGGGGGTGGGCAGTCCGCCGTGCATGATTGAAGGTGAGTACGGGGCGTCGGATGAGAACCACATCGGCAACTTTGAGCTGTGTGTTGCGGTCGGCGGGAAGATCCAGCACTGGTGGCGCGACAATCAAGGTGACAAACAGTGGCGGCAATCGGCGACATTCGGCGCCAATGTTAAAGCGGTGACCGCGCTGATAGAGGGCAGTTATGGGTACGATCTGGAAGTGGTTGCGCTACGCAACGATAATCAGTTGCAGCATTTCTGGCGCGACGGCGCGGGCTGGCACGACGGCCCGGTTATCGGACCCGCTATCTAAGCAGAAGCAGAGACGTATGGAAACGGCTGTAACGATCAAGACCGGTGCGACCTATTCTCTTGTACTTAAGGGATTGGGCTCGGCCGGATACTCATGGACCTTTGACGTTACGGGCGACAAGGAGGCGGTAGCGGTGAGTTTTGCTGCTCCCGCCTCTGCTTCCGAGAGCAGCCCTCCTCCCAACCATCCGATTGGCGGGAGCGTGAACCATGAGTTGTTAATCAAAGGGGTTGCGCGGGGGAACGCAACGGTTCGAGCGGTGTTGCGGCGGCCGTGGGAGAAAGACAAGCCACCGGCCGAGGAGCGGGTTTTGCAGGTGACGGTGGAGTAAGGCGGCTCTTCCCTACTCTGCGCGGCGGAAGGCAAGCGTGGCGTTTAATCCTCCAAACGCGAACGTATTGGACAGCGCTACTCGCAGATCGGCTTTACGCGCTTCATTCGGTACAACATCGAACTTGCACGCTGGATCGGGCTTGGTGAAGTTCACGGTGGGCGGGATGATACCGTCGCGCAATGCGAGCAACGTGATGACGGCTTCTACCCCGCCGGCTGCACCCAGTGTGTGACCATGCATCGACTTGGTGGAACTCACCAAAGGCACCTGCCCCGACTGCGGCCAAACCATGTTGATTGCATTGGCTTCGGTACTGTCGTTGCTCAGGGTGCCGGTGCCATGCGCGTTGATGTAATGCACGTCGGACGGCAGAAGATTGCCGTCGCGCAGAGCCCATTGCATAGCCCGGACAGGACCGTCCACGCAGGGCTGGGTGATGTGATGAGCATCGGAACTCATGCCAAAACCAACAATTTCGCCAAGAATCGCCGCGCCGCGATCTTGCGCGTGCTGCCAGTTCTCAAGCACCAGCATGCCGGCGCCTTCGCCTAGCGAGAGACCGCGGCGGTCCGAGGAAAAAGGCCGGCAGACTTCAGGCGAGACCACGCGCATCGCTTCCCAGGCGCGCAGCAGTCCTTCGGCAAAGACAGCCTCGCTGCCACCGGCGATAGCCGCCTTCACCTGGCCGTTGCGAACCATCCAGAATGCCTGCCCTATGGCATGGTTCGAAGAGGCGCATGCTGTTGCCACTGTGTACGTTGGCCCGCGAATGCCGAATTCATACGAGATGCGGCTGGCCCCGGCATTGGCCATGGTGCGGGGGATGGTTAACGGCGCGACGCGCGGGTTGTTCTCGCGATAGAGGCGGATGTAGCCCTCCTCTTCCGTAAATTGGCCGCCGACGCTGGTGCCCGTAATAACTGCGCTGTCTTCGGCGAGTTCTTCGGCGAAACGCAGCCCGCTTTGCGAAACGGCCTCGCGCGCGGCAACCGCAGCCATCAATGCGAAACGCTCCAGAATAATCAGGTCGCGGTCGTTAAAGTGCTGTGCCGGATCAAAATTCAACGCCTGAGCGCCGAGTTGAAACTTGTAGGGCGGGTTGCCACCGTCGCTCAAAGCGCGAATGCCGCACTCGCCTGCAATCATTTTCGGCCAGCATTCGGCTACGCTATTGCCGAGCGCGCAGACTAGACCCAGCCCTGTGACGGCTACTCTCTCTGCACCCTCAAATGGCATCTGGCGCGGCGTTCAGCTTCTTTTCTTCGACGAGTTTCCTGACGCCGTCGACCACCTGGCGAATCGATTGCAAGTTTTGGACGCCTTCGTCCGGGATCGCAATGCCGAACTCGTTTTCAATGGCAAAGATGATGTTAATGCCGTCGAGCGAATCGATCTTCAATTCTTCAAAAGTTTTGTCGAGAGATAGAGTCTCCAGCGGGATGCGCTGGGTGCGGGCGATTACCGCCATTACCTGGGCAGCCAGGCTATCCTCATTCACTGCCGTATTTCCGGTTTCGGACATTGGTCGAACCTCATGATAACTCTGTATGTCCAATCACTCTGACGTGGCAACGAAAAATGCCGGATACAGGCTAAATTGCTGCATCCGGCAAAGCATGTCCAGTTAGTGGATTCCGGTACAAGCTAGGAGGAGTGTGAAAGACAAATTACGTCAGCCGAGCAGACCGCCGTGGCCGAGGCAGGCAATCTCCCAACCAGAAATCCGATACTTGGCGAGAATGGGAGGAAGAATCAGATCGAGCACGTTCGGCTTGGCAGAGCGGAAGCAACAGGGTGCTGAGACTATGGGCACATCATCTTTGTAGCTGAGCAACATCAGGTTGCCAGGTTCGACGGGGGCCAGAAAACGCTCCATATGCGCGCCTAGGCGGCTCATAGCCCGGCCGATGACGTCCTCTGGACCGGCGGGCGCAGTGGTGGAAGCGATAAGAATGGCGGCCGGCTTGGTGCGGAGCAGATGCTGCAGCGAGCGGACTACTTGCTCTTCATCTTCAACTGTCGCTAGCGCGTAGCGCAGGTTTCCGCCGAAGCGTTCCACACGTGTGCGCACTATATTCTCAAAAGAGGATCGCGCCCGGTCGCCATGGACCGGGTCGGTATACAGAACACCGACACCGGGCGAATTAATAGGACGTGCCTGCATGATTGCTCCGCGTTCATGCAGGATGGAGAGAACCGCCTCGAGTTGAGACTGAGCGACCGCGAAAGGAGCACTCTTGATTGTGGCAATGCGCTCGCCCATTCGGACATAGCGATAATTGGAGACCGTGGCGATCACTACGCTGCTGGTGCAGTTAATCTGCTTCAGCAGTTCGTCGTCCACCAGAATGCAAGCATCTGCTGTTGCAATCAGGTTTGCGCGGCCACCGGCCGCTAGACGGATTTCAACGCTGCCACAGCACATGGCTTCCGCCACAGCCATAACGGCCTCGTCTTCCCCGATCTCGCCTTCTTCAAGTTCGGTCACCCAAACTTGCTGCATGCCTTCTGTCTCAAGCAAACGTATATCTTCGTCGCTGAGAATGTGTCCTTTGGCTAGCAGTTTCCTACCGCCGGGGCGAAAGATCGTACAACATAAGATGCGACCGGCGGAACTCTGGACGTCAACTGTGAGTGCTCTCAAGATACCTCCTGGTAGGTAA
>PLRJ01000213.1 GCA_003163855.1 Bryobacterales bacterium | reverse complement strand
ATGGCGTACCTCATGCAGCACTCAGACCCGCTCATTGACATCGTTGTGCAGGGCACGGAGTTGGAGCAGATGATGGCTGCAAACGCCCAGCAGCAGCGGGCTGGTGTTGTCTCTCATCTGACACAAATCGCTTACGCCTTACGGCAGATCCCGAAAAAGGAGAAGGGGCGGCGGCATGTCTCGCTGCGGGAATGGTGCGCGGACCGGAAAGGCTGGCTGTTCTTCACTAACACGCAAGACACGCGCGCGGCATTGCGGCCCATCCAAAGCCTGATGCTGGATGGCTTGATTCTGCGGCTACTGTCAATGGGAGAGCGCTACGACCTTCCGGCTGTGGTTATGACGATTGACGAGTTGCAGACGTTGCAAAAGCTGCCGCAACTAATGCCGCTGGTGACAGAAGGCCGTAAGAGTTTGCGGGTGGTTCTGGGCTTTCAAGGCCGTTCCCAAATCAAGGCTTTGTACGGCGAGGAAGCCGAAGCCATTTTCTCCGCGGCTTACACAAAATTCATGCTGCGGACATCGGAACCGGAGGCTTCCAAGTGGCTCAGCGACACCGTGGGCGAGGTCGAGATTGAGCGCCTGCGGGAATCGCGGCCTGCCGATCTGATGACCAAATCGGGCCATTCCTTTAGTAATGAACTGAAGATAGAACGGCTTGTGATGCCGAGTCAATTTCAAGGTCTCGACGACTTGCACGGCTACCTGAAGTACGGGAACCATATCGTTCCGTTCACGCTGCCGATCATGCCGAAGCGTGTCCGTGCCGTTGGCTTCGTTCCGCGTGAAGCGCAGCCGATCAAAAAGAAGCCCCTGCCGAATTTGCAGGATGTCTTAGCGCAGAAAAAACAAGAAGCGGACCAGAAGAAAGCGGCGGAAGAGAAACGTAAAGCCGCGGCTCCTGCCGCCGTTAAGCCGGAGCCAGTCAAGCCGGGCCCGACGATGCCGGCGGTGACGCAATGATTACAATTGCCAAGCTAGGAGTGGGGACGGCACAAAGCTACTACCGGACGGACTTTGCCGCGGCTTCCAATCGTTATTACTCGCAGGATCAAACCTTGCAGGGGCGGTGGCAGGGCGAATTGGCGGCAGATCTCGAATTAAAGGGCGCAGTCACCGATGAGCAGTACGACCGGTTGACGAATGGCCAGCACCCGCATTCGGGTGAGGAATTAGTTCGACACCGGCCCGATTCCGACAAAGCCATGAGCCACATTGCGGCATGGGACCTGACGTTCCTGCCGGGTAAAAGTGTTTCGCTGGCGGCGTTGGTGGGCGGCGACGAGCGCCTGGCGCAAGCCGTGCGCGATGCCAACGATAAGGCGATGGCCACTCTTGAAAAGTACGTACAGCAGCGGATGGGCGGTTTGAGGTTGCCGGTGACAACGGGTAAGTGGATTGTGGCCACGTTCGAACACGACACGGCGCGCCCCGTCGACGGTTATGCGAGTCCCCTGCTGCACCATCACAACGTGGTCATGAACATGAGCGCACCCGATGCAGATTCACAAATGCGTGCGCTTTGGACGAAGGAATTCTACAAGGCGCAGACGTTGGGCGAAGCTGTCTATCAGTCAGCAATCGCGCGCGCCGCGCGGGAGCTCGGCTATCGCGTGAAGAAGGGTCCGACTCACGCCACCGAAATTATCGGCTTTAGCAAAGAGTACCTGGACGCGGAGAGTCCAAGACGGCAAGCGATCAACGCGCGCCTGGCCGAGCTCGGTCTCACCGGCAGCGTGGAAGCCGGAAAGCTGGTGGCGATGGAGTCGCGGGAAAAAAAGCTGCCATTGACTCCGGAACAGGTCAAGGCGGTTCACCGCTTGCACGGGCAAGCGTTCGGCGACCAGGCGCAGAAAGTGGTGAGTGACGCCATCGCGCACGGCCCGCAGAAAAGTAAGCCGATGGATGTAGAACAGGCTGTGGACTTCGCCCGGAACCGGTTGTCGGAGAGGCTGGCTGTCTTTGAGCATTACGAAGTGGTGCGGGACGCTCTGCGGCTCGCTCATGGTTCGCTCACCGTCGGCCAGGTGGAAGCCGAAGTCAAACGCCGGATTGATAACGGTGGGCTGGTGGTGGCCAATCATGTCCGGCCGCATGCGCCGGCGGCGCGTTACACCACGCCTGAACTGATCGCTATCGAACAGGACACCATCGCCCGGATGAAGCTGGGCCAGAATTCCGTCGAGCCGATCTATGCCAGCGTTGATCTCCGGAACTCAAAGGACTTTGCTGACAATCCGAAGCGGCTGGAAGTGTTGGAAGGGTTTCTCCAGACCCGCGACCAAGTGACGGGCATGAATGGCGCGGCGGGCTCTGCCAAGTCCACTTCCATTAAGATCATTGCCGATTATGCGATAGCACAGGGCTTCACCGTGCAAGGCCTGGCGCCTACTGGCACCGCGGCCACAGCCTTATCAGAAAAGGGCGTCCGGTCCGAAACGCTGCAGCGCCATCTGGTCCAGCAATTGGGAACGAATAAGCAGCAGCGCACCGGCGAAGCGGTGGAACCCAAAGAGCGCCCGGCGAAGGTTCTTTATCTGCTCGATGAAGCCAGCCTGGTCTCAACCCGCCAGATGAATGCGTTTCTTCGGACACTGCGGCCACAGGACCGGGCGATTCTCATCGGCGACGATGCGCCCGATGTGAAAAAGGTCGGGCAGCATACCGCTGTCGAAGCGGGCCGTCCGTTTTATCAACTGCAGGCAGCGGAAATGAAAACGGCGCAACTGAATAAGATCTACCGGCAGAAGGTTCCCTGGCTGAAGCAGGTGGTGCTCAGCCTGCGAAATGGTGAGACGGAACGCGCGCTCGGCACGCTTTCCAGTCAAGGCGCCATTCATGAACCCAGCAACCGGAACGAACGCTTCCAACAAATCGGCCAGTGGTTTGCCGAAGCGCCGAAGGGCGCCCTGGTGGTCTCACCCGATAATGATTCGCGCCGCGCCATCAATGCCGCTGTCCGGGAGGCGTTGCGCGCTTCGGAGCACCTGAAGCCGGATGGCTTCAAAGCTTCGGTCCTGGTTCCGCGCGACGTCCTGGGCGCAGACCGCACTCGCGTCGAAAACTACAAAGTCGGCGATGAACTCCGGTACATCAAGGGCAGCAATTCACTGAATGTGAAAAGCAAATCGTATGCCGCCGTCACCGACGTAGATACCGCGACGAATAAACTCACGGTCAAAACGGCGGATGGGCGGCAACTGACTTACGATCCTTCCCGCGCCGGTTCCGGTGTCTCCGTCTTTGAGAAGCGCCGCCAGGCTTTCGCCGAGGGGGAGCATGTTCAATTCACGGCGACAGACAAGAACCTGGGTGTCACCAACCGCAGCACTGGCGTTATCGAACGGCTGGACGCGGACGGCCACGCTCGCATTGTCCTGAGCGAGACCGGGCGCGCTGTCAATGTCAATCTGAATGAACAGCGGCATCTGGACTACGCTTACACCAGTACCAGCCATTCCGCCCAGTCGCGCACGGTGGAACGATGCGCCGCCCAGGTGGACACCGG
>PLRJ01000109.1:9573-10453 GCA_003163855.1 Bryobacterales bacterium | reverse complement strand
CGCTCAGGGAAGGCTTTCGACTCACCACCCCCAAACTGCACCCCGCAGACGAAGACCTGTCTGCGGGGACCCCGGGAACTGAAGTACGTTCGGGGCCCCTTTCGCTCAGGATGACAGCTTCATTTTTGGGTATGAACCTTCCAGAATCACTGTCTCGATTTTGATAGGAAATGCATGGAAACGCACTTGAGGGGCGAATGCTTCCCTTTGACGTAATTCTTTTTGATGTGGGCGGGGTGCTGCTCACCAACGGCTGGGACCATCTCGCCCGCCGGCGGGCGGTGAAGGAATTCAAGCTGGACTGGGCTGAAATGGAAGTTCGTCACCGCCTGACCTTCGAAATACATGAACAAGGGAAACTGACCTTCGACGAATACCTGGACCAGATCGTTTTTTACAAGAAAAGGCTTTTTAGCCGGGCTCAGTTCAGAAGCTTCATGTGTGCGCAATCAAAGCCCTTCCCGGAAATGATTGAACTTGTCAGTCAGTTAAAGGTAAGGCACGGATTCAAGGTTGCCGTTGTCAGCAACGAGTCACGCGAATTGAACGGCTACAGAATTCGGCAGTTCAAGCTTTCCAGTTTCGTCGATGCTTTCATTTCTTCCTGTTTTGTCCATATGCGCAAACCGGACGCGGCTATTTTCCGGCTGGCTCTGGATATCGCTCAAACACCACCGCGGCATGTAGTCTATATCGAAAACACCCCGATGTTTGTCCAGGTGGCGGAAGATCTTGGCATCAGAAGTATTTTGCATACCGACTATAAGTCCACCTGCGCGCGGCTTGCGCAGCTCGGCCTAGAAGACAAGGAATGAAGATTGATGAAACAAACTGACGTTATAGAGTTACCGCGCGAAGTGGACACCGGCATACTGGTGGA
>PLRJ01000109.1:8027-9500 GCA_003163855.1 Bryobacterales bacterium | reverse complement strand
CCCGGTCTTGCTGACTCGATTAGCGGTGTGATCCTCTATGACGAAACCATCCGGCAGGCAACCCAGGATGGCACACCATTCCTTAAAGTCATAAAGGATGCCGGCATCATCACTGGCATTAAAGTGGATACGGGCACTGAAACTCTGGAAGGTCATCGCGGAGAAAAGATAACTCGCGGCTTGGAGGGTTTGCGCGACCGTCTGAAGGAATATGCGCAAATGGGCGCGCGCTTTGCCAAATGGCGCGCCGTTTTTTCCATTGGCGACGGAACGCCCAGTATGGGATGCATTGTGGCCAACGCACAGGCTCTGGCCAGCTATGCGGCCTTATGCCAGGAAGCCGGTCTGGTACCTGTTGTTGAACCTGAAGTTCTGATGGATGGCTATGATTCGTTAGAGCGTTGCAGCCAGGTGACAGAGCAGGTGCTCCGCACCGTGTTTAGCCAACTGGATGAGCGGCGAGTCGTATTGCAGGGTTTGATTCTGAAACCGAACATGGTTTTGCCTGGGTTGCGATCTTGGCAGCAAAATACTGTGAATGAAGTGGCGGACGCCACCATGAGTTGCCTGATGCGCGCCGTGCCGGATGCTGTCCCGGCCATCACTTTCTTGTCCGGTGGTCAGTCTGGCGAACTGGCTTCGGCACGCCTGAACGCTATGAATGTGCGGTTCGAATCTCACCGGCCCTGGGCTCTGTCCTTTTCATTTGGCCGCGCCATTCAACAGCCTGCCCTCAATATTTGGCGTGGTGACGAAAGCAACAGAGTGGCGGCACAACAGGCTCTATATCATCGGGCCGCGTGTAACCGCGCTGCTCGAAGCGGCACATATAACGATCTGATGGAAACGCAGTAAGTGAAAAAGGACGAGGTTCCTTGGTAATAAGGAACCTCCAGCGGTACAGCAATCAGCTTACTTTGCTGCCGCTAAAACAGCTTCCGAATGCACGGCAACAAACGCTGGCGTTGCCATGTCCAGGATTTCTTTCGCCTTTGCTATCTCCGCCGCACCTGCATTGACAATCAGCAGGTACTTATCATTCTTGATCGCCAGTTCATACTGAAGAACACTGTCCTTCGGAACGCCGACGCTGAAAAGTCCAGCCCCTAATGCACTAAGACCGCCAACAACGACGGCGCCTTCCAGTGCCCCCACAATCCAGGCAACTAACGGTCCCGCTACCAGAAGCGGGCCCAGGCCTGGGATGGCAAAGAAGGCAGAGCCAAACAGCAGGCCCCAGAATCCTCCCCAGAAAGCGCCGACCTTTCCCCAGCGCTTCATGCGGTCGCCGGCATTGTAGTAGCCGACCACCTGCTCGTCGGTATGGTAATCCTTGGCGACGATTGAAATCGTGTGCATGTCGATTCCGGCATGCTGCAGTTCTTTTACGGCTGTTTCAGCATCGCCATGCGTATGGTAGATGGCGACGACCGATTCGTTGTTTGACATTTGTTCGCTTTCCTTGTCTTGCCC
>PLRJ01000109.1:6221-8013 GCA_003163855.1 Bryobacterales bacterium | reverse complement strand
TATGCAGGAGCAGAGAACCATATATGCACGAGACACACCGCAAAGCGGCTGAGCAGCACGAACTGGCGGCACACGCTCATCGCACCGCCGCAGAGCATAACGAAAAGGGAAATGAGGCTGATGTCACTTGGCATGCGGAGCGGGCTCTGGAATATTCAGACCAAGCTTATAAGCTGGCCAAGGAATCCCAAAACAAATCAGGGCAGATGGTGACGGTCTAACTATGTCGACTCGATACAACAACGGCTCCCATTACGAGAACCACCAAAGGGCGGCGGAGCTGCACGATGCTGCGGCACACGCCCACCGTGCCGCGGCCCAACAGGGCAAGGGCGAACATCTATCTGGACATGAAAGGTCGCGGCAGGCTCTGGAACATTCCCTGAAAGCGCATCAGCAGACACAATCCATCAGCTTCGGACATGCCAAAATTGCGGCCATGGCGCATAAGCTCTGGCAGGCACGAGGATGTCCACAGGGTTCACCGCATGAAGACTGGCTTCATGCGCTTGAAATACTGAGAACTCCAGCGGCTTAGGCTAGTGAGAGCGGGCGGCACTTGCTTCCTCGGCGGCAATCTCGGCTCGCTCTTTACGGAGATCAAGGCGAATCCGCCCAAAGATGCCCATATAGACATTTGCCAGCCAAACCAGTGAGAATTCAGCCATCAGGTATCCCCGCCAATCCGGAAACAACAGCTTGTATCGGGTCATGACGAGGAACGCGGCAGTGACGTAGTGGCTAAAGCAATATTCGCAGGTAAAGAGATAGAAGAATTTCCGCTCGTAGATGCGCCTGCATGTCTTGCTCTCGCGCACGCAGTAATCTCGAAATTCCCGGACGACCTCTTCGTGGGTGACCGTCCAGGCAATCGAGGCGATTGGCATAGCTATTAAGAATAAAGAGGCAACTTGCAGCGGCAGGTCCATCACTCCGCTACGCTCCAACGGTTCTTATATGGCTGTGAAATCCCATATCCGCCAAAAGAGCTTCCAGCCGCGTGCATCGGCCAGCCTTCTGGCGGCAGATGTTGTCGAACTCGGCCGCAACACTCAGATCGCCATCGTCCGCCGCTTCCAGCGCGAATTGCCGATACATGCCGCATTCCGTCGTCTCCGCATCAAGGGCGTTGCGAAGGTTTTCCGGGCTGTCTTCGACAAGACCTTCCAGCGCTGCTTCTCTGGCGAAATGTTCAGTTCGGTCGCAGTCAGCACTGTCCTGGAAGACTCGTGCCAGTTCCCAGTCGCTATCCATGCGTGCATGTGCGGCAAACCGGCTGTAAGTAGCGGACTCCATAGCGTCACACTTCATGGCATTTTCAAGATTTTGTTTGGTTCGTGGACTCATATTTGTCCTTCACGGCTGTCTGTGCACTTTTCACACCAATGTGGCGGAAATGGAAAGAGTGCCGAACCGCAAGACCGGCATCCACAGTATTGACCATCCGCAGTCAATTGACCGAGGATGGTCATAAGAACCCTGACTTACAGATCTTGCCGGGAAATATCGAGCTTGCGCATCATCGCATTCAGCGTTGTACGGTGCAATCCGAGGCGGGTGGCGGTGGTTGTGACCACACCGCCGCATTCCCGAAAGACCTTGAGGATATGATCACGCTCCACCTTTTCCAGCGTGGAACCTTCAGCGGGCTCGCTGGCATCTTGGCGTATCTCGGCCAGCGGGGCGCGAAGACTGCCTCCCGGCGACAGAATCACTGAACGCTCAATAAAGTTCTCCAGTTCGCGAATATTTCCTGGCCAGTTCCAATCCACCAGCGCTTTCATGGTCTCCG
>PLRJ01000109.1:0-6097 GCA_003163855.1 Bryobacterales bacterium | reverse complement strand
CGCTCAAATGATTTCTCCTGCAGGGCGCGGAGCAATTTGGGCTGTAATTCCAACGGAATATCGCCCACCTCATCTAGAAACAGAGTGCCCCGGTGCGCCATCTCGAAACGGCCGATTTTCTGTCCCAAGGCTCCGGTGAAGGCACCCCGCTCATACCCAAATAGTTCACTTTCCAGAAGCCCCGTCGGGATGGCTGCGCAGTTCAGAGTAATGAAAGGCATATGGCTCCGCGGACTCAGACGATGAACGGCGCGCGCAACCAGTTCTTTGCCCGTTCCCGTTTCGCCCAAAACCAGCACTGTGGCGTCGGTGGGAGCAACCACTTCAACATGCCTCAGTATTCGCTTCAGAGCTGGACTATTGCCAATCATTCCTTGAAACTCGTGCTTTGTCTCCTGTTCTCCAGCCTCAATGTCTTGAATGGTTTCGAACCGGTTTCGATCCCGCAAATCCTGCACAAAAGCCATCCAGCGAAAAGGTATGAGCTTAAGCACGGCAATGACCACCAGCACGGGAATTCGCGATCCATCCTTTCTAATAAGTTCTTTTTCGAATGGTGTGCAGGCTCCGAATCGCAAGCCTTCCTCATGCGCGCGGGTGTCGAGTGATGAATACTCGGGAGGAGCCAGCTTTGACCAGCTCATTTCGCCGGCGTCTAAGTCTTCTCGGAGATAGCCGACCTGTTCCAGAAACACATCACTTGCTTCCGAGATCCGCTGATATTCTCCCGACACGATACCGGCCACCGTCGACTGAGCAGGATTCGGTCTGACGCGTGCCTTCTGCCGTTGTTGTCCTTGGTCATTCTCGCGGCGGTCACTGAAGTCGCGCACAATGCGTGCAAAACCCTGCAAAGTTCCTGATTCGTCCCGCAGCGCCGTCGTGACGACACTGGCCCAGAAACGTGAACCATTTTCTCTGACTTGCCAGCATTCCGTCCCAGCATGCTCCTGAGAAGCTGTGCGCGTGAGTTCATCATCCAGTGTCACTGACAAAGTCCCGTCGTCACAGGTGTCCGGTGCGCCGTAGAGGAAAGACAAATGCCGACCGATCACTTCCGGCTCCTGGTAGCCATAGAGAAGGCTTGCGCCCGGCGACCAACTGGCGATTGACCCCTCCTTCGGATCAAGAAGAAAAATTGCCGCATCGGCGCGCTCAGAAGTATGGGGGATTTCAGTTCCCTGAGCTGGCGCCGGGGACGAAGCGGCTGGATCATGCGAAACCGCATCGTAGAGCAGGTGGAGCGAGTGATCGCCATTTTCCTGAAGCCAGTGGCTCAGCTTTGAAGGACACGGAGCGGGTTTCAAAGCGCGGTCTCCTTTGTGATTTCAGTCGCCCAGCCAGGCAATCGCGGAAATTGGATATCGTGTAGCAAGGCACGCAACGGTGATTTGCGGAGTCCCTTCAGGGTCGCACACAAGTGACAATGACGCTGGTGTGTCTTGACCACATGTGGTCAAGCATGAATCCGTACTTGCCTATCTGCCCGGCGATATTCGGTCAAATGACCTTTGACGGTCAATATCGCTATCCGATTTGAGGCTTCCAACACGCTGAAACCTCACTTGGGCGGCAGCGTTTAGAATGTGACGTGTCAACGGGCGATGAAGTGCTTGTGAAATAAGAGAGCAAGCCAAAGGGGATTTATTTCACAAACAGAGTCGGCCAGGAAGCAATCGCAACAGGGAAAGGACAGTCGCAAGACAACGCTTCGCGGGTTGGCCGTTCTCAATTCACCGGTACTCAATAAAGGTACAGCGTTCTCGGCGGAGGAACGAACAGCGCTCTCCTTGACCGGCTTGTTACCGCCAGACATCGGCACTTTGAAGACGCAGGTGAAAAGCGCGTACAGCCAATACGTCAAGCTGCCGGACTCACTGAGCAAGAATATCTTTCTGACGGCCCTGCACGACCGAAATGAAGTCCTGTTCTTCAAACTCTTTTCTGAGCATCTGCCGGAAATGATCCCAATCGTCAACGATCTGACCGTTGGCAAGGCAATGCAGCAATACCAACACGAGAGCCGGCGGCCGCGCGGCGTCTATCTTTCAATTGACCATCCCAACTCCATAGAAGATGCGTTCGCAAACTTTGGAGCCTGCGCCGAAGATATTGACCTGATCCTGGCAACCGATGCTGAAAGAATTCTGGGATTGGGCGACTGGGGGATCGGCGGCATCGAAGTTTCCATTGGCAAGCTCGCCATCTACACCGCGGCTGGAGGAATAGATCCCACTCGTGTCATTCCAGTGATGCTGGATGTTGGCACAAACCGGGAAAGTCTTTATGAGAATCCAATGTATATCGGCAACCGTCATGCCCGGGTTCGGGGCACCCCCTATGACGCCTTCATTGATGCCTACGTCACTGCGGTGACGAAACTCTTCCCTCACGCGCTGCTGCAGTGGGAAGACTTTGCCCCAACCAATGGACGGCACATTCTGGAAAAATATCGCGGTCGTGTCTGCACATTCAGCGACGATATGCAGGGCACGGGAGCCATCACACTGGCTGCCGCCATTTCCGCTGTGCGCTGTTCCGGAACGCCCTTGCGAAACCAGCGTGTTGTCATCTTCGGAGCTGGCGCTGCCGGCATTAGCATTGCTGCCCAACTGTGTGACGCCATGATGCGAAACGGCTTGACGCGGGATGTCGCGGTCAGCCGTATCTGGTGCGTGGATCGCCAAGGCTTACTGTCGGCTGATAGGGCCGATGAGATGCTCGATTTTCAAAAGACGTATGCGCGGCCAGTAAGCGAACGAAAAGACTGGAAACAGGGCAAAGAGAATTCCATAGGTCTGGCTGAGGTTGTCCGGCGGGTAAGGCCCACCATGCTGATAGGAACATCAACTGTCGCCGGAGGTTTCACTGAGGAGATTGTTCGTCAGATGGCCGGCGACACGGAACGGCCCATTATCTTTGCCCTTTCCAAGCCAGCAGAGGAGATAGAGGCGCATCCGGCCAACTTGATTGCATGGACCAATGGCCGCGCATTGGTGGCCACTGGTAGTCCGTTTGCGCCCGTCACCTTCAAGGGAGTAACTTACAGCATTGCGCACGTGAACAACGCTATGCTCTATCCCGGCCTGGTTCTTGGTGCCATCGTGGCTCGAGCCAGCCGTATCAGCGACAGCATGTTCGCCGCGGCCGCCAATGCCGTATCAAGTCTTGTCACAGTGCGTCAGCCTGGCTCATCACTACTTCCCCATATTGACGATTTGCGCGCGGTGTCCATGACGGTTGCGGGGGCCGTTGCTGAAGCTGCGGATTCAGAAGGTCTGGCCAGGGTCAGGCTGAGCAACATAGGACAACAAATTCAAGACGCAATGTGGCAGCCGGAATATCGGCATATCACGGCGGCTTGAGACCGCGGCGTGATGCGCCACCAGTTCACACTGCCCACCTGCGGCGCGATGCGCCAGCACTTCACACAGCCCAGTGCAACAACGGCGACAGACGTGCACTTGTATTCCCCGTGGCGAATGCGCAAAACGGACGCAAGCCTATTTGAAAGGGATAACAAGAATGATAAGAACCGCTGAACAACTACAGACCGATGTGGAACAGGAATTGCGCTGGGAACCAAGCGTTCGATCCGAACAGATCGGCGTCTCGGTGCGGGACGGCATAGTGGAACTGGACGGCCATGTAGGCAGCTTTTACGAAAAATGGGGCGCTGAACGCGCGGCGCTCCGGGTGGCAAACGTCACGTCGATTGCCAGCGAAATTATCGTCGACATTCCAGCTTCCGAAGTGAGATCAGATGACGACATTGCGGCTGCTGCCAGCAATCAGATGAAGTGGAACTCGCTGGTGCCAGACACTATCAAGTTGAAGGTGAGTGATGGCTGGGTCACCCTATATGGCACGGCGGAGTGGCAGTTCCAGCAGGAGGAAGCCAAACGGATATTCGGTTCGCTACTTGGAGTCAGAGGCGTGTCGAATGAAATCCAACTGAAACCCAAATTGACGGCTACTGACGTCAAGGCAAAGATTGAAGACGCGCTGCGGCGCGACGCGCAAATTGATGCCGAAAGCATCACCGTCGAAACGAATGGAAGCGCCGTCACTCTGCGGGGCGAGGTCCATTCTTGGGCCCAACGGCAAGACGCCGAACACGTAGCTTTCGATGCTCCTGGTGTTTCCAGCGTCGCTAACCTGATTGAAATTCGTTATTAAAGCAGAGTGAAGAGAAAAGGAAGAAAGTATGTCCAATGTGGCTATTGAAAAGGCAGAGCACGGGACGGAAGCCGCCACTGTCATGAAGGAAGCGAGCACGGTTGCTGATCATATTCGCGACCGCGCGTTCCATTTGTTTCTAAATCGTGGAGGAGCAGATGGATTTGATCTAGACCACTGGTTTCAGGCCGAGCAGGAACTGATGCAGGTTCCTGAAGCACACCTGATCGAAAAGCATGATTCGTTTCATCTCCATGTCGCGGTTCCGGGCTTTTCCGAAAAGGATGTAAAGGTGACGGCGCTTCCAAATGCCTTGATAATCAGCGCCCAAGCAAAACACAAGCATTCGGATAAAGATTTCGGCACCCACCAATTCTGTTCGTTCGGCGAGAAACGGATGTTCAGGCGTTTTGAACTTTCCGCTCCGATCA
This sequence comes from Bryobacterales bacterium, assembly GCA_003163855.1. Taxonomy (GTDB): domain Bacteria; phylum Acidobacteriota; class Terriglobia; order Bryobacterales; family Bryobacteraceae; genus Bog-105. Next base: position 1,487 of record PLRJ01000109.1, on the reverse strand, counting down.
ACACAGACAAGGTGCATGCCCGGCTGGAGAACGGACTGCTAAAACTGACGGCACACAAACTGGAAACCTCGATTTCCAGCGCACTCACCGTTTCTGCTGCCTGACGTGGGATGAACCTTTTGTCCGCAAACTGGCCCGAATCCAGCCAGTTTGCGGACAAGATATCGAATTGACGCGCCTTTGACGTTTTCGCTGATACCTTTCAAGGCGTAGTAGAAGTTTGAAACGAGGAATAGCAGTATGGCTTACGAAAGCGTCAATCCCTTCACCGGGAAGAGCGTCAAGAAATTCGACGAACTCACGGATGCGCAACTGGAAGTGAAAATTGCGAAAGCGGCGAGTTGTTATGAGACATGGAAGAAGAAGTCTTATAAACAGCGCGCGGTCATTGTGTCGAAGGCGGCCGAACTGATGCACGCCGATATCGACAAATTCGCCAAACATGCCACGGTCGAGATGGGCAAGCTCATCAATGAATCGCGCGGCGAAGTCAACTTTAGCGCAAACATTCTGGCTTATTATGCCAAGAACAGCGAGCGCTTTCTAGCACCCGTCAAGCTCAATCCCACATACGGCGAGGCTCATATGGAGAGCAGTCCTATCGGCGTGATCTTCGGCGTGGAACCTTGGAATTTTCCTTACTATCAGTTAGCTCGCGTCGCCGGTCCTCATCTGATGGCGGGCAACACGCTGCTGGTGAAACATGCCGGCTGCGTTCCCCAATGCGCCATTGAATTTGAAAAGCTTTGGATGGATGCCGGCGCGCCGGAAGGTCTTTACACCAACCTGCTGATCTCGCATGAACAGTCGGACAAAGTGATTGACGATCCGCGCATTAAAGGCGTCGCTCTCACCGGCAGTGTCGCGGCGGGCCGCAGCATTTCTTCACGCGCTGGTACCAACCTGAAAGTGTCGTCGATGGAGCTGGGCGGCAGCGATGCCTTCATCGTTCTGGAAGACGCCGATCTGGAAAAGACCATTCCGTGGGCGGTCTGGGGACGCATGTACAACGCGGGACAAACCTGCTGCGCATCCAAACGCTTCATTGTCGTGGAAGAAATTGCCGACAAGTTCCTGGCACAGTTCAAAACAGCTCTGGAAGCTTTGAAGCCGGGCGATCCGATGGATGAAAAGACCACGCATGGTCCTTTGTCCACCGAATCCGCACTGACAGATCTTCTGAAACAGGTGGATGTCGCCGTTGCCAAAGGCGCCAAAGTCGCACTCGGCGGCAAGCGCCTGAACCGCAAGGGCGCATTCATGGAGGCCACCATTCTGACGGATGTGAAGCCTGACAACCCGGCGTTTCGCGATGAATTCTTTGGTCCCGTTGCCATGTTCTTCCGCGTCAAGGATGAAGCGGCGGCCATTGCACTGGCTAACGATTCCGACTTCGGCCTGGGCGGTTGTGTTTTCACCAAAGACATCGAGCGCGGCAAACGCGTGGCGACCCAGGTGGAGACCGGCATGATGTTCATCAACAACAT
>PLRJ01000237.1 GCA_003163855.1 Bryobacterales bacterium | reverse complement strand
GGTCTTCACTCCATTGGCTTCCTGGCCGACACTTCCGATCAGGCGGCTGAGGATTTTTTTCCAGGTTACGCCCATACGTTTACCGAAATCGGCAAAGAACGTGGCTGGCCGCCGACTACGCGGGGGCAGTTCGACGCGTTAAGGGGACCGAAAGGCGCACTGCTGGTTGGCGATCCCACGACGGTAGCCGAGAAGCTGATTTACATCAACGAAGCGTTGGGCGGCCTCGCGCGCGTCACATTCCAGATGGGCGTCTCGACGCTGCCGCACGCAAAAATGTTGCGTGCTATTGAGTTGCTTGGCACTGTCCGCCGTCGCCTAGATAGTTAGCGATGTTGACAATCCGAGTTTCGTGCTGCCTCTTTTGTCTGATTTTTATCATTGCCATCCTGCACGACGCCTTTGAAGTGATGCTGTTGCCGAGGCGCGTAAAAAACAAGACGCGCATTGTCCGCTATTTCTTTGATGCAACGTGGGCGGTCTGGTCGGCGCTAGGACGGCGGTTACATCATGAGGAAAGACGCAACAGCTTTTTGTCGTTATACGGGCCTTTATCGCTCGTTTTGATGCTGCTGTTCTGGGCCGCCGGGCTGATTTTCGCGTTCGGGGGCGTATTTGCCGGCGTTCAGGCGCCGCAAATCAATCTTTATGACTGGCTGAATGATGCCTATTTGAGCGGAGTCACTTTCTTCACGCTGGGCTATGGCGATATTGTGCCGCACTCCGGCTTGTCTAAGCTGACAGCGGTTGTGGAGGCGGGCACGGGCCTTGGATTCATCGCACTGGTAATCGGCTATCTGCCGGTGATTTATCAACTTTTTTCGCGGCGGGAGAGCCATGTTCTGACGCTGGATGCAATTGCCGGCTCACCGCCTTGCGCAGTAAGGCTGGTCTCAAGGTTTGTTGAGAGCGGCAGCATGGAGGCGCTTGATCATTTCCTGCTTCGCTGGCAGCAGTGGTGCGCGGAACTGCTGGAGAGTCAGCTTTCGTATCCGATGCTCGCCTATTATCGTTCGCAGCATGACAATCAGTCGTGGCTGGCAGCTCTAACGGTGATCACGGATGCGTGTGTGCTCATCATGGTAGGGTTAGACGGCCTTCCGACTTTGCAGGCGCGCTTGACGTTTGCCACGGCCCGGCTTGCCATCTTTGAGATGGGCCGCGTGCTTGGGGTAAAGCCGCGAGGCATGGAGGTAGACCGTCTGCCCCCGGCTGTTTTTGCCGAGATGACGAGTGTGTTCGACGCTTCCGGCCTGGCTTTCGTCGAGGAGGATGCGGAAGCTAGGCTGGCTGCCTTTCGCGCCACTTACGAGCCGTTCTTAAACGGACTGGCTGGACACTTGATTCTGACGTTACCCAGCTGGGTCGGGAAGCAGGGTCAAGTTGACAACTGGGCTAACACGCCCAGGGGCCGGTCCATTAAGCGTCTGTATGAATCGGTCGACGTAAAGCCGCAGACAGAAGATTAAGGCCGGATGTGAAGCATGTGCTTGATATCGGGCGTGAACTCGTGGAAGACGTTGATGGCACCGTCGATCAAGATTGTGTCCGATCCGGCGATGAAAATAGCGGAGCCTGTGTGGTACTTATCCGGCCACCAGAGGCGCGACACGGCGGCGGCTCCGTAGTCGCCCAGAAACTCACTATAGGCAGGCATCATTCCCCCATCATCACTTCGGCGCCAGACAGTGTGCAGAAAAGCGTCGCCCACGCGTCCCTGGATGGTTTCACGCTTGGACCTTAGATACCGAGTGTCTTCATGATCTATGGCTTGGACCGGAAACATGATGCTGCGCTGGACCAGGTATTGCCCAAAATGCGACCCATACCGGGTCGCGTATCCGCCGAAGCCCTGTCCCCACTGGCCGGGGCGATCTCGAAGCTGATCAAAGCCTGCTCCAATACCGGCGAAAACAAGGTTATCGGTATCCAGTATGTGGTGGGCGTCGTATTCCAGCTTCTCTTTTACGGTCATGCGCTTCCAAGCCTCTTCGCGCCGATCGGATCTAGACTCGGTCGCCAGTTGGCCAGGCTGGGGAGGCGACTGTTGTCCCTGCGCCAGCAATACGGATGAAAAACTCACGACTAGCAAGATTGCCCGTCTCATCGCTTTTATGACGCGGTTGATGGGCCATTTGGTTTCGGCGTCAGTTTATAGTTCCTCGAACTTTTATCAAAGCGGCACGCTAAGCTGACAGTCAGTCTCGCTTATGCATCCACTTATCTCCGCCGCCTTAGCCGCCCGCGAACGGGCCCACGCCCCTTACTCCCATTTCAAAGTGGGTGCCGCTATTGAGGACGAAACCGGGCGGATCTTCACCGGCTGCAATGTTGAAAACGCCAGTTACGGGCTAAGTTTATGCGCTGAACGCGTGGCGATTTTTAAAGCCGTCTCAGAGGGCGCGGGCAAACTAATCCGCGTGGCCGTGGTTGCGGACACTCCGTCGCCTACCCCGCCCTGCGGAGCGTGCCGGCAGATCCTATGGGAATTCATGGGCGATGTTCCGCTACTGCTAGCTAATCTCAGCGGACAGCATGAAACCGTTCAGATAGGCGCCATGCTGCCCCGGGCTTTTGATGCGAGCTTCCTGTAAAGTTACTCTACATCCCGTTCCAGTTTGAAATGGGACGTCCCTTTTTGACCGCTGCCTTAAGGTATTTTCTGCCAAAGACAGGGGCCAACCGGCCTGCACTTTCCCTTTGAAACACCGATTCTGAGGTTCAAAAAGAAAATGCAAACCAAGATCAAGATCCTTCCTACCCTAGCTATCTCGCTTCTTGCCGCAGCTGGATATGCCTCCGCCACTACCATTGAGACCACTTCCTACTCAACCTGGGTGGCTTCGCTTACCGGGAGTCCGACGGATGGTTTTTCCTACGTTGCATCCGGCTCGTACAGCACCGCCAGCGGCTGGTCCACCGGCATTGGGACTTATGGAACGTTCGTCGTCACGGGCCCTGATGGCGCGAGCTATTCACTGAATCAGACTTATTATGGCTCAGGTTCCACTTCCTCGCTAGTGGGCGCCCTCGACGGAACAGGCGGAGTCAATGTCAGCAGCGTAGCGGGTGTCACCGGCATTATGCTGGGAGTGGGTGAAAACGGAAGTGCCAGCCCCATCACAGTAACTCTGTCAGACGGGGAGACTTTCACCATCAATCCAACGGTAGGGGGCACAACGCTGATTGGCTTCTCGTCGTCTACAACGATAACGTCGGTTTATCTGAGCACAGCGGCCGGCTCCGCCGTTGTCTTAGATGATTTGTTGGCGGGAGTGAGTAACCTTCCAGCCAGTACCGGGCCGACTTCTCCGGCATCAGAATGCGCCACGATACTGCTGATTGCCGGTGGCCTGGTTTTCCTGGGCGCGAAGCGGAAAATCTTCTCGAACGTCACCGCGTCGCACGCCTGATTCGCATCCGTATCGGGGGCGTTTGGAGCATCCCGCATGCTACTGTAAAGGCTGATTTTATGGCCTGGTTTACGCGCCAAAAGCCCCCTATTGACCCCGACGATAATGAAAAGAGCGTCCGTACCGAGGGCCTGTGGCAGAAGTGCGACGCCTGCGGCCAGATCATCTGGCGCAAAGCGGTGGAAGAGAATCTGCATTGCTGTCCCAAGTGCGGCCATCACTTTCGAATTGGTTCGCGTGAACGTTTACAGCAGTTGTTCGACGGCGGCGTTTTCACGGAACACGATACGCTGATGCGGTCATCGAATCCGCTCGATTTCGTGGATTCGAAGCCATATTCGCAGAGGCTAAAGGATATGGAGACGGCTACCGGCATGGCCGACGCGGTCATCTGCGGCAGCGGGATGCTGAATCAGCGCAAAGTGGAGATCTGCGCGATTGAACTTAAGTTCATCGGCGGCAGCATGGGAGCCGTTGTGGGCGAAAAGATCGCGCTTGCCATTGACCGATGCCTGGCCGAACGCAGCCCATTGATCATTGTTTCAGCATCCGGCGGCGCGCGTATGCAGGAAGGCGCGATCAGCTTGATGCAACTTGCGAAACTTGCCGCCGGCCTGATGCAACTGGACGAAGCGGGCATTCCTTATATCAGCGTTCTTACCGACCCGACCACCGGCGGCGTCACGGCCAGTTTTGCCATGCTGGGCGACCTGAATATTGCTGAACCGAACGCGCTTATCGGATTCGCTGGTCCGCGTGTGATCGAGCAGACGATCCGACAGAAGCTGCCCGATGGTTTCCAGCGATCGGAATTTCTGCTGGAACATGGATTTCTGGATGCCATTGTGAAACGGCCGGAGCTGAAGAATTACATTTCCAATGCGCTTACCTTTTTCCTGACCTGATCTACGTTGGTAGACTGGCCACGGAGCAGGTTTGCAGGCGCCAGCGGAACAGTTCAAGGCTAAGACACATCTTCCCGTGCTGGATGGCGTGCGCGGCATCGCGATTCTGCTGGTAATTTGCGTTCATTTCTGCCAGTCGTTTCCAAAAGAATCGGATCATGTCCTTTGGAAGCTGGCGCTGTGGGGGCAAACGGGCGTCGATCTCTTCTTTGTGCTTTCCGGATTTTTGATCACCGGAATCCTTTTGGACGCCAAGGGAAGTGAAAATTACATACGCAACTTTTATGTTCGCCGTGTTCTGAGAATCTTTCCTCTTTACTACCTGACTTTGATCGGCGCCTATTTCTTTCACCCGACTACGTTCAGCCAAAGCAGCTGGTACTGGTTTTACCTGCAGGATTTCGCGCTGGCGTTCGATCCCAAGCTGCAGAAGGGTCCGGAGTTCCTGTGGTCGCTGGCGGTGGAGGAACACTTTTATTTGGTATGGCCGTTTCTGGTGCTGCAATTCGATGGCACGAAGCTGCTGAAGATAATCGCGGGCGCGATAGCGGGCGCGCTGCTTTGCCGCCTTGCGCTGGGACAGTTTGAGATGTACTACTTTACGCTAGCTCGCATGGACAGCATTGCTATTGGCGCAGCGCTCGCTATTTGGGCGCGCTCACCCAAGGGGCTGGCACGGCTTGTGCCGTGGGCGAAGCGCGTCTTTGTCTTGATTGGATGCGCGTTGGTGATCCAGTTGCTGCTGCCGCGCATCCAGGTACCCGTGGTCCACGTTGTACGGAATACGATGGTGGCGATTGTGTACGCTTGCGGAATCGTGCTTGCGATCGAATACAAACAGACAGCCGCCGGCAAACTGTTGGCAAGCGCTGGTATGAGGTCAGTTGGCAAGTACAGCTACGCCATGTATATGTTCCATCCGTTCATTCTCGATTGGATGCATGCGCGGGGGATTTCCTTCAGCGGCGGCGCACTGCTGGTCTTTACGCTGCTGAGTTATGTGGGCGGTTTTATCTCATGGCATCTGCTGGAGAAACCGATTCTGGAACTGAAGCGATACTTCGCTTACGCCCGACCGCAACCGGTAGAGGCACCGCTTAGCAAAACCGCCTCCGCATAGTGTTCGTGCGAATCTAGAACGATGCATTGTATCGTTGTGAGGAACAGGCGCAAGACGGGCACGGTGTCGAGCGCCCGGCCGAAAAGGCTAGCGATTTCCTTTCCTCCCTGGCGGTGCGCAGCTATGCCCTTTGCGCTTGGGCTGCTTTTGCTGGCGCCACTCGTGATGTGCGGATCAACCATTGACTCCGATTTGATGGAAGTAACCATTCCGCAGTTGGAGAGCTTCTATGCGTCGCATAAGTATACGGTCACACAGGTTGTGGAATGGTATCTGGCGAGAATCGGTAAATACAACGGCATCTATAGAGCCATTGAGACGGTTCACAAAGACGATGCGCTCGCTGTCGCCGATGCTGAAGATGCGGCTGCGCGGCAAGGCGGCCTGACGTTTCATCGCGGACCCATGTGGGGAGTCCCCATCGTTATCAAAGCCAACACCAGCATCCAAGGCTTTGTAACAACCGACGGATGGAAGGGCTTTGTCATTCCGGGTCATGAGCTGATGGCGCCAGCGGACGCAACCGTTGTGGCGAAGCTTAAGGCGGCCGGCGCGGTGATCGTCGGCCAGACCAACATGCCCGATTTTGCCGCCAGTGACACGAATCGCAGCACTTCGTTCGGCCGCACCGGCAACGCCTACGACGTGCGCTTCAGTCCGGGTGGGTCGTCGGGAGGAACGGTCACGGCGATCACCTCCAACATGGCTGTGATGGGCACCGGCACCGATACCGGCAACTCCATCCGTATGCCCTCTTCCACCAGTTCTGTAGTGGGTGTTTTGCCTACGCGAGGATTGGTCAGCATTGCAGGAATAGTGCCGCTCGATTGGTTGCTGGATAACACTGGCCCTATTGCTCGCACGGTAACGGATGCCGCCATTGCGCTGGGAGTGATGGCGGGGGAAGACCCGATGGATTATCGGACGGCGGCGGTAGGATCGAAAGCGCAGCCCGGACCATACACAAAGTATCTGAAGATTGATGCGCTGAAAGGGAAACGCATTGGAGTACCAACCTTTATCATCAAGGACGAGAACCTGCGGCCGGAGACGCAAGCCGTGTTCAACAGCGCGATTGAGGGCTTGCGCACGGCCGGTGCGACCGTTGTTTTCGATGACTCGCTTCTGCCGCCGGCTTTTGAAGAGCTGATCCGCGCAGTAGATACGCGGCCTTACCGGCTTGACGGAACACAGCTATTTCTGAAAGGCTATGGGCCGGCTCAGTATCACTCGGTAGAAGAGTATCTAGCAGTAGTGGGATCTCCAATTCCACCGGTGATCACGGCAGCTGGTAATCGACAGGATAGAGCGCCGGTGGCGCAGGTGGCTTTGTTTAGCGATCCGCAGGCAGACACGAATGTGTACGAGCCTCGCAAGAAAGCACTGGCGGCTTATGTCGAGGCTTTCGACAAGTTGCAGTTGGATGCGCTGGTCTATCCGGCCGCACAGATGCCGCCGCCGGATGAAACCATGCCGCAGGATGGGCGCATCAGCAGCGGTCCGCACAGCCAGACAGGATGGGTGAATAAGATTGGCACGCCGGCCATCGTCGTTCCTGGCGGGTTTTATGCCAGTGGTTTGCCATTCGGAATTGAACTGGCGGCGCGTCCCTGGAAAGATGGCGACCTGCTTGGTTATGCCTACGCTTTCGAACAGGCGACGAAGTTCCGGAAGCCTCCTGTGCTCGTCGAAAGAGGACTGCTCCCGGCCACTGTCGCATTGCGCAGATGAGCAGCGGCTTATGGCGACCGTTCCCATCGATTAGCTTCAAATGGCAACATAGGAACAGCTTGTTCTAGAATGGCCATTTCGATCAAAGTAATTGCCCAGCTTGCCGGCGTTTCGCACTCCACCGTTTCCCGCGCGCTTCGGGATAGTCCATTGATACCGAGTGCTACAGCTGAGCGGATTAAGTTAATCGCCAAACAACACGGCTATTCGGCCAGCGCCGTCGCCCGCAGCCTGGTAACAAAGCGTACGCAGGCGGTAGGAGTGGTTGTTACTTCCATTGCCGATCCGTTCAACGGCGAGGTGGTGGACGGCATTGAACAGGTTGCCAACCAACATGGCTACTCCGTTATACTCGCGACCTCGCAGGCTCTGCCTGAACGTGAACTCATGGTGGTGCGGTCGTTCCAGGAGCGCCGTGTGGATGGCATCGTGGTGGCCTCGTCGCGCCTAGGCTCGCATTACATGTCGCTGCTATCTGAGTTGGAGGTGCCCATAGTGCTGCTGAACAATCAACATCCAGGCATGTTCGTGCACTCAGTTTCAATCGATAATGCGAGTGGTACCTATGCGGCCACGCGGCATCTGATCTCGTTGGGCCACAACCGAATCGCTTATTTGGGAGATCAGCTCGGCCTCGAGTCCGACTCCGAACGCTTTCACGGCTTTCAACAAGCGATGAGCGAAGCTCAACTGGAGGTTCCCGTCGAATTTATTCTTAAGGGAGACGGCAAACGCGAAGGGGCAGCCCAGGCATGTAGAGCTTTGCTGGACTCTGGCGACAGACCCACTGCCATCGTCTGCTACAACGACATGTCTGCGCTGGGAGTGATGGACGTAGCGGCGAATCTGGAGTTAAGTATTCCGCTCGATCTATCCATCGTTGGATTCGACGACTTGTTCTTTACCAGCGCACTGCAACCGCCGCTCACCACTATCCGGCAGCCCAAGAAGGAACTAGGGGTTCGGTCCATGGAACTGCTGCTGGCTCTACTTAAAGGAGAAGCGGCTGATAAACATGAAGTTCTGCAAGGTGAGCTTGTAGTCAGAGGCTCGACTGACGCGCCCAAAGGACGTACTTACCAGGCGATCTCAGCCGGGAAGAACTCCGACACCAGATCTTCGTAGTACGGCATAACTTCCTTGAGATTAGGACGTTCGCGGCCCTTCGAGTAGAGGTCGTACGGGTTGAACTTATTCACCCACTCAAACATCGTTTCATCGTGCGCGTTCATCAGGTGCCGGTATGCGCCGTGCCTGTGGGCGGCGTAGAACGAATGATAGCGCAACATGTATTGAGCGGGCTCCGGCAAGTAATTCTTTGTTACTTGATAGATATACTCATCGTGTCCCCAGGACAGGTGCACCTTGTCCAGGCCGCAGTGGCGATCATAGATGCCGCACTCGCTTCGATATTCCGGATTGTAGTTGTCGGGATTAGCGGCAAAGAACTCAGGAAAAACAATCTCATCGGAATAGGCACAACCAACCGGAAACGTATCGCCCACCACCGCCCATTGGGGATCGCCATAGAGACACAACACTTTCCCAAGATCATGCACTAAGCCAGTCAAGACGAACCAGCGCGGCTGCCCGTCCTTGCGCATAGCCTCGGCGGTCTGCAACAGATGCTCAATCTGCGTCAGGTCGGTGTCCGGGTCGCTGTCATCGACCAGCGTATTCAGATACTCAGCCATTTGCCAGATGCTTTTCTTGCCACGTGTCAGCCCGCAATATTCGCGCTTTTTCTGCATTACGAACGCAAAGGTCTGATGCGCGTGGTTCTTGCGGTAAAACTCCGTCACAACCGGATTGGCATCCTGTTTGTAATTCCGAAACTCATCTTCGGTCTTACCCGGCTTATAGCGTTCCTCTAAAAAGCCTTCCCATTGTTCAAATTCGTCCAGTTCAGCGGGAGTGACGATAGTTTGCAAGTGTGAATCTCCTGTTACACCATTATGCACACGTGTGCAGGTACTTTGCAAGTGCGTTTTTAAGAGAGATTGGGCTTGAGGATAGAGCGTGCCCTGGTTCACCGTCAGCAAATCGCCGCTAATCTGTTCAATCCGGCGCGCAATGCCATAACTATGCAGCGCTCCCAGCACATCCAGTGTCTTCAGCACCATCAACGCCACCGTCCCTTGCAAACGTCGGTTTTGTCTCTCATCCGTTCCTTTGGGTTTCCTATGGAACGCATGACACATGTTCAAGAACACACGCAAGACGGGCGCGGTGTCAAGCGAGCCGCTTTGCTCCGTGGCGGCGCGCAGCCGTGCCCATTGCGCTCATCTGGGGAAGCAACAGGACCTAAACTTCTGCCACAATGGCCGCATGAGCGTTCCTAAGCTGACAGANNCGTGAATTTAAATTCACCAGCTTCGTCCAGGCTTTCGGCTTCATGACCATGGCGGCGCTTGCAATCGAGAAGATGAACCATCACCCTGAGTGGTTGAATGTTTACAACAAGGTGACGGTTGATCTGTCTACGCATGACTCCGGCGGCATCACCCAAAATGACGTAGATCTCGCCAATCTGCTTGACCAGATTGCCGCCACGCTAGCCTAATACCTTAGGCATGAAATCATTTCTCTTCGTTCTACTTTGCCTCTGCACGCTGCCCGCCTGTGCGCAATCGCCCAATCCGCCCTTCGACCCGGCGCCAGTCGACGCCATGATCAACGACGCGCTGAACACCAACCTCATCCCCGGAGCCGTTCTCGTCATCGGGCACAACGGTAGCGTCGTTTACCAGCACGCCTATGGCTACCGGTCGCTGATCCCCGATCGACAGCCTATGCAGATGGACACGATCTTCGACGTGGCTTCGTTGACTAAAGTGACCGCCACCACTCCGAGCGTGATGAAGCTGTTTGAACAAGGAAAGCTGCGCATCGATGACCTGGTCACCAAGTACCTGCCGGAATTTCAAGGCGGCAAGAGCGACCTTACCATCCGCCTGCTGATGACCCATTTTTCCGGCCTGCCCCCCGATGTCGACCTCGTCCCCAAGTGGAGCGGCTATCAGAACGGCATCGACCGCGCCCTGAGCGCCAAGCCGATCGCTCCAGCCGGAACGCGCTTCATTTACAGCGACATCAATTTCTTACTCATGGGCGAGATCGTGCGCCGGCTCTCCGGCGAGTCGCTGGCCGAGTTCGCGCACGAACAAATCTACGCTCCTCTGGGGATGAATGAGGCTACGTTCCTGCCGCCGGCATCGCTTAAGCCGCGCATTGAGTCCACCGAGATTGACGATGAAACCGGGCAGCCTTTCTGGGGCGTGGTGCATGATCCCACTGCACGCTACATGGGCGGCGTTGCCGGACACGCCGGTCTGTTCGCAACCGCAGCAGATCTCACCAAGTATGCCGAAATGCTGCTCGGTATGGGCGAACTCAATGGCGTTCGCCTGTTTGCTCCGGCGACCGTAAAGAAATTTACCGAACCTGCCAGCCCTGCTGATCAACCCGTGCTGCGTTCGCTCGGCTGGGATATTGACTCGCCGTTCTCCAGCAACCGTGGCGAACTCTTTCCTATCGGCTCCTACGGCCACACCGGCTATACCGGAACCTCCATGTGGATGGACCCCACCAGCAACACCTTCATCATTTTCTTAACCAATGTGGTTCATCCCCATCACGGCAACTCGCTGAGTTCGCTGCGATCGCGCCTGGCCACCGTTGTCGCCAAAGATTTCGGCCTGAATACTCCCAATGACGTCGCGATTACCGGCTACGTCGAGACCATGGCGAATGCGGGCGTGCATCGCGCCATCAACCGGCAGGCAGATACGCGCACTGGCTTGGATGTTTTAGCCGAGGAAGACTTCCGTCCGCTAAAGGGCAAACGCGTCGGACTTATTACTAACCAGACGGGCCTCGACCGTAATGGCAACCGCAACCTTGACATCATGCTCGCAGCCAAGCTGAACATCGCCGCCCTCTATTCCCCTGAGCATGGCATGGAGGGGCTGCTGGATACCGATGTTGCCAACGCCAAGGACGCCAAGACCGGCCTGCCCGTCATCAGCCTGTATAAGCCGAACGAGCGCCGCCTCACGGCCGATCAGATGCATAACCTGGATGCCGTGGTCTTCGACATTCAGGACGTCGGCGCGCGCTTCTATACATACTCCTGCACCATGCTTTATGCGCTGGAAGAGGCTGGAAAAGCGCACAAGCCCTTCTATGTGCTAGATCGTCCCAATCCGATTACCGGCGTCCACGTTGAGGGACCAGTGATGGACAAAGACCTGGAATCGTTCGTCGGCTGCTACGACATGCCTCTCCGCCACGGCATGACCTTTGGCGAACTGGCCAGCATGGCCAACGCCGAACAACACTGGGGCGCCGACTTGCGCGTCATCAAGATGAAAAACTGGCAGCGCGGCGACTGGTTCGATTCCACTCCGCTCCAGTGGGTGAATCCCTCCCCCAACATGCGCAGTTTGAACGCCGCCCTTCTCTATCCCGGCATTGCCATGCTGGAGTACAGCACCAACTACTCGGTTGGCCGCGGCACCGATGCACCGTTTGAACAGATCGGCGCCGACTGGATAAAGGGTGCACAACTGGCCCAGACATTAAACGCGCGCTTCGTGCCCGGCGTCCGGGCCTACGCCACTAAATTCAAGCCAACAGCCTCCAATTTTCAGGGTCAGGAAATCGAAGGCGTCCGCTTCGTCATCACGGACCGCGAATCGTTCGATTCGACGCGCCTCGGCGTCGAACTGGCCTCGGCTCTGCAGGCTCTCTACCCAGGCAAAATCGACTTCGATAAAGACCGCGCCTTAATCGGCAATCACGCGCTGGTCGAAGGCCTGAAGACCGGTAAGGAACCGACTGATTTGTGGCTCGACATCCAAAAAGAAGCCGCGAGCTTCGACGAGCGCCGCAAACCTTACTTGCTCTATTAACCTTGCTCTGTTAACTGGAGCCTACAAACCGACTTGCGCTCTCAGGGGTGCTGTGAGACATAGCGGTCGATACTCTGTATAACTTCCCGCTTCGACGACGTGGGCATCAAATGTTCAACCATTAAAGACGTGTTTAATACCACCAAAGCCGTCGTGGAGGGATCCTCAATCTGCTTTTCAATCCGCAACCCACGCACCTTGCGCCACTGCTGAGACATTTCGGCATAACTTGTCACAACATCCGTAACTGCGATAAATGAATTTGAAGACCATCTGCACAAAGTAGTAGCCTCAGGAAGACGCTGCGCCAGATGGTGTGCAACTGTCTTAGCCAAGTCATCAACAATATGTTGCCCGAACCGACCAATCAGTCCGTTGAAGCGGTCCACCGTCACCACCCCGACCAGGCAATCGGTCTTACGTGCTAAACGTTCCTCAAGCATCTTTTCGGCGAATGAGCGTGTCGGTAAGCCGGTGACGGGATCCAGTGGCTCTTCAAACATGGATGCTGCCTGGGTAGCCGATGGCGATTCGGCAATAAACGATTTCAAATGAGTAATACGCTCTTCAGACTGCGCGCGCAGACTCTCGCTATGCTCTTTGATTAAATTCAGACAGACCCCGAGCTTTGATCTCAGTTTGGTCGTATCCTGAGCTGCCGTCGCCTCTTCCAGATGCTTCTGGATAACGGAAAGTTGGTGCACCGCCGCCTGGCTCGACTTGCTGACATGGCCAATTGTGTCCACCATCATGCGCAAAGCCTTAGCCAGTTCACCGGAATGGACTCGATGATCCGAAAGTACCCCATCGTTGTGGCGCGCCATCACGTCTATCACAGTGTCAACCGCGGTCCGCATCTGCGCAAGATCAGTCGTGCTTCTCAAACAGGTCGCCTGAATGTCCAAATTTTCGCGCAAACGCGCCAGTTCATCTTCCCGCTCTTCGACCGCGTGCTTTCCGATTCCTTCCACAAGCCGACACAGCAGGTCATTCTGCCCGCCACCGGCTTCCGCTGTAATGTTTATTGTGTTGTCCGAAATGTACTGCGCCACCTGCTGGCCCCCTAAGGCTGGTTGTGATACGACACCATTCTGTTCGGCGGAAAACCGGCAAAAGTTAAGACGGACTTAACAGAATTCTCGAATCGAAGGCTCCGGACCACGCCGTTCTCCCGGGAATTGGAAACTCGGGTGAAAAAAGGCGATTTGTGGGCCTTACAATTGCAGAGACGCCTACGCTTGGGCCTCTGGCGGCATTCGACCAGTACCGGGATTGTCCGTGCTCGGGGATAAAACCGGCCCGTTCCAGAAGTCGAAGCGCCTAGTGGCGATCAAGCGGCATCGTCGGGTCTTGCGGTTGAGCGTTTTTGCCATCGCGCCCGGCCAAAATAGACGGGCCGCCCCCCATCGTTGCGGTTGGCGCAGGGCAATAGGTCTTGCGAGTGAATGTCAGCCTGAATCTGGTGCTTCGCCACAAAAGCATCCAATTTGCGGCAGTGGGGATCGACGTCAAACACGCCCGGCCCCTCCAGGAGTGAATCGAGAGCGTTCTCATCGCCGACATGCGGGATATTTGTTCGCCGCCGGACGAAGGCAATATCGAGCATCTCGCGCCTATCAATTTCTTTTGACACGTTGGGAGCGAACCGGGAGTTCAATTAGCGCCTAATTTGATTGTCTACAGCAACAACCTTCCGCCGCGGATGCGAAGAACGACTGCTACCTTATCCCGAGCGGCTCAGCGCAAACGGTTTGGCGTGGATACATTCTCCAGGCGACCGTACGGACTATCGATCTTGATCGTTCGGCCGCGAGGGTGGCACACGTCCCCGGTTTAAGCGCAGATGATAAAGTCATAGTCTTTGGGCATGGCAAAAATTCACGTTAAAACCCCACTCGTCGAACTTGACGGCGACGAGATGACGCGCATCATCTGGGCGCAAATCAAAGACCTTCTGATAGTTCCTTACCTTGATGTCGATTTGAAATATTACGATCTTGGCGTTGAGCATCGCGATGTTACCAACGACCAGGTGACGGTTGACTCGGCTAACGCGATCAAGCAGTACGGAGTGGGTGTCAAATGCGCCACCATCACGCCCGATGAAGCGCGCGTGAAGGAATTCAATCTGAAGCAGATGTGGAAGTCGCCTAACGGGACTATCCGCAACATTCTGGACGGCACCATTTTTCGCGAGCCGATCATCTGCCGCAACGTGCCGCGCTATATTCCGGGCTGGGTAAAGCCAATCGTGGTGGGACGCCACGCTTTTGGCGATCAATATCGGGCTACCGACATCCTGGTGAAAGAAGCTGGTAAGCTTACACTCACCTTTACTCCCGCCAGCGGCGCACACGCCAGTACGTACGACGTTTTCGAATTCAAGAGTCCAGGCGTTGCTTTGTCCATGTATAACCTAGACGAGTCCATTATCGGCTTCGCGCGTGCATGCTTCAATTACGGCCTGTCGCGTCATCTTCCGGTCTATCTATCTACCAAGAACACCATCCTCAAGAAGTACGACGGGCGGTTTAAAGACTTGTTCCAGTCCGTGTTTGAACAGGAATTTAGCCACAAGTACAAAGCCGCCAACCTGAGCTACGAGCATCGCCTGATTGATGATTTGGTGGCCTACGCCGTCAAGTCGGATGGTGGCTTCGTCTGGGCGTGCAAGAACTACGATGGGGATGTGCAGTCGGACGTTGTGGCGCAGGGCTTCGGTTCGCTGGGACTAATGACTTCCGTGCTGATTACGCCCGATGGGAAGACGGTTGAAACGGAGGCGGCGCATGGTACCGTGACGCGGCATTACCGCGAATATCAGAAAGGCAAGGAGACGTCGACGAATCCTATTGCGTCCATCTTTGCGTGGTCGTCGGGCCTGCGGTATCGCGGCCAGTTTGACGGGACTCCAGACGTGGTTGCGTTTGCCGACAAACTTGAGAAGGCGACCGTGGACGCGGTGGAAGCAGGTTTCATGACGAAAGACCTGGCGCTGCTGGTGGGGCCTGATCAGAAGTGGCTCAATACTAAGAGCTATCTGGAAAAAGTGGCCGAGCTGATGGGTACGGTTTAGGCGGGAGTTTTCCTGCGTAGCCACGGCGTGAGAACGCGGTAGACCGGCACCGATGTCGGCCTTAGTCTGCGCTGCTGAATGAGGCGGCGCTCGATTAGATGACCAATGGCTATCTGAACCGAGCGTTTGGAGAGTCCGGTGGCCTCCCCCAAAGCTTGATGACTGGCCGCCATGGACTCCTTGCCTGCCGCGTGCGTAGAGCGATAAAGCTGTAGATAGACCAGGAATGCAGCCGAGGAGCGGCTGTGGGCCACTAAATCGCGCATCAGCGTGTCGATGACGTAGGGGTCGATGGTCAAGATGACTTCTACTATAGTCATTCCTGCTATAGCAGGGGTTGCAGCTAATCGAGATCCGCACGGTTGATTCGGGCTTCACGCGCTGGCATGCTGGTGGCATGATCAAGAAAATCAAGTTTCTGGGCATTCCCGTGCGTGACCAGGATCGCGCCCTCAGCTTTTATACTGACAGGCTCGGATTCAAAATTCTGACCGACCAGCACTTTTCTGAATCGCAGCGCTGGATTGAGCTTTCGATCCCAGGAGCGCAGACGGGCGTGGTGCTGTTCACGCCGGAAGGCCACGAGGACCGCATCGGGACATTTGTGAACACGTCGTGGGAGGTTGACAGCGTGGAGGAGACTTACGCGGAACTCATGGCTACGAGGGGGTGGAGTTTGCGCGGCCTCCGCAGGATCAGCCCTGGGGGAAATTTGCCATTATGAGGGACTCGGAAGGGAATCAGATCGTGTTGTCGTCGCGCTGACAGCCTAGACTTGAAGTAGATGCTAACGCAACCCAACCAATACACCCTCACCGAAAACGGAGTAGTTTACGGTCTCCACACCTTCAAGGATGGTGTTAACGCCACCATGATTTGCCAGCTACATCAATCGGGCGAGTGGATTACGTTGGCGCCCCCTACCGAACAGCAACTGAAGTACTTCGCCACCCATGGCACCAGGACGGCCCCGCCTGTCGCGGAAAAGAAGACAAAACCTGTGTCCAGCGACGACGAAATTTAGCGCGGAACTTTTGGCAACGCGATCTCGTCTCGACCGGAGATGGGAAGTCTTAAACAAGACGTTCTGTATTGTCTGCGTGGATTCCGGAAGCAGCCAGGCTTTGCGGCCATGGCGATTGTGGCGCTTGGGCTGGGCATCGGATCGGCCACAGCCATATTTAGTGTCGTCCAGAACGTGCTGCTGGATCCCTTTCCTTACCGCGACTCGCAGCGCATTCTGATTCTAGAAGTGCACGACTTAAAGCGCAGCGAACCTGGCGGACGAGCCGCATATCCGACATCCGAGTTCCTGGAAATTCGCCGCAGCGCGCGCACGTTAGAAGACACGGTGGGCGTCGATAATAGCGATGTACTCTACAGCACGCGCGAAGGTACAGAGCGCCTGCAGGGTGTCGCGGTAACTTCAAATACTTTCCAATTTCTGGGCGTTGCGCCGCTACGCGGCCGCGGCATTCTGCCGGAAGACGGCAAGCCGGGCGCACCGGCTGTCTTCGTGATGAGCTACAAGATGTGGCTTAAGGATTGTGACGGCGATCCGCAGGTTTTGGGCAAGTCGTTCAAGTTGGATAACGAAACCCGCACCCTGGTCGGCATTATGCCTCCGCGCTTTACTTATTTCGCAGGCGACGTCTGGTATCCGCGTGATCCCGATCCGGCAGCGCCCAATGCAGAGCGAAGCTATTTCTTTCTGCAGGCACGATCAAGGTCCGGCGCGAGTATGCGCGACGTTGAGAACGATGTTGAGCTGATAACGAAGCGGCTGGCCAAAATTTATCCCGACCATTATCCCGAGAAGTTCAATATTCACGCCGAGACCCTTGCCGACTCGGTGGTGGGGCGATTCAGTAATACACTGATGACCTTGCTGGCCGCGGTTGGCTTGCTGCTGTTCATCGGTTGCACAAATGTAGCTAACATGCTGCTGGCGCGGGCGACATCGCGCGAGAAGGAAATTGCCATCCGCTCGGCGCTTGGCGCCAGCCGTTGGAGAATCGCACGGCAGATGCTAGTTGAGAGCGCGCTGTTGACGGGCGGCGGTCTTGTGCTCGGCTGCCTGCTTGCTTACCTCGGCGTGAAAGCGCTGGTCGTGCTTATTCCCGAGAACACCATACCGTCCGAAGCTGTGATCACGCTGAACTGGCGCGTGCTGGTGTTCAGTCTGGCGGTCGCCGCAGTGACAACAATCCTGGCGGGCCTAGTTCCGGCGCTGCACGCTTCGCGCAAACAGCTTGCCGAACCGCTGAAAGATTCCGGAAAAGGCGTCAGCGGCGGGTTTCGGCATGGGCGTTTGCGCAAACTGCTGGTTATTTGTGAAATAGCGCTGTCGCTTATTTTACTGGCGGGTGCGGGTCTTCTTATGCGCACCATGGTGGCTCTGCAGACGGTGGATCTGGGTCTCAATCCCGACAACATTCTTGTGATCCGGCTGCCTTTGCCTAAGGAACGGTACAAAACGGCAGACCAGATCCAGCACTTTTATGGTCAGCTCTTAAGGCGTTTGAAGACGCTGCCTGGCGTTATTGCAGCCACAGAAACCAGCACCCTGCCCCCGTACGGAGGCATTGGCAGCGAAGCGGACATTCCCGGTAAAGCGCACACGGAGAAATGGCGCGCTATCTATCAGCTTTGCAGTGAAGGATACTTCCCGACGATCGGCCTGAAGCTGATGCGTGGACGCGTGTTCAGCGAGCAGGAAGTTGCCGACCGGCGGCATGTCGCGGTGGTAAACCACAAGCTGGTAGAGCAGTTTTTCGGCAAGGAAGATCCTATCGGTCGGCTGATAACGCTTAAAGATCTGGGGAAGATTCCCGATCCCGTCGCCGATCCGTCGTTCACCATTGTGGGCGTGATCAGCGACGCAAAAAATCAGGGTTTGCAAGATCCGATCTCGCCCGAGGTCCTGGTGCCTTACACCATCACCGGGTTCTACTCGAGAGGCATCCTGGTACGAACCAGCATCGATCCTTTGTCGCTGCAAAATAGCGTGCGGCGCGAGATTTGGGCGGTTGATCGCGGCGTTGCGCTTACGCTGACTGGAACACTGAAGGGCTATCTGAAATCGTTCTCCTACTCGGGGCCGGAGTTTACTCTGACGATACTGTCGGTTTTCGCGGCTATTGGCTTGATTCTGGTTGGCATTGGAACGTATAGCGTGTTGGCCTACACGGTATCGCAGCAGACACACGAGATCGGGATTCGCATGGCGCTGGGCGCGCTGGAGCAGAATGTATTCCTGATGGTGCTGAAGATGGGCGGTGTGCTGGTCGGCATTGGGCTCGCCATTGGATTCGTCGCGAGTTTGTTCCTGAACCGCTTGATTGCGAATCAGTTGTGGGGGGTTGAACCGCACGACCCGGTGACGATGATCAGTGTGGTTTTGATCATTGCCCTGGTGGGAGTGTTGGCTTGTTTTATTCCAGCAAGACGAGCCACTCGGGTGGATCCGCTGGTGGCGCTGCGGTATGAGTGAACGGCTGAGGATTTAGCGCGGGCGCTGGAAGAAAGTCTTTTTGTCAATGGCGGGATCGACTGCTACATCAAAAAACCCGACCATCATTTCGGCCCATGTCTGCTCGCCCCAGGTAACGGTTGCCGCAGGATCGGGGTTATGCACGTTTTTGTTCGAATTATCAAAGGTCGCCACTGCCTGCAGGACTGTGCCTGCCTTCAGCAGCAGCGGTGTCGCCAGGCGGTAACTCAATTGCCAGTAGAAGTCGTAGTTTGGAATCCTTAACAGCGTCTGCACACGGCCATGCGGCGCCACCAGGTTGTACTCGAAAGTCTTGCCGCGCAAGTGCATGTGCGGAAAGAAACTCATCAGCAGCGCATCGTTGGGCAGCGATCCATGTACTTCGACCCGGTAGGACGGATCGCCGGGCGGAATCTGAAACTTGTCATTGGTGAGTTGTAGCGTAAGAACGCGCTTGGCTGGCGCGGTTTTCGCAAATACCAGGCCGATGCCAGTCTGGTCTTCGCCGGCCTGCCCATGCACCGCGTAGTGCATCTGCAGAACAATATCCGAACCAGCCGGCACCAGCTTGGCGAAACCATTGGGCCATCTGTCGGGCAGGCTACCGGGCGCGTAGACCAACAGAATATCGCTGTCGGTCCACATGGCGTCGTGCCGCATGGCAGGGTCCGGGAGATCGTCGGCGCTGAATGCCACACCAGTAGGCGCACCCCGTAGCCAGTTCGATTTGGGATCGCGGATGTAAGCCACCGCATGATGCACCACGGCCCGGTTCGACGGCTTTATTTCAGACATGCTCACCCATTTGTCTTCCTTGAAATGGGTGGGAATGATGATGTACTGATACTTCACGTCGCCATGCGCCGGCAGATGCTTGGCTACGGGCATCTTAAAGACTACGTCAGGCTGGTCGATGTTCCAGCCCGCGGTCCAATGCGGGGCGGTTGGTGAGTCTTTGCTATCACCTGCCGGAGCCTTGGCATCGGCCCAGGCGGCTAGCGTGCTCAACTCCCCGGTTGTTAGGGAAGGATCGTTGGAAAAATGCCCGCAACATTTGTCGGCGAACCATGGCGGCATCGTTCGGCTTTGCGTAACGGCTTTAATGGAGGCTGCATAGCGCGCGGCTTGCTGGTAAGTTTCCAGCGGCATGGGCGCAATCTGCCCGGGCCGGTGGCATGCCTGGCAGTGCGTCTGCAAAATGGGAAGGACGTCGCGATAAAACGTGGGAGTTTCACCCGCGCGACACGCAAACGCGCACAAAAACAGGCTAGCTAACCTTCTCGCGATAAAAGTTTTCGGGCAGGCTGGGCCAGTGCGGTTCCCGCTTCTGTTGGAAGGCGGCGATGCCTTCCTTAAAATCGTCGCCCGCCATAATCTGCACGCGCAATTTAGCCGCAATCTCTCCCGCTTCCTCTAAAGTCTTGCCGCGCGCATCCCGCGCATACTGAAGGCCTGCGTGGATGGCTGTTGGACTCGCCTTTGCTAATTCTCGCGCAACCGTTTCAGAACGCTCAAATATTTCGGTCGCCGGACAGACACGATGGACCAAGCCCCAATTGGCGGCATCGTGCGGATGAAACTTGCAGCCGGTAAGGCTTAGTTCCAGCGTGCGGCGCGACCCGATGGCATGTTCCACCGCGCGGAAAACCAGGAAGGGCCAGAAGCCAACCTTGATCTCGGGCAAAGCGAAACTGGCGAACTCGGAAGCCATCACAATGTGGCCTTGGGCCACCAATCCCAGGCCGCCGCCTAAAGCTGCGCCACCCACGGCTACAACAATCGGCTTCAAGCTATTTCGGCCCATGGTGAACAAATCTTCGTGCACCCGCTCCAGATCAAGTCCATGTTCGTCGCGGACCTCTTCCAGGTCCATGCCTGAGCAGAAAACGGGTCCATGCGAAGCGATCAAGACAGATCCAATATCAGCCCTTTCCTGGATGTTTCGCACCCGCTGCACAATTTCATTGCACATGGCGGCCGTCAATGCGTTGCGCTTGGCCGTCCTGTTTAAAGTCAGATACAGAACGCGCTTTTTCTCTTGAACTACTATTTCATCCATCGCCCAGTTCCCCGCCAAAGTTATATCAGAGTTGCAACTGCAGCGGCACGTGCTCGGTATTGTCGTGCGCACAGGCCACCGTGAACGCCATGCTCAAAACCTCGCGCGTGCGGACCGGGTTGATCAGCGCGTCGCAATGCCCGCGAGCGGCGGCATACCGAGCATCGAGCCAGCGGTCATAATCGGCCCGCGTTTGCGCCATCTTTTCGTCCAGTTCAGCGGGTATCCCATTGCCCGCTGCCTTGCGCTTTCCTAACTCCGGTCCATAGACGGCTTGAATGGCCGAATCACCTTCCATTACGCCGATGCGCGCGGTCGGCCAGCTGAAGGTAAAGTTGGGATCGAACCCCTGTCCTGCCATCGCATAATAACCAGCGCCGCTGGCATGATTGATTGTGAGTACAATCTTTGGCACAGTGGCGCATGCCATTGTTTCCACCATCTCGGCCCCGGCGCGAATAATTCCGTCAGCTTCGGCCTCCACACCCACCATGAAGCCCGAAACATCCTGCACATAGAGTAGAGGCAAATTATGCCGCTGAGCGTTCTCTACAAAATACGCAACTTTGCGGGCCGACTCCGTGTACACGATGCCGCCGACGCGCGGACCGGTCCGGGTGCGCAAAAAGCCACGCCGATTGGCGATGACTCCAATGGAGCGGCCGTCAAAGCGCGCGGTGGCGCAGAGAAACTCGGGTGCATAGTCGGGCTGGAATTCAAGAAAATCGCCCTCATCAAGAATGCGCTCCAGAATATCTTCCATACGATAAGGCAATCTGTGATCGGGCGGCAGAATACCCAGCAACTCCTCCGGCTCATGCGCCGGGGGCTCGCTTTTTAACGGCAGCCTGGGGGCGGGCATTTGTACAAACTGTGCTCTTATCAGCTGCAGACATGCCTCATCATTAGCCGCCTTGAAATGCGCCACTCCGCTGGTGGCAGTATGCATGCGGGCGCCGCCCAGCGTTTCCGAATCGGTCACTTCACCTACTGCTCCCTTCACCAGGTTGGGACCGCCCAGACCCATGAAGCTGGTCTTTTCCACCATGATGATGGTGTCGCTAAGAGCCGGCAAATAGGCGCCGCCGGCGATGCAGGGGCCCATGACGGCCGCAATTTGAGGAATGCGCAGGCGGCGGCGCATCAGTGAGTTGTAGTAGAAGATGCGTGCGGCGCCGTACTGCCCCGGGAAAATACCGTCCTGCAATGGAAGGTTTACGCCCGCCGAATCCACCAGGTAAACAATGGGCACACGGTTGCGCATGGCGATTTCCTGCGCGCGCAAAATCTTGGTGATCGTTTCCGGCCACCAGGCGCCGGCCTTGACGGTGGCGTCGTTAGCAACAATCACGGCGGGCCGTCCTTCGATCATTGCCGTACCAGTGACTACCCCTGCACCCGGCGCCTGACCGTCATAGCGGTCGTAGGCGAGAAGCAGGCCGATCTCCAGAAACTGGCTGTCCGCATCAATCAGCCTGGCGATGCGCTCGCGCGCGGTGAGTTTGCCGTCGCTATGCTGCTTTTCTATCTTCCTGGGGCCGCCGCCCTGCCGCAGTTGTTGCTCTAAAGTTTCTAACTCGCTTACAAGCTGGCGCATGTCGCGCGCGGATACCGGCATTGCGGCGCCTCTCAGTCGTCAGGTCAAAATCATTCGAAACCCTTTGCCAGTTGTTAGTCTAACAATCATGTCAAGTCAGGTAAATTTCTCAGCGCCAGTATGTTAGCCATCGATAAGCGCGCGCTCCGTGTTGTTTGGACCGTCTACCTGTTCGTTCTGTTTGTGTATGTCATCTACCAGATTCGCGAAACGCTGCTGGTTTTCGCGGGCGCCATCTTCTTCGCTTACATGCTGTCGCCTATAGTCGGGCTGATCGAACGATTCCTTCCGAAGCGCCGCGCACTGGCGCTGGCTATTGTCTACATTCTTTTCGTAGGCTCGCTTGTAGGCATCGGTTTCGCGCTGCTGCCAAGGCTGGCAACTGAAGCGACCAGCCTTGCCACCCGTCTTCCCGGCCTGGTTACCGGAGGTAAAGTGGCCACTCTTCCCTTGCCGGGTTGGCTGGAGCCCATGCGCGATAAGCTAATGACTGCCCTTAGAACGGAAGCTTCAAATTTACAAAACAGCGTCGTCCCCTTTATTCAGGAGGCCAGCAGCCAGATCTTATCTGGCGTAGGCGCACTGGTGCCGCTTATCCTGGTGCCGATTCTGGCGTTCTTTTTCTTGAAAGACGCTCGGGCTATGCGAGCGGCCCTGGTGGATAGCTTTCCCTCCGATCATCAGCGCATGACGCTGGATAAAATGCTCTCCCAAATGCATATCATGCTGCAAAGCTACATCCGTGCGCTGGTAATTCTGGCGGTAGCTTCGTTTGCCGCCTGGGCCATTTTTCTGAGCCTGCTGGGTGAACCGTATGAATTGCTGCTGGCGGGGTTGGCCGGCGTATTGGAATTCATTCCGGTGGTTGGCCCAATCGCCGCGCTTGCCATCATGCTGGTGGTGTGCGGCGTGGCAGGGTCGGGCGGATTCCTCTGGATTATTCTCTTCTGGGGTATTTATCGAGTCTTCCAGGATTATGTTCTCAATCCGTACCTGATGAGTTCGGGGGTGGAACTGCATCCTCTACTGGTGCTGTTTGGGGTGCTGGCCGGTGAAAAGGTAGGCGGCATCGCTGGTATGTTCTTCTCGGTTCCCGTTCTGGCGATTCTAAAGGTGGCCTATGTGCAATTGCGCGAATCGGCGACCCGGGAACGGCTGACGGCCGTTGTTTAAGGCTTCGGGTTGTTGACCCAACAATCGTGCACGAATGCGGGCGTATACCTCGCCAGCACGGTGGCCGGAACATCCTGCTCGCTCAGTTGCTTGAACTCAAACGTGATCGGATTTTCCTTGGCGTTGGTCACGGTTGCCAGCAGATAGCCATAAACATGAGTGAGCGCCGCTTTGGCGGAACCGGATTCGGGCGGCAGAGGATATCGCTCAGCGCCAGCGGTCCCGATAATCCAGCCGGGCAGCACATCCCCCCGCTGCCTTATGGCCGCGCTGTTAAAAACTCCATCCATGTAGAAATGCGAGTGGCTGGCTAAAACATAAATCGGCTTCTTTGTAGAGTTTCGAAAATCCACCAACCATTGGTAGACCTGTCGCCCGCTCTCTGTCCCGCGCGGGAACTGGTTCATGCTGTGGTCGGAGGAAATGCTGTCGGGCAGTGCTTCATGCATGCCAACAACGACCGCCCTGACTGACGCGCCCGCGGCGTCCCGATTCAACACGCCTCGAATCCATTGCATCTGGCCGTCGTCGAACTGTTCGTCCGACGAATTATCCAGGGTGACAAAGTCGATGCCATCGCTGATCCAGTGATAGTAGGTGCGGACGGTATGGTCGTTTGGGTCATCCTGCAAGCGCTGCTCGCGAATGGTGGGAGAGTTCAGCCAGTCGGCGAACTGAACAACCAGCTGATCGCGCGTCTTGGGTGGAATTAGTTCATGATTGCCCAAAGAAAGGTAGACCGGTAATTGGCCAAAAGGCTGGAGTTGATTCGAAATGAAGTCGGGCCAAGCATTGATCAAGTAGTCGGCGATACTAATCGCCGGGCTCCTCGATGCAGGCTTGTGCTCTTGTGCGTAATCCTGATCGATGCGGTAGATGGCACGAAAGTCGCCTAAATGCCAATAGAAGTATGCAGCATTGCTGATAGCGGCTTTGGCGATGGCAGGCATAACGACATTCCCGCAGTTGCGTGAGTCACCCGAGACGGCGAATTTCCAGGGCGTCCCCGCTTCACTAGCAGTCTGTGAATAACCTAAACTCGCCGACAGAATGATCAGACCCGCGCTAAACCACAGAGGCATCGTTACTAGTGTAATTAGCCCGGCCTGACTGGCGCGATAACTTCAATCACTAACTTCCGGTGTTGTTCCAAGCCAGAAAGACGCCCATAGCGGCAATAGCTACCGCGTATACGATGACTGCTACCAGGAGACCATTCTTCACACGGTCGACCATTTCGAGGCGCTTGCCTAACACGGTTTGCGTTTGAATGATATTCGAGTCGTGGGAATCGTTGTGTAAGTGAATGTACGGATCGTCGTGGTTTTCCAGCCAGTGGCGGTAGAGGTAAACCGCAACCAGCGCCACCGCGAGGGACGCGCACAGGCCTAAATGAATCATCAGGTTCATAAAGATCGCTCCTTCCTTTCAGGGGAAAACGAGGGGACAACTCTGTCACTAGAGTCGCGATCGATTCAGTTGATAACGGCACCGGGCAGACCTTGCACGGCGCTAAAATTTAGCCTCTGGCGGGATAATACGCCTGTTTTTCTCCCATTTCAAGTGATTTTTTGCCTGTCGCTATAATCGGCATTTCCGTGTCGCCTCAAACGCCTATCGACTGGTTCCCGCTCTGGCTTAGTCTCCGAGTTGCCGCCATTGCCACCATCCTGGTTTTGGCCTTTGGCACCTGTCTGGCCTACCTGCTCTCACACAAGAGCTTTCGTGGCAAGAATCTGTGGGAGTCGCTGCTTACACTGCCGCTGGTGCTGCCTCCTACCGTGCTCGGCTATTACGTCCTGGTGCTGGCAGGACGCAGTTCCTTTCCCGGCCGCATTTATCAGACGCTGTTCGGCCAGCCGCTGGTCTTCACGTGGCAGGCCGCGGTCGTCGCCGCCTGCCTGCATTCCGCTCCTATATACATCCGCGCCGCCCGGATTGTTCTGCAGAACGTAGACTATCGCTTCGAGTGGGCCGCGCATAGTCTGGGAGCTTCGGAGTGGCGCACCTTCTGGACGGTCACGTTGCCACTGGCATGGCGAGGGTTGAGTTCGCTCGCATCGCTTTGTTTTGCGCGCTCGCTGGGTGACTTCGGCATTACCATCATGGTGGCGGGCAACATTCCCGGCCAAACGCAAACGCTCTCCGTTGCCATTTTCGATGCAGTGGAATCGGGCAACGGACATGCTGCGCGCGTGCTGGTGCTGGTTATCTCGGCGGCCGCGCTGGCACTGCTTTGGACGTCGGCACGCATCTGGCAAGCGCCTGAGCGCCCGAGCGCCGCTTAAATGATCGACGCGAGGATCATCAAACACTTGACCTCGGAATCGGAGGGCCCGCCATTTCAGTTGGACGTTCACCTTCGTTCGACGGCGCCTTCCATTGTGCTTTGGGGCGCAAGCGGCGCGGGCAAAACGCTGACACTTACTTGTTTGGCTGGCTTCCTGCGGCCTGATAAGGGTCGCATCCTGCTGCATGACGATTTGTATTTTGATGCTGCGACAATGGTGCATCTGCCACCGCAACTGCGGCGCTGCGCATACATTTTCCAGGACCACGCGCTATTTCCTCATATGACGGTGCGGGACAATCTGCGCTTTGCCGCGAATACCGGGCGCGACGGCAGCTTATTGAATCGGCGGCGGCGCATCAACGAATTGCTGGACGCGTTCGAACTTGGTGCACTGGCCGAGCGGAAACCGGCACAACTTTCCGGCGGGCAGAAACAACGCGCGGCGCTGGCACGGGCGCTAGTGAACGAACCGCGGCTTTTGCTGCTGGATGAGCCCACGCGCGGCCTGGATGCGCGCTTGCGGCAGTCTTTCTACCAGGTGCTGCGCGAGACGCGCCAGCGTGCTAAAGCCACGCTCATCCTGGTCACTCATGACCTGAACGAGTGCTTTGAGTTTGGGGATCACGTCTGCCTGATGGAGGCGGGTAAGTTCCTCCAAACCGGATCGAGCGAGCAGGTTTTCTCAAGACCGGTGAGTTCGGAGATTGCCCGGTCGCTGGGAATTTACAACGTGCTTCCGGCGCAGATTGAGGCGCTTGATCCGGGCCGCAATACGAGTCTCCTCCAGGTTCTGGGTTCGTCGCTCGAATCTGTGTATCTTCCAGGGCATTTACTCGGAGATCATGGCTTTGTGTGTTTCCGTATCTCCGAACTGCTGTTAATTCCGAACGAGGGCAAACTCGGTCGCAATCAAATGGCGCTGAGCATCTCGGAAATCAGGCCGGCGGTTCATGGGGTGCAACTGCAACTCGAACACGGCCTGGTGGCACTGATACGGGAAACTGAAGCGAGCGGCTTGCGAGCGGGGCAGACGGTGCGCCTGCGCATTCCGCCAGCGGCGACTACTTTTCTGGACAAATAAGAAGAACGCAATGAAGCGCTACTACATTACCGACCGCAAAGCCGTGGGCGGGTTTCACGCCCTGATTGAAGTAATACGGGACCAGTTGCACCTGGGAGTGGACTACATACAGATCCGCGAGAAGGATCTGCCGGCGCGTGCTTTGTTTGAGTTTACGCTGGCGGTGATGGAAGTGCGTGCGGCTGAAAAGCGGCCACACATGCCTGCCAAAATTCTGGTGAACACCCGGGCGGATGTCGCGGTGGCGGCCGGCGCCGATGGTGTTCATCTGACTGCGGCTGCGCCGGCTGAGACGTTGCCTGGCTTGATAGTGGCCCGCTCGTGCCATACGTTGGGGGAAGTCATTGCCGCGCAAGCCGATCTGGTGGTCTTTGGACCGGTGTTTGAAGGGCACGGCGGCGAACCTCCGTCCGGCTTGATGCTGCTGCAGCAGGCGTGTAAGCTTCATTCGCACGTTTATGCTTTGGGGGGTGTTGATTGGGACAATGCCGCGTCGTGCATGGCCCAGGGAGCGGAAGGGGTGGCGGGTATAAGGCTTTTTCAGCAACCGACTTTGTAGCGGCGCCACAACAGGCGCGCCGGAAAGAACAAAACCAGCGCGATTAACACAAGGCTTGGTCCAGCCTGCAACAGCTAGAACACAGCCGAAATTATGCCCTGCGCTGCCGTAGTGAATCCGTTGACGGCCGCATTGCGAATCTGGACTGGAATTGAATAGGCGTTGCCTCGCAACGGCGGCTTATAGTCTTCTTTTACCACCAAGGTCATTGTCGCCAGTGCAATCTGATTTTTCAGCTGCTTCTGCTCCGCTTCCGCCGTCTTAATCTCTGCGAGCACTTTGTTGAGTTCTCTTCCATGGCTAAAACGTCGTATTGGGACCGACGCAGTAGAAATACGTACGCACCTGCGCGCGAGGCTCGTACCGAAGCTGCCCTTGATCACGGCCATGAACACTTCCTGGGTCAGTTCCTCGGCGCGAGCCGCATCGCGCAGACGGCGCGCAAACAAGCCGTGTAGAGGCCGGCGGCAGCGTTGAAAAAGCTCTTCAAACGCTTGGTGCGAGCTGTTTTGAAACTGCAGCATTCGTCACAACTGTAATGTCGCCAGGCGCCGAAAAGTTCCCGTCACTTGCTTTGCCACCGAAGGTTTGCCAGCTGCATCCCACAATTGTGCCCTCTGTCACTGAAACCGACACGTCCCACGTGTCTTCCGCCGCGCCGCCTGCGTATTGGGGACCGCCCAGCCGCGTTTTAGCCGTGTTTCTTTGCGGTGCTTTCGCCTTCCTGGATCTTTATTGCACGCAGCCGCTTCTTCCGCTGCTGGCGCATATCTTTCATGCGTCGGAAACGACGGCCGGCCTCACCATCAGTGCATCCACGCTGGGCGTCGCCATTTCGGCCATACTGCTGGCGCTGTTCGGTGAACTCCTGAACAGGAAACGGACCATCGTCGCTGCGATGTGGGCGCTGGCCATTGTCTGCGCACTGACCGCGACGGCGCCCAACCTCGAGATACTCGCGCTGTGGCGGCTGGCGCAGGGACTTTTAACGCCGGGTATTTTCATCATCACCATCGCCTACATCACGGAAGAGTGGCTGCCGCTGCAGGTGCCGCGCGTGATGAGCATCTATGTGGCGGGCACTGTCTTTGGAGGCTTTATCGGACGCATCTGCGGCGGCTCACTGGCCACTTACTATGGCTGGAAGGTGATGTTCCTGGTTTTAGGAATTGCCGGCGCGCTGGGTGCACTGGCGGCACAGCGGCTTTTGCGGCCGGCTGCGCCGAAGCCGAAGACCCCTTCCCCGCTGTTGAATAATTTGCGAAATCCGCGACTGCTGGTGACCTTCGCCATTGGCTTCTGCATGCTTTTCACGCTGGTATCGGTCTTCAGCTACATCACATTTTACTTGGCTGCGGCGCCATTCAACTTGTCCACTACCGCACTAGGAGCGCTGTTCTCGGTTTATCTGGTCGGGTTGGTGGTGACGCTGGTGGCTGGAACGAAGTTGGCGCGCTTTGGGCTGCGGCGCGGCATGCTGCTGGCTATCGGGCTGTGTTTAACGGGCGTGTTGGTGACGCTTGTTCCGGCGCTGGTGGCGGCGGCTATCGGCCTTTCGCTGACCAGCTCCGGCGTTTTTATCGCCCAGACCTGCGCTAACAGCTTTCTGCGCGATGCCGCTCCGGCTGGCAGCCGCGTTTCCGCCGCCGGGCTTTACATTTGCAGTTACTACATTGGCGGAACGGTGGGCGGCATTCTGCCTGGTTTGTTGTGGAAAACGGCTGGCTGGCCGGGGTGCGTCGCCATGGTCGCATTCTTCCTTGTCACAGCCGCCAGCCTGGCGTTTTTCGGATGGCGCTCCAAGCCGACTTTGACCGATCCGATACCGCTTGGTTAAAAGCCTTACAGTCACCTGGCTCGATGAGCCGCTGCATGGGGCCTGACACCAGAGGCCGACATCAGCGTTGCATTGATCGAGAGACCAGGGGCATTTAATTTCTCCTTCAAATCTTTTGTAATGATGTCCAAGGCTATGGGATCAAGCACCTTCGCGCCCTGATATTGGACGTTGAGGACGGTCCCATTCTCAGCAAAAGCCAGGTCAAAAGTCTTTACAGGCGCTTGGGCAGGCCAAGTGGCGGTTAAGACGGGTTTGAGCCGTGCCATGAGTTCCGCGCGTATTTGCGCGAGGCTCTTTGCGACCGGCTCAGGCGCAGGTGTTGGCGGGGCAGATGCGGCAAGCCGTTGCATTAGTTCTTCCAACTCAGATTGGCTGGCGATGCGGGCGACGGCGATATCGGTCTTTCTGCCAGAGCGCCGTTGGATCTCCGCTTCGGCTTGTTCTAACCTGGCAACCGGGACGTTCTCAGTAGAGACGAGCCTGACCAGAACGCTCCCTCTGCCAACTTCAACCTGCTGTGAAACCAGCGCGCTGCGCGGCAGCAGACCCTTTAATACCTGTTGCACCGCGCCCCTGGCCACGGCTTCGCCCGCCACTTGAAGCAGCGCCGTCCTGAGAGGAACCGCGATGGCTCCCAACAAAACAACCAAAATAAGGACGCGCCAGCGTAACTGGCCACCATTCAACAATGCCTGCGAGAGTGGACTGCGCGAGAGGAACTCCGCAAATTGTTCGCCTTTGCGCGATTGCTCCATCTGCGCTCGAATCTCGGCTGAATTCATTCCAATCAGGAGAAAGACGGCAAAAGCACTGGCGACGATCGCCACCAGATTCGTCAGAAACAACAGACCGGCTCCGCCCATGATGCGCATATTTGCGCCACTGCCAAGACCAAAACCCATGGTGCATAGAGGCGGCATCAAGGCGACCGCGATGGCAACTCCGGGCAGAGTAGTGACACCGCCGGCACCGCCCGATCGGGAAACCGCCACCGATCCGGCAAGCCCGGAGAATAGAGCAATGCCAAGGTCGAGCAGGTTTGGGTTGGTGCGTCCCAAAATCTCGGCGGTAGCCGAGTGAAACGGCAGAAGCCATACAAAAAACGAAGAAAGAGCGATAGCCAGAGCAATGCTGGCTATGAGGTTGCCAACCGCTTTAATGGACAGGTAGAGATCACCCACGGCCAGCGACAAACCGGTCGCCATGATAGGGCCCATTAAAGGCGAAATCAGCATGGCGCCGATGATCACAGCCGGGCTGTTTAACACGAGACCGAAGGTGGCGATGCCGGCAGAGAAGACTATGTCCAGCCAGTAGTTCAAGCTGGTAAATTCGGCCGAGTCGTAGATCTGGCTGCAAATCAGCGGCTTGTGTTTTGGATCAAGCCGCAGCCACTGCTGGAATCGGCTACGGCGCAATCCGTCGTCGTTTGGCTGGGTGAGCATCATCTCGGCTGTTGATGAACCGCGCAAGACGGCTGCGGGTGTCAAGCGCCCCCAGCGAGGGTCTAGCCAATTCCTTTCCTGCTGGCGGCGCGCAATCGCCTCGCTCGCGCTTCTAAGTATCGCAATTCATGGCTTGATGATGAGGCTAGCGCGCGCTGGCAAATGGAAATCGAGCTACAAATTCCCATGGTCCACCCAGGTAACTCCATAGCGATAATCCAGTTCCGACGGCTTCCAGTGGAACGAACCTGGCCTGGAGAGCCTGCAACGTCAATTTGGCTTCTTCGGTGCTTACTTTGTTCTGAATAGTGATGTGGGGGCGGTAGCCGTGCTGGTCCTGCGGGCTTAGCCAACTGTGGAACAGCGCCGCCAAGCGTGCGCGCAGTAGAACCAGCGAGCCGCATTCCACTTGATAGGCGACACCTCTTCCCAGGCTGCGCAGGCGGGTGATCCGCAACGTCATGGGCCGGCAGGCGTCTGACGCGCGCGATAGTTCGTGTCGAATCCGCGCCATCTCCTCACCCGGCAAATTGTGGAACAGCATCAGGTGAGCGGGAACTACATTCAGTTCAGGAGGAAAGTAGCGCCTTCTCTCGGACTCAAAGAAAGCCTGCGAGTTCTCATCCAGATCGAGCGTCAAGAGCAGCACCGCTGCGCCGTCCTGATAGAATTTCGTTCCATGCGCCAATTGGTCGTCGCGTCCGTCTTCATATTTGCATCCGCTGTGTCCGCGATTGCGCTAGACAAGCAGAACGTTGAGTACGCCGCGCCTAGCGGTATACCTCTTTGTCTCGACCTGCACGTGCCGGATGGTCCTGGTCCGTTTCCGGCAGCCATCCTGGTGCATGGAGGCGGGTTCGATGGCGGCAGCAAATCCACCAACGTCCGCCCGCTCTTCGCTCCCCTGAGCGACGCGGGCTTTGCCTGGTTCTCCATCGACTACCGACTGGCGCCGCACGCCCACTTCACGCAAGCCATTGACGATGTCTTTACCGCCGTCAAATGGGTGAAAGCAAACGCGCCCGCTTATCACGTCGATCGCAACCGCATCGCACTCATCGGCGAGTCTGCGGGCGGCTTTCTGGTCAACTACGCCGGTACCCATTCTACGAGTGCGACGCAGGTGGCGGCGGTGGTTGATTTCTACGGTCCATCCGACTATGGCACGCTGGCCGTCCTGCGCCGCGAACACCCAGAACGCTTCGACATGGCCAACATCAATGGGCACGCCGCGCATGGCGGCGGCATTCACTTCTTCGGTTTCGCCCAGTTGGACGCCGGTACAATCGCCGAACTACACGCCATGTCGCCGCTGGCGGGCGTTCACAAAGGTATGCCGCCGTTTCTGTGCATTCACGGCAATGC
The DNA here is from genome assembly GCA_003163855.1 of Bryobacterales bacterium. Lineage (GTDB taxonomy): Bacteria > Acidobacteriota > Terriglobia > Bryobacterales > Bryobacteraceae > Bog-105. Next base: position 9,790 of record PLRJ01000237.1, on the reverse strand, counting down.
GGACGATCAAGTAGCTTTTTCGCAGACGCCGCCTTTCTGCCAGGCAATCAAGGCGGCTGGTTCGGACTGCCAAGTCATCACAATTGAAGGCGGCGGCCATGGTATGAGCCACTGGCAGAAGCCTGAAATGCAGCACTGGAAGAGTGAGATGGTGGCCTGGTTACAGACCACCATGCCCGCATCCTAGCGATTACGCTGTTTGCAGTTCTTTCTTAGCCAAGGCGCTGTCGTAGCTTTCGCCGTAAATTGCCGGCACCTTCACACCCATCGGCCGCAGATAGGTAGACAGTTGTCCACGATGATGAATTACGTGGTTATTATTGAACGTTAGATACGCCACCGCGGGGAGCTTGAAAACGCCCCGGAAGTCCACGATCTTCGCTGCCTGCTCGCCCGTCATAGCCTTCAGCTTCGGCAAAACCTTGTCAAAGTGTTCCGCGTGGAAGGCTGCGATGCCCTGCATCGTTGCCGGCTTCTGGAAAGGTTCAAAGGTGAACTCACCGTCTGGCAAACCTCCCAGAAAGCGGGTCTCGGACGCGGCGATATGCCAGGCCAGATCAAAAGCCGTCATCGAGTTTTCGTCGGGGCGGTAGTTCGCCTTATCATCCGGCACTGCGGCCAGGATTTTTTGCGTGATGGCGAATTCATTCTCCACCGTCGGGAGCATGGTGTGCAGTAGTAAGACAGCGTGGTCGGGTTGTAGCATCGCCCCAGTATAGTCGAAAACGGCTACTCGAGGACGCGGACAAATTCCGCCATGATCTGATATTTCTCAGGATCTTCGTCCAGGTCCCATGACGGAAACGCCGGATTCAGGCTCTCCAGCCGTATGCGCGTTTGCACCATACTGTCTTCGCCCTCTACCTTTACACTGCGGTAGCGCTTGACCGTGTACTGGTTATCGTCGGCCAGTTCGGCGTTGCGGACCAGCACCAGGCGGCCGTTTCTGGAACCCACCACGCGGCGGCGAAACACACACAAGCTGCCGTTGGGAATCTTCGGCTCCATCGACTGGCCCTGGACGCGGGCCACAAACATATCGTCGTCCAACCGCAGATCGGGGGGAGCCTCAATCCAGTGTTCCGCTTCGATATCTTCGGGATTAGTTAGAAAGGTCCCAGCCGCAACCACCAACGAATAGCGTGGCAGATGCGTGCGGAAGCGCAGCACCTGTGCGGGCACGTGCTGGCGGTACAACTCACCCAGGGTGCGCTGAAAATTGCGAACCATAACCGACTCGCGATCCGTCACGCGAATGGAGCCCGACGCCCAGTCGGTCAGACGCTCCAGCACGGCCTCGCCGCCTTCTTCGCGCGCCTGCGCGGCTAAGTCGTCTTCGAGTGCGGCCAGAACTTCGGCATCTTCTTCCGACGCCAGTGCGTCCCAATCGCGTCGCAAGCGGATATGGAGTGTATTAGTTTCGGCATCTAGCAGGAGAACGCCTAAAGTCTGCATGCCCCGCCCGGGCAGATCCGAGACTAACAACGAGTATTGACCCTGCTTGGGCTGGTACTCTACTATGCTGACGACGCGTGCTGACATTTTGAACCGGTCAGAAAAGCCGGGCTTGGCGCCTCAGACTAGTCTTCCTATCCTCATTCAACAGCTTATCGTCTCTTGGGGCCGCTGCCTATAGTCTTACGGCCTGTGATGTGCCGCCAGTACTAAGGGCTCCCGCCTTCGTTACCTATACTAGTCGCGTAATAGCCCTTACGGGCTCTTACCTTTACGTTTCCAAGGTCTACCACCACTTTTACATTGCGGTAGGCTTTTTCCGTAGGATTATTCGACACATAACGGATGATGTACTGGAGGGTCACCTCGCCCGCGATGTCGGCTACAGCGCGGTACATACGCCCGTCTACTGCCGATCGGTAAGCGCCCACACCCACGGTCAGAGCATAGTTGCCGTCATCCGATGGATGGGAAAGGTACCCGTCGGTATCCTTGTAGACATCCCCTAGCGGATACACTACTCGCCCGCCGGTTTCGGTGGCCAGTTTCACCAGGTTGGCGTCGCTTTCATTAGTAAAGCCGAACGCCTGCGTCGAGATGCAATAGATGGTCACCTGGTTGCGGCTGGCTAACTCCAGCACTTGAGCCAGGCTGTGTTTGCTAGCGTTATCATGGCCGTCGCCGACAATCACGATGACGCGCCGGGGTTCAATCGGCTCGCCATGCACAAGTTTGCGGTTAGTGCAGGCTAGAAAAATGGCATCGTAGAGGGCGGAACCGCCGCCCGGCTTCAAATGCCGGATCTTCTCCACCATCAGCTCAGGGTCGGTTGTAGTGTTCACCGCCACTTCGGCATCTTGCCCGTAATCAATCAGATAGCCAGCATACTTCGGGTCTCCGGTTAACAGATTCTGGACTAGTTCGATAGCTGCATTTTGAAAATTCTCCCAGTGAATGCGGCTACCCGAACTCATATCCAGAAGAAATCCAATCACCACAGGCTGGTTGCGCTCGCGGGTGAAGAAGCGGATGTTCTGCAGCTTGTTCTGCTCGAAGATCTGGAAGTCGCTCTTATCGAGATCAGACACAAAGCGGCCCTTGTCGTCGGTAACTGTCACTGGAACAATGACTTCATTCACTGAAATCGAGAATGGATTATTGGTGTCTTTCGGATCGCTCAGCTTGGGTGCTTCGGTTACTCCCGGCACGGTGGCTTCGCTGCTGCCGGAAGTGCTGCTAGTTGCCGCCGTTCCCCCGCCCTTAGCCGCAGCGGCTGCCGCGGCTGCTTTGAGGGCTTCCTTGGTCACTTCGCCGCGGGCGTTTGGATCACTCGACTGCGCCGGCTGCTGCGCACTAACCAGCCCTGCTGACAGGAGCGCGCAAACCATACCGGCTCTCATCGCCTTATAAAACTGCATATTTGTTATGGCCTGCTTTGGATTATAGCGATGAGTTTCAACGCTGTACCCGTCCCGATCCGCCGCCGCTCACTAGCGCCTTCACTTCCTCCGCCGAAACCCGGTTGAAGTCGCCCGGAATGGAATGCTTCAGCGCGGAGGCCGCCACCGCGAACTCCAGCGCCTCAGCTGGGGTTGCTAACTGCCTTAGCCCATAGATCAAACCCGCCGCAAAACTGTCGCCGCCACCCACGCGGTCCACAATATGGGTAATCTCGTAGCTGCGGCTTAGCAAAAAATCCTTGCCGTCGAAGAGGCACGCCGACCAGCCGTTGTGCGACGCGCTTTTGCTCTCGCGCAGGGTCACGGCCAGCATCTTCACACCAGGGTACGTCGCCACCACACGCTCACATAGCTCCTTGTATTTGGCGCGCTCCAAACTACCCGATTCCACATCGATATCCACATGCACGTTGATGCACTTCTGGCAGTCTTCCTCGTTGGCGATACAAACGTCGGTGTGCTTCATCAGTTCGGGCATCACTTCGCCCGCCATCTTGCCCCATTTCCAAAGATTCTGCCTGAAATTCAAGTCGCACGACACCTGCAGCCCCAGCTTTTTCGCCGCCTGCACCGACTCCAGAGCCAGTTCTGCCGCCGAAGCGCTGATGGCCGGCGTGATGCCGGTAATGTGGAACCAGTCGGCGTCTTTGAAGGCTGCCGTCCAGTCGATGGCGCCACACTTGGCCAGCGCCAGTGCGCTATTTTCACGATCGTAAAGCACTTTGGATGGACGCTGGTTGGCACCGGTTTCCACAAAGTAGATGCCCAGCCGCCCGGGCCCATGCACAATCTGGCTGTCATCCACTCCAAAGCGGCGCAGCTCGCCTAAGAACGCGTTCGTAATGACGTTCGGGGGCAGCACCGTGATAAACCGGCTCTTCTGACCCAGTTGCGCAAGCGACACCGCCACGTTCGCTTCCCCGCCGCCAAAGGTCGCCTGCAGTACAGGCGATTGCAGCAGCCGTTCAAATCCGGGCGGCGTCAGCCGCAACATAATCTCACCAAAAGTCGCTACATATCCACTCATAAATGTCCCTACTCCTGCGGCACCAGAACCGCCGATTCTACGCCCGGCGCCAGAATCGCGTCAATCCCCGCGGTGGCATCAATGGCTGTTAAACCTTCCACCGTCTGCACGGTGAAGGTGCTGGGTGGGAAGCCGGTGGTTTTGCGCAGCGCCGAACCCGCAGCCGGGGTCAGGGAGAAGGTGTTGATCTGCACCGCGGACGATTTCTCGCCCACCGCTGCCGCCGCCTTCTCCAGGCGCTGCAGCGCTTCCTGGGCATCGTCCAGGAAACTCCCGAAACACAACTGCAAGCCAGTAAAGATAAGGCGTTTGGTGTTCACCAGTGTGGTATGTTCCGCCTGCATCCAAACCAGCGCGCCTTGCTGCGGCGCCTGATCTAACTGTCCCACTGCCTCACACATGCTGGCGTCGGTAGCCGGGGAGCGCAGCGCCTGCACGATATCAATCTCGGTTTTGGGAAAGGCGGCCTGCAACATCGCGCGGCGCGCTTCGTAGTCGTAAACCGGCGTGTAACAGGTAGTACTCAAAACTTTGTCCGGATTGACATGAGCCAGGTTCACGCTTTTCTTGAGATGTTCAAAGGCTTCGGCAAATGTTTGCCCATACTGGCCGGTAATGAAGGCCAGACCATCCGGATTGACCGTCTTATGTGTGGAAACGACGGCCTCAATCACCACCTGCGCCGCCTCCGATCCCAGTCCGCCGACTTGAATGATGCTTAAGACCGGAAAGGGTAGCTTGTTCTGGGAGAAAATGCCGACGACTTCCGACTGCACGCGCCGCGCATCGCCCGTTCCGGCGACAAATGCGCGCAGCTTGACTATGGTCTCGCCGTGCGTATCGCGAATCAAATCATTCAAGCTCTGGCGTATCTGCGCCGACAAACCGCCGGAACGTAACAGCGGCGAGATATGAAAATCGAGCGCGTCGGCGTCGGCGGTGAGGGCCATGGGCAGTTCCGCCGGAAGAGGCAAAACCTGGGGTTTCGGTTCTTCGTACCTTTTGTCAGGCTTTTGGCCTGCGGCGATTGATACAAGGCTTAAAAGGAGCGCGGCACTGACCGCGCCGATGGAAAAATGGTGCATCCGTATTTACCGTTCTAGCGTAGCCTGTCCGCCATGAAATAATGCAACATGCGCTTAATCCTCCAGCTCATGCTGCTGGTCACCCTTCGCCTGCCCTTGCTTTCCGCTTCCCAAACTATGCCGCCGGAAGCGGACAAGCAGCTCGCCCTCAGCATCTATAAGCAGATCATCGAAATCAAATCAGGTTTCACTACAGGCGCCACGACTCCAGTGGCCGAAGCGATGGCCGATCGGCTGCGGACCGCCGGCTTCCCTGCCTCCGATATTTATCTCGGAGGCGCCATTCCCAAGAAATTCAACCTGGTCGTCCGTTATCACGGCAGCGGCGCCGCCAAGCCCATTCTGCTTCTGGCTCATACCGATGTTGTCGAAGCCAAGCCAGAAGACTGGAGTATGGACCCCTTCACGTTTGTCGAAAAAGACGGCTACTTCTATGGCCGAGGTACGGCCGACGACAAGGCGCAGGCGGCGGTCTGGATCGCGAACCTGATTCGCTATAAGCGTGAAGGCTTTAAGCCCGACCGCGACATCATCGTTGCGCTCACGGCCGATGAAGAAGGCGGTGGCCCCTACAACGGGGTCGAATGGCTGCTTAAGAATCACAAGGACCTGATAGATGCTGAATACTGCCTGAATGAAGGCGGCTGGGGCGAAATGGCGCATGGCAAGAAGATCTCAAACGACATTCAGGTGAGCGAGAAATACGTTCTCAATTTCCGGCTGGAAGTGCATAACAAGGGCGGCCACAGTTCGATGCCGGTACCGGATAACGCCATCTATCATCTGGCGGGCGCGCTCGACCGCATGAGCCGCTTCGCTTTCCCACTGAAGATCAATGACGTCACGCGGGTTTATTTCGAGCGGATGTCGAAAATCCAAACGGGACCGATCGCCGCTGAACTGGCGGGGGTGGCGCAAGGTTCGCCCGACGCGATGCAGCGCGTAGCTGCGGCGTCAACCGCCTGGAACGCGACGCTGCGCACCACCTGTGTCGCCACGCAACTGGAAGGCGGCCATGCGCTGAACGCCTTACCGCAACTGGCGGCGGCTAATGTGAACTGCCGCGTGCTGCCCGAAGATTCGGTTGATTTTGTGCACAATTCGTTAAAGAAGGTGGTGGCCGACGATCAGGTGGACGTAAAGCTGCTCTCGCAATTCGTGCAGTCTCCGCCATCACCGTTGCGCCCCGATGTATTGAAGGCTATCAACCGAGTTACGGACTCGCTGTGGCCGTCGGTACCGTCGGTTCCGATGATGGTGATGGGCGCCACTGACGGGCGTTACCTGCGAGCGCAGAATATTCCCACTTACGGCGTACAAGGGTTCTTCATGGACACGGACGATATGCGCATGCATGGCAGGGATGAGCGCATGTCGGTGCAGGCGTTCTATGAAGGGCAGACTTTTTTGTATGAGCTGGTCAAGATTCTGGCTAAGCCGACGGCTTAGAAGCGACCGTGCGTTTCGCGTGTTTCGCCGACTCGTCCAGTTAGCCCGCCATGGCGTCTTGCACCAACTACAAGGCGTTGCGCCCGAGCCGGCCGCTTTCCGATCTAAACAGTCGGTGGGATGTCCAGCGCAAAATGCATCTGAATTAAGGAATTGTTTCACCACAGCCGGCTTGGTGAAGTAGCTGCATCAAACCCGGGATGCGAGACTGTTCAGGACGGGGGACCCTTTGTCCATTATTGATTTCCTGATTGGAAAACCGCTTGCCACTTCAGAGGAACGGGCGGAACAGATCGGCGTAGCTGCCGGCATTCCCATCTTTGGCCTGGATGCATTGAGTTCAGCAGCATACGGACCCGAGGCTGCCATGACGCTGCTGATACCGCTGGGCTTGGCCAGCGTGCAACATCTTCTGCCCTTGACTTCCTGCCTGATCGCGCTCCTGATTATTGTATTTTTTTCATACCGGCAAACGATTGCCGCTTATCCTGGCGGCGGTGGATCTTACACGGTTGCGCATGAGAATCTGGGCACATTTCCTGGCTTGCTGGCTGCGGCCGCGCTCATGATTGACTACGTACTGACGGCAGCTGTCGGCATCTCCGCTGGAATAGGGGCGTTAACATCCGCTCTTCCCTCGCTGCACTCGCGCACCCTCACCCTGTGCCTGGTTGCGCTGGCGATTATAACGGTTGTCAATCTGCGCGGAGTGCGTGAATCGGGCGGCCTGTTCATGCTGCCAACATATTTATTCCTGGCTTGCATGATGATCGCGATTGGGCTGGGAGTTTTCAAGATTCTGACATCCGGCGGCCATCCCACGCCGGTAATGGCGCCCCCGCCCGCTCCGGCTGCCACCGAAGCGGTAACCCTCTGGCTACTGCTGAAGGCTTTTTCCAGCGGTTGTACCGCGCTGACTGGGGTGGAGGCCGTAAGCAATGGCGTAAAAGCGTTTCGCGAACCAACCGTTCCCACCGCGCAGCGAACCCTCGGAATCATCATTGCCTGCCTGGTGCTGATGCTGGGCGGCATCGCCTTTGTGGCGCGCGGCTATGGCATCACGGCTACCGATCCCACCAGCGATCAATATCAAAGTGTCCTGTCCATAATGCTGATGGCGGTTTCCGGACGCGGCACTTTCTATGCGGTCGCGATCATATCCATTTTGCTGGTGCTGATCTTTTCCGCCAACACCGCGTTTGCCGATTTTCCCCGCGTCTGCCGCATTCTGGCAGAGGACAGCTTTATGCCCGTTTCCTTTGGAAATCGGGGCCGCAGGCTGGTGTATTCGGAAGGCATTATTGTGCTGGCCGTGGTGACCGGAGCCCTGCTCATCCTTTTTGGCGGCGTTACCGACCGCTTAATTCCGCTTTACGCAGTGGGTGCTTTTATGGCCTTTACCCTGTCGCAAGCCGGCATGGTGAAACATTGGATAAAGCAGGAGGGTAAGACTAACTGGCACTACGTCTTCATCAACGCTTTGGGAGCGCTGGGCACCGGCGTCACCACCATTGTGGTGGCAGTCACCAAGTTTGCTGACGGCGCCTGGATCATTGTCCTGCTGATTCCCACGGTGCTTGTCTTGATGTACTGGGTTCGCCGCCACTACAACTTCGTTTCGCAACAGGTTCGCACAATCGAGCCGCTGAACATGCAGGGTCTGCATGAACCAATCGTAGTGGTTCCTATGCCGTATTGGAGCCATATAGCTCAGATGGCGCTGCGCCAGGCGATGGAGATATCCAAAGAGATCAAGGTACTGCATGTGGCTGAAGAAGACAAGCCCGATGCTTTCTGCGCGCGGTGGCATGAGTATGTGGAATCGCCAGCCGAGAAAGCCGGGTACCCCCGCCCCGAGTTGATACAACTGCACTCGCCGTATCGGTTCGTAATTGCCCCCATTGTGGATTACGTATGCAAGATCTCAGATGAGAATCCGGGTCGGCGCATCGTCACCATCGTGCCGGAACTGGTGGAGCGGAAATGGTACGCCTATTTCCTGCACACCCAGCGAGCGGCCTTACTGAAGTACAACTTGCTTATACGCGGCAACGATCATATTTCCGTACTGAACATTCCCTGGTACCTCAAGTAAGTTACAAAGATTTACCTGCGTCCAGAGAAACATTGCGGGATGCTAGGAAGAGGCGTTTCGCGACATTTATGGCACAAAGTGAGAAAAGCTCAAACATAGCAATCGCGGCCGGGTTGGCCTTTGATTCCATCCGCGCCCACAAGCTGCGCAGTTTTCTCACTCTGCTGGGAATCATTATGGGCGTGGCCAGCGTCATCCTCGTCGGCGCCGCCATCGACGGCCTGGGATCATACACCCAGGACATCACTTCCAAGGCTTTTGGCAGCGACAGTTTCATGATTGCCCAGATAGCATCCACGGGCCGAATGAGCGCCCGCCAACTGGCTGATAAGCAGCGCGTGAACAAGCGAATCCGCCCCGAAGATGTTGCCTACCTGCGCGAAGAGACCGGCAATGAAGTGATCTACAGTCCCTATCAGCAGCGCACTGACGACGTGAAGGGCGACAACCAGGTCTATGAAGGCGCCAGCATTCTTGGTGTCTCCTATACGCTGCCCGAAATACGCGACGTGCCGGTGGCGGAGGGACGATTCTTTACCGATGCCGAGGAAAAACGCCACATCCACGTGGCCGTCATCGGCGACGATATCCGCAATGTGCTCTTCTTCGGTGAGGACGTAATCGGCAAGCCGCTGCGCGTCGGCGGCCAGGAGTTCACCGTGGTCGGATTGCTGGAGCGGCAAGGGTCGGCCTTCGGACAGAATCTCGACAACCCGGTCTATATTCCAACCTCGGTTTACAGCGACATCTATGGTTCCCGCAGCGGCATGGCGGTGTTCGGCAAAGCCGTTCCCGGTACAGGATTGAGCCTGGATGCGGCTTTGGATGTAACGCGCAGCGCCCTGCGCAGCCGCTTTCATGCACAACCGGGCAAACCGGATAACTTCGACAATCTGACGCCCGATTCTATCCGCTCTTTCGTCGGGCAGATTCTGGGAGTCATTGCCGCCGTGGTGGTTCCCGTCACCGGAATCTCGCTGGTGGTAGGCGGCATCGTGGTGATGAACATCATGCTGGTTTCCGTAACCGAGCGCACGCGCGAGATCGGCGTACGCAAGAGCCTGGGAGCGCGCCGCAGCGATATTATGCTGCAATTTTTGACCGAGTCGGTGATGCTTTCCGTTTTCGGAGGTTTGATTGGCGTAGCGCTGGGCGCCGGTGTCGCTTTTCTCATATCGAAAATTGGCGGGCTAACCCTTTCCATAACGCTGCCGTATGT
>PLRJ01000074.1 GCA_003163855.1 Bryobacterales bacterium | reverse complement strand
AGCTGTTTCTGCTTTCAGGATTCGCCGCGGCGTGCGCACTCTATCGCCGCGCAGGGTGGTATCAATGCCGCCAAGAATTATCAGAACGACGGAGACAGCATCTTCCGCTTGTTCTACGACACGGTGAAGGGCGGCGACTTCCGCGCGCGCGAAGCGAATGTTTACCGGCTGGCCCAGATCAGCGTGAACATCATTGATCAATGTGTAGCGCAGGGTGTTCCGTTCGCGCGTGAATATGGCGGTTCGCTGACGAATCGTTCGTTCGGTGGTGCGCAGGTTTCGCGAACCTTTTACGCGCGCGGGCAGACGGGACAACAGCTGCTGCTGGGCGCCTATCAGTCGCTGGAGCGGCAGATTCAGGCCGGCAGTGTAACGATGTATCCGCGTACCGAGATGCTCGACCTCATCGTGGTGGATGGGCGCGCGCGCGGCATTGTCACGCGCAACCTGGTGACCGGTGAAATCGATACGCATTTCGCCGATGCCGTCATCCTTGGCACCGGCGGCTACGGCAACGTTTTCTATCTCTCGACGAATGCCAAAGGATCGAACGTAACGGCCTGCTGGCGGGCGCACAAGCGTGGCGCGCTGTTTGCCAATCCGTGCTTCACGCAGATTCATCCCACCTGCATCCCGGTTTCGGGCGAGTACCAATCGAAGCTGACCCTGATGAGCGAGAGCCTGCGCAACGATGGCCGCATCTGGGTTGCGAAGCAGAAGGGCGATAAACGAAGTCCCGATCAGATACCGGAAGAAGATCGCGATTACTTTCTGGAGCGGCGTTATCCCAGCTTCGGCAATCTGGTGCCGCGCGATGTGGCTTCGCGGAATGCCAAGGCGGTTTGCGACGAAGGCCGGGGCGTCGGCGAATCGGGGCTCGGCGTTTACCTCGACTTTAAGGCATCCATCGACCGTCTCGGGCGCAAGACCATTGAAGAGCGCTACGGCAATTTGTTCGATATGTACCAGCGCATCACGGACGAAGATCCTTACAAGGTTCCGATGCGAATCTATCCGGCCATCCACTACACGATGGGCGGGTTGTGGGTTGATTATCACCTGATGAGCACCATTCCGGGCCTGTTCGTCATCGGCGAGGCGAATTTTTCAGATCACGGGGCGAATCGGCTTGGCGCCAGCGCGCTGATGCAGGGTTTGAGCGATGGCTATTTTGTTATTCCCTACACGGTGGGCGATTACCTGGCCAATAACAAGCTGAGTGCGGTGCAGCCATCGAACCCGGAAGTGCGCAACGCGGTAGCTTGCGTGCAGCAGACCATCGAAAAGCTGCTGAACATCAAGGGTAAGCGCACGGTGGACTCCTATCACCGCGAGTTGGGCAAGATCGTCTGGGACCACTGCGGTATGTCGCGTAATGAAGCTGGTTTGAACGGCGCTATTGAAAGCATTCGCCAGTTGCGCGACGAATTCTGGGAGAACGTGAATGTGCCGGGTAGCGGGACTGATCTGAATCAGAGCCTGGAGAAGGCCGGACGCGTGGCCGACTTTTTTGAGCTGGCTGAACTGATGTGTATCGATGCGCGGGAACGGAGAGAATCCTGCGGCGGCCACTTCCGTGAGGAATACCAGACGCCCGAAGGCGAAGCGCAGCGCGATGATGAGGATTTCTCCTATGTGGCGGCGTGGGGTTATCGGGGCTATGGAAATTATCCCGACCTGGTGAAAGAGCCGCTGACCTTCGATTACGTTCACCCCAGTCAGAGGAGCTACAAGTAAAATGCGGATGACCTTGAAAGTCTGGCGTCAGAAGGGCCGCCATGGCTCGGGCAGCTTCGGCACGTATCCGATGGATGATGTGAATCCGGACATGTCGATGCTGGAATGCCTGGACGTATTAAATGAGCATCTGATGGCAAAGGGTGAAGAGCCGATTGCGTTTGAACACGATTGCCGGGAAGGCATTTGCGGATCGTGCGGCTTCATGATTAACGGTGAAGCGCATGGGCCGCTGCCTGCAACCACCGTTTGCCAACTGACCATGCGGCACTTCAAAGACGGTTCGGAACTTGTGCTGGAACCGTGGCGTGCCAAGCCTTTTCCGCTGATTAAGGACCTGGTTGTAGACCGGCGCGCGTTCGATCGCATTATTGCTTCGGGCGGGTATATTTCGGTGGCGACCGGCAGCGCGCCTGACGGAAACGCGATTCTGGTATCGAAAGAGGTTTCCGATAGGGCGATGGATGCGGCCGCTTGCATCGGTTGCGGTGCCTGTGTTGCGGCGTGTCCCAATGCGGCGGCGGCGCTCTTCACCGGGGCCAAGATTTCGCATCTCAGCATTTTGCCGCAGGGAAAGCCGGAGCGCGACCGGCGTGCCGTCAGCATGGTTGCACAGATGAACGAAGAAGGGTTCGGCGGCTGCACGAACATCGGCGAATGCACCGCGGCGTGTCCGAAGGAGATTGCCCTGGAAGTGATTGCGACCATGAATCGTGATTACACTCGCGGCAGTTGGCGCGAACGCGATAATCTCGTGACTACGATTCGGCCTTTCACGGAGTGGTCCACAGGATCGAAGCTGAAAGTGGACCCGCTGCAGAGTTAGTCGGCAATTGTGATCGTTGGGCGATCGCGCGACTTTTCCGCTTCGGCGCGCTCAATAATCTTCTTCGCCAGCTTTTCGAACAATGCCGCCTGGGCGTTCCCCTCGCCTGCCGTGGCAATGGGACGGCCTGAATCTCCGCCTGCCCGCGTTTCCGGATCAAGCGGGATCTCGGCCAATAGCGGGATGCGCATCAGGCGAGCTGTCTCTGCCCCGCCCCCTTTGCCGAACACATAAATCTTCTCGCCGTTGTGCTCCAGATAACTCATGTTCTCGACGATTCCTAGAACCGGCTCACGCACCTGTTCGAACATGTTGACCGCCTTGCGCGCATCTTCCATGGAAACGTCACTTGGTGTCGTGACGACAACAGCGCCAGTCAGCGGCGTGGTCTGAATCAGAGTCAGTTGCACGTCGCCGGTGCCAGGCGGGAGATCGATAATCAGGTAATTCAGCGTGCCCCACTCAACGCCGCGAAGAAACTGCTGGATGACCGAGTTCAACATGGGTCCGCGCCAAACGAGCGGTTTGTCACCGGGGTTGAGGAGTGCCATGCTCATGAAGCAAATACCATGCGCCTTCAGCGGCATGATGCGCTGGTTCACCGCTTGGGGCGTGTCATGCATGCCCATCATCAAGGGAACGTTGGGGCCATAAACGTCGGCATCCAGCAAACCGACTTTATAGCCGAGTTTGCCCAACGTGATAGCCAGATTGACGGCTATCGTGCTTTTACCTACACCGCCTTTACCCGATCCAACGGCAATGATATTTTCGACGCCTGGAATTGGCAGTTTCGGAGCTTGTTGTGGCGCTTGAGGACCCATGAACCCAAGCTAGCAGAGCGGCGCGTGAAACAAGAGAGCTTTAGCCGCCGAACTCCTCAATGAGGTGACGGTACGTCTCAAAGGCCGGCTTGGGAGAGTAATCGTCTCGCATGATGCCGAACTGGCCTGAGTAGGCCGGGTTCGCGGTGTCGGCATCGCGCAGGCAATACAATCCGAAACCATTTATGTTGAGCCGGCTGCTGAGTTCATGCACTTTGCGGATGGTCTGCTCAAGCACGTCAGCCTGGCGTGTATAGTAACGCATCGGTCCGGTTGGCCAGCCATCTTCGCAAATGCGCATGGGAACAGAAGCAGGAATGCGCGCGTGTGCAAGCGTCGTTTCGCGGAAATACGCCAGGATTTGCTCCACCGCGTCGTCCACACTTCCACGCACCGGTTCGGCGACATCGGGATACATGTTTAATCCCACATAATCGAGCGATTTTAGAAAGTCATCGTCGACTTTATGCGCCATCTCGCACCAAAATCTATCGTCCTCACTGTGGCAAGGCACCGAATTAAAGCCGACCTTGACCGGCAAACCGCGCTCCAGAATTTTCGCGCGGGCGATCTTCACCCCAGTGATCACGCCCTCGACGCTATGTTCGAACCTGCCGTCGCCCGGATATTCGAAGGAGTTTGGCTCTTCGCAAATCTGCAAATATTCGGTGAATTCGCCAAAACGGTCTATCGCATGTTCAATGAAGCGAGACCAGCGGTCCATGTCGCCGGTGCAATCCCAGTTGGAAAGCACCAGGTCCAGCTTGCGTCCATTGCAGGCGTAGCGAGATAAGTCGGCGGCACTTGGCAATTGTCCTCCGTCAGCCTCTCGCTCTTTGCCTGTGTAACGAAGATAAGTACGCACCACCAAGCGCTTGCCGCCCTGCAATAGATCGAGCGCTTGATTGACTTGGTCAGGCTGGTCGGGTATGCCGGTAGCTAGAACGTCGGGGAGATCTGCGACACCGCCATGGAAGATGGCGAACGTCATGCGCCTTGGATCTCCAAGAAGATCATCGGCCCCGCATCGTTGCGGAAGACAGCATGCCCACGCAGTCCTTCATCGGACAGTTGCGAGGCTAAATGGGCCAACGTCTGCTCATCCCGGTAGAACGGCCATACGTTCCAGCGCGCCTCCAGGTAAGCCGCATCGGCCGCGTCGGGCATGAGGTTGGAAGCAACCAGGCGCCCGCTTTGCCGCAGTAGGCAAGCCGCCGCATCCAACCATTCCATCGCACACACGTCGGTAGACTGGTTCAACCAATCGGTCGTATAAATGAAGTCGAACTGCATGGGTGCCACCCCACGCTTGCGGGCCAGGGTGTCGCCAATGGTCGAGTCGCAATCAAAGACCACGCGCTGGGCCCCCTCAAATTCATTGCCATTGAGCGGATTTTCTCCGAGCGACAGTATGTGCGCCCGGGGAGCCATGCGGATCACTTCACGGATCTCGGCATCGAAGAACCTGAGTGCTTTTCGCTTGCTTTCTATGGATGGCAGGGTCTGTTCCCAGGTGCGGAGTAACGATCCAAACCTGCCCAGCGCGATCGACGCGCTAATGCGCTCTTGAAACATTCCCCGGCAGAACTTGCGCCAGGCGCCAGGCGACAATTCGGCCCGCAGGCTCTGCAAATCGGCTGCGAGTTTGTCCAGCACGCACATTGCGCACGCCGCGCCTGCGTCGCCTGCCTGGATCTGCTTGCCTGAGAACTCACCAAACCCATGCGCCAGTTGCTTTGTGAAGCTGTCGATTAATGTCGAGTCGCTATCAGTTAAAGAACTCACTAGGGAAACTATCGACGTTGCCCTGCCGGGGCTTTAACGCATGGCTGTTTTGGCCGTTTCCGGGCTGGGCGCAGCCGGACGGGTGATCTCCAGACCGGCGGGCAGCGTAAAGAAGAAGGTAGCGCCATTACCTTCGCTCGATTCGGCCCAGATGCGGCCGCCGTGACGCTCCACAATGCGCCGTGAGATGGATAGACCCATACCGGTGCCCTCCACGTCGCGTCCATGCAGCCGCTGGAACAGGCCAAAAATCCGCTCAGAAAATTCGGGGTTAAATCCGCGCCCATTATCGGACACCGATATGACCCATTCGTTACCCTCCCGGCGCGCTCGAACCTGGATCAAAGGAGGCTCGTCACTCCGGTACTTTATGGCATTGGAGATCAGGTTCTGGAATACCTGCGACATCTGGATGCGGTCGACCAGCAACTCCGGCATGGGCCCGGTATCAATTTGCACATCATTTTCCCGGATGGACGCCTGCAGATTCGCTTCGGCATCGTTAATCAGGCGCTCAAACGGCACCCGAGTGGTGGGCTGGCCGGCCTTCCGCAAACGCACAATCTGCAACAGCCCGTTAATCAGATCGGTCATTCGTTTCGAAGCTGTGACAATGTAGCCGATAAACTCGTCCGCGTCGTCTTCCAGCCGTCCTTTGTAGCGTGCCGCCATCAACTGCGAAAAGCTGGTGATGGTTCTTAACGGCTCCTGCAGGTCGTGGCTGGCGACGTAGGCGAATTGCTGCAATTCCCGGTTGGCTTCCAACAACTCTTTGGTGCGGTCATCCACCACCGCCTGCAGGTCGGCGTTCACTTTTTCCAACTGTTCCTGCGCCAGATCGCGGGCATACAGGAAACTCAGAACCTCGTTGTACAGCCAATAAAGAACGGCGATCATCACCACCGTGCCCACGCTGAACAGCACAAATGCCAGATGATTCAGGTTCTTCTGATTCTTAAGATAGTCGTCTTCCGCCTTGTCGAGAGCTTTCAAAAGCTCAAGCGAGCTGTCCCGCAACTCGCGCATGGTCTTGTCCGAAGCGCCATTCTTCGTCCTGTCAATGGCTGCGGCAAAGCCTTTTGCCTCCTGCGTGGAAAATACGTCGCTTTCCTGACGAATGCGCTGGCGAACATGGTCGATTACATAGTCCAGCTTGTTTTGGAATTCAGGGTAGGGCTTGGCGTAAATTTCGGTGAAATCAATCTCCTTTGAAAGCGTCGCCTGCACTTGCTCGAATGACGACTTGGCCGCTTCGTCGCCGGTCAGCAGGAACCCGCGCTCGCTCGATTCCGCCTCTTTTGCCATCGTCTCCAACGCCGCTACGCTGGCTTGCAGGTTCTGAATCTGCAGCAGGTGGTTATCGGTGCTCTCCGACGCCAACTCCATCAGGAAGAAGATAAGACAGAACACCAGCGGCAAGGAAAATAGAAAACCTAATCGCCGGCGAGTATTCTTTGGCCCGGAGACGGCCATCTCAGCCTCTTTTCACTCCGTCGAAGGCATTCCGGCAGCTCATCATAGTAGTATCCTGCTTCACCACCCCATACACAAGCCAAAGCAGGCTCTCTCTGTGTATAGGACTGGCAGCGTCGCAGATGGGTTTCAAGTGCTCTTGTCAGTTTAGTCAGCACGAGGCGCGTAAAGCATTCTGCGCACGCTGTGAAAACGCTAAAACCCGCAAGTGAAGATTTTCCAGCAGCTTTCGTTCCAGATCATAGGCAACTACTCCGCGCGGCAGTGAATATTGGGCGCGGAGAATTTCCCTGGCCGCCTTGTGGCTGCGGCCCATGGCAATCTGGAAAGCGGCTCGTGCCCTATATTCCAGGCATTTCGGAAACAGCATGCGGGTATTCACCTGGGCGAACTTGTTGCGTGCGGCTTCGAAATCGTCGCGAAACAAAACGTCAACGCAGGCCGATGCCGCCAGCGCCTGATTGCGCAGACGCCAGTCGCATAGCTCGCTGACCGCCAAGGCGCGCGCATCCCAGCATTCAGCCAGCACAGGCTCCTCCTGGTCCATAGCCCAGCGCACCAGGGCGTTGGCGAAGTGAAGCTCTGCTTCGGGTCTGCCTCGCCATCCAGCCAGACGAAGCATTAACTCTGCCGGGTAATCCTGCGGCCGCACGCCTTCGTTTACCAGCAGAGCCATTTCCACCATCAGTTTCAACTCTTCCGCCGCGTGTCCATTCTCCGCCAGGATGAGAAACAGCCGGGCGTCGTTAAGCACGCGCGCATTTGCGCTGTTGGGGATAAGCCCCAACAAGAACAGCAGCGCATTCACCTGCATGAAAAATGCAAGAAACATCGCAGTCAAGCTGTTGTGGCTGTCTACTGCCTGGAGAAGATAGAACGCGCCTGCGGCAGACGCCAGCGTAAAGAAAGGACCTGCCGCCACTACTGCCTGCAGATATTCTCTCCAATGTTCCAGCTTCGACGGCATCGCCGACACAGACGCGTCCAGCATCCGGTGTGTTGAGAACGTCAGCTTGCTCTGGCCATGCAGCCTTTGCAAACGCCATGGACCTAATGATGCTCCGCTAAAGTTGAACCCCAGGGCCCACGCCGCCAGCAGGTGCCCGCTCTCATGCATCAGCATGGCCGCCACCACAGCGATAACCAGCATGCCTAAATCCATGACCGAACTCATAGCGGGCGGACGAACGAACGCCCCGAAAGATGCGGGACCGTAGCTGCGGAGTAAGAAACACGCAGTCAACGTAAACACCAGGAGGGCTGCGTAGAACCAGCCGTCCGCTCTACGCTCACGGGTTGTTTCGCCGCTCGTTGACGAGGGGAAATAAGCGTGGAACGAGGCGGGCGACATGGCAATAGTATCGTGCCAATGACGGGCCCCTGAACAGTCCAAGCGGTTTGGGTCTACCTGGTATTGGTAGTACCGCCTAGCCATTTTGCGACCCGTGGGAAGCTAACCTTGCTCGATTTCCCCGGCCCGAAATTTTGCAATTCGTCGGATTAGATCAGCCGGCACGGGCTTTGATGATGCCCCTTGAGCAGAAAGGTCGGCATTTTGTACGGACTCAAAATCAGTTTTCACCATTCGCGACCTTTCGCGCTGTGGCGCGTCCTCTTAGATAGATAGATATTCTATAAGCGGAGAAGAAAATGAATAATTACGGTTATCGAACTCAGCCCTCTACCTGGGACAAGCTCAGCAGCACCACCGCCCTGGGCGCCCACGGTGCGGTGGTTATCAAGCAAACTTACGTGCTCTTCGCAGTCAGCGTATTTTGCGCGCTGGCGGGCGGATACATCGGAGCCACTTCGGAAACATTGGCGCACTTCTTCTCCGGTTGGCTTGGTTGGATCGCCGCCCTGGTGCTGCTGAACGTCGTGCCCATGATTGCCATGGCTGTGCGGCACAATCCCGTGCTCGGCGTCACCGCTCTCGTTGCCGACGGGTTCGTCGCCGGTATCGCCATGTCGCCCCTGCTGTGGCTGGCGAATTCGATGGCCCCGGGCCTTATCTTCGCCGCTTTGATGATTACGGCTTTTGTTTTTCTAGGCGTCTCGGCGTACGTTATGACGTCCAGCCGGGTCTTTTCTGCGCCTAAAGGCCTGATGGTCGGTATGTTTTTTGCCATCATCGGCGCCATGGTGTTGAACGGCTTCATGCACTTGGGTATCGTTGGCATCTTCATCAGCGTTCTGGTTGGCGCGTTCGGTGTTTTCAGCCTGGTGTTCTCTACCTCTTCTGTACTTAGCTCGCCAGACGCCGATAGCCCTATCCCCGGAGCGTTGATGCTGTTCGCTGGTGTCTTCAATGTATTCGTTGCTACGCTCAGCATCCTGCTCTCGCTGTTCGGCGGCGGCCGGCGGAACTAGCATCGAAGGATGTGGTCTGTCTTCCTGTCTCCTGCCAATGCGGCCCAGCATGAGGAGATGACGGCCGAGCTTTGGGAGCGCGGAACGGCGGGCATTATGGATGCCGCCGATGGCTTTCGTGCCTACTTCGAGGACGAGCGGAGTGCGCGAAAAGCCGCGTTCGATCTTCTGTCCGATGCGTCTGGTGTGCGCGAAGAACCAGCTCCCGAACTGCTGCCGGAGAACTGCAAAGACTGGGAGCCCGTTTACGCCGCAACGCGCTTTGTCATTGTTCCCACGGGCAGGCGCGGCGAATTTGCTTTCGGTCCACGCCTGGTACTGGAGGTAAATGCCGGAATGGCTTTCGGCAGCGGCCGTCATGAAACCACCCAGCTCTGCCTGGAGGCTTTAGAACAGTACCTGAAGGCCGGCCATGCTGTGCTCGACGTTGGCTGCGGTTCAGGCATCCTGGCGCTGGCCGCGCAGAAACTTGGCGCGGGAAGCGTCGTCGCCTGCGACATTCAGGAAGACGCTATTCGCACCGCACGTGAGCATTTCTCAGGCGCGCTTGTTCAGGGTTCGGCAGACTGTGTGCGCAACGGCTTCGCCGACATCGTACTGGCTAATGTCAGTGCGCGGATCAATGACCGGCTGGCCGCCGATTTGCGCCGCGTGCTGAAGCCAGACGGAGTGCTGATTACCTCCGGCTTTATCGAGGGCAATGTTCCCCAGTCATTCCAGCCGAGCAAAGAAATGCAGCGCGGCGAGTGGCTGTGCTGGATCTGCACCGCCGACGGAATCCGGCCGCTGGCAACCACGGACGATGCTAACGTCCATTCTCTAAATTGGTATTAGCCGTGCCCACTTTTAGAGCGCCCATGATCAATCTCTATTCGCGCCATCTTTCGCGCGCGGCGGCCTTCTATACGGAGCTCGGCTTTGTGGAGACTTTTCGCACTCCCGCCACGGGCGAACCGGTCCATATCGAACTAACGCTGGATGGCTTCACGCTCGGCATCGCTACCATTGAGGCAGCTCAACAGCACCACACCCTTCAGGTGCAAGGCGAAGGACGCGGAATTGAAATCGTGCTTTGGACCGACGACGCCGACGCCGCGTTGAACGCGTTAGTCGCCGCGGGAGCTCCGGTTCTCTCGCCCGCGCATGATTTTCTGGACGGTCATTTACGCGCAGCATGGAGCGCCGATCCGGACGGTAATCCGATTCAACTGGTTCAACGCAGGCGGCCTTAGTGCGCCGCCATCCCGCGCCCCGGCTTCACTTTCTTCATAAAGAAAATCAGCGGCACCATACAGCCGAAGATGCAACCCAGCAGCCAGAAGCAATCGATATAAGAAAGCGTCGCTGCCTGCCGCTGCGCATTGCGAAGAATCAAGCCGTAAGCCGCCAGCGAGGGCTGGGTGCCGTGTGCTGCCGCGCCGCTTAGCGTTTGACTGGCACGTCCTGTCGCCGCATTGAAGGTGGAATTCATCGCGGTCAAGCCCTCCGTCAGCCGCGCCTGATGAAATTGCTGACGCCGCACCAAGAGCGTGGTGACTGCCGATATGCCAACGCTGCCGCCGACGTTTCTGGCCAAATTGATAAGGCCTGAAGCGGCGTTGTTCTTATTGCGCGGCACAAACGCGTACGCGACGGTGTTGATTGGGATAAACAAGAACGCTAAGCCGGCCGCCTGAAAGCAGCGCGCCATCATCGCGTAGTGAAAATCCATGTCGGTTGAAAAAGTCGTCATATGGAACAGCGCCGCCGAAGTAATAAACAGGCCTACACCAATCAGCCAGCGCCCTTCTACCTTGCCCAGCAAAAGGCCGACGAAAGGCAGCATGCACATCACCAGCAAGCCACCCCATGAGATTGCAGCTCCGGCCTGTGTAGCCGAGTAGCCCATGACGGTTTGCAAAAACTGGGGAATCAAAACAGTGCTGCCTAACAGCACCACGCCCAGATTGAACATCAGAAACGCGGCCACGCCAAAGTTGCGGTCTTTCAGCAGGCTCAAATCGACCACTGGATCTTTTACCTTGAACTCCCAATAAACCGCGAAAATGAGAGACGCCAGCGAGATCATCGCACTCACGCGAATGAACGGCGAGCCCCACCAATCGTCCCGCTCACCCTTATCCAGAACAACCTGCAGAAAGCCAAGTCCCAAAGCGATGAAGATGATGCCCCAGTAGTCGACGTTCAGTTTGGTTTTCAGCCGCCGCATGCGTTCCTTCACCAGGTAAGGCGGATCTTCCAGCAGAAAGCTGGTCAGGAACAGCGACAGGATGCCGACCGGAATATTGATGAAGAAGATCCAGCGCCAAGTGAAGTTGTCGGTTATCCAACCGCCGAGCGTGGGTCCAATGGCGGGCGCCGTCACCACCGCGATGCCGTAAATCGCGAATGCCATACCGCGCTGCCGTGGCGGAAACGTATCGGCCAGAATCGACTGCTCACTCGGCTGCAGGCCGCCGCCGCCGAATCCTTGAATCACCCGGAACAGCACCAGCAAACCCAGGGTTGGAGCGATCCCACACAGGAACGAACTCAGGGTGAAAATAACCACGCAGGCCATGTAAAAGCGCTTGCGGCCCAGCAATAGCGAAAACCACCCGCTAAGCGGCAGAATGATGGCGTTCGATACCAGGTAAGACGTCAGCACCCAGGTGGCTTCATCTTCGCTGGCCGACATGCCGCCCGCTATATGCGGCAACGCTACGTTGGCGATGCTGGTGTCCAGCACCTCCATGAAACTCGCCAGGGTCACCGCAATGGCGATAATCCAGGGATTAAATTTCGGCCGCCAGACGGCATCCTGAAAGTGGTCTACCGGTGCAGCGGCCGGCTGCTTAGACGGCTGTTCAGATAATGCTGCAGGCATCGGCTAATTGTAATTATTCGTGCCGCTGTTCAGCAGAACAATGGGTGTAACCGACATGCCCGGCAACAGCTTGTGGTCGCGGTTCTCACCCGGTTCCAGCAGTATCTTCACCGGAATGCGCTGCACAACCTTCACGTAATTGCCGGTGGCATTCTCCGGCGGCAATAAGCTGAACTTCGCGCCTGAAGCGGCCGCCAGACTATCGATATGCCCGTGATACTTGCGGCTGCTGCCATAAGTGTCCACTTCGATATCCACCTTCTGGCCCACCGACATCTTCTTCAACTGTGTCTCTTTGAAGTTGGCCGTTACCCAGATATCATCCAGCGGAACAAGCGCCATAATCTGCTGGCCCGGCGAAATCTGCATGCCTGGTTCGGCCGATTTCTTGCTCACCACGCCGTCCACCGGCGCAACAATCACCGTATAGCCCGCGTTCAACTTCGCCTGGTTCAAGTTGGCCTGCGCCTGCTTCACCATTGCTTCCGACTGCTTTTGACGAGCCGCGCTCACCTCTTGCTGGCGCGGGCGTGTCTCTTCACTTTGGCGCCGCTGCACCATGGCCGTCGCCAGCCGTGCTTTCGCAACGTTCACTTGCGCCAGAGCCTGGTCTAAAGAATGCTGCGCCGAGTTAACGTCCGCCTTGCCCGCATCCACTTTCGCCGCCGCCGACTGCTGGCTGGCAAGGGCCGCATCGTAGTCCTGTTTCGATATTTCGTCTTTCGATACCAGGTCCTGGTAGCGCACCAGGTCTTTCTGCGCTTTCACCAGGTCGGCTTGCAACCCGGCCAGGTTTGCGTTCGCTTCGGTGATGCGTGCCCGCGCCGAGTTCACCCCCTGCTGTGCCGCCGCCACGTTCGCCTGCGCCTCATCCACCTGCGTGCCGCTGGTGGAAACCTGTGACCGCGTGTTGATGTTGGTCAAGGGAACGTTCACGGTGGATTCCGTTGTATTGGCTTCGGCGCTGGCCAGTTGCGCCTCAGCTTGCGCCACGGCTACCTGGTAATCGGCTGGATCCAGTTTTATCAACGGCTGACCCGCCTTCACCACCTGGTTATCGTTTACCAGTACTTCCAGAACTGTGCCGTTGACGCGCGGGCTGATAGGAATGACGTGGCCGTCCACCTCCGCATCGTCCGTGTTCTCACGCACCGAATAATACGCATAAATGGGTATGGCGACAATTAACGCCACCACCAGCAGCGCCAGCAGAACAAAGCGGATGGTCCGCTTCCGCTGTGGATCCGGAGCTTTTTTCTGGCTCTCGCTATCGCTCTTTCCCTGGCTGCCGCCACGCTGGCCTGCCGGTGCTTCCGCTTCTTGCGTGTCCTGGTTTTCTTGAACGTTTGCCATCTTTATCTGTCCTTAACGGTCGTGCTAACTATTGTCCTCTTTTTGCCGCGCTAGGCCGTTCGCAAACTTCCGCGTGCGCCCGTATGCTGTCCCGCACCTTCCGCAGCAGTGCCGCCAATTCATTCTTCTCTACGCTCGAAAGGCCCCGCAGCAGTTCAACGCAAGTATAGTTGTGAACCGGCATAAACTCCTCCAGGAAGGCTTCAGCCTTCACCGTGATGCGCGCGAAACGGCCGCGGCGGTCACTCTCATCCACCACCCGGGTTACATAGCCCTTCTCTTCCAGATGATCGATCAACCCGGTTATATTCGCCCGGCTCACCAGCAGTAACTCGCCCAGATCGTGCAGCAGCATGCCCTCAGCCGGTCCGCGCTGCAAAGCCAGCAGGATATTGACCGCTGATTTGGATAACCCAAACTCCAGCATGTAGCGCGCCTGGCACTGCTGCAGCAGGTCGTAAGTCAGCGAGAGACCAATGGTGGTTTCAGCCGTGGCCAGGTCGAATCCCGCGTATTTTGGACCCGTTTCGCGAATTCCTTCGTGATAATAATTCTCGCGGACGTCCGACAGCACATTCCGTTCGATTCAGGGGTAAATAGTAAAGTTCCTAATTATTTTAGGCTCGTTATCACCACTCAATCACCATTGTCCTCGAAGGAATGGTGTTTGAGCGCCCGGCCAACAAGTCCCGTCAGACTTCTCAGAGTGCATCATCTTGACCAAACGCCGTTGAAATTTCCTGCGATTAGAAATCTCGACACGGTATGAGGGCTGACAAGCTAACTTATTTAGTTGCTTGAAGATAAGGGGAATCCACATACAGGCGAAGTCCGGCTTTGGAGGCTGTCCTGAAAGACCGGACACCAGCGGTGAACTAAACCGCTTCGCGG
>PLRJ01000211.1 GCA_003163855.1 Bryobacterales bacterium | reverse complement strand
CACATTTTGTTTTACACCCTCTTAGTAATCTGGTTGTATGCCGAAGGCGCAACGCCCAACGATACTTGACTGGTCCGGTTGCCCGCTCATTCGGCGTGAACCAGGCAAACTGGGCGGCGCGCCGAACATAGACGGAATGAGGATTACGCCCGAAGCGATTCTCGAAAATTATGAGAGCGGCTTTAGCGTTAGTGAGATCGCTGACGAGATCTTTCCGGGTGTCACGCAAGAGCAGATCCGGACCATCCTGATATATGCGATCGACAAAGGATATCTTGAGCGGCCCTTTGCCGCGTGAAGATTATTCTTGATCACAGCGCACCGGCGCCGCTCGCCAAGTTGCTGGTTGGACATACCGTCTCAACTTGCGGAATGCTTGGATGGACCAGGATGAGCAACGGTGAGCTTCTTGATTTTGCGGAGGCTGCTGGTTTTGAATTGATGATCACGTGCGACCAGAATGTAAAGTATCAGCAGAACCTTGTATACGTCGAGCTTTAGGCGTTTGCCGATCATGATTTCTCCTCGCCCGTGCCTCTAAAATATTGCAGTGATGCGTAGTTTGTAAGCCGTTGACAGTTGAGGCTCGCATTTCGCCAGAGCGTCCAGAAACTTAGAATCTTGCGGGCTGTTTGCGATGAGCCGGTGCGGCTTGAAGATTCCAGGGGAAAGAGGTATCGAACGGTGGAAAGCCGGTACAGACTCGGTTTTTGCCGTTCACCTTTTCCAGGTTTGGGGAGTCCTGATGACGGCAAAAACCAGTCAGTCCCGGTTTTCCGCGTTACTTCGTAACAGTGGCGGAGATCTTTTGGCTCAGTTCGCGCATGTGGTTCTGAACCTTGGCTATATCCACTGTCTTGATCACTCGGTCTTCCATGACTATGCGGCCTTGGATGATGGTAGTGCGCACGTTTTGCGCGGTTGCGGCGTAGACGAGGGTTGAGTAGATGTCGTATAGGGGTGTCATGGTGGTCGCGTTGTGATCGAGGATCACGAGGTCGGCTAGTTTATTGGGTTCGAGGGAGCCGAGGCGGTCTTCCATATGAAGCGCTCGGGCGCCTCCCATGGTTGCCATTTCGACCACGTTGATGGCGGGCATGACGTTGCGATCTTTGTTGGCTAGCTTCTGCACTTTGGCTACGTAGCCTAACTGATTGATGATGTCGAGGGTATTGCCACTCATTGGTCCATCGGTGCCGAGGCCGATTCGGAGTCTATCGTTGAACATCTTTACGGCTGGGGCTACGCCTTTGGCGGACTTGATGTTGGACTCCATATTGTGGGCGACGCCGATGTCGCGTGCTTTCATGAGAGCGATGTCCGAGTCAGTCACGAAGATGCAGTGAGCGGCGAGGAGCCGCTTGGTCAGTAGTCCGAGAGAGTCCAGGTATTCTATCGGAGTTTTGTCGTATTGCTTGCGGATGTCGGTCACTTCGTAGGGCATCTCGGCGACGTGCATGAGGATTGGCACGTTCAAAGTGTCGGCCTGGTGTTGGATGATCTTGAGATGCTCGGCATCGACTGTGTAGGGGGCGTGGGGCGCGAAGGCGGGGGTGATGAGCGGGTCGTTTTGAAAGTCCTGGATGAACTTGGCGGCGTAGGCGATGCCGCCGTAAGGTTCTTTGGCGTCGGGGGCGGGGGCGTTTAGCACCGTCTCTCCGAGAATGCCGCGCATACCGATTTTCTGGGCTCCGCGTGCGACTTCGTCTTCGAAGTAGTACATATCGGCCATCGTCGTAACGCCGCCCTGGACCATCTCGATCATTCCCCAGAGGGAGCCCCAGTAGACGACTTCGCGGTCTACGAACTTGTGTTCAAGGGGAAAGATGAAGCGTTGGAGGCGGTCGGGGACGTCGTCTCCGAGACCTCGGAAAACGGTCATGGCGGCGTGGGTATGGGTGTTGATCATGCCGGGCATGAGGATGTCGCCGGCAGCGTCGATGGTGCGGGGGGCGGTGTAGCTGGCGGCGAGGGCGGAGGGTCCGAGGGCGAGGATGTGGCCGGATTTTATGATGATGGCTCCGTCGGGAATCAGTTCCTTGGAGGTGTTCATGGTGACGAGATAGGCGTGGGTGATGATGAGGTCGGCTGGGGTGGGGGCGGCGGCGTGGAGGGTCAGGGCGCAGAGGAACGCGGCAAGAGCCAGCTTGTTCGGCATGGCGTTAGGATAGCGGAAGGCGTTGCACGGTTAAATCCACAGTGACTTGATTTCGTTGCAGGCGGAGTCTATCGGTGCATGGATAGAAGAGAGTTTTTCCGCCGGGCGGCCTTGACTTCGGCAGCTATAGGCGCTAGTACGAGCGCGACCGCGCCTAAAGTTTGGGCCCAGCAATCGGCCACGCCCGCAGTGAAAGGAAGCGACTCGGTTTCGCAGATTCCGCGAGTTACGGAGCCGGGCGAGTTGCGCGGCGAAATGCTGTACCGCCAGTTCGGGCAGACGGGTGAGACGGTTTCAGCGATTGGGATGGGTGGATCGCACATTGCGAAGCCGTCGCTGACACAAGCCGAATCGACACGGCTGATTCACCAGGCGATTGACCGCGGCATCACGTTCATGGACAATTGCTGGGACTATAACGAGGGGCGGAGCGAGGTTTGGATGGGCGACGCTCTGGCACAGGGCGGGTATCGGAACAAGGTCTTTTTGATGACCAAAATCGATGGGCGGAATAAGGACAATGCCACCGACCAGATCAACGACTCGTTGAAGCGTTTAAAGACCGACCATATCGACCTGCTGCAGTTTCATGAGATCCTGCGCTTTGACGATCCGGACCGGATTTTCCGGGAGGGCGGGGCGCTGGAGGCGGCACTGGCGGCTAAGAAGGCGGGGAAGATCCGGTTCATCGGATTTACCGGTCATAAAGATCCGCATGTGCACCTGTACATGCTCGAGGTGGCGGCCAAGAATGGCTTTAAGTTCGATGCGGTGCTGATGCCCTCGAACCTGATGGACGCGCATTTCCGCAGTTTTGCGCAACTGGTGATGCCGAAACTGGTGGAACAAAGGCTTGCGATCCAGACGATGAAGCCGTTTTGCGGGGGCGACGGCATCATTTTAAAAAGCGGAACCATTCAGAACCCGATTGATTGCCTGCATTATGCTTTGAATCTGCCTACGAATGTTGTGATTACCGGTATCGACAAACCGGAGATCCTGGAGCAGGCGTTTCAGGCGGCCAAGACTTTCAAGCCGCTGGAGGAAGAACAGTTTGCGGCGCTTATAAAGAGAACGGAAACGGTGGCGGTGACGGGGAAGTACGAGTTGTTTAAAGTTTCGGCGCACTTCGATGGCACGGCGCATCATCCGGACTGGCTGGGGAGTGACGATCCAGCGGTGCAGAAGCTGGCGCCTGCACCGGCGGGCTGACTTTGGTAGCAGTACCGCGATTATTGAGGCGCCTGGGCTCTTGCGGTAAACTGATGCCACTCACGGTTGTGAGGCCATGCTGGCATTCGGTCAAGAGATTTCACACTATCGGGTCCTCCAAAAACTTGGAGGCGGCGGCATGGGCATCGTTTATAAGGCTGAGGATCTGAAGCTGCGGCGCAAAGTGGCGTTGAAGTTTCTATCTGAGGATATAGAGAGCCATCACGGCGCGGTTGAGCGCTTTAAAAGAGAAGCGCAGTCGGCGTCGGCGCTGAATCACCCAAACATCTGCACGATCTACGACGTTGACGAGTGCGACGGCAAGCCGATTATCGTGATGGAGTTTCTGGAGGGGAAGACTCTTAAGCACTTGCTTGAGGGAAAGCCACTGAAGATAGAGCAGGCGATGGAACTGGCTATTCAGATAGCGGATGGTCTGGATGCGGCACACTCCAAGGGCATTATTCATCGCGATATGAAGCCAGCCAACATCTTCGTGACCAGCGCGGGAGTCGCCAAGATTCTGGATTTCGGGCTGGCGAAGCTTCAGGATCCGGTGCAGGAAATAGCGGCTGCGGACTTGCCCACCGCGACGATAGAATCCGATCCGTTAACCGGCACCGGCATGACGGTAGGGACGATCGCGTATATGTCGCCGGAGCAAGCGCGCGGTGAAAGACTGGACACGCGGACGGATCTGTTCAGCTTTGGGGCGGTGCTTTACGAAATGGCTGTGGGGCGGCAGGCAGCGGCGGGTTCGACTACGGCCAACGTTTTCGACGCCATCCTAAATAAGGTTCCGGCCGAGCCGAGCCGTTTAAATCCCGAGGTGCCTGCGGAGTTGGAACGGATCATCCAAAAAGCGCTGGAGAAGGATCGAGACCTGCGGTACCAGCATGCTTCGGAGATGAAGACGGACTTGAAACGTCTGAAGCGCGACCTTGGTTCCGGTTCGCGCGAGTTGCGTTCGACGGTGATTCTTGGATCGGGAGCAAACAGCTCACTGGCGAATGCAACCTCCGATTCGTTTCTTGCCGTTAGTCTGCTGAAGCGGTACAAGGCAGTGCTGATAGCGATGGGAGCAGTGGTCCTGTTGGTGGCGGCCGCGCTTGTAGCTATGATGCTACAGCGCCGTGGCACCCCTCCGGCCGAGTTGACGCAGGCAAGTTTGACTTTTAATTCCGGCGAAAGCCCGGTGATGAGCTTCGCTCTGTCGGCTGACGGCAAATACCTGGCCTTCGCCGATCCGGCGGGCATACATCTGAAACTTTTGGCGACAAGCGAAGAAAGGCTTATTCCCAAGCCCGAGGGAGCGCCGGCCAACGCTTACTGGGAGGTTGCCTCGTGGTTTCCGGATGGAACCAGGATTCTGGCGAATCTAACCAGCGCCTTTGCCGGCGGCCCCAAGAGCTTGTGGACCTTGTCGGTGGTGGGCGATTCGCCGCACCAGATTCGGGACCAGGCGTGGGGGTGGGAAGTTTCGCCAGACGGATCGAAAATTGCGTACAGTGCGCCGCAGATGCCCGGTGAGGACACGCATGAGATATGGGTGGTGGACAGCCAGGGAGGTAATGCCCGGAGAGCTATCGCAGCCGCGGCGCATACGAGGATTTCCAACGTGCACTGGTCGCCGAAAGGAGGACGGCTCGGCTTTATTCTGAAGCGTTCGGCGAAGCCGGTGGACCTGATTTCGATTGAAAGCTGCGACTTGCAAGGAAGCGACTGTACGGTTTCGGTAGCCGCCGACCCCAGTCATTGGCTGATTGACTTTAGCTGGCTGCCAGGGGGACGAATAGTATACTCGCGCGGCGACTCACCCGCGACCAATGGCCTTTGGGAGGCCAGGATCGACGAGGGGACGGGAAAGGCGAAGGGAAAGCCGGAGCGGATAACAGCATGGAACGCGTTTATTCAAGCGCTAAGCGCGAGCGCTGACGGCAAGCATCTGGCGTTTCTTAAGAAGGCGCGGCAGGGGCTGAGCGAACTGGCAGAGTTGACAGCGGGAGGCACGCGCATAAACCCGCCGCAGCGGCTGAATAACGACGATACGGGCAGTGCTCCTTCGGCGTGGACGGCAGATAGCAAGCAGGTGCTGCTGGGCCTGGTTCACAACGGCAAGTCTGTGATCTTTAAGCAGGGGCTGCATCTGGAAGCGCCGCAGCCGTTAGTTACGGGAAATGAATCGACGTACACGGCGCGAATGAGTCCCGATGGCGCTTCTATTCTTTACTTCGAGGACTCGCCGTCGAATGGAACCGCGGTGAAGCGCATTCCAGTGAATGGTGGCGCGGCCTCGTTAGTGATGGAAGCTCCGAACCCACAGAATTTCCAGTGCGCGCGGGCGCCCGGGGGCTGCGTGATAGTGGAGCGCAGCGATACGCAAAAGGGAAAGTTTACTCTCACCGCGTTCGACGCTTTCAACGGGCGCGGAAAGGTGCTGAGGACTATCGATGGCGATCCCGGGTTGAAGATGCCGCCGAACGATCTGTCTCCCGACGGCGCGACGTTCGCTGTGGGAAAAAACGGAAATAACGAGACGCACATTCACTTACTTTCGTTAACGGGAGGAAGCGACAGCGAGGTAACGGTGAAGGGATGGACGAATATTTCGGCCATCGACTGGGCGGCGAACGGCAAGGGTTTTTATTGCGGATTCACTTCGCCGCAGGTGCGGACATTGGCGTATGTGGATTTGAACGGTAACGCTCAGGTGTTGCGGCAATATGGGGGCGAAGGGACTGGCTTTGTCTGGGCCATCCCCTCGCCCGACGGCCGTTACCTGGCGATATTGGGCGACGGGGTCAACTCGAACGTGTGGATGCTGACGGGGTTTTAAAAACTAAGTTTCAACATCAGATTCATTAGCGGCTGGCCGTCGAAGGAAGCCGTGGTTTGATCGCCGGTGATCTTGCCGAACAACTGAGGATTCTTGTAGTCGAAGGTGTTGCTGGGGTTGTTGAAGCCGTAGTTGTGGAATGGGTTCTGGAAATCGAAGCGGAACTGTAAGTTCAGTTTTTCCGTGAGGGCAAAATTCTTCTTCGCGGAAAACTGCGTGTAGAGAATGCCAGGGCCGGTTACGATGTTCCTGCCAGCATTGCCGGGCGTGAACGCGGCCGGAACCGCGAAACAACTGACAGGCAATACGGGATTTTCTAAAGCCTGATTGAAGCGGTTTCCGCCGATGGCGTTGCCCAACCCGAACTGGGACATGGTGATGTTGTTGCAGGTTAGGTTGGGAACCTGGTTGCCGATGGACGTTGGGTAGTAGTTGTAAGGACTGTTGGCAAAGGTGAACCCAAATGGATTGCCAGATTCCACGCTTTGAATCCAGGCCAGTTCGTAACCGCCGACCAGGTAATCGAGGAACTTGTTGTGGTTGACGAAGTGGCGGCCTTTACCCATCGGCAGTTCGTAAGTGAAGCTGGTAACGAAGACGTGTGTGCGGTCGTAGCCGGCGCGGCCCTTGTTGAGGTTGCGGTCCTCGACTGGCGCTACGCCGGTGCAAGTGCCGTAGTCGTTGTCGCAATCGTCAAGCGCCTTGGAGTAAGTGTAATAGGAGTCCACCACCAAGCCCTGCGAATAGCGCTTCTGGAACTGAACGGTTCCGGAGTGATAACTGGAGTGGCCGGTGTTGGACATGTAGTTGATGGCGCCAAATTGCGGGTAGGGCAGATAGTTTTGCGGCGCGGCGAAGGCGGCGGCTCGCAAGGCTGGATTGTTGGCGCCAAAGCTGGTGGGAAAAACGTTCACGTTCCAGCTTTCCACCAGGTCAACACCGGCGGACCCCTGATAGGTGAACTTAAGGATGTTGTTGGTGTTCAACTGATATTGAAGGCTGGCGTTCCAGTTCATGGCGTAGCCGGGATGCAGATGGCTGTCCATCCAATAAATGTTGCGAGAGCTGTAGTTGGTGCCGACGTAAGG
>PLRJ01000059.1 GCA_003163855.1 Bryobacterales bacterium | reverse complement strand
AGGAGTATGGCTCGCCTGATAATGCCGAGGACTTCGCGGTTATTAAGAAATACTCGCCGCTGCACACCATAAAGCAGGGAACGCAATATCCGGCCACACTGATAACCACGTCGGACCATGACGACCGCGTGATGCCGGGACATAGCTTGAAGTATGCCGCGACTTTGCAGCAGGCGCAGGAAGGGCCGGCGCCGATTTTGCTGCGGGTAGAGGTTCGCGCAGGCCACGGGGCGGGGAAACCGACGTCGAAGCAGATTGATGAGTGGGTGGACCGGTTTGTGTTTTTGAAGTCGGCGCTGAAGATGAACTAGCGGCCTTATTTGAGATTGCCGAAGTTCATAATCGCGTTAAAGACAAGCGCATAGGAGCCGATGGTCTCGCCGCGGTAGACAGGATTGTTGGCGAACAACAACACGCTGCCTTTGCCGAAGCGAGCCTTCACCACGGCGGGGTGCTCGGCGACCGGGTCGCCGTTTTCCAATAAGCCGGACNNGCGAACGATGACTTGCGGGCGGTATTCAGCCGGGATGAGAAACGGATTGTTGCGCGCCTGCTCCTCATTGAGCGGCGTGGCCTGCCAAGTTTTCGGAGCCGGTAGCGCGGGCGCATCTTGCATCGGCCGGCCTTCTGGCGTGTCTGTTTCGTCCGGACCGCCGCGGCCAGTGGGACGTTTGTATTCCTTGGCTGTCAGGATGTTGCGGTTCACGGTGAGGTTGCTGACGGTGAAGGCGAGTCCGTCGGCGCTATACAGGGCGACAGCAGCATCGTAGCCATAAGCGACAGGATTCTTGGCGTCCACAATGACGGAGTTCAGAACGCTGCCGACTACTTTCATGGTGCGGCGCGGCGCGATGAAGACGCCGGGCGCCATGCCTTCTTCAATAGCGAACTCGGCGGTGTCTTCGGAAGTGATCAGCAGCCCGCCCTGCTGCACGAATTCTTTCAGATGCGCGAGGCCCGCTTCGCCCAGCCCAGGACGCATGTCTTCCGTTGAATCCAGCTTGCCGATGTTAGGAGTGAGCGTGCTGGTTTGCCAGGGAATGGCGTTGCCCCACATCGGCAGGCCGTTGATGATCTGCTGGGACGACGTGCGAGCCACGGGCGCGAAAACGATGACGTCGTATTGGGCGCGCAGGTCGGAGTCCTTAGCTACCGTCTGGGTATTGATATAGGTAAAAGGAACATGCAAATCATCGAACGCCATGCGCCACCAGCCTTCCGTCTGGGTGTAGAGCCACGTGTGCAGAAAAGCAATGCGCGGAGCGGCGGCGGGATGAACGTGAACTGCGGGCGCGGCAGCGAGGCTGACGGCGGCGAGATCGAACTTGCTGAGTAATGGCTGCAAAGTAGAAGCCTGGATGCGGCTGATGAGAAGCGATCCGGCGGCGAACTTATGGTTCGTCGTTTCGAAGCTCTCCTCGGTTATGGAAACAGTAGCTGAGTCCTTGAGTGCGTAGATGAGTGAAGCAAGGCTTGTCTGCGCGGAGTTATTCACGGCGAAGACGGGTCCCTCGCCGCACTCGGTTTCGGTGAGGTGGCTGAGGTCAGTAAAAGCTTGCATAGGAGCGGAGAGAATGGCGCGATTAATCACTCTCACTGCCTTGGCGTTGAACAGATCGCCGAAAGACCAGCCGGTGTCGTCATAGGGCGTTTTTTGCGGATCGTCC
Organism: Bryobacterales bacterium; assembly: GCA_003163855.1. Lineage (GTDB taxonomy): Bacteria > Acidobacteriota > Terriglobia > Bryobacterales > Bryobacteraceae > Bog-105. Next base: position 4,723 of record PLRJ01000059.1, on the reverse strand, counting down.
GGTGACCAGAACTGGCGGTCGAGCAAGGCGTCGGCCGCGCGCGAGAAAGGCTGATCCATGCGAATGACAAAACTTCCAGCGGGAAAAGTTTGTGACGTTGCTGCTGGTTTAGCCGGCTTTTCATCGGCAGGCTCCTTCTTCGCGGCGGGCAGCGCGACGGTGGCGGCTTGCGTTAAGCGGTGAATTTCGACATGCTGCAGCGCCATCACCTTCAGCAACTGCATTTGACGGTTCCAGGCGTGCTCATCGGCGGCCAGAATGTAGGCGGCGGGTCCGGCATTTTCAGGTTTCTGGATGGAACGTTTGCTCTTCAAATAGAAGTTGTTCAAGAACAGGCTGGTGTTGTGCGCGAAATAGGAAAGAGTGGTGAGCAGGGCGGTCTGTTCATAGTTGTTGTTGTCGCGCTGGGACCACAAAACGGTTGGATAAGGAGGATTCGGCCGGTACCAGGTGCGCGCGTATTGGTCGGGCGAAAGCTGGCGCTTCTCGGTGTCGGCGCCGCCGTTGCCGAAGGTTTCATACAGCCGGCTGATGCCGTTGTGCATGGTGGCGAGAAACATCAGGTAGCCCGGACTCCAGGTGTCGAAGTTGCCGTGCGTGAAGGCGCCTGGCATGCCGAAGGCCTGCATGGAAGCCATGTTGTCGTAGGCGAGCATCGACCATTCGCCGGTGAGTATGGGATCGATCCACGAGTTATAAGGCCCGTCGCCGACGGTGTTGTCGTAGAGAAAGGGGACCGATTCATGCAGGTCGTGCAGGACTTGCGCGTGCCAATCGAGGTAGGTGTTCAGCACGTTGCGCGTTAGCTGGAGCGTCATGGCCATGGCATCGCGATTGTTGTCGTGCGCGACATAGCGGCCCCAGTAGAGAAGGCGCGGCCAGTTCTCGCCGGGATGCGCTTTGTGCCATTTGTAGATATCGACCATGCGGTCGCGACCGTCCACTTCGACAATGGGAGTGATGAGCGTGATCATGTGCGAGCGGATGTGCTGGATATAAGGGGCATCGTCAACCGCAAGACGGTAAGCGAGTTCCATCAGCGCCGTTGGAGCGCCGGTTTCGGGTGAATGAATGGTTCCGGTGATGTAGTAAACCGGAAACGACTGATTCACCAGAACCTGCGCCTTCGCGTCGTCGAGTTGAATGCTTCTGGGATCAGCCAACTGCGCCAGACGCGCGCCGTTTTGCTGCGCCTGATTCAATAGCGCCGGTTCCGCAATGGCGACGGCGATCATCTCACGGCCTTCCTCGGTATGGCCGATGGTGAAAACCTTGACGCGCGGGCTGGCGGCGGCGAGCAGACGGAAGTAGCGGTAAACATCTTCGGCGTAGGGCAGCATGTCCGGAGCGCCGGCTATGTCACCCAGCACCTTTACTGGGGTGGGAACTGTGGCGGAGGCGGGAAGGTAATTAGTAAGAGGCGAATTCAAAGCGGCTGCGGTGGTGTATTTCTCAATCAGCTTTGTGTAAGCTTCATCCACTGGCTGTTTGGGATCGCGCTGCCATTGGGCGCTGAGAAGCGTGGGCAGGAGAATAAAGAGCGCCCTGGCGCGGCGGAATGAGTGATTCAAGATGACTTTACCTTTCATGGCTGAAGCTGGAACGTTTTAGACCAGTGTAGGAGAAAGACCCGCAACGCTATAGTGGTTTCAAAGCCCGTGATAACGAGCTTCTAATTCCCGCATCTTAAAACATGAAAGCCCTAACTATCACTCCGGGTGTGGCTAATTCAGCCACGGTAAAGGACGTCCCCGCTCCTGCTGCCTCGTACGGGAGCGTGCTTGTGCGCGCATTTGAACTAGGTATTTGTGGCACCGATTTCGAACTTATCTCGGGCGATTACGGATGGGCACCCCCAGGCAGCGACGATCTGGTGCTTGGGCATGAATCGTTCGGTGAGGTGGTTGAGGCTCCCGAGGGCGGTGACTTGAAAAAAGGCGATCTGGTGGTGGGCATCGTACGCCGTCCGGACCCGGTACCTTGTCTGGCGTGCGCCGTGGGCGAATGGGATATGTGCCGCAATGGGAAATACACCGAGCGCGGCATTAAAGAACGCAACGGTTTCGGTTCTGAATACTGGAGAATTGAGCCCGACTACGCGATTAAGATCGATCCGCGCCTGCGCTCGGTCGGCGTGCTTACCGAGCCTGCCAGCGTGCTGGCAAAGGCCTGGGACCACATAGCCCGCATTGGTGAACGCGCCAAATGGGAACCGCGTACGGTTCTTGTTACCGGCGCTGGACCCATCGGCCTGCTGGCTGCGTTGATGGGCATGCAACGCGGACTTGAGGTGCATGTGCTCGATCGTGTGGTGGATGGTCCTAAGCCGGAGTTGGTAAAGGCTCTGGGCGGCACGTATCACAGCGGTGAAGTGAAGGATGTGGGATTAAAGCCAGACGTCATTCTGGAATGCACGGGAGTGCCGTCGGTTATTGTGCAGTCGCTCTCGCAACTCGATAGCGCGGGGATCTTATGCCTGGCGGGTGTTTCTACGCACGGCCAAACAGAGCCGGTTGATGTGGGAACGGTGAATCGGGCGATGGTGTTGGGCAATACAGTGATGTTCGGTACCGTGAACGCCAATCGGTCGCACTGGGAAATGGCCGAGCAGTCGTTAATGAAGGCTGACTTGAAGTGGTTATCGGGGCTGATTTCGCGCCGCGAGCCGCTTTCCAATTGGCAAAACGCTCTGACACGGCATCCCGACGACATCAAAGTCGTCATCGACTTCTCTTAGGTGTAAGTTCGCGCGTTCACCAGTTGTTGCGGCTGCGTAAACCCTGTATATGGGCGGTGTGATGGCGGCCATGCCAGGCATAAAGACCCAGCATCCAATCCAGCTTCAGTTCGCCCAGTTCTGGATGCTGCAACGTGCGGGCGAAATCAGCTTCGGTCATGGCAGTCAGCAGCAAAATCCAGCGGGTATGGAGGGCTGCCAGCAGCGTGAGCGAAATTGCCACCGGGGCAGCGCAAGCATCGGGCAGACCCGCCCACATGCCCTGTTCATAAGTCTTAATGGGTGGATTGTCCTCGGTGAGCGCCCAGCGGAAACGTATGTAGCTGTTCATGTGGCTGTCGGCAACGTGATGGACTACCTGTCGGACTGTCCAGCCGTGTTCGCGATAGGGAGTATCAAGTTGAGTGTTGTTCAGACCATGCACCGCCGTCGTCAATTGAGCCGGGAGTTCGCGAACTTCTGCAATCCAGGCTGCGCGCTGGGCCGCGCTGATAGGCAGAGGCGCCTCGAAGCGTCCGACTGGATAGCGGGATTCGTCATGGTTGGATTCGTTCACGCCGTCGATTGTACTATTCGGCGTGCTTTAGTCCATGCGCAGGGCCAGCGACGGATCGATAGCCGCCGCGCGGCGTGATGGAAGATAGCTGGCCAACACCGCGATGACCAGCAGCACGACCAACATGCTGCCATAGGTGAGCGGATCGGCCGGGCTGACGTTGAAGAGCAAGGTAGATAGCAGCCTGGTCACGACGAAGGCTGATACTAATCCGAAGGCCGCTCCAACACCGGCGAGCGACAAGCCCCGGCGCACAAACATAACCGTTACTTCGCCGCGTGCTGCGCCCAGCGCCATGCGTATTCCGATCTCGCGCGTGCGCTGGGAAACGGAATAGGCGATAACTCCATAAATGCCGATAGCGCCGAGCAGCAGGGCCATGGCGGCTGCGATGATCAGCAGGACGAGAGTAAAAGATGTGCGCGCCATCGACTTTCGATAGAGGTCGTTCAGCGTTCGAACGCGCGCGAGCGGCAGGTTTGGGTTGATGGACCAGACTCGCTTCCTGATTTCGTTCAAAAGGCTTTCCGAACCGGCGCGGGAACTATGCACCACATAAGTGACGCCTCTTTCAACGTCCACTTTATTCCCCTCGAAGTTGGTTGCCAGCAGGGGGTAGTAGACGACGGTGGGGGCAGGTTTGTCGAGCCCGTCCATGTGAATGTCTCCGACCACGCCGATGATTTCGCGCCAATCGTCGGTAGCGCTCTCGCGGACTTGCTTATGCAGAGCGGCGGCCACGCTGCCCCAGTATTCGCGTGCAAAATTTTCGGAGATAAGGACCAGCGGAGCGTGGTTTTGAACTTCACTGGGAGTGAAGTCACGTCCGCCAATGAAAGGGTTGCCCAGGGTCTGATTCAGGCCTGGCGATACATGAACAAAGCGGCGCAGTGGCGGAATCTGCCCTTCGGCATAAGTGCGATCGCGCGCGAACATAAGATCTGTGCTTGAGTTAAATCCCATTGGAATAGCGGTTGTCATGGCCACGGACGAGACTCCCGGAATGGATCTGATACTGGCGGCGAGATCGTCTTCGAGCGCTAGAACCTTAATGGGCTCCGCTATCTGTCCTTCTGGAACGAAAATCGAAAAGCTCTGTATCTGTTCGGGATGGGTAAAGCCGGGCTGTACCTGCGTCATCGCCAGAAAGGTACGGATCATCAGGCCAGACGAGATGAGCAACACCAGGGCCAGCGCCACTTGCACGACAACCAGCAAACTGCTGGCGCGATGCCGCTCCCGGCTTTGGCTAAGCGTACGGCCGCCTTCGCGCATACTGGCGTTCAAGCGGGTGCCCGCGTATTTCAGCACCGGTAACGAGCCGAAGAGCAGCCCGGTGAACAGCGAAACCAGCAGCGCAAAAAGCAGGACCGGTCCGTTGATGCCAATCTGCGTGATGCGGGGAATGCCGGCGGGTGCGATGGCCACCA
>PLRJ01000181.1 GCA_003163855.1 Bryobacterales bacterium | reverse complement strand
ACGTAGATATCGGGCCAGCCGTCGTTGTCCAGGTCGGATGCCGCAACACTCAAACCGTAAGTGCCCGTGGTGTTGAGAATCCCGGATTTCGCGCTGACGTCAGTGAAGGTTCCATCTCCATTGTTGTGATAGAGAATATTTTTTCCCCCGGCCAAACCCGGCGGCCCGCATGCCACCAGCAGGCCTTTGTAAGTGCAGGGACCAGCTTCCGGCGGCGGCGCGGTTTTTAAATCCAAGTCTACGTAATTGGCTACAAAGAGATCGAGATGGCCATCCCTGTCGTAATCCACGAAGGTGCAACCGGTATTCCAGCGGGTTTTGGGACCGGACTGCGACAAACCGGCCTTTTCTGTGATGTCGGTAAACGTGCCGTCGCCGTTATTGCGATAGAGCGCATTCTGCCCGTAGTAAGTGACAAACAGGTCGTCGTGGCCGTCGTTGTTGTAATCGCCCACGCAACAGGCTTGCCCCCAACCGGTGCGGTGCTCTAAACCGGAGCCCTTCGTGACGTCGGTGAAGGTGCCGTCGCGATTGTTCTTAAACAAATGGCAGCGTGGCTCCTGTCCGGCGGGAAAACCTTCCAGCCTCCAGCCGTTCACTAAAAACAGGTCAATCCAGCCGTCGTTGTCGTAGTCGTAAAAGGCCAGTCCACAGCCGGTTGTTTCCAGCAGATACTTGTTGTGACCTTCACCGCCGTAAATGGTTTTTACTGCGAGGCCCGCTTCCTTGACGACATCGACAAAACTGATGCCAAGTGGCGTCCCTTCAATAGGAGACTTCGGACCTTTCGGCGCCGGCATGGGCTTGGCGTCATAGTTCCGCTCAATCGGCCCAGGCAATTTACTCTGCTGTGTGGGCGAGGCCAGCGCCAGCACATCGGCAAACGGCAGCACCAGCGCAGTGCGGCTTAACGAGCGAATAAAACGGCGGCGATTACGAGTCACGGTCACAATCTCCTGTTGTTCTAGTGGACCTGAGCAATCGCACCAGCGGGAGAGGGAGGTAACTGCTGATGAACGTGCCACGGGGAGCTCTCAATAGAAATTTCCGGATGCTTGCGCAAAAAGTCCAAGGAGTAGGTTGGGGAAGAGGGATCAACCTGCTTGGTTGCGAACATCGCAGCCTGCTCAGCCGCCTTCTGTTTCATGCCCATGCGCCGATAGAGCACAGCCAGGTTGTAATGCGCAGCCAGGTCGTCCGGATCAATGCCTTGCAAGGCTTCAAATTGTGCGCGCGCTTCCTCATATTGATGGCCCTGATAGTAGGAGATTCCAAGTTCGCGACGGGCATCGATGGACATAGGATACAGCTCGACAACTTTCTTGAGATCGGCAATCTCCTCCTGTGGATTGCCGGAGCGCCGCTCCACCAAGCCTAAGTAATATAGAGCTCTAGCATTGTTCGGACTAAGCGCAAGAGCCTTTTCCAGATAAGGACGCGCTTCCGTATATTTTTCCCATTGAAGCTGGGTCAACGCGACATTGATGTATCCATCGGCGTAATCGGGACGCAGGCTAACCACGTGATTGAAAGCGGCCAGCGCCTGCGAATACTGAAGTTGATCGAGATAAGAGATGCCCAAATTGTTCCAGCGCATCCAATCCGGGTTGTCGCGCGCATCTTGAACTCCCGGCAGGTTCGTGCCGAGGTAGAACATGCGGGTTCGCTCACCAAGTTCGACAACTGGATACGCTGGATGATCCGGCCCCAGGACGTTATTAAGATAACTCTGCCGGAAGTGCCTGTAATTAACTCGCGCTGAAAAAGTCAGCGGCCCCTTGGCGTCCGGGGGAATACGGAACTGGTAGCGAACAAGGGAAGATCGGCCTGATTGAATGGTGTTGTCGTAGGCAACCGAATGGATCTGCCACACTTTGTGGTTGTCGGTGAACTCTCCCGCCGCATCGACGGGACGATTCGTAAAACTATGCGCCCGCTCATCTATGGACCCATTGGGGTTTAGAAATCCGCTGTGATAGATCTCCTTGCCCGACGAATCCTTCACTTCAAACTCAACCCAGGCTTCATATAAATCACGAACTTCGGGAATGAGTGAGTGGCCGATGTTCTTGTTCTGAATGACCACCATGGTCTCGATGGTTTCACCGGCGGCGAGCGTGAAAGGCGTTGAACCGAGGGGTGCAAACACTTCATCTTCTTTCGGTTTCCGAATGCCGAAGAAGTCGACGTTCATGTACATTCCCGATTTCAAGAATTCTTTGGTCTTCTCCAGTTGTTGATCAAAGCCATAGTAGAAGGGCACGGCCGTGTTGCCGGCCAGCCAGCGATGAGAAACAAAGGTCCCGCGCTTGGCCCCGTCTTCGCGTTCGGTCGGAACCACGCGCATCATGTGGCAGTTCTGGCAGACACGCAGATCGGCTGAATAAAAGGTCAGTGGATTGCGCTTTGAGAATTTTGAATTCTGCCACTCATCGTAGGCAGTAAAGGCGCGAATCCACTTATAGTCGTTTAACTGACTCGGCAGGTTAGCTTTGTGGCATGCAGAACAGAATTCGGATGTGCGGTAAAAGTCCTGCATGACGGCCTTTGAATGGCGCTCAGGGTGCGCAAGAATCTCGGCGTCGGGTACCAGACCGGGTACGCGGTTGCCTTTTTCGTCCACCATTACGGCAGGCAAACCCATCAGATAGCTGCCGTTGCCTACCGTGGGTTGAACCCTTTGGATGGAGTGGCAGGTCATGCAGGTAACGCCGTCACGATCAAAACTGCGGTCCACTTGCGCGTCCTTGGTTAAGGCGCCGGAGACCACACCGATCGGGTTGTGGCAGCTATCGCAGTGGCGTGTGAACTCGATTCCCTTGGTATCGCGGAGTATGTTGACGCTGGTTCGATAAAAAGGTTCGCGGAAAGAGTTTGAGTGCAGAGACTGGCGCCATTGATGATACGACTCGGTGTGGCAGTGCGAGCAATACTCGGCGGTGGGAAAAGCGGTCGGAGGGATGAAGGCATTGCCTTCCGTTGCGGCGTTGCCCGGGAGGGAGATGTTGCCGGCTCCGAAGGCAAAGTCGAAGGTTTCGCGGATTTTTTGGTCGTAGGAATGCTGCGCACTGCCAGACTCTTGCGCAGTAAGCGAACCGCCGACGGATAGCAAACCGAAGATGACGAGCATGACGAGACGTGGCATGCTTAAGACCTTCATTCCTGAACGAACCTCTGTATGACTGATCTTCTCACGATTGGGGTGATGACTATTTCCTGCCCTTGCTGGCCGAGGTCAGCCATCGGGGCAGAAAAGGGGGACGTTTCTCGGGAGGGTCAAGGCGTGCTACGATCTTTTGAAGAAAATGCGCGAGGCGGTCTCGGCGCCGGGCGCAGCTAAATCTAGATCGGTGGAAAAATATGTCCGCTCCGGCTCCCGGCCCCCTGAAAACATGGCTTGTTGGCAGTGCAGCAGAGTGCGAAATATGTGTGGATAACGCCTCTGTTTCCAGCCGGCATTGCCGTCTGTCGCAATATCCCGATAGTTACGTACTGGAGGACCTAGGTTCCACTAATGGAACTTTCGTTAACGGGTACCGGCTGTCACCCAACTCTCCCGTTTACCTGACCCGGACGGATAACGTCACGCTGGGCCAGAAAACAGCTTTTCCGTGGCCATCGGACGGGCAGGCATCCAGGTCTGGAGGATCATCTAATCGAGGAGATGCCCAGGACCGTCAGATTGTGACCATTGGTCGCGATCCTGAAAGTGTTGTAAGGCTCGATTATCCGATGATTTCCTGGAACCACGCACGTATCGTGCGGGCTGGAAACGCGTTTGTCATTGAAGATCTGCAATCCACCAACGGTACGTCGCTGAACCGGATAGACAACCGCATTACTCGTTCCGAGTTGCAGCCGACAGACGATGTTTACTTCGGTTCGTACAAGATGCCGGCCAGCCGGTTGCTGGCGGGCAAGCACATTACCAAGGGCGAGAGCGCCTTTCAATTAGTGAACTTCCAGGGCGACCATATGGTTCTGGGTCGCGATCCGAACTGCGAGTATCCGCTTGATTTTCCGATGGTCTCGTGGCGGCATGCGCAGTTCCAGCGCACCGCGCAGGGGATTGTGGTTGAGGACTTAGGCTCGCTGAACGGCACCTATGTTAACGGCACCCGCATTAGCGGGAAAGTTCCGGTCAAACCGGGTGATGAAGTCGGCCTTGGCAGTTTTCGCTTCCAGATATTGGAAGGCGGATCGATCGCCAAGCGCGAGTATAACGGAAACGTAACCATTGAAGTGGCTGGCGTGACGGTCGACTTACCGAATGGCGACCGGCTTCTGGATCCGGTTTCGTTGACCGTGTTCCCGTCCGAGATTATTGCTCTCATGGGGCCGGCGGGCGCAGGCAAGACGACCTTCCTGAAGACGCTGAACGGCTACACGCCGCCGGCATCGGGAAGAGTACTGTTCAACGGCTACGATCTGTACCAGTTTTACGATCAATTCCGCCAGCAGTTGGGCTATGTGCCGCAAGACGATATTGTGCACGCCCAGCTCAAGGTTTGGGAGGCACTGTACTTCAGCGCCAAGCTGCGCACCGACTTGACCGATGCGGAAATTCATCAGCGTATCGACAAGGTGCTGAACAATCTCGGCATCTCGGACAAGAAGGACACCATCATCGGTTCGCCGGAGAAAAAGGTTTTGAGCGGCGGCCAGCGCAAGCGCGTGAACATTGCGCTGGAACTGATCAACGACACGCCGGTGATTTTCCTGGACGAGCCCACTTCGGGTTTGTCGTCTTACGATGCCGAAAACGTGGTTATTCTGCTGAAGAAGCTGGCGGCAGACGGCAAGACGATCATCACGACCATCCATCAACCCAGCCTGGATGTTTTCAAGCAGTTCGACAACCTGATTATGATTTCGCGCGATCGCGGCGGCCGTGGCGCGCTGGCTTATTTTGGACCGGCCTTCCCTGATTCGATCGAGTTTTTCGATCCGGAAGGCAGCCGTGCCATTAAGAGCCAGCAAGGTAAAGACCTAAGTCCGGAGATGCTGTTGAGCGGGCTGGCTAAGCGCGGAACGGCCGACTGGGTTCAGTCGTATGACTCGTCACGCATGAAGCAGCAGTTTGTGATGGAGCGTTCGGGCAAAGTGCTTTCAACAGCGGGCCAGGGTGGACAGTCGGCCAAACGCGGCTTTGGGCTTGGGCAGTGGCTGACCTTAGTTCACCGCAACTTCCTGCTGAAAACCAGGGACAAGGTGCAGAGTACGATTTTGCTGATCCAGGCGCCGCTGTTTGCGGTGTTGGTAGGCGGGGTGTTTCGGCACCTGCATGAGCCTGGTTTGCCCGATCCAACCGAGTGGCAGAAATATGGCGGTAAGATCGCCGGTATTGAGTTTCTGATGGTGATTGCGGCCCTCTGGTTCGGCTGTAACAATGTGGCGCGCGACATCGTAGGCGAGTGGACGGTATACCAGCGTGAGCGCATGGTAAGCCTTAAGCTGCCTTCTTACGTCTTCTCGAAAGTAGCAGTGGCGGCGGTGATTGGCTTCCTCCAGTGCCTGACCATGTTAACTATCGTGACGTTGATGTGCCACCTGAAAGCGAATTTCCTGGAAACGCTGGCTTTATTGTTTATGTCGTTGATGGTGGGTTCGTCAATAGGCCTGTGTATTTCGTCCATTACCGAGACGACAGAGGCTGCCATCGCCATGCTGCCGCTGGTCCTATTGCCCATTGTGGCGCTGGGAGGCGGGATTCAGCCAATCGTCCGCATTCCTTCACCGGTAAAAGAGATAACCAATGTGATTCCGTCGCGCTGGGCTTTTGAAGGTGTCTTCTTGAAAGAGATGAAGGAGTCGCATGATCGGGCTGAGAACGAGACGGCGCCGCCCATTGTCAATGACGCGGCAAAGGTCGCTACCCCACTTACGGTTCCCGTTTTGACCGAGACCGTACTATCGGGTCAGTTTGGGGACGAGAATGTACGGCACAAATCCGCCACGATTTTCGAGATCCTCGGCGGTATGCTGGTTTTGCTGCTGGGAACGGTACTTGCCGTCCTTAAAAAGCGCGACATTGTCTAACACGAAGGTTTTTTGCACAGAATTGCTTCGGGATTGCGCTAACAAGTTGTGAATCCTGCTCAGACACCTCCAACACAATCATTGATAGCGTCTGTCGGCGTGCAATGCCATCCGGGCAGCGTCCGAACTGAGAATCAGGACCGCATCAGCCGCGCCTCCACTCCGTTCGGAGACATGTATGTTGTCGCCGATGGGGTGGGCGGATATCAGGGTGGGGCGGAAGCAGCGCAAGCCACCGTTGACGGTTTTACGCGCGGGTTAGAAGGCCAGTCGTCGCGCCCGGTGGCCGAGGCGCTGACAGCTACCGCGCAGGCGATTAACCAGGCGTTGGACGAACGTGCACGAACGCAGGATCCACCGGTGAAGATGAGCTCCACGGTGGTGCTTGCACTGATTAAGGGATCGACCGCCACCATTGCTCACATCGGCGATAGCCGTGCGTACCTGGTAAGAAACGGCTCCATGCGGCAGATTACGCGCGATCACTCGGTGGTGCAGCGGCTTATCGATCAGGGCATGGTGGATGCGTCTCATGCGGGCGAACATCCAAGCGCCAGCGTGCTGACACAAGCTTTAGGACAATCGACCGACGTACATCTGGAGGTTGTGGACATTCCGCTGTTGCCTGGCGATGCGCTGCTGCTTTGCTCCGACGGGCTGTGGGGCTATGCGAGTGCCGAAGAGATGGAGACGGTTGTCACATCGAAGGAATTGAGCCCAAGCGCCTGCGCGGAGGCGCTGCTGGACCTGGCGCTGCAGGCGGGCGGCGGCGACAACATCAGCATACAGTTCTTGAAGTTTTCAGCGCCGGCCGTGATGGTGGCGCCACCGGGCCGGTTTCTGGGTCTGCCGCCCAAGGCGATCATGGGCGCTGGTTTGGCGCTGGTTCTGGCGGCGGCGAGTTACGGTACCTATCGTGTTGTGAAGCAGTGGCCACACAGCGGAACTGAGAAGAAAGCTCGAGAAGCGAGTGTAGGCGGCGGTGGGACGGTTACGCCGCCCACCCTTCCGAAAACCGCGGCGGTGAAGCCCGATAAGTCGAAGTCAAAGGTTCACGTTTATGTGATTGACGATGAGGGTGCAGACGACTGGCGGATCAAGCTGCGAAATTTGGACTACGTGGATGTGATTACGATTCCTACCAAGGAAGGTGGCAGTTGCCGAGCGCTTGAAAAAGCGCAGCCGGTTCTGTTTTTTAAACCGGCTGAGGATGCAAACGCGAAGAAGATCAAGAGGGATCTGAGTCTGGAGACTATCAAGCCGATGGCGGCGGGTAACAACGATTGCGGCAAAGGCGAACTTTTCGCGATGCCGGCTAAGAAAGCCGGCTTTCGCGAAACGGTGAAAGACAAGTTCGGGCACGCGGCGGACGAAATCAAGAACAAGTTACCCGTCCCCCCGGGAGTGGATCGTTAGAAGGCTTTAGAAGACTTTGTCCATAAAGAGGCCGGAATGCTCGTCCTGCAGCATGGCGATTGCGCCTTCCGGCGTAACCATGGGAGAGCCGAATGCGCTTTCATCCATCATGCCTTCCAGCACCAGTCGATTGCCGTCGCGGTGAGCCGGCAGATACACCACTTCTGGGCGCGAACTTTCAGTGAAGCGGAACAGCGCGATACGATCCCATGAGCCATTGTTCATCCGGTCTTTAGACGCCAACTCCAGAACGGGACCGGCGTCCTGCGGATTGGTGAATTCAAGCGTCGAAAGATTCTTATTGGTGTCGCGCTTACTAACGCGAACCTTTGTGTATCCGCTTTCAGCCGGAACCTCTACCGTTTCGTCCGATTCCTTAACCTGAACAATGCGGATGGCGCCCTGCGTCATGGCGCGCGCGGTGCCCGGTTCGATGTGCGCGTCGCCGGGCCAGACCAGAAGTTCGATGCTCTCAGGCATAAGCGTCGCGCGCTTGTCCTGCAGCATGGATGCTACCTGCGCGTTAAATTTCCACGGGACCAGCATTTCGCTGGTAAGTACGAATCGATGATTGGGAGTGCGAAAACCGACGCCATCAAGCGTCATGTCGAGGCGTTGACCGTCGGTGGTCATGAGGGAGTAGCGTGACTGGGCAAGAACAAGCGCAGGGATATATTGCTTGCCGATTTCGTCCTGCCAATTGCTTTGCGACCGGCGCAGCGATCCTAAAGTGGAGTTAGCCATGCCAATAGCCGCGTTGGCCGCTTGTAATGCCGCGAGCGCCGCTATCTTGCCAAACGGCCCTCCGGGGACTAGAACCGGCATCGACTGCTGAATGGGAAACTCAGCGTGTCCAGACCACTGGCGCATCAGGAGCTTCTGGATCAGGTTCAAATCGAACTCCACTCGTGCTTGTCCTTCTACAGCAACCCTTTCGTCGGTAATGATTCTTTCCAGCGGAGCAAGCGAATCCAGATCACGGAAGTAAATGGTTAGCGGAATGGTGGGAAGAGTGATGTCCTGCCCGGCCCGGAGCTGAAGCGGGCCTTCTACGGGACCCAAGTAGACAGGCACTCCGGCAAGGTGCATGCCGGAAAATGTGATTCTGCGAACCTTGACGCTGGTTTTCGCGGTGGTGTGGGTGCGGACATTGAATTTGATGAAGTCGGCACCCGCGTCAACAAGATCGACGCCATCCAACTCAACTTGCGCGGTTGGAGGGGCCTGTTGGGGCGGCGGTCCCTGTTGTGCCGACAAAGGTGCGCCGATTATTAGCGCGGCGATGAAAGTTGCCAAGGGGACGCCCGCGCTTTTGGAAATTATCATTTTTGATTAGCCTCTCATAGTTGTAAGCGCAGAAGGGGAATGAAATTGAGCAAGTTGATACTTTTTTCCCGCTATTCTAGACAGGGTGCCAGCTATCGACATGACGCCGGCGAGAAATCGACGTATACGCGAACTATTTGACGCTGCTTTTGGACAGCCTGAGGAGGCGCAGGCCGACCTGCTCTGGCGGGAGTGCGGCGACGATGAAGAATTGGTGAGCGCAGTCTGGCGTTTACTGGGCGCCAATCGCAAGACCGACGAGTTTATGAAGAAGCCCGCGTGGGCGACACGGCGCATTGAATCGGTGGAAACTGCCCCCGATTCGATGATAGGGCACTACAAAGTAATCAAGGAAATCGGAAAAGGCGGCATGGGCATCGTCTACCAGGCTGTCCGCGCGGATGAGGTGTTCCGGCGGATTGTGGCGGTGAAAGTGATAAAGCCCGAGTTCGCAATGGACACGTTCATCGCGGTCTTTCAGCAGGAGAGACAAATACTGGCGGATTTGGACCACCCCAACATTGCGCGCATCGTAGACGGTGGATCAACAGACTCGGGGCTGCCGTTCTTTGTGATGGATTATGTGGACGGTGTGGCGCTGGACAAGTTTTCGCAGGCGCATGGCTTCTCGGTGAGTCAGAGGCTGATGCTGTTCCGGCAGGTTTGCAAGGCGGCGGAATACCTGCATCGCAACCGCGTTGTGCACAGCGACTTTAAACCTTCAAACATATTGGTTGGAACTGACGGAATCGTGAAGATACTGGACTTCGGCATTGCCAGGGTGCTGAATCAAAGCGGAACGGTGCGGCCTGAGTTGGAGAAGCTTCTGATGGGCACGCTGCGCTATTCAAGCCCGGAGCAGTTGCAGGGGCAGGCGGCGCGCTTTGCCAGCGATGTCTATTCGCTGGGCGTGGTGCTGTATGAACTGCTGACGGGCGTGAAGCCGCATTCGTCGGAGAACCGCTCTACCGAGGAACTGCGAATGGTGATTATTTCGCAGGATCCGCCTCCGCCGAGCGCGTCGGTGAAGAGCTTGCGAGGCGATCTGGATGCCATCATCATGAAAGCCTTGAAGCGCGATCCGGCAGGACGCTATGCGACGGTGACCGACTTTGACGATGACATTGCAAACTTTCTAACCTGCCGTCCGGTGAAAGCGCGCCGGGGTGGAGTATTTTATAAGGCCGGCAAATACTTTAAGCGGAATCCACGTGAGGTTATGAACGTGACGCTGCTGGTTGTTGTTGTCCTGCTGTCGGCGGCGCTGTTTTACGAATGGCGCACGGCGAAGAGGCTTGAGGAACACGTGAAAACCGCGCAGGACACGGCGATACGAAATGTTAGTCAGTACCTGTCTTCCGCGAATCCGAGTGACACGCGCCCGACGTTCGACGATGCGCAGATGAAAGACCTGCGAAACGTGGCAGGAAGTTATGAGGTTTTGTTTCCCGAGGCGATTCATGTGTGGCCCGGTTCTACACCGGCGCGCCGGGGATTGCTGAATGATGCCCACAGCTACCTTAATGCGGCAGGACAGTTGATAGACAATGAGCCGATGAACGACGATGGAGTTACCGATCGGCGTGAGTTGGCAAGGGCATGGTATCTGGTGGGCAATGTGGAGGGTAGCCGAACATCGCCCAGTTTGAAGAATTACACCGAGGCGGCACACAGCTACGAGGAAGCGGAAAAGATATTGAGTCAATTGCCGGACCAGGAATCAGCGAATTTATTGGAGCAGGTTCGATCGGCGGAAAGTTCCGCAAACCGACCGTAATGCTGGTACACTAACCTTTTTTCTCGCTGAGGAGGTGTCCCATGTCTGAGCAAGAGTCATTGCACATAACCGAGTTGCTGGATTCGGCGGGGAAGGGCGACTCCGCCGCCAAAGAGCAGATTCTCGATTTGGTTTACGTTGAGTTACACCGGCTGGCGTCGCGCTACATGAGTGGTGAACGATCGGACCACACATTGCAGACCACCGGGCTTGTACACGAGGTTTACCTGAAGTTGTTCGGCAGCGAGACACCAGTGAAGTTAGCCAATAGCGGGCATTTTTTCGCGGTGGCGGCTATGCAGATGCGGCGGATCCTGGTGGATCACGCGCGGAAGGGCCACGCGGGAAAACGGAAGGGAGTCAAGCTGCCGCTGGAAGAAGCTTGTCATGTGCATAGCAGTCCGGATGAAGACCTGGTGGCGCTGGACGATGCGCTCATGGAACTGGCGGAGATTGATGCCGATGCGATGAAGGTGATTGAACTGCGCTTCTTTGGCGGCTATACGGACAAGGAAACGGCGGCCATTCTAAATACGAATGTGGCCAAAGTGCGGCGGGACTGGGAGTTTGCCAGGGCTTGGCTGTATAACAGACTGGAAGCTCAGTAAAGGGAGGGGCTTTCCAGCCACTCCCTTTACTTTGAAAGTTGTGTTAGCGAGTGCTGAATTCGCAAGCGAGAAGATTCACGTTGTTGAGTGAGATGTAGTCGTTGTGCTCGAAATCCACGTTGTTTACAACGCAGGCGCGGCCGCCTTCGTCGATCAACTTAACGTCGTAGTATCCCGGTTCGACATTTACCTTTGCCCACCAGTTGGGCCTCAGAACGCTTGAACCCAGCCAGTCGTGGCCCCAGCGAGTGCTGCTGGAGGGCGCAACAAAGAGTTGGCGGATGACCAGGCTTGATCGGTTGTATACGGTAAAGCTGCGAAGGTAGTCTTGCGCGGAGGCGGTGACAGCGGTTGCCAAGGAAGCCACCAGCAGGACGGCAGAGGTGAGGAAGCGATTTTTGAAGTTGTTGAGCATTTTGGTTTCTCCTTTTTCTTGCAGGCTGTCTCGCCTGCCACTAGAAAAGGCGTAAACTAAATGGTGTTTTGCTCAAATGCGGACAACGGCTGGTAACGGTTGCCCGCGAATACCTCTAATCAAGAGCCATCCCATCATCCAGAGTTCCCCAAGTTCGGGGATGATCGCGACACGGCTCACTATTTCGAGATAAGCGGGCAGCAGCAGCGCTGTAAGACTGACCGCCACCAAAGCACAACAGTCCGCGATCAGCAGTATACCGAGAATTCGCGGGATGAAACCCGATCTCATCACCAGAATGCCGAAGGGAAAAAGCCAAAGGCCGTTAAAGATGTTGGCGAGGTTGATGCCTTCGCCGTGCAAACCGAGAAACAACATAGCCAAGGCGTCTCGCTGGGGCCGGTCAAATACCGATAGGAACGTTGCGCCATGCAGCAGTGTCAGAGCAACGATATCGTTCAACGTATTCAGCGACGTAACGGGAACGGAGACAAGGACCAAGGCAACCATCAGAGACGCATACGTCTTGTCCACCCCGTTCAATAGCCGGTACAGAGTTCTAACCAGCAGCACAAACAAGATCGCGCCGACCAGTTCGCTGACAATGCAGGCGCGGAAGACCATCTCGGAAACGAGTATGTTTTTGGCGGTCGCCACCGCGTTGTCAGGCACGATCAGGGCACTGGGAACATACAAGAGAGGGACGCCGGCAGCGGCTGCGCTTAGAAGATAAAGCGCGCCTGCGATGCGTGCCGTCCTTCGGGTTGGATTCATCGACTAAATTGCATCGGAAATGGAGGTAAGCGGGAAGTCGCTGGCGAGGATCGCCGGGGCTATCATCATGCCGCCTTCCAGGCCGCGGACACGCTGGGCGGTTCCCAGGCGTTTGGCATTCTTCAGCAGTCTGACGGGACTTTCCAGAAAGCGGAAGTTGGTAATGGGCGTGGTGATTTTGCCGTTCTCAATGAGAAACAGACCGTCGCGGGTGAGTCCGGTTTGCTGCAGCGTCTGCTGATTGACAAAGCGAATGTACCAGAAGTGAGTGACCAGGACGCCGCGATCCACAGAGGCAATGAGCTGTTCAAGCGAGGCGTCGCCGCCTTCGAGAATGAGATCGGAACCCATGCCTCCTCCGAAACCACCACCGCCGCCTCCGAAGCCGCCGCCAAACCCTCCTGGAGTTGGTTGCTTTCCGGTCTTCGATGCCCAATAACGGTCATAAGCAAGATTCGCGACGGAGCCTTTGTCAATCCAGGTCACTGCCTGATTCGGCAGCAATTCGGCGGACCAGGGAGACGAAGGCTGGCGTGGATCGAAGGGATCGGAGCGGAGAGTGATGAAATCCGGAAAGACTTTTTCTCCGACGAGCGTGCCGCCTCCGCGCTTACTGATAAACGTTCTTCCTTCTTCGGTGCTGCGCGCGGAGAAACCGGGAGTGATGAGACGGACCAAATCACCGGCGGCGGTTGGCTCCAGCACGACGGTGTAATTTCCGGGCTCTATTTTCTGTGGATTCTTCCACCTGACGCATTTCTCAATGGCATCATGCGCCAGCTTGGCGCTATCGATGTCGGAGAGTTTAATGGATGGTTGACCGGCCCAACCGGAACTGGAACCATCGGGCATGCGGATGGTGGTGGTTAGCTGGGAATCGGAGGCGTTGTGGTAGCCGAAGAGCCCGGCCTTGTTTGCAACGGCGGAGACCGTGTGAGTTCGCAGGACAAGACCCGCCGCAACCAGTTTCCTGGCAACGGCGGCATCCACCACCGTCTTCACGTGCGGAATCATTTCTGGTGAGCGCGCGGTCGCTGTGCGTTCATCGAAATCAAGCACTTTGGGGTATTGCTGCGGTCCGAGTGCCGGCAGTCGCTCGGGATTAGGAGGTGCGATGGCGGCAAGTTCTTCGGCCTTGCTTACCAGCGCCTTGAGGTTTGATTCGTCGAAATCGGCGACGGTGTACGATCCGGTCTTATTGTCACGAGTAACACTGACCGAGATGGCGTGACGCCGGCTGAACGCCGCTGTAGTGATGCCGTTGTTGGCGAATCGAGTGTAGACCTGTTCGGAGTCGCTGATGTTGACCTGGCACTCCGGATAGGTGGAAAGCGAGATAACTTTCTCGGCCAGTTTCTGTGATTCTTCGCGAGTGAGCATTAAATTTCCTGATTAGTCCGTGAGAATGACGTTGATCTGGCGGAAGCGCGTAGGCGAGCAGCCATGGCTTATGGAATTGATTTGCGTCGGTTCGCCCTTGGCATCTCCGGTAGTGCCATATTGACGCCAGTAAGCAGGACCGGCGGTGCCGTCACAAGCCTTCCAGAAGTCTGGCGTGCGGCCCTGATAGGAAACTCGCGAGATCATATTGCCTTTTTTGCCGCCTTTAATTTCCCAGAAGGCGTCACCGCCGAATTGTATGTTGTAACGCTGCTGATCGATGGAGTAGCTGCCGCGGCCGTCGATAAGAACGCCATCGTCAATGCCGGCGATAAGACTTTCGAGGGTAGTGTCGTCAGGACCGGGGCGCAACGATACGTTGGGCATGCGCTGGAAGGGAACAGTGGCCCAGGAATCGGCCTGACAGCAGCCGTGGGATTGCTTATCGCCCACCAGATGGGCTTGTTCGCGAGTAGTTTGATAGTTGCGGAAGATTCCCTTATCGATAATGGTGAAGGAGGAAGTTTTAACGCCATCGTCGTCGTAGCCGCAGGTGCCCAGTCCGCGCAGCGCCGTGCGGTCGCCGACAAAGGTGCAGTGTTCGCTGGCGATGCGGGTTCCAATCTTGTCAGGAGTGATGTAGCTGGTGCCGGCGTAGTTAGCTTCGTATCCGAGTGCGCGATCGAGTTCGGTAGGATGCGCCACGCTCTCATGAATAGTGAGCATCAAGTGGTTGGGCATCAACAGCAAGTCTTTCTTGCCGGGAGTCACCGGGGGCGCGGTAAGATGCTCCACAACCTCTTCGCGAACGCGCTGGGCGTTTTCTTCCAGATTCATTTCGGGAACGTATTCCCAACCGGCGGAGGCTTGCGTTGGTACATAGCTGCGAGTGCGAGAGATGTTGTTCTTGCGATCGACGGCGTTGGCGTCCACGTTGCCATAGATCTGCAGAATATATTGCTGAATGGACGAGCCTTCGGTAGAGGCGAAATACTTGTCTTCACTGCGGAAGCTCAGTGAGGCCGCGCCCGAGAAGACTTTCGGGTTCTTTTTGACCTGTCCAGTGACGCGCTGCAGCAGTTCGAGTTTCTCGGCTACGGGGACATCGAACGGGTCTTTGTCATGCGGCGTGACCCAGCGGTCGTGGTAGGCAGCGACGGGCGCGAGTTGGATGGGACGCGACTGGATTGAGGCGTTGGCGCGAGCGATGATGACCGCTTCTTTGGTTATAGCGGCAATTTCTTCAGGTGTGACCACAGGCGAAGAAGCAAAACCCCAGGCGCCATCGACAATAACGCGAACGCCGAAGCCGAAGCTGGAGTCTTCGCTGACGTTGGGAACTGCAAGTGTTTTGCCGGTGCCGCGCTCGGGAGAAAGGCGGAGTGCGATACGTTGATCGCGCAAGCGGACGATACGCACGTCGGCGTAGGTTGCTTTGTATTTCTTGGCTTCGCGCAGAGCCACGGCGCCAAGTTTTTCAAGATCGGCCGAGGGCTTGGCGCTTTCCTTGGGAGATCCGAAAAGCTGGGTAGCGAAAGCGGCGGAGGTCGCTAGAAAGTGCCTGCGAGTTAGCATGTTTGGTTAATGTATAGGTACGGCGTCAGTATAAATGGTTACTGTTCGGGCGAATCAGTGACGGTTACGCCCTGCTTTTCCAGATAAGGAATGCCGGTGTCCATCCAGGCGGGTCGCGGCGCGCCTTTCAGATAGTGGTCGAACCACTGTTGCAGTCGCACCGTGTAGTCTTTTTGATTAGGACGGCGACGCAGGTTATGCGGTTCGCCGTTGTAGCTAAACAGATAGACTTCCTTGTTAAGGCGGCGCAGCGCCAGATAAAATTCGATGCCTTGATACCACGGCACGGCGTCGTCTGAATCGTTGTGAATCATCAGGAGCGGAGTCTTGACTCGATCGACCATGAAGATGGGCGAATTCTCGATATAGCGCATCGGGTATTGCCAGAGGCTGCCGCCAATGCGGCTCTGCGTTTTTTCGTATTGGAATTGGCGCGGAATACCGGGACCCCAGCGAATGCCATCGTACGCGCTGATCATATCGGCTACCGGCGCGCCGGGCGCGGCGGCGCGAAAACGATTGGTTTGCGTAACCATGTAGGCGATTTGATAGCCGCCCCAGCTATGGCCTTGAATGCCGATGGCCTTTTCATCAACAAAGCCGCGGTCTACAACTTCCTGCACAGCGGGCAGCACGCAGCCTAAAGCGCTGGGACCGGGATAGCCAATTTTGTAAGCGATATCGGGCTCAAGCACCAGATAGCCGTTGCTGGCGTAGTAACTGGGACTGATGACGTTGGTGGGGCGAGGCTCGACGAAGTTATGAACGTTCTGAGTCAGGCGTTCATAGATGTAGACCAACATCGGATACTTCTTTTTCGGGTCGAAGTTTGCGGGCTTGTAGAGGGTTGCCAGCAGCGGGAGACCGTCGGAGTTTCTGTAATGGATGAGTTCGGCAGTGCCCCACGCGATGGTCTCCATTTGTGGGTTGGCGTTAGTGACTTTTTCAAGCGAGTGGAAGGACGCGTTGGTCACCAGCAGGTCGGGGAACTCACTGAATGTCGAGGCGGAAGTGACATAGACTTCGGCGTCGCGAGCCTTGATAGGGTTAGCGAAATTCTTAGCTTCGAAGATGAGTTTCTGTGGTTTGTGGTTGCCCTCGAGCGAAGCGCGATAGAAGCCGGTGTCATGCGTCTCGTCGTCTTCGGCACGGAGCAGCAGGGGCTTGGATGAATCGATCCAACGGTCGCCCGGTTCGCCGTGTGTGAAGCGGACAAGGCGGAAGGCTAAATGATCGGGCCGGCCGTCGGTCAATTTTTCGGAGGAGGAGCCGTCGGCGGCAAGACGCCAGATATCGAAGCGGTCGTAGACCAGGGCGTAGCGCCCGTCCTTCGTCCAGCCGGCGAGACCATAAGCGGGCGGAATAGTGGGTGAATCGAACTCTTCACGTCCAAAGCTGACTTTCAATTTGGAGGTCAGGTTGGTGAGTGAGGCATCAGCGGCGGAAATGGTAACCCAGTCTTTACCGTTGTAGAAAATGGCTTTACTTGAATCGGGCGACCAAGTGACTCGACCGTTGTTTTTGCTGACAGCCAGCGTGCGAGCACCGGTGGTTGTGTTGACGACATAAATATCTTCGTAGCGTTCGTCGTATTCCTGTTCGCGGCGGTAGGCGCGGTCGTCATTGCCGATGGCGTGGCGTCCGTCTTCACTCGGAACAGCTTCCTGCATTTCGAGGCCGGCGAGCTGTACGAATTTCTTGTTGGTGAGATCGAACGAGGCGCGATAGGAGCGCGTGCGGTCGGCGGTGGCGCGGACTTTTTGCATGGGCTGAATAAAATCGTCTTTCCAGGACCAGAGATCCACGGAGACTCTTTCATCGGCTGGAAGATTACTGGGAGGTTTCGCGGCAGGCGGCGCCGGAGCAGTGCCGAAGAAGATAAGCGAGCCACCTTTGGCGATGCTGATGCTGGCAGTTTCGGAGATGACGAACTTAGGCGTGAAGCCGGTGGTTTTGGTGGAGACTATCTCAGTTGCGGAGCCTGCATGGCGGTCCCAGGTGTAGAGTTTGTATTCGGGGCTCGGAGAGGCGGCACTGTCGCGATCGCTGAGGAAGCAGAGGCGGATTTGCCCTTCATCCCAGGCTAGCTTTTCATATTTTCCTGGCCCGGATAGCAGGGCAACCGGTTCTGATTTGCCGCCGAGAGCGAGCGAAAAAACGCCGTTTGCAGCATAAACAAGTAACGAGCCATCGTTGGTCAGTGTGTATTCAGAAACCAGCGGGAATTTACGTTCCGTAGCATCGCTTAAGCTGCGGAGGATGAGGTCGCCTGTTTCGATCTTCTTCTTTTTAGGAGCGGCTGGGGTTTCCTGGTCCGCGTTGGCGGGCTTTGGAGTTTCTGACTTCAAAACTTGCAGGTAAGCGACAAAATCACTGGACTTGGTGGGCAGTTGGAAGTTCTTTACGGAGGGCGCGCGGAAGACGTCGCCTGAAGCAAGCTTGATAACAAGCAAATCACCCTTCGGCATATCTTCGGCCTTACGCTTGGCGCGCTTGGCGGCTTCGGTGTCGGCGTGCCGCGGAAAAGTGAGTGCGATGAGAGTGGCGTTGTCGTCGCTGAATCGCAAACTCAAGCCGGGAGGCGGCGGTGGCGCGTCTTCAGTAAGTGGATTCGCGTAGTTGGGAGGCGGGGGCGGCGGCAGTTCCCCGATGGGCTGGCGCGTTTCTTTACCGGTCTTCAGATCGCGGACAACCAACTCGCCATCACCTTGTTGCGGGAATATGGCGTAGGCAAGATAGTGGCCGTCGTTGGAGAGAACCTGGTTCTGAATGTGCTTCCAGGAATCGTAGTCGTCGTGGGTGAGCGGGCGTTTGTCGGCCAGCAGGGGATAGACGAGAAGAAGAAATGCAATAACTCGGCGCATGTCAAATTGTAGAAGATCTGGTTTGGGGCTAGTTGGCCGCCGGGGCGGACTGCCCCTGGAGAAGATTGCTGACGGAAGTGTAAAGGGTTGGATCGTTGACAACGTAGAACATGCCACCGCGGCCGTTCTGGCTGCTGTTGCAATTGCCGGACAGTGTTCCCTGCTGATTCATGTCGCCAAAAATGATATAGGAATGAGTGCCGCCGGAGGAGACTCCGATCTTGGCGTGATTGCCCTCGGGCTCAGACAGTCCTTCGAGTCCGATGCTTTTGCCCGCCCAGGTTCCGGAGGTTGCGATTTGAACTCCGCCCGGCTTGCCTAGAGTGGAACTCCAACAGCCGATTTCCTCCGTTCCGAGAGTGGTAGGAATTTCCGGCCGCGTCCACCAGGAGGCCACGCGCAACGGTTCGCCGCTCAACATAGCGGAAACCATTTGCCATGGCGGGACGTGCAGATGGGAAGGCTTGGAGAGCAAAACTACGCCACTAGAGAGAGCCACCTTGGTCGGAGTATCGCTGGTGGAGATTGCGCCCAGACCGTTGGCGAGTTGCTGGATATCAGCGGGGCCACCGTTATTCACGGTCTCCGGTTTCGCAGGGGCAGTGACAACGCTGGAGTTCTGCATGGCCCTGAGGACAGCCAGCACATCGTCCTTGTTCAGTTTGAGCGCAAAGTAATGCTGGCTTACCAGAACGTCGTTGTCTTTTACACAGCCTAGCGTGTTGCCGTCGGTCTGGCGAGGGCTCCGAACGCTGCCCGAACCGGGCCAGGAAGGCGTGGATACCTGCATGACGAAGCCGTTGCCATCGTTGTCCCAGGCCAGCACTCCCTTGGAATGGCCGGCCGGGGAAGACTCGGTATTTAGGGGGTCCCCATAGAACTGATCGTTCCAGACAACGTAAAAATAGTTACCGTTGTAAACCTCGTCGAAGGTTGCTCCTATAGGATCGGTGAGGGTGTCGCCAACGCATCCCCCGCCGGATTGAAGATTGTGGTTGGCGCTGCTGGCGTAGGCGAACTGCTGGCCAAAGTTATTGTAGGGCTGGACAGTGCCTCCGAAGATGCACGCTCGCTGGGCAGCGCCGCCACAGCCAGGCAGAGTTTCGGAGTTGAACTTGAAGACGAACCACCAGTCGACAGCGTTGCCGGAACTTAACAGCGGCGCGGGCGTATCGACAGGAACGCCCACCGGCGCCACTTGTGCGTGGGAGGAAAAGGCAGAACTTCCGGCGGCTGGGGCAGAAACGGCGGGAGTAAAGAGGTGAGCGGCCACCAGCGCGACGGCCAGCGGTGCGAGCGGCGCAATGGTGCGAGTTAGGTCGCGGCTATTTACGGGCGGAATGGGCGGAACAGGCGCGGCCGTCTTGTCAGACACCGGGCGCTCCCGGAGGCGGAGGTGGGGGCGGTGACGCAGGGGGTTGGGTATTTGCTGGCGGCTGGGACGAACTCATCTGGATACCCTTGCTTACCGCGTAGGTCGTTCCACTGATGCCGAGAAGCGTCAGAATCTCAGGCGGAATGGTGCGAGGGAACTCCATTTTAGAAGCGACCACAAGGAAGAGGCTTAAAGCGATGACCAGTGTAAAGATGAGTAACTGAAAGCGCGACATGCTGGCACCTTTAGAATTGTCAGACTCGCTTAGTAAGTCACTCAGGTCGATGCGACCGTTTGCGATGTAAACCAGCACCGAGAATGCGAATAGAAATATCAGAGCGAGCACGGTGAAGCCGGTTGCGATCTTTAGCTTGTTCAGGGCGACATCAGTATTGATCTTGTCACCCGGAAGGAAGTACAGAATCAAACCGATGATGATCAACACCAGTGCGCCTAAAATGATATAGCGAGTCTCAGTTCTCATTAATCCTCCGAATTATTGCCTTTCAGGTTTAACATATTCCAAGCTTTTGCACCCAGGTAGATGGCTTGGCTACCGCCGAGCGCAGCAACAAGACCGGTGGGAAGTGAAGGCATGCGGCTGGGATCCTGGAGGGTGGCCAACAGATATTGGACCGCAGTAAGCAGGGTGAGTACGAGTAACTGAATCCTGCCGGGGCTGAGAGTTTTGTCACTTGCGCGCAGCAGTCCGGTAAAGTTCGCCGACTTGAAAAGCTTCCACAGGGTTACCGCGGCGAACGAAACGACGACAAGGATAAGTTCCCAACGAGCTGTAAGTGCGAGTAACTCCATATGGACAAGCGCGAGTATGTCTAAGTCGGCAATAGAAGTCAAGCTGGTTGCGTGTGGACGCACTTTGGGCGCTGACTTGGGAGTGCATTGGATGTTCGAGGCAGTTTAGGCGGCCTGTTTGGTCAGTTTCGCTATCTCATCGGCCTCAATTTGCCTGCCTGCATTGTATTCGGCCATGTAGGCTTTAACTGTTTGCAATCGTTGATAGCTTTGTTCGTTTTTTAGGAAGCTTTGGTGGCGGTCAGCTTTGCGCTTTTCCGATTCAAAGCCATTTTGCTGGTTGATCTTGTGATTTCTTAGCTTTAGCAGGTCGTTGAGGCACTTGTGGAAGGCCCGTTCGTGCGTGGTGGCGTAACGCAGATAGAGGGAGAACAGCTTTTGATCGGTGATCTGGGCGGTTTCCTGGTCGAAACAGGACTCCTGCAGGCGATTGGCTCG
>PLRJ01000117.1 GCA_003163855.1 Bryobacterales bacterium | reverse complement strand
CAGATGGTGCTGAAAGCGCCGCACCTGACCCGCACGCCGCGGGTTGATGAAGTAACGGCTGCGCGCAAGCCCGTCGTTCGCTGGAAACCACCGACCACCGCCAGCCAAGCCGCCGACTAAACGCAGTAAAATCGCGGAATGGTCACCGCACCCGTTCTGCTGCTTGCTCTCACGCTCGGACCCTCTGCACAGCAGCCGCCCGAGGCCATAAACGTTCAGGAAAATGTCGTCTACGCTTCTGTGGACGGCACCGACCTGCACTTGGACATTTATCAACCTGGCGCCACGGCCGAAACTCATCCAGCTGTCATCCTGATCCACGGCGGTGGATGGATCAGCGGCGATAAAAGCAACATGCGCGCCATGGGACAGTTCCTGGCGCGTCACGGCTTGGTGGGTTTTGCTGTCGATTACCGACTCTTTCAGGAGAAAAAGAACCGCTGGCCCGCGCAACTCGATGACGTGCAGCGCGCNNTCGCGACAATGCGGCCAAGTACGGCGTCAATCCTAACGAGATCGGCGCTTTCGGCCATTCCGCCGGCGCTCAACTGGCCGCGTTATTAGGCATGGAAGACACGCGCGACAATTCCGATCCCGCTCTAGCTAAATATTCCAGCCGCGTACAGGCTGTTGTAGATGTCAGCGGTCCGGCCGACTTCACCACCGAGCGGGATCCCGATGGCAAAGCATTCCTCACCGCTTTTCTTGGTGGCGATTATGCCCATCATGCGGAAATTTGGCGCGAAGCGTCGCCCGCCTTTCATGCTTCAAAAGCGGCCGCGCCGTTCCTGATTGTCCACGGCACCCAGGACGAGAACGTTCCTATGGCGCAGTCGCAGGAACTGCTTGACAAGCTGCAAAGCGCAGGTGTGTCGGCATCGTTGATCAAGGTAAACGACGTCCATACATTTCAGACTGCGGATGCGAAACGGCTATTGGCCCTCCAGACGCTCGCATTCTTTGATCGCTATCTGGCGGCGGCGCATTAGTAGTTTCCGCTGGCGAAAAAGCTGGTAGCAGCCGCGCCGAGTTCAGGATGAAAATCATTTCGGAGGAGACGTGGATGAACGCAGCCAAGAGAGGATGAATCCATCCTGCCGCGGCTAATGCGATACCCGCAGCATCTACAATAAGCGTTCCGTAGAAGTTCTGATATATAACCGCCCGGCACCAGCGAGCAGTCTTCAGACTTGCGGCAAATTTGTTGAGATCGTTTCCTATGAGCAAGACATGAGCACTGGCATGGGCAAGCTCCGTTCCGCCGCCCATCGCCACTCCCACATGGGCGCGCGCCAGAGCCGGAGCATCGTTGATGCCATCGCCGATCATAGCCACCGTTCGACCTGACTTGATCAGTTCATCTACCCGCTGTGCCTTTTGTTGCGGCAGCAAGCCGCTTGAAATCTCTTCAATGCGAAGACATTCGGCGACCGCGCTGGCCGACGCACTTGTGTCGCCGGTAATAAGTTCTGTCCTGATTCCCATGCGGGCAAGTTCCTGTATCGCCTCAGCCGCTCCTTGGCGCGGCGGGTCGGAAATGTCAATCGAACCTAGATAGCATTGATCGCGTGCGACGTAGACGCGCGTGCCGACGGTCGTCTTCATGGCTGGCAGGGCCACCTTGGCTTCTTCCATCAGGAGCCTGTTTCCCACCAGCGCTCGATGTCCATCCATTTCGGCACACACACCCCTGCCTGGCGTATAGCTAAATACCTCAGGATCGGCAATCATCAACTGCCGCTCGCGCGCCGCCGCGATAATTGCCAACGCCAATGGATGCTCGGAGTTCCGTTCCGCACTGGCGGCCAAGGCCAGCAATTCGTCTTCCATGGTTGCCCTTGCGGCATTAAGAGCTGTTACAGACGGTTTGCCGCAGGTCAGCGTGCCGGTTTTATCCAGCAGAACGGTATTTACTTTTGCCAGTTGCTCCAGATAAATTCCGCCTTTGATGATGGTCCCTTGGCGCGCGCAACGGCCGATAGCGCCTAGAACTGCCAGCGGGGTACCGGCGGCGATGCCACAGGCTCCGGCTACGATGACTACCGAAATGGTTGATCGTAGATTATGCGTAATAAGCAACGTCATAAAGGCGCTGCCCAAAGCGAAGTAGACGAGGTATCCCGCCAGGCGATCCGCCAGCCGCTGGATTGGCGCGCGTGTCTGTTCCGCCGTCTCCACGGCTTCCACAATTTTTCCAAACGTCGTGTTGCGGCCCAGCGTCTCCACGGCTACTTCCAGCGCACCCGTCTGGTTCATGGTGCCCGCAAAAACACGGCTGCCGGGGAGTTTGTCCTGCGGCAACGGCTCGCCCGTGATAGCGGCTTCTTCCACGTTTGAATGACCGGAAACCACAACGCCGTCTACCGGAATCCGCGCGCCCGGGCGAATCAGAACACGGTCACCGGCACCAATCTTTTGGGTGGGAACCTCCTCCGGCGGCATGCCCGCTTTGACTATCCACGCCGAACGTGGCAAGAGATTCAGAAGGTCGCCGATGGCGCGCCGCCCCCGGCTGACTGTCAATCCTTCCAGAAGCTCTGCAACCAGAACGAAGGCGGTAATGATCAGCGCGGTAAAGAACTCGCCAATCGCCAGCGCTGCCGCCAGCGCAATGGTCATGGAGAGTTCCATGGTCATGCGGCGTTCGAGTATATCGTCGAACGCCTCGCGGAAAATGGGCCAGCCGCCGAACAGAACGCCTGCGATTCCGATGAAGCTGGCGCGCGGGAACGGCTCCCACACGCGGTACCACACCAGCGCGGCGGCGAGCAAGGTTACGCCGATTCGAATCAGGTCGAACGTCTCAATGTGGCTGCAGCCATGCGCATGCTCGCCAGTTGTCTCGGGCGGTGCGGTTTGATCCACGGCCGTTCGTTAGAAATGAAGGCCCACTGTTGCGGTGATGGCACGCGGCGTCACGTAGTGAGTTCCGCTGAACGTGGAGAGGAAGTTATAGAGCGCTGTCTTATCCATGATGTTAACCACGCTGATGCGCGCGCTCCACCTGTACCTGTCGCTGTTGCTCTTGAAAATGTTGTCGTCACCAAGCGCTATGTCGAAAAGATTGCGCGAGGCAATGCGCGGCGGGTTGTGGTCGTCATTTTCAGTTCCCGCAGCCGGAATGCTTACCAGCGAAGAAGTGTATTCGGAGGCGGGGCAAAGACCGGTTGGACTGATCGGCGTAGTTGGTGTGGCTTTGACTCCCGCGCATGAGAGACCCGCTTCATATTGCTGATCGGGTGTCAGGCCTGAGAAATCGACAATCGAGTCCGTCCCGTTCGGCCCATTGGCGCAGTTGCCGCCGGCGCATGGCACGGGACCCGCAACCAGACCGCTGTCATAACGCCAATTGAATCCAATCCACGCTTTGGTCTTTCCGATGTCGTATTGCAGGTGGGTGGTCTGGTTGAACCTTTCGTCATGGTCGATCCGGAAGACCGACGTATCTCCGACCGACGAAGGCGTTGCGCCGATTCCGCTTACCTGCGGTCCAAAGAAGCGAGCGGCGACAGATGACATAACGACGAAGGCCGTAAAACCGTGATAATTCGGTACGCTGGCACGGATGGTATAGCCGGGGATCTTTGACTTTGCCCATTCAATCGGATAGGTTACCGGCGTATTTCCCAACACGCTGAAATCGAACGCCCGGTCGGTGTACTTCCAGATGTACTGGGCATCAATCACCAGAAACCGGCCGAAAGCCTGCTGCAAGCCAACGTGATATTCATTTCTTGAACCAGGACTTAATGGTGCAGTCAGGCATGGATAACCCTGCACGATGGTCTCGAGTGAGTTGATGACCGGATCGTTGCAGCCGTTGCTGGCCAGCACCAGGTTTTCGTTGAATGGAGTCTCCATCGTTCGCGCATAGGATACGCGGAACACCGTGTTAGTTTGTTTCAGATTGTAGGCCGCTCCTACGCGCGGCTCCGCCTGGCCTGCGCTGGTAATTCCGTTGTATTTATCTCCGCGTAAGCCGAGGTTCAGCGTCAGGTTCTTTAAAGTAATCGTGTCCTGGATGTAAACGCCCAGTTCCTTGATATCGGCATGACCTTTGTAGTTATAAAGTCCAGTAAAGGTGCTGGGACGAGTAAGATCGTAAGGCAAAAGCGTCGGATCATAGCTCGAATTCGCCGACAGGCTGCCGGTGCATTGCGACTGATTCGTAACGGTTGGATCAGTATCGGATGATCCGTCCGCATTGAGGCAGGGCGCGTTGAAGGTAGGATCGACAATGCCAAAACGATCGCGTTCCGTGATGAACGTGTGCTCGTAAGTGCCGCCGATTTTGATGTTATTCACGCCCTTTACATAGGAAAGCGACGTGCGAAGCCCCGCATTGGTAAGGCGCCGATCCTGCCCAATGGTTTGCGTCTGCACTCCGGGTGCGAAATCGGAGAAGGGATTGCCGCTGGGATAGTAGTTGTATTGATCCTGCCGGAAGAAGGCGCCAACCGTCAGTACGGTGCTGGCATTGATGGTGTGATTCCAAGCCGGCGCGACGTTGAAAGTCGTGATCTTCGAACGCTGATCGGCTGGGCCAACGGGCAGACCATTGGGTCCAAGTCCGCCGTTGTCCACCACCAGGCCCGACCAGGCTGTGGCATTCTGCTGATCGTAGGAATTAGGGGTTTGAAACCACGATCGAGTAAAACCCAGATTCAAGTTCAGAGTGTCGGCCGACGCCAGTTTGAAATCGAGCCGGTCGAAGATGTTCTCCTCGTTGCCATGATCGTGGATGGTCTGAAACTCCGGTCCGTCCAGAAAGCGGCCGGTCTGCAGACCGTTGGCCGAGATAAAGTTGCCCCAATTCTTTCCGCCATAAGCAAGATTGACTCCGACGTTGGCAGACCCGAAGCTGCCATATGACGTTGTGACATCACCATGCGGCTGGGTAATGCCCAAGCCCGAGCGCGTGGTAGCTACAATCACGAGGCTGGTTTTCCCGCCATATTCAGCGGGCGGCGCGCCTTCAATGACCTCCAACGATTGCACCGCATCAACCGGTATCTGGTTGGAGAAAACTTTGCTCTGCTGGTCGGTAATCGGTTGCCCATCGAGCGAGAACGAGTTGGATGCGTGGTCCCCGAGTCCATGAAACAGGCCGTTAGAGTCTGCGGCCACGCCTGGAGTTGCCAGCGTGACCAGCGAACTGAGAGAGGATGTTGAACTTTCCAGCGGCAGTTTATCGAACAAGCCGCGGTCTACGTCGGTATGGGCCGTTGAATCGGTCTCCACAAGATCGGCGCCGTTGGAGATGACGTCGATGGTGGTGGCGGCCGTTCCAAGCTTCAGGTCGATCTTCAACGAAAGCGGAACAGACGAGCGCACATCCACATCCTGTGCCAAGGATTGAAACCCAGCGGCGTTTATCAGCAGGTGATAGTTGTTAAGCGGAATGTTGGATAGTTCAAACGCGCCTTGGCTATCGCTTCGCGCTGTCTGTGTATATTGCGAAACGGGGTTCTGAATCTCTACCGTCGCATTGGCGATGACCGCGCCCGAAGGGTCGTGGACTGAACCACGAATGGTTCCTGAATTGGATTGAGCGAAGGCGCAGCCGCAAGCAATGAGCATAGCCGCAAGAAGGCCACCTGAAGACATCTTTAGCATGTCCTTAGTTTTAAGATGGACGGCCCAAAGTACCTACGGGATTCGGACGGACGGGCTGGAAGTTACAATGAGCGGATGGATTAGAGCGCAAGCGGACGAGATCCAAAGCGGCCGCCGCCTACCAATGGAGCACGTCGCGGACGCGTCCGGCTTGCCGTTTGCTGACCACGAATTCCTGCCCATTGCTCATCGTTATTAACCAGCGCTGGCTGCTGAGCATGCTCATTTTACGAATCTGGTTCACGTTAACCAAAGCATTTCGGTGAATGCGGCGAAATGAGCCGCCGGCTAGACGATCCTCAATTGTTTTGAGGTTCTGAGTCGCCGTGTACCGCTGATGCGAGGCTAAGATACAGACCGAATCGCCGCTCGCCTGAAAAGCCAGCACCTCATCCGGACTGAGCAGGAAATATTCCTGGCCAATTCGCCCGACTATCTTCTGCGGCGGCGACTCTTGCGGAGTCTTGATGGGAACGGTCTTCTGAAGGTGGATGATATGTTCCGCGACTGCCAACGGTTGGCGGCGCAGACGGCTGGCGCGAGCTACCGCCTGCTGCAACCGAGCCGGGCTCACGGGCTTCAAGAGGTAGTCGATTGCTCCGGCTTCAAAGGCCTGCAGCGCGTGCTGGTCGAAAGCGGTGACCAGGATAACCACGGGCAGGTTTCCGCCCTGCAGACGACTCAGCAGCTGGAAACCGTCCATCAGAGGCATCTGAATATCAAGAAAGACCACATCCGGCTTATGCGCATCTATCTCCAACAGTGCCGTCGCGCCGTTATCCGCCTCCGCCACGACATTCAATCCTGGAATCCCGGCTAGTTCCTCCCTCAGGACCTTGCGGGCAATTGGTTCATCGTCGACTATCAATACGGTCAGCGGATTCAAGCTGGCAGTATACGAGGGCGAGGGCGCGGACGCCAGCACTTGTCTGCGGACGATCTGGGAAAGCCGGCAAGCGGCTACTTCTAACGGCCAGCGGGATCGCCTAATTGGATTGAATTAAGTCAATGGGGACTGTAGGCAAGCAAGTTTTGCAAAACCGCTTCTCGTTGCCGGCTCACCTGCGATTGTGTGTATCTCGCGACTTCATAAAGACAAAGCGTCGCCACCAACAGCGTTACGGAGCACAAAAGGATTGTCAGATTTCGGCCAGCCCCGGTACTGCCAAAAGCCCATATCGATCTGGAGCGCCTGGCTTGAACTCGTTCCCGAACGCGGCTGTAGAAACCCGGATCAGGAGCGAGATGGGAGGAGCCTCGCAACGATTGAAACAGTTCCTGAATCTCCGGCGGCAGCAACAATGATTCTGTGGATTCTCGCATAGCTTGACGGCGTCTTAGAGCGCAAAGGGGTTCGGCTGCGCGCCGCCAAGGAGCAAAGCAACTCGCTAGCCTTTTCGGCGGGGAGCTTGGCGCCGATATCGTTTTGCGCGCGTTCCTTAGAGCTACTATGCCCAAATCGTTGCTCTCGATCAAGCTTTTTTTGGCCGGGTGTAAATGCCGGTCAGGCGGTAGAGAATTCCCGTCAAGCGGGATTTAAAGCAGTCACTGAATGTGCAAAAGCCCATTTCGCCATGTTCACCTGCTTTGGCCCACTACATGCAACGAAGTCGTAGACGCATCTGGAGGTGTGTCATGAAACTTAACTCTGTCTCCCGGCGCGTTCTCGTCTTGGTGGTTCGAATCACCCTCGCACCGTCGCTCTTTTCGTTGCTGTTCATGCCTACGTTACTGCACTGAACCGCACCACCCTCACATTTTCTCCGCGCGGACACCACACTCGGGGCTCCGTAGGTCCGAATAGCGCTACGACGCTAGGAACTCCGACCGCCGCGGCAATGTGCGTAATGCCGGAATCGTTGCCGACATAGGCACGGGCACCCGCTAACCAAATTGCTAATTGGCCAAGATCCTCTATCCGAAATGCGTCAGCCAGCGTCTCCTCGGGTCCAGCCAGCCACTCCACTGGCCCCGGCAGCAACTTCGCCAGCTCCCGATATTTTGCCAGCGGCCAATTTTTTCGGGCACTGCCTGAAAACGGATGCAGCACAACGCTGCCGCGCGCTTCCGCCTTTTCGATTTGCAATCGCGGAATCAGCCCAGCCGGCGCACCCACCTGAGCCGCGAAGAAATCGGTCGCATGCAGGTTTGCGTCGCCTGGCGGCAGGGCATCAAGGAAAACGCACTCGACCCCGATCCTCTCAAGTTCCACTCGAAACTCAGGACGGTTCGACCCATACCAACTCACGATCTGATCGAATGAGCGGAGCCGCTCCAGCAAGCGCTTGTCTTCGGCATCGCGGCCGATACCGAAAAGTTCAATTCCCGTTGCAGCCAAGGCTTGAAGCTTGTCCGCAAACTGAATTAAGGGAACGACGACTGACGGAATCCAGATTTCCGTGTAGTCGGCTTTCAGAAACTGCATCGCGGGCAACGCCAGCAGGCAATCGCCAATCGCGCCTGGTCTAATCAGCAGCCGCCTTATTCAATCACCACGGGAATCTTCACGTCGATGGATGATGGCCGGAAACACATGTCGCTGCTGCAGGCCTGGTAACGAATCTTCCCGCTGATGGTGGTCGCTCCCACCGGCGCATTCTGCGGGACCTGGAACGAAGTCTTAATGGCAAACGTTCCGGTGAAGACCAGCAGGTCTTGGCTGCCAACCTTTATCTCTTCCGGCTTCGGATAGCTGATGGACTTCGCTTCCAGCGCGCCGGTCTCCCACGACAGGCGTAAGGGAATGATATTTTCATCGCGCGGCTTGTCGCTGTTAACATGCAGGCCAGGCAGCACCACGACGTCGATAGACTGAACCACAGACGCGCCGCGCTTCACCATCACAGGGTCAATCGGCTTGACAGCGATTTTATCTCGCTGAGCCAAACAAAGCGAGGGCAGCAGGAGCGGCAGGCTTAGCATTAAAAGTCTGCTGTTCGCCGCCGAGAAGGGATTCCAATTCCTGGACATATTCACTCTTATTAATCAACCCCACGTGTGCTGGGAAGGCCATTTTGCCATTCCTGTCGATGATATACGTTGTCGGCAGCGCGTCTAAGCCGCCGTAAAGCTGCGCCACCGTATCGTTGCCCAGCAGAACGCGGTAATTCATCTTGTGTTCCGCAATGTAAGGCTTGATGGCGCTCCAGCCGTCGTCGTCCATCGAAACGCCCAGCACTGCAAAACCCTTCGACTTATACTGCTGTTCGAATTCCTTAAACCAGGGAATCTCAAGCCCACAGGGGCCGCACCACGTTGCCCAAAAATTCAGCAAAACAACTTTGCCGTGATAATCAGACAATTTCACCGCCGCGCCGCTTGCGTCTTTCAAAGTGAAATCGGGCGCCGGCTTACGGTTCGCCGAGGCTTGCACCGCGGCGTTCATCTTC
Source organism: Bryobacterales bacterium (assembly GCA_003163855.1). Classification (GTDB taxonomy): domain Bacteria; phylum Acidobacteriota; class Terriglobia; order Bryobacterales; family Bryobacteraceae; genus Bog-105. The sequence goes on along the minus strand of PLRJ01000117.1, from coordinate 14,613 downwards.
TGGCTGGATGAACATGAGGAAAGAAGTCCGCCAGCCAACAGAATGATCGCTACCAAAAGTGTTTTCATCGCATTTCCTATAGCCCCGCGTCTGCTTTCAGTCTAGCGTGTTCAGCACCGGCGCGGCGCGGCGAACACTTCTTCAAACCAGCGCTTACGCCGACGCTGCCAACGAGTCCGCAACGTCCAACTCGAACTGGTTTTAATGCCCGCGTACAGCCAGGCGCCGGAATCGCAAAAGCTCTCGCAAACGTATTCGAGCCGCGCCCTATCAGAAGTTACGTTCCGTCGTAGCGCCAACTTGTGTACTCCCGCCGATTCGCCCATTTCTCCGCGCGCCCCAGCTTTCAGTTCCTGTTCCAACAAAGCCCGAAACTCACGTCTCTTTGGATTGCCAAGCCGCAGCCATACGAAGTGAAAAATCTCGTGCACCAGAATCAGCCGCAAATCGCTCTTCTTTGCCAGTAGCTGACTTTCCAGCACAATCTCACGCTTGCGCAGAAAGCTGGCTGCATGCACCGGCGTTCCGCGTTCCCGTGGGTCGGCGGAGAGCAATCGGCCTCGGTAGGCAGTCAATTTGGGCTGCACGCTTACGCAAATCGGGCTGCCGAAAAGCTCCGGCAGCCCGATGGTCGTATTTGAAACAGCCGCGCCCTGTGCGCTATTTGGGTTGAGTTGAAGCCGTAGCCGCTGGCTTTTGGAGACTCGGCATTGGCCTTGCACCCGCTGCTTCGAAGAAGTCAGGGTCTTCCACCTTGATCTTGTACTTGTCCAATTCCTGCCGCGCAGCCGCCTGGCTCTTCTCAGTCTTCATCTTGCTCACGATGCCGGCCTGCGCCTCTTCAAAGGGAATCTTTTTGCGGCTGTCCAGCTTTACTATCAGGTAAGCCGTTGCTACCCGAACCGGTTCCGACACTTGCCCCACTTGGAGTTTCCCAATAGCCGTTCGCAGTTCCGCAGGCAGCTGGGGGTCGCCCATGTTGAACGCACCCAAAACGCCACCCTTTTGAGCTGAACCCGTATTGTCCGAATCGGTCCGCGCGATGGCAGCAAAATCGCCGCCCGCTTTCAACTTCTTTTCGATGTCGGTTGCCTTTTCGCTCGCCTGCTGTTCAGTACGTGCATTCGGCTGCTGCGGTGCGCCCGCCGGTGTTCCAGGAGGCGTGAAGCCGACAAAAATCGCCGAAAGATTCACCTGGTCGAACTCATCCGGATGTTCGTCGTAATACTTCTTCGGATCGCCCGGCGCCGACTTGACTGCCTCTTCGCTCAACTTCGTCAGATAGGCCTGCGCCAGCACGTTTTCCCGCGAAAGAGCCACCTGCTCCTTCCAAGGCGTCTGTTGGTCCAAGTTCATCTTGGTGGCCGCATCCGCCAACTGCTCGCGCATATAAAGCTCTTGCACCAGCTTCGGAAGATTGGATTCATACTGCTTCCGCTGATCGGGGGGGAACGGCTTTAACATCTCCGCCGCTTCCTTGGCCGTGATCTGTTTGCCGTTGATGGTTGCTACGACCCGGCTCGGGTCCGTCTCCGCCACCGCTTCCGGCCCCCGTGGTTTCACCTTCATAGGGGCTGCGGTCGGAGTTGTTCCGCTAGGAACCGGGCTGGCTGGACTTGTCGTTGTCGGAGTAGCCTGTGACCACGCTAACGGAGCGCAGATAAAAGAAAGAAGTAATGCAAAATGTCTCATTAAAGGGCCAATAAAGTTGAATCTTAACTTTATCACGTACCGGCCGTTTCCATGCCTTGGGCTAAGGCTTATTGCTGCACGTAAGCTTTTTTCAACGGCGCGCCCGAATTGGCGCCCGCTACTTGAATGTTGTTGATTACCTGGGTAGCACCCGACGTCCTCGCCATCCTTGTCGCCGCGCCTTTGTGCTGCGGAATCGCTGTTGTGCCTTCCCACGTCACCACGCCTTTCGATACCTTGAAGCGCAGGCCGTCCTTCCCTATTTTCGACTTGGCCAGTTTGTTTTTGATGGCCGTTTCCAACTGCGAGTCGGTTAGGTGCTCGGTCTGCGTTTGTGTAGCGGTTGTTTTAGACGACGCTGCGCTGACCGGCAACGCTAACGTGAAGGCGACAAATGGTAATAGCAGTAAAGCAAAGAGTCTTTTCATAGAATCACCAGCATTAGGTCAGTTTCGTAGTGCCGGCTAGGGCATATAATTCGCACATGGATTCCAACAGCCGCCGCGACTTTTTGCGCTCCACCACGCGCGCCGTCTCCACCAGTGCGGTCGCGCTTAGCGCTGCGTCGTATGCGCGCGTGCAAGGCGCCAACGACCGGATTAATCTTGGCCTTATCGGCGCAGGTGATCGCGGCACGCACGTCATGGGCGAGTTCCAGCACCGTCCCGAAGTGCAGGTTGTGGCGGTCTGCGACGCCTTTGGCCAGCGCGTGGACGCTGCCCGCCAGAAGGCTCCGGGTGCGGCAGGTTTTGCCGACTACCGCAAGCTGCTGGAAACGACGCCGCTGGATGCGGTTCTCATCGCCACGCCCGACCACTGGCACAGCCGCATTGCGATTGAGGCGCTAAATGCCGGCAAGGATGTCTATGTTGAAAAGCCGTTGACCCGCACCATTGAAGAAGGGCCGCTGGTGGTGAAGGCCGCGCGCGAGAACAACCGCGTCTGCCAGGTGGGCATGCAGCAACGCTCGGGCAAGCACTATCTGCAGGCGAAGGAAAAATATTTTGACACAGGCAAGCTTGGCTCCGTCACGTTAGCCCGCACCTGGTGGTATGGAAATTCGTGGCACTTGCGCAAAGCGCCAGCTTCGCTGAAGACGCAGCCGGCGGATCTCGATTGGACACGCTTCGTCGGTCCAATTAAGTGGCGCGATTACGATCCGCAGCAGTTCTACAACTGGCGCGCTTATCTGGATTTCGGCGGCGGCCAGGTTACCGATCTGTTCACGCATTGGATTGATGTTGTCCACCTGTTCACGGGGCGCGATATTCCATCGGCCGCGACCGGCATTGGAGGCGTCTATCACTATCGCGATGGCAGGACCGCCCCTGACACCATTAACGTGCTGCTGGAATATCCGGAACCTAATCCTTTTACGGCTACTTTTGAAGCGACTCTGGTGCCTGGCATCAAGGGCGAAGCACTGGAAATGTGCGGTACGGAAGGCCGGCTTTGGATTGATCGTTCGCGCTATGAATACTATCCGGTGAATGCCAAGGAACCGGCCGAAGTAGTGAAGGCGGAGGTGATTGAGGGAACGCGCGACCCGCTGACCCAGAGCCACGTGAATAATTTCCTGCAGTGTTTAAAGGATCGGCGGCGTCCGAATGGCGACGTGCTGATCGGGCATCGGTCGGCGCAGGCGTCGCATTTGGGGAATTTGTCTTATGTGCAGCGGCGTCGGATTGATTTCGACGTGACGCGGGAAGAAATTCTTCCATTGTAGTTGCGCTTCCTTTCTGTTGTTCATTTCGGACGGCACATAGGCAGAGCTATGGCGCAGGCTCGGGCCGTGCTGTTTGGTTCGAGGTGAATTCGCGCCTGATTTCCGGGTTAGGCGGCCTTTGTTTTGGCGAATTGGGCGGCGTATTCCTTTTTTAGACGACGGGCGCGGAGGGGAATGGCCACTTCAGGGAACTCGTCGCGTTCTTTCGTCGATTCCATGGTGGCGAGCTGGGTAAACATGTCGTCGAGTGAAAATTCGAACCCAATTTCGGCTGGAATGAAGTCCCAGTTGGGGTCTTGCTGGCAGCAGAGGTAGTATTCGGCGGCGCGGCGGATTTTATGCCGCTCCTCGCCCCGGCGGCGGGATTGCATTTCGTCGAGTTGTTTAGTTATGTTGAGCCGGTGGCGGGTGAGGCGGGTGTGCTGGAGCGCGAGGTTGCTGAGGTCTTTGCGGTAGGCGAGCAGAACTTCGGCTTCGAGCATCTGTTCGCGGGCTTGCGGGTCGGCTTCGTGAGCGACGAGCGGGGCGAGTTTCGCGCGGCCGAGGGCGAGGATGGCGGCTTCGGAAGACGGGATGCGGAGGAGGCGCCATTCGGTGTCGGCGATGTCCTGGACGCGGATGCGCTCGTCCTGGTTGGCGGGTTGGAATTTGTCCACGTAGTACTGGACGTGGGATTTGTAGAGTTCGACGTCGTCGGTCTTTAACAGGACCGTTTGGCCGGTGAGGCCGAATTTGACGGCGTTGTGAGAGGAGGTGGCGCGGCCTTCTTCGGTGACAGGTCCGCCGCTGAGGAGCGCGTTGGCTCGGTTTGCTTCGATTTGAGCTGGAGTGGCCATAAAATGCCCTTTCACGCATGAGTATTCCGGTGGGGCGTGCGGCTGGGCGGGAAAAAGGGCTGTAAGTGGTTGAGCGGATTAGGAAGAAATAGTTGGGGTTTTTGTGACTGGCGATTTGGGATGGTGTGGGAGGGGCGGTTTTTGGGATTTTGCGAAACGAAGGTGGTGGGTTTGTTGTTGAAAAGACGCCGGGTGTGGGTGAGAAAGACGGTCGACGGGGATGGGCCGTAAATCACGCTTTGTGGTGAACGGGTGTGACGTCGCCGAGATCCCCTCCACGATCACCCCGGGTCAGCTCTCTCAAGGAAACGGTAGCGCCAACCAAGTTTTCGGAGAGCGGCCTCAATTCTACCCAGGACCTCGTCAGACTCATTTGGTTGCATTGGCAGCGGGGAATTGTCCCAACGGAGCGGACGTTCAAGATAAAGGCCGAGGTAGCTTCGAGGTCGCCACCAGCTGGAGCTCTCGCTAAAAAGCTCGATATCCAGCGTCAGCGACCCCGAGGTCCCTAAGTACTGGAGCGCCATCGGTGTCATCAACTTTACAGGATACGTCGCTTCCTTTATCGTTTGGCCTTTTCTTGCCGCTAACCTTGCCTGATGCTCTGGGCTAACTTTCATGGTTGACTCACTCGTATGAAGAAATCTTTGGAACCTGGGAAACTTGGGGACGCCTCGCCAGTAACAAACGCCCTCGTATGCATCATGCAAACACCTCCTGCTGCCCTGCCAACGCCGCCGACTCCTTCTTCAGTCCGTCGCCCGGTGCCGCTCCAGGCTCCTTCGCGCTCGAGCCCGAGTTCCGAGATCTCAGACTCAGTAGACGGGTGAGACGTCCCCTCTTTTCCATGAGCAGATGGTGTTGGTATATGGTGTTTGAGTGTGCTGTCCCGAGTTCCCCGTAATCCGCCCACCGGTCGGCGAAGCCAACAATAACGACGTGCATTTCTGCGCCAGCTTCGCCTTGCGAGCGCCCCCTAGAGGAGATCATGATCGCTGCCAGAAAGATGAGCACGAAACGTCCTATTACTTTGCGCCTCGCGCTCATTTGGGTATCACCCCTGTAATTGTCTGAGTGGTGCCCACCGCCTTCTGAGCATCGGCCCTTGTTTGCGGATTCATGAAGGACGCAACAGGAACTGGCGTCTTGAGTGTCGTGTTTACTTGATAATTGCCGCCACCCGCACCGTTGTACCGAAGGTTATACTGATATCCCGTCACATTACCGTTGCTGAGTGTTGGCCTGCCTCCTCCTCCGAGAAGGGTAAAGCCTGGAAAGGGATCGTTGTTGTGCGCGTCTTTCAGGCTCGCCCCTCCCGCCGTCGCATAAGCCTCCATTGCTTCGTGCGCAACGGCGGAGCCCGGCGATAATCCCGCGCTCGCTAACTGACCGGTATCAGCCACGTCCACGGTATTCGTCCCTTTGCCGGTGCTCAAACCGAAGAAGACGCCACCGTCGCCTGATACTGCCGTGAGTGTTGCATGAGTATTTGTGTCGGTTAGCGCTCCGTAGAAGGCCTTCTCAGCGCCGCTCAGCTTGCTTGTGTCGACATCGCCAACAGGATGCCATTTCCCATCGTCGCCAATCGCCACCTTGAATTGACCGTCCTTACGGCCGTTCACCTGATCGGTAGCGGTCGAGCAGTTCACTTTGTCGGCGCATTTGACAGCGATGTCGCGCCCGTCGGGATCGGTCAGAGACAGGGGATTGTTGCGAACGTAGCTGTACAAATTAAGTTGCTGAGGATCGGTCAGCCGATTCATCTCTAAATAAAGCGGATCTGGACTCATGAACCTTCCCAACCCACTCCCGTAGTATCTGGCGCCAAAGTAATCCAGCCCGGATTCCGAGTCCCTCTGCTTCCCTGTAAATTCTATCAATCGGGGTGTTGTGGTTCTAGTACGACTGCTTCTTGTGAACCCCGTTTAACCGTGACCTTGTGACACCGGACCTCAAGCAGGTCTCCACTTTGCATCTCTATGGCCAGGAGCTGGCCCTCGCCGACTGAGCTTAGCGCTACGGAATTGATCGAGTTACTTGGCCCCCATGGCTCCATGCGGGGAAACTTTAGGTCATCTACGGAATGGGCTTCGAGGACAACATGATCGGAATCAGCAACACCCGCCCGTAATAAGATCGCGAGCAGGGCACAACGCCAATCAAAAGTGAGCGTTCGGAGTGTCGCGTCGTGTAAGTCTAGTGGTGAATTCATGGCTGGGGCCTCTTTATAGGTAGATGGGCTGCAGGTGACTCTGGAGCAACGACTGTTCCATCTGGTCCCAGGCGCTCTCCACTGGGGTTGTTGACATGCGCGTGAGGAGTCTCGGCTTCAGGATGCGAGAGTACCCGCTGCTGCCCAGTCACTGGGTCAACATAAGCGCCTTTTCCGTTCATTGGATCAGTACCTTTAGGTATGAGTCCCTTCCCAGTTGCTAACTGATCTATCTCAGCTGGTGTCTTGCCGATTACTTCAGATGGATTAACAGATGGAGAGACCTCTTTCCCAGGTGTCAGACCACTAGCAGTTCCAGCATTCACCTCACTGGGCTCAACCCTTGCCCCCGATCCGGCTTCCCCTCGGGACAGAATCATCATTGCGCCATTAATGATGATGTTCGTCAAAATCGGGTGGTCATTTGCAAACTTCTGAATAGCCTTGATGTCACTGGAGACGGACCGAACTTGGTCGTCCGTCAGCGTTTGCTGCGCGTCATGCCCGTCAGGATCGACGCCACCTAGCGGATTGTTCCGCATGTAGTTGTAGAGGTTTAAGCTTTGTGCGTTTTTGAGATCGACATAGGGAACAGCTTGTGGCTTCGCCGACCAATCCGGGCTTGTAAACCTTCCCAGGGCCGATCCGTAGTACCGCGCCCCAAAGTAATCGAGCCCGGATTCGGCATCCCGTTCTTTGGCGGTGAACTTCTGGTTCACATTGTCGTATCCGCCAAACTGAATCCCGCGCCCAACGTTGTCGCTAGCCTGAATCTCATACCCAAACGGCAGATAATCATGCCGCGCCACAACATTGCCACTGCCGTCCGTCACCAGCCTCGTACTGCCCAGGTGATCATCGGTCAAGTAACACGTCACGCACGCAGGCACCGTCGCTACGGAGGAAACCTCCATCGCCAACTGCCCGAGCGCATCGTAAACGAAGGTCGTCACGCTCGTCGGGCCCGATTTCCCCACCCGCTTGCTGTTGCCGTCGTAGGCATACGTCTCGGTGCCGTTGGAAATGTTCTTCACCTCCCGCCCTTCGGCATCGTAGGTCAGCGTGTTGCCGTTGACCAAAGTCTGGTTGCCCGCTAGATCGTACCTGCCGCCTACAATCTGATTGTTGCTGAACGAGGTGTAGGGCCCTGGCGTATTGCCTGGCGGCGTGATGCCTGTGGACGATAACACTGACATATTTCCATACTGATCAAAGCCGTAGTTCTGCAACCATTCCGTCGCGCCCGTGGCGACTAACACGTCCGTTGCCGATAACAAGCGGTTCACGTTGTCGTACGTAAAAGTATCCGAGAAGGTGGCGGGCGTCGAGAAACCGCTGCCCGAATGGGTATAGGTGACGCCTTGCAGGTTCCCGTTGTTATGGTTGTTCGCGTCATACCAGTTGAGCGTCGCGCTCAGCAGCGGGGTGGTTGTGTTGGTCGTGCTGTTGTAGCCTTGGTCGGTGTAACTCTGAATCTGGAGTCGTGAATTGTAATTCAACACACGGACTACGCCGTTTCCATACTGGTAATTTGTAGGCTGACCGAAAGCCGCATAGACAAAGCTCGAAGCATAAGCGCTCGCCTGGGCGCCCATCTGACCGCTGGCTCCGTTTAAGCGATTGGCGTTATCGTAGGTGAAACTGACGACGCGCCCCGAGGGGTACTGTTCTGACGTTAAATCGCTCGCGAAGTTGTAGCCATAGTAGAAAGGGTAGGTCTTTGCGCCGTTCATCTGGTTGCTCGATGTGACCCGCCCCAGTTGATCGAACGTCAGATAGTTCGTGGTCGAATTCGCGTTGCTTACCGACCCTAAATGCCCCACGCCATAGGAACCGGTGGGATCGTAGGTGTAGGTGACGGCCGGCGTGCCGTCGCTATACGTCTTGCTGTAAAGGCGATTCAAGCAATCGTATTTGTAGGTGGTCAAAATGCCTCGGTTATCCGTCTTTGTCAGCAAATTTCCTACGGGGTCATAGGAGTAGCTTATCGTGCCGGTCTCCGGGAAATTGGCGAAATTGGGGACGCCTCACCGGTAACCAGCTACCACCCTACCGATCCTCGCCCGCTATAAAAGTGCTTCAGCCAAGGCGAGATCTCAAACTCAGTAAACGGGTGAGACGTCCCAAGTTCCATCCCAACAGCACCGGGCCCATCACAATCGAGGGCAACGCCGCCGTCTCCCAGAACCGCACGGTTCACGGCCTCAACTACAACCCCGACACCTTCCGCGTCCTGGCATGCGAAGACCAATCTCAATATGACGGCCTGCTAAAGGCGCTGATGGACGAGCAGACCCCGCAAGACACCACCGAAACCCTGCTTGTGACGAGCATGGCCCAGCACCGCTGGCTGTTCGTCGCCCCGGTTGCCCCCGAGTTCCCTAGGTAAACTGAGTCTCGAAAAGAATGTTGTCCGTCCCGGTTACCCAAGGAGTCAGTGCGGAGGACGCACTGCGCAGCGAGATCGCAACCTTGCAGCGCAAAGTCGGCGAGCAGACCATGCAACTGGATTTTTTCGCAAGAGCCTTCAAGCGAGTAAAGGAGTCGAGCCGGAACAACAGCAAAACTGGCGCGACAGCATCTACGGAGAGATCCGAGCAATGATGCAGCGGGAAGGCTTGTCGATCCAGGAAGCGTGCCGGCTGAGCGGGCTGAGCCGGGCTGGGTTCTATCGCCGCTATGAAGAGCACGAACCACGGCAAGCGGATGTGGAGTTGCGCGATGCCATTCAAAAAGTGGCGCTGGAAAACCGCTGCTATGGCTATCGCCGTGTGACGGCATTGCTTCGTCAGCAGGGTTGGTGTGTGAATCACAAACGTGTGCTGCGATTGATGCGCGCCGACAACCTGCTGGCGTTGCGCAAGAAACGCTATGTGCTGACAACCGATTCGCATCACCCGTTTGCCATTTATCCGAACTTGGTGCCCCGCCTGGTACTAAATGGGATCAACCAGTTGTGGGTGGCCGACATCACCTATATTCGGCTGCGCGAATCATTCCTGTATCTGGCAGTGATACTGGACGCCTGGTCGCGCAAAGCGCTCGCCTGGGAACTGGGCGACACGCTGCAAGCTAGTCTGGCGGTCGCGGCACTCAAAAAGGCGCTGGCTGAGCGCAGCATTGAACCAGGCATCGTGCATCATTCCGACCGCGGCGTGCAATATGCGTCCAACGAGTACGTGGCGGTGTTGGAGGCGCATGGCTTTCTCGTAAGTATGAGCCGTACGGGCAATCCCTACGACAACGCCAAAGCGGAAAGCTTCATGAAAACGCTCAAGTGCGAAGAGGTTTATCTGAAGCAATATCGCGACCGCGAGGACGTCGAAAGCTCGATCACAAACTTCATCCAGCAGGTCTACAACAGCAAGCGCTTGCATTCCGCTTTGCACTATCTGTCGCCGGCGCAGTTTGAAGATGAACTGCAAACCAAGGAGGCCGCTACGCGGCAACCAACTGTATGAGTTTTTTCAGGCAGCGGGAAATCTATCCCGATGCTTTTCCATTATTGGGTCGGGGAGTTGCCTGGGCAACTCCCCGCGCTCATCGGAATGAGTTTCCAGCTGGTTATTCCTCGGCGAGTTGCACTCCTGCATGGCTCGCTTCCGCTTCGCCAGCCAAATTCATTCTGCAATCAAAAACTAAACCTGTAAAGCTAAGATCAGCTAACAGTTACCTGTCCCTAATTTCTGTGTCTCAGCTGAGGGGTGCACTCCAAACTTGTTTCCTACCGTAATGGAGATCCCTTAGTGGGGGAAATTGGGGACGCCTCACCGGTAACCAGCTACCGCTCGACCGATCCTCGCCGCACTATAAAAGTACTTCAGCCAAGGCGAGATCTCAAACTCAGTAAACGGGTGAGACGTCCCCAAGTTCCCCCAAGTTCCCAAACTGCGCAAAGCGCGTAGCCGAATCGGAGATGAAGTCGGCCAGGATCATAGTGATGGAGCAGCTTTCGATACCCCTGTACGGGTGACCGTGAGGAGGCGATTCGCTCGAAAGAGAAAAGTCCATTTGCTAATCGTGCCATCAGGGAGAGCCGACCAGGAGTAAAACTCTACTCTGACATCCTGGTCAACCATCGTAGAGACCGGTGGAGAGGCGATGTTCTGCATACGCTTTTGCGCAGGCTCGGAGGTCGATTGTGGGTCGCCGTAGACCTGAAGAGTGTCTGAGCACTTGGCCAACATGAGAGCTACGGATTGTGCGTCAATTTTGGTCAAGGAACCCGAAAGCGTGGATGCTAATAGCTGATTGATCACGGGTAGGGATTGTTGAGGCTGACCTGGTTGACAGACATACAACGTATTTCTATAGAGAAGACTTCCAAACGAGGTTTGGTCTGCCTCAACGAAGATCCTCCTCTTGTCCTTTGGCGGGTTGGTATAAGAGAACCATTCGAGAAGTCCACTCTTCCCATTGAGAACAAAGTCAAGTGCCTCCGGATAGAACTTGATCTTTAGAGTCCCGAGATGCTCAGAGTTGTCTTCCGCTGGTAACACCGCCCTGATGTGCTTTGGAGCAGCCGAATGTGCATCCGAAGCCGAAGTGATTACGGTGAATGTTGCTATCCTCGTTTGACCGCCCCCCGAAGACACGAAAACGAAGAGCAGAAAAGTGATGAAGATTTTCACTGTTGCTGGTAACTCGGGGACGTCTCACTGGTAACTCGGGGACGTCTCACTTGTTTCCTATCGTAATGGTGATCCTTTAGTGGTGACAACTGGATCGCGGCGTCTACACGTGCGGTTTCGAGCGGCGGTTTACGTTCTTGCATGTCTTTCAGAAGAAATAGAACGACGGAACAGGGAATTTCTTTGCCGATATAGGCTTGCCCAACTCCGAGCAGGAGATGGTAGAAGAGTCTTGACGCAAGTGGCGACGGCGCGATGTCCAAATGACGGTCAGGGCCATTCGCAAGGAGCATGGCGTGGCGGCTGTCGCCGCTTAGCGCCTAATTATTTCGGTGGCGGCTGGCTCTGCGCCAGGCGTACCCGCGCGCCGTCCAGTTTCTTCTGGACCTTGGCGACTTCTTCCGGTTCCACATCAGCCGGAGGACCGGCGTCCCATTCCTTTAAGGACGATTGCCACTGCGCAATAGCTTCCTTCAGCTTGCCCTGCTTGAAGTAGACATCGCCCAGATGGTCATGAATCGTCGGATCTTTCGGCCCCAGCCGTATCGAATGCGAAAGCTGCTGCTCGGCATCGTCCAGCTTATTCAGCCGGTAGAACACCCAACCGAGACTATCCAAGTAGGCATAATTATCCGGATCGAGTTTCAGCGCCTGCTGAATGTCTTCCTGGGCCTCGCCCAAACGGACGTTCTGGTCGGCCAGCATGTAGCCAAGGTAATTCCAGGCTGAAGCGTTCTTCGGGTCTTCGTCCAGCACCTTGCGGAACTCTTTTTCGGCTAAGTCGAACTTCTTCTGCCGCTCGTACATGGCTCCACGCAGGAACGTGATATTGATCTTGTCGTCTTTTTCCGTCGCCAGCTTCTCGGCCTGGTCCAACATCTTGGCCATCTCACCAAAGTTGCGGGCTTTTTGGTACACATCGGCCATCTGCAGGTAGACCTCGCGGTCGTCCTTGCCGTTCAACATCTTCTTCAGCTCGGCAATGGCCAAGTCAGGCTTGTTGACATCCGAATAGAGTTCCGCTTTTACCGCGTGAATGGCCCGTTCATCTGGATATTTCTTCGCTGCCGCATCGGCTTCCTGGTTCGCTTTTACATAATCCTTGGCCAAGCGGTAAGTTTCAATCACCTGCGCTTCTGTTCGCGCCGCCGCCTCTGGATCCATCGTGCCAATTTCGCGGAATGTCTCTACCGCCTGCGGAACCTGGTCGTTCTTGCGATACAGATTACCCAGTTCTTCCAGCATCCGTGCCCGGCTGCTCTTCTGCGCCGGATCGTAGGTCTTCTTCGCCGTAGAATCCAGAATGTCTTTCAGCGCCTTAATGGCTTCCGGGGTTTTGCCCTCATCCGAAAGAAGGCGCACTTCGTAATAACGGATCTCTATGTTGTTCGGATCAAGCTCGCGCGCCTTGTCCATCATCTTGCGCGCGTCATCCAGCTTGCGCTGCTCTTCGTAGATCTGGGCCATGCGCGCATACGGTTCTGAATCCTGCGGATTCGCCGCAGCTAATTCCTTATACGTCTTCAGGGCGTCGTCGTACAAACCGCCCATGGCCTGATCCTGCGCCAGGGCCGCTTTTAGCTCCATCCGGTTAGGATCGATGACCAGCGCCTTCTTGTACGCATCCGCCGCCAGCCCGTATTCCTTCATCTGCTCATAATTCGCAGCCAGGGCAATCAAAGCGCGCGGTGACGGATTCAACTGCGCCAGCTTCTCTAATAAAGCGGATGCCGCCTTGGCGTCGCCCCGGTCCGAATAGACACTCGCCAACCCCGTGGTCGCGTCTTCGTTGTCCGGTTCCACCGCCAGCGCTTTCTTGAAAGCGGATTCCGCGTCTACCGAATTGTCCAGCACACGGTCCAACCGGCCCATCATCACCAGGCTGTCCACGTCCTTGGGATCTTTGTCGGTTATGGCCTTGTACTGCTCGATGGCCTTACGCGCCATGCTCTCGTCGATGTGGTTCGACTGGGAATCGCCTATCTGCTGGGTGTAGATACGCGCCAGCACGCGCCGGGCATTCACGTCGTCCGGGTTCGCCTTTAGGGCATCCTGGGCCTCTTCAACCGCTTCGCGCAGGCGGCCGGAGGCTCGGTACAACTCGGCGATATCTTCCACCAGAAAACCCGTGCTGGGATCTTCTTTCATCGCCAGCCGGAAGTTCTCGATGGCCTTGTTTACATAGTCCGACCGGTTGCCATAGCTACCCGCCAGTTCCTCGTACATGTGACCCAAGGCAAAATGGTAATAAGCCGACGCCTTCGGCGAACTTGCCTCTTTCACGGGCGGCGGCTGGCCGCCGTCTTGCGGGTGAGCCTGAAGTCCCAGGGCGGTAAAAGCCAGGGCGCCAGCCAGAAGGCTCGTGTTTAGTTTCTTAACGCTGAGGGTTTTCAGGTGAATATAAGGCATTAAACCGCTTTGAGATATCGTTGGGTCGTGGACTGAAAAAGGGCTCTTCGCCCTTAGTATAGCTCCGCTTTCGAGGATGCGGCTCCGGTCGTTCCGGTTTCCAACATCGTGCCACCCCTGTAAGCTATCGTCTTGAATCCAGCCAACTCCTCTCTTATCGTCGTCGCCGGTCCCACCGGATCGGGAAAAAGCGATCTGGCCTTGGCCTTGGCACGCCACTTCCGCGGCGAAATCGTAAACTGCGACTCCGTGCAGGTCTACCGCGGCCTCGACATCGGCTCTGCCAAGACTCCGGCTGCCGAGCGCGAGGGCGTTCCACACCACTTAATAGATGTTGCGGATCCGAGTGAAGATCTAACAGCGGGGGCCTACGCCGAACTCGCTCGTGCCGCCTTAGCCGATATAACCGCCCGGCGGCGCCTTCCCATCATCGCCGGGGGGACCGGGTTCTATCTGCGCAGCCTGCTTGATGGCCTATCGCCCGCGCCTGCTCGCGACCCGGACTTGCGCGCTCGCTTAATAAAGGTTGGCGCGCGCCGCCCTACGACGATTCATCGGCTGCTGCAGCGCCGCGACCCGGCCGCAGCCCTGCGCATTCATCCGAACGATCGTCAGAAACTCATTCGCGCGCTTGAACTGAGCGCCGCTGCCGGCCCGCCCCGATCACGGCTTCCGTTAACGGGGTATTCGGTGCTCAAAATTGGCCTCAATCCGGAGCGATCGGAACTGTATCGGCGCCTGAACCTACGCTCGGCTGCGATGTTTCAGAACGGACTGCTCGCCGAAACGCAAGCGCTACTCGATACTGGCCTTAATGCCACGGCGAAATCTCTCCAGACCCTCGGTTACAAGCAAGCGGTCCAGGTTCTTACTCAAGGGGTGCCGCTGGCTGATGCCATTGGTGATTGCCAGACGAAAACGCGCCAATACGCTAAACGCCAGCTCACATGGTTTCGGCGTGAATCGAATATCAATTGGCTGGAAGGCTTCGGCAGCAGCCGCGAAATTCAAGCTGCGGCTGCGCAGCTTGTCTCCGCTTTCCTAAAGAGCATCTTCCCCGACGCGTAACCGCAGCGTGAACTGCCTAACCCGACTTTCGCAGTTGAG
>PLRJ01000137.1:24317-29430 GCA_003163855.1 Bryobacterales bacterium | reverse complement strand
CCGTTGCCGCGAACCCGCCGTGGGCCGTTCACATCACTCAAAAATAATCCCAAATCCCACGCCTTCAACCACCTACACCCCTTTTCCACAACCCCGAAAGTTCGTTTTCCCCACTCGCCATGTTAGTTTCTAACAGGCTCGCAGGAAGGCAACCCCTTCCGCGAGCCTTTTCTATTTCCACAACAAAAAGGAGCCCCTCCAATGTCCCTAGCCCGTACCGAACGCCGCGCCGCCGAGCGCCGAGCCGCTAAACTCGCCCGAAAAGCCTCCAAAACCAATCTCGCCGTAGGATCCGCAACCGTCTCCGAACCCGACCCCTCGCCCGTCAACATCTTTACCGTGGATGTGGCCGAGGAGCCATCCATCACCGCCTCCACCCCGCCGCCCGCGCCCAAACCCGCCATCTCCGAAGCCAAACTAGCCGCCAATCAAGCCAACGCCCAGAAATCCACGGGCCCCCGCACTGATGCAGGAAAGGCACTCACCCGCCACAACGCCGTCCGCAACGCTCTCACCGGCCAGACCATCCTGCTGCCAACCGACGACGCCGTCCGCTATCAAAAGCATTGCGAGGCCTACCACAAGGAACTCAAACCCGTCGGAGCTTTCGAAACCATCCTGGCCCAAGCTATCGCCGATCACGACTGGCGCCTCGCCCGCATTCCCGTTCTCGAAGCCAGCTTCTACGCCCTCGGAGCGCGCGAATTAGGCGACGACACCATGTCCATGCAGTTGCTCGAAGCCCACATCCAGATCGCCTACGAAAAGCACTTCCGCAACCTGCACCTGCAGCAAAACCGCCTCACCCGCTACCGTGCCAAAGATCTGGCCGAGCTCAAAGCGCTCCAACAAACCCGCATGGAAGAGGAAAAGCAGGCTTACGAATTGGCCGCCGTACTCGAAAAGCAAGCCGAAGCCACCGGCCAACCCTTCCAACCCGAAAAATTTGGCTTCGTTTTTTCAACTGCCGATCTGGCCGCCTTCCGCGAAGCAAAATCCGATCTCCGCCTGGCGAAACTACTCATCCAACTGCGTTCGGAGGGTCAAAAAACGCTAGCAGAAGCCGCCTAAAGCGCACTACAACGGTTCCCTCGGGCTCAGGCACAATAGACAACAGATGACCCTGATCACGGCGCAGCTGGCTTTAGGTAATTCAAAAGACCCGCAACTGTACGCCGATCACATCGACGCAGCCCTGTGCTGTGCCCGTGAGATTCCGCTAGTCCGCAAGAAGCCCGGCCATCACCTCAAACTCGACGACGGGCATGCCATTCCTGACGTGTATCTTGCAAACGCCTACGAATTCCTCGATCAACATCTTGCCGCCAAACATCTGGTCCTGGTTTATTGCGCGCAAGGAATATCTCGCTCGGCCTCGGTACTCTGCGGATACTTAGCTCTCAAAAGTGGCGAGCCACTCGACCAGGTCCTAGACTCTGTGCGTCGGCTCCGGCCCGCGGTCGATCCTACAAAATCAACTTTCGAGGCCGTAAAAAAATATGTTGAAAGGCACAGATGACAAGAAAACCCAGGCCCTATCCCTTAGCCGGAGCATTCAACCGCAACCCCAAATCCCTCAACTGCCGGTCTGTCGCCGCTGACGGAGCCTCGCACATCAAATCCGTCCCCTTTGCCGTCTTTGGAAACGGAATCACCTCACGAATCGACTGCTCCCCGGCCAAAATCATCACCAGCCGGTCCAGTCCCAAAGCAATCCCGCCGTGCGGCGGAGCGCCATACTCCAGCGCCTCCAGCAAAAATCCAAACCGCTTCTTCGCTTCTTCCTCGCCAAACCCAAGCGCCGAAAAAACCTTCGACTGCACATCGCGCCGGTGAATACGAATCGACCCCGAACCCAACTCCACCCCATTCAGAACCAGGTCATACGACTTCGCCCGGCAATGCCCCGGATCACTCGTCAGCTTGTCCATGTCCGCATCCAGCACCGAGGTAAACGGATGGTGCGCCGCATTCCAGCGCTGCTCTTCTTCATCCCACTCGAACATCGGAAACTCAACCACCCACAAAAACTTCAGCACCTCGCCATCGAACAACTTATGCCGGTCGCTATACTTCTGGGCTATCTGCAAACGCAGATGCCCGCACGCGAGCAACACCGTGCGCTCCGGCAGCGGCCCCTGCTTCTCGCCCGCCCACCCTGCCAGAATCAACAAATCGTCTTCAGCCGGCTGCACGCGCTCGCGCAACTTGGCAAGCGCTTCAGGATAATCGCGTTCCAAGCGCTTCATGTCGTCGAACACACGCAAGCCGCGCTCCGTGCCCATCGCCTTCAACTCGTCGCGCTCTTTGCGACTCAAAGAACCGGTCTTTGGAATATGAATGGCAACCAGCGGCAGACCTTCCTGCGTCAGTCCGCTGCCCGCAAAAAGATCCTCTACGCAATGGAACGGCGGCAGCCGCAAATCAGGCTTATCGCTGCCATACTGCCGCATGGCATCGGCAAACGTGATGCGTGGAATATGCTTCTCAACGGTCTTACTCGCCGCTTCGCACACGCCCCAAACCAGCGGCTCAATCACCTCATAGATCTGCTCCTCTTGTGGGAACGACATCTCCAAGTCGATCTGCGTAAACTCGGGCTGCCGGTCGGCGCGCAGATCCTCATCGCGGAAACAGCGCACTATCTGAAAATATCGTTCGTAACCGCTCACCATCAGCAGTTGCTTGAAAATCTGCGGCGATTGCGGCAGCGCGTAAAAACTGCCCGGAGCAACTCGGCTCGGCACCAGATAATCGCGCGCACCTTCCGGCGTCGAGCGCGTCATGAACGGCGTCTCAATCTCCAGAAAGCCCTGCGCGTACAGCGCCTGCCGAATGGCGAGGGAAATCTTCGAACGCATGATGATATTCCGCTGCATGCGCGGCCGCCGCAGATCGATATAGCGATACTTCAGCCGAACGTCTTCCTTGACATCCACGTTGTCTTCCAGCGGAAACGGGGGCGTGCGCGCTTCGTTCAAAATCCAGATCTTCGAAACCGCAACTTCCACTTCGCCCGTCGCAATGTTCGCATTCACCGTATCGGCCGAACGTTCCTTCACCGTGCCTTCCACCGCAATCACGAACTCCGAACCCAGTTCCTGCGCCCGTGCATGTGCTGCTGAATCCTTGCTGGTGTCGAACACCAGTTGCGTGATGCCATCGCGGTCGCGCAGATGGATGAACAGAACGCCCCCTAAGTCTCTGCGGCGATGCACCCAACCCATCAGGAGAGCAGTCTTGCCGGCGTCGCTTTTGCGCAAGCTTCCACAGGAGTGGGTGCGCTTTAAGTCGCCAAGAAAATCCAATATCACTTCGGCCATGTTGATTTCTGTCTGCCCTGTTAGCGGGCGGCGGCTAAACGATCCAGCAGTCCCTGCCGTGATAAATCAGTCTGCTCGCCTGTCGCCATTTCCTTCAATTTGTAAGTTTTCGTGAGCAGTTCGTTATCTCCCACAATCAAGGTGAAGCGTGCCTGCTGCTTATCCGCCAGCTCCAGCATGCGCTTCAATTTCTTTTCCGTTCCCACTTCTACGCTCACATCCAGCTTGCGAATATCACCAGCCAGAATGGCGCAGTGGCGCAGCGCCGGCTCGCCCATAGGCGCAATGTAGAGATGCAGCGAACTCGCCTTCATGGTCTGGCCTTCTTCCACCGCCATCACCAACCGGTCTTCACCAATGGAAAAGCCAATCCCGGGCGCCGCCACTTTCGAACCTAAGTTTTCCGCTAGACCGTCATAACGGCCGCCGCCCAGAATCGCGTTCTGCGCACCCAGCGCGCCGTGCGTGATCTCAAACGTAGTGCGCGCATAATAATCCAGGCCGCGCACCAGTCTCGGCTTCACCGTGTACTCGATACGGCGATCATCCAGGAACTCGCGCACGCGCCGGAAGTGCTCTCTATCGTCGTGGTCCAAAAAGTGCAAAATGGAAGGCAGTTTCTCGATGATCGGCTGGTCTTCCGCCACCTTGCAATCCAGCACGCGCAGCGGATTGGTCTCGGCCCGCCGCCGGCAATCCACACACATCGTCGGCGCCACTTCCTTCAACTCCGCCCGCAAAGCATCGTTGTACTTGGCGCGCGATTCTTTCGACCCAACCGAATTGATCAGCAATTCAAACCCGCTGATGCCCACTTCCTTCAGCAGTACCGTCACCAGCTCAATCACTTCCGCATCTGTGGCCGGTGAATCCGATCCAATGGCTTCGGCCCCTATCTGAAAGAACTGGCGATAGCGTCCTTTCTGCGGCCGTTCGCGCCGGAACATCGGACCTATATAGAACAGCTTCTGCAGGTTCGACTGCTGATCAAGCCGATGCTCAATATAAGCGCGCAGCACGGACGCGGTATTCTCCGGCCGCAAGGTAAGCGAACTGCCATCCCGGTCCTCAAACGTATACATCTCCTTGCTGACAATGTCCGTTTCCTCACCCACGCCGCGCGCAAACAGCGCCGTCTCTTCCACAATCGGCGTCCGAATCTCGTGATAATTGAACTGGGTGAAGATCTTGCGTGCCGCCATCTCCACCTGGTTCCAGACAGCGCTGGAGGGCGGCAGAATGTCCCGCATCCCTTTAACGCTGGTAATCACTTCTGCTCTTCCTTATACAGGGCGGTGATCTCAACGTAGTGGTCGCAGTTTTCGCTGAAGCGCTGCTGCTCCTCGGCTGTCACTTCGCGTTTCACTTTCGCCGGTGTCCCCATCACCAGCATGTTCGGCGGAACTTCCATTCCTTCCGGAACCAGCGCGCCGGCTGCCACAATGGCGCCCTTGCCAATCTTCGCGCCGTTCAACACAATAGCGCCAATACCGATCAGCGCTCCGTCTTCCACCACGCAGCCATGCAACACCACGCTGTGGCCGACTGTCACACGATTGCCGATAATACACGGATACAGCCGGTGGTCCACATGCAGCACCGTATTGTCCTGCACGCTGGTTTCATCGCCCACCCGAATGTAATTCACATCGCCGCGGATGGCAACCAGCGGCCACACGCTGGAACGCTCGCCTATAACTACGTCGCCAATTACCTGTGCGCTGGGGTCGATGTAAGCGGAATCTGCTATGCGTGGCAGAACACCGCGATAAGGTCGAATCATGAGGAAA
>PLRJ01000137.1:0-24284 GCA_003163855.1 Bryobacterales bacterium | reverse complement strand
TCGCCCGACGGAAAGCTGGTAGCCTTCACCGTGCAAACCGTGGATCTGGCGGCCAACAGCAAGCCGATGCAGATCTACGTCGTCCCGTCCGTCGGTGGCGTTCCCGTTCGTCTAACCAGCGAAGGCGTCATGAACACACGGCCGCGCTGGTCGCCCGATTCGCGCCGCATCTTTTTCATTTCCGATAGAAACGTGGGACCCGCCCCGCCCGGCACCACCCAAGTCTGGTCGATGAATGCCGACGGTACCGACCAGCGTGTGATGACATCGCTGCTCATGGGAGCTGATAGCGAAACCGTTTCGCCTGACGGCCAACTCATTCTTTTCACCAGCGAAGTCTACCCGCAATGCGAATCAAAGAACGCAGTCCCGGGCGTCGATTTCAACGAAACCTGCAACCGCGATGCGCTTGCCAAAGACAATGCCAGCAAGACCAAGGCGCGTACCTACACGTCGCTTCTATACCGGCATTGGACTCAGTATCAACCCAAAACGCGCCGCCACATTCTGGTTGAAACTCTGAATAACAGCTTCAAAGTGCGCGACCTCACGCCCGGCAACTTCAACACGCCGCCGTTCTCCTTGAATGGTCCCGACGCCTATGCCTTCTCGCCCGACAGCGTGCAGATCGCCTATGTGGCCAACGTTGACCCCGACCTTTCCACCAGCACCAACTCCGACATTTACTTGGTTCCAGCATCCGGCGGTCCGGCCAGAAAGCTGACGGCCAACCTGGGCGCCGACGAAGGACCCGTCTTCTCGCCAGACGGCAAATCGATCGCCTACCGCACTCAACTGCGGGCAGGCTTTGAGAGCGATGCCTGGCGCCTGGCGGTTATGGATTTAACTACAGGTGCCATTTCCCGGCCCGCGGATCAGTTGGACAGGTGGGTGGAAGAGTACACCTGGTCTGCCGATTCCAAGCGAATCTTCTTTACCGTGGAAGATCGCGGCACCTCTCCGCTCCTGATGGTTCCCGCCGTCGGAGGAGCCATTCGTACCATTGCCCAAGGCCCGACCTCCGTCAGTTCCGTCCAGTTCTCGCGTGACGACAGAATGATGATCTATCTGGAACAAAGCGGCTCGCGGCCGGCCGAAATCAACATGGCCACTTCCAAGGGCGGTGCGGGCGTACCGCTGACGCATTTGAACGATTCGTTCTTCAACGACTACGAACTGACGCCGCTCGATAAAATTCAGAGCGACGGCGCCGACGGCTCGAAGATCGAAAGCTTTATCGTGAAGCCTCCCGCTTTCGATCCCGCGCAGAAATATCCCGTGTTGATTCTCATTCACGGCGGTCCGCAAGGCGAGTGGGGCGAGCAGTGGAGCTACCGCTGGAATCCGCAAGTCTTCGCCGCCGCAGGCTACGTAGTCGTGATGCCCAATCCGCATGGTTCCGTTGGCTATGGCCAGAGCTTTACCGACGCCGTCAGCGGCGATTGGGGCGGCCGCGCCTTCAACGACATTATGGCCGTTTGCGACAACGTGTCAACGCTGCCCTATGTCGACAAAGATCACATGGCCGCTGCCGGCGCTTCCTACGGTGGCTACATGATCGATTGGATACTCGGCCATACCGATCGCTTTAAAGCCCTGGTCTCGCACGCCGGCGTTTACGATCTGCGCAGCGAGGCGGGCACGACCGATGAACTCTGGTTCGTCAAGTGGGAGTTCAAAGGCTTTCCCTGGCAGAACGCGACCAATTACGACCGCTGGTCGCCCAACGCATACGTAGGCAGCTTTCGCACCCCGACCCTGGTGACGCAGGGCGAGATCGATTATCGCGTTCCCATCGGACAGAGCCAGGAACTCTTCACCGCGCTTCAGGAAAATAAGATCCCCTCAAAGCTGGTGCTATTTCCCGACGAGGGGCACTGGATACTGAAGCCGCAGAACAGCCAATATTGGTACTCCATGGTCATCGACTGGATAAACCACTACACCAAACCGGCCCCCGTAAAAGCAACAAAATAACCGCGCTGTAACGGCACTGTTTGACAATGGTTAATTCGACTCACCACCATGAGCCAGACTGTCGTCCGCCGCAGATCGCCCTTCACCATCATCAGTGCGCGTTTAATCGCGTTCCTGGCCGTGCTGGGTCCTGGCTTCATTACCGCCAACGTCGATAACGACCCCGGCGGCATTCTCACTTATTCGCAGGGCGGAGCGCAGTTCGGCTATCAACTTTTATGGACGCTGATTCCGACAACCATCGCGTTGATTGTGGTGCAGGAAATGGCCGCACGCATGGGCGCCGTCACCGGCAAGGGCCTTTCCGATTTGATTCGCGAAGAGTTTGGTCTGCGCGCCACCTTCTTCACCATGATTGTGCTCGGACTGGCCGACTTCGGCAATATCATCTCCGAATTTGCCGGCCTCGCTTCGGGCATGGGGATCTTCGGCGTTAGCAAATATCTGGTGGTTCCCATAGGCGCGCTGCTGGTATGGACCCTCATCGTGCGCGGCAAATACAAGCCGGTGGAAAGAATTCTGATTTTCGCCTCGCTCATCTACTTCACCTACCCCATCTCGGCCTTCTTTGCAAAGCCCGATTGGGACCTGGCGCTAAAACAAACCTTCCTGCCCACGTTGAGCAGCGATCCGCAGTATTTGATTCTGATTGTCGGCTTAATCGGCACTACCATCACGCCCTGGATGCAGTTCTATCTGCAAGCGGCGGTGGTGGAGAAAGGCGTCGACAGCCGCCACTATGCCTTGTGCCGGCTGGATGTCATCGTCGGCTGCATTGTTACCGATGTTATTGCGTTCTTTATCGTAGTGGCATGCGGCGCAACTATCAATCATTCGGCCCACCACGACATTACCGACGTGGCCCAAGCCGCCGTTGCCTTGGCGCCCTTCGCGGGCAAATTTGCCTCCATCCTATTCGCTATAGGACTGGTGAATGCCTCGCTGCTCTCCGCCGCCATTCTCCCTCTGGCCACTTCTTACAACATCTGCGAAGGCCTGGGCTTTGAATCAGGGATAGACAAGCGCTTTTCCGAAGCACCCATCTTTTACTGGCTCTACACGCTGTTGATCTTGGGCGGCGCGGCCTTTGTGCTAATCCCCAAACTGCCGCTGCTGAAGTTCATTCTGTTCAGCCAGGTGGCCAACGGGATTCTCTTGCCGTTTGTGCTGGTTTACATGCTGCTGCTGGTGAATCGCCCGCGCCTGATGGGTGCATTTAAGAACAAACCGTGGCAGAACGTGATCGCCTGGGGCACAGCGGTCATCATGATTATCCTCACCGCCGCGCTTATCTACAACAGCATCGCAGCGTAGCCAAATTGGTACGGCAAAACGGGTTAATCCTGACCCCGATACTCAAGCTCCGACGACCACTACAAGCATGGAGTAACTGCCTATGTGCCCACACTGCCAATCAAAAGATCTGCGTCAATCCCATCGCCAGTGGCAAGATGTTTTCGCTCTTCTGGTGAAAGCAAGACCGGTACGGTGCCGCCACTGCGACCATCGCTCCTACGAATGGCCCTGGCTGCGGGACTTGGCTAAAGGCAAACTGCTTCGCCGGTAGGTGGGACCGTGCTTTTCGGCGGGATCTCAGTCGAAGAAATCGCGATCCTCCGCTTGCAGGTGTGCTTTGGCTGCCGGAACGTTGAAGGTAATGCCAAGACCTGGCTTATCCCAGACGTCGATATACCCGTCCTTGACAATCGGATTCGGCAGGCCGTCCACAATCTCGTACCACCAATCGGGCTGGCCTTTTGCATATTCGAAACCGATGTAGTTCTGCCCCATCGCCGCCCCCAAATGCACCTGCGCGGCGACCCCGAACAGTCCGTCGAAAATGCCGTGTGGAGCCATCTGGATGCCGTGGAGGTCGGCGTATTCGCCAATCCACTTCAACTCGGCAATGCCGCCCACATCCTCCGGGTCTGGCCCAAGCACGTCCACCGCCTGCATCTCAATCAGGTCCATGCAGTTCTCGCGCAGGTATAGCTCTTCTCCCGTGTGAATGGGAGTTTCGGTGTTGTCCTTCACTTCCTTGAAGACGCGGGCATTCGGATAGGGCGTATAGTCGCCGGTTATCAAATCTTCCAGCCACGCCAGTTGGTAAGGCTCTACAGCGCGTGCGAAACGGATCGCATCTTTCGGAACCCACCCTGGCCCGCAATCGCACGCCAGGTCGATGTCATCGCCCAGAACCTTCTTTATGGCTTCAACGCATGAGACCACGTAGTCAAGCCCTCGCTTCGTCATCATGCCGCGATCCATGTAGGGGAAATTCTTTCCCGCCCAGTGCTGGCCGTACCACTCGTTCGGAATGGCATTCATCATGGGCGAACTGTGGAAGCCCACCGGCATCTTCACCAGCTTGAAGCCCTCTTTAGCCTCCTTCGTCTTTGCCGCCATCTCCGCGCATTGCTGGGGCGAACGAGGGGAAAATACCGGAGAGTTGTTTTCCGAGTTCCCGTAGGCGCACACGCGGTCGTGGATCTTCCCGCCGAGCAACTCATACACCGGCAAACCCGTTGCCTGGCCCGCCACGTCCCACAACGCGATCTCAATCGAACTCACCGGCGAGCCCCACGGCTTCATCGCCCCGATGCGGCGGATCTTTTGCATGATGCGTCCCACGTCCCTGGCGTCCTCACCCAAAAGATAAGGCTTGTAGTAGGGAATCAGCGGCTTTACATTTGTCTTTCCCGACTCGGCTTGAGCATATCCGGAAATGCCTTGATCGGTGACGATGCGTATTACCGGGTTGCGACCAATCACGGCGCACTTCACGTCCGTTATCTTGACCGGCACACTGCCCGGCCGCCTTGCGGAGCCGAGGGTGCCTTCTCTCTGCTGAGCCGCTAGCCCCGTTGCGGCTGCTGCACCAAAAACGGATCCTACAAAACCTCTTCGCGTGACTTGACTCACAAGGCTCACCTCATTCTCCGTCTAGTGTTCTCGAACCAGCATAAGAATACTGACCATTCCGGAAGTAAATCATATCGACTCCCAGCAACGCCTTAGGGTTTCGACGCTTGTTCACGAAATGAACCATGAATTGAAGGACCTGACTGCGGTGTCGCCTACTGCGCAAATACACTCCGAGTAGGCGCCGGCGGATCGGTATGCTTGACCGCCCGCCACACCACACTCGTCAACGCATCATCATCCACCAAATCCGCCTCATGAAAATCCATCCGCGCCGATGCCGCTGCTCCCGGTGTGTTCCCGCTATTCCGCTCAGTCAGCGAAACCTTCGGCTTCACCGCACTAAACGAAGTCAAATCCGCCTGTCGGCTGAAACTCTCCATCATCGGCCGTGCCGCCGCATCGAACTGCGTCAAAGGCCGCAAACCGACAATCAACTCCATCGTCCGCAGCACGCTGGCCTGGTTATACATACTCGAATCGACAATGCCGCGACGCGTATAAGGCGAAATCACCCACACTGGAGCGCGATGCGAATCAACATGGTCTGGGCCATTCTGCGCGTCGTCTTCAATCACAAAAATCGCTGTAGTCCCCCATGCCTTACTGTGCGAAACCGCCTCCACTAACAGACCCACTCCGTAATCGTTGTCCGCCGCGTAGGCAAAAGGTGTCAAAGCTCCCGCGCGCGCGCCCATCGTATGGTCGTTGCCCATGCGAACAATCGACATATTCGGCACGGTGCCCTTGTCGTCGAAATCCTTCCACTCGCGAATAAACTCTTTCGCGCGATCGATATCGCTGTAATCCAGATCAAAGCCGCGATAATTCATATCCACGTAAGGCCGCAACGCCGGATCTTTCACCGCCTTGATCTGTTTCCCATCCACCACTTGCTTCATTGGAAAGTTCGTCGTCCACTGGCCGTAATCCCGAATCGTCAGCCCGGCTTGCAGCGCGTTGTCCCAGATGTATCCAGCAGGCGGAGTGTTGGCCGGTTCGTCACCTTCGAAGTCGTACACCTTGCTCCGATGCCCGTATTCACTGGGCCACATCTTCACCGTGTAATCGGGCGCAATGGCCGCCGAAGCCCAATTATGGCCATCCGCGCTGACGTCCGAGTTCTCATAAAAGTTGTCATAAAGGATGTAATCGCGGGCCAGTTGATGCAGGTTCGGCGTAATCTCCTGGCCGAACAGGTTCAGCGTTTTGTCGCCGTTACCTTTTTCGATATCGCCTAAAACCTGGTCGTACGTGCGATTCTCCTTGATGATGTAAATAACGTGCTTGATGGGCGATTCGTGATCCTCCGCGCGCGAAAAGTAAGCCGTCTGCTCACTCGCCACCGGGCCATAGATAACATCGTCGCGATAAGGCGAGCTATCCCGCACAACATGCGACAACTCGTCCAGCTTGGCGTTGTCTGGAGCGGGCAGAAACTGCACGGTGCCGGTCTGTATATGTCCCACATACTCGTCGCCGGCGCGTGGCGCGTTGCCTTCATGCACCGGCGCCGCGCGCAGAGTCGGATTCGGACCCAGCGGATTAGGATGACTGCCCAATCCCTTACCGTTCACGATCATCATTTCGCCCTGCTCCGAAACACGAGCCGCCGTCGGATACCAACCCGTCGGAATAAAGCCCAGCACATGGCTGCGAGGAGCCGTTATATCAATGGCCGCAACCGTGTTGCCGTCTGAACAAACTGCATACAGGCGCGTGCCTTTCTGATCGATGGCTAGTGCGGTCGGCGTCATGCCTAACGGCTGCAGCGGAGTGAGCGAAAGATTAATCGTCTCCAGTTGAACCAGTTGTTCGTCCGCTGTAACGCCGAACGAGTACGCATTGTTCGTATTGGCCGCCGTGACAAATAAACGCGCGACATAAGTCGCCTCACCTTCCTCTGAAGGCGCCGCCTTGTTCAGCCAGATCATGTCAGTCGGGTGCGGACCTACTCTGGTCTTCGTGATCAAGTCGCCCGATGTGGCGCTGTGATGATAAATTTCACCATCGGCCCACGAACTCACCAGCAACTGCCGATTGCCCGGTGTCAGCAGCAGCTTGTAAGGCCGCCGGCCTGTCTTGAAACTGTCGATCAGCTTCCCTGTCTGTAGATTAATAGCCGCTATCTTGTCGTCGTAGAGGTCGGTGGCATAAAGAATATGAGCGTCGGAAGTGATGGCCACGTCGCCAATCAAGGCATTCCCCTTCGTTGCTAAATCGGGAACCGCCACTATCTCGCGCGCGGGCGTCAGCATGCCTGTGCCGGAATCAAAACTATATTCAAAAACCTTCCCGGTTGTCGCGCCACCCACATAAACCAAATCGGCAATCGGAGAAAACATGAGACCCAGAAACGCGTCCGCAATCTTCGTGCGTCCCACCTCTTTCTTTTGCGCGATGTCAATAACGCTGATGCTGGGCGGGTTATAGCCGCCGTTAAGCACCAACAGAAATTTGCCGTTCTTTGAGATGGCAGTGCTCATGGGCAGCGTATCCACCGGCACCTGCTGCCCGGCGGGTCTTATGGTCCAGCCATCGTTCAGCAGGAATCCGCCGTCGGCAAGCGGACCAACTTTCTGCTGCGGAGTTTTGTCTGATTTTAATTGCCGTGACGTCACAATCGCAACCAGCGCAAGAGCGCAAACCAACAGGACAATGCGTAATTTCATTCAGTAAACCTATGTGCAATGGGAAATCTTCGTCCAATGCCAAAGGCTTTGGAAGTGATGCGCAAGCCCGGTGCGGCCTGCTGCCGTTTATATTCGTTGCGGTCCACTTTGCGCACAATGTCGCGCGCCAGATCTTCCGGAACGTTCATCTGCCGCGCAATCTCAGGTACCGTCTCGAAATGCTCAATGTAGCGCTCGAGTATCGCATCCAACACCGGATACTCAGGCAGGCTGTCGGTATCTTTCTGGTCGGGCCGCAACTCCGCCGACGGCGGCTTTACGAAAGTATTTTCAGGAATCGGCGGAGTGCGTCCCTGCGATTGCGAGCGCCTGTTTGCAATGCGCGCCAAACGGTAAACCATGGTCTTGGGTACATCGCTGATAACCGCCAAGCCGCCGCACATATCGCCATACAAAGTGCAGTAGCCCACCGCGAGTTCGCTCTTGTTTCCGGTAGTCAGCACCAGTGCGCCAAACTTATTCGACAGCGCCATTAGCGTCACGCCGCGTAATCGCGATTGCAAATTCTCTTCGGTTGTATCTTCCTTATAGGCCGAGAACAGCGGGCTCAATGTCTCCATCATCGAGTTGTAGCCGCTCTTGATGCCGACAACTTCAAAGCGTATGCCCAGGTTTTCAGCCAACGCCCGAGCATCAGTGAGGCTATGCTCTGACGAGTGCGGACCTGGCATGCCTATACCAATCACGTCCTGCTTGCCTATCGCCTCCACCGCGATCGCGGCCACCAAAGCCGAATCAATGCCGCCACTAAGGCCGACCAACACTTTTCTAAACCCGCACTTGCGAATGTAATCGCGCGTGCCAATCACCAATGCTTCGAAAGCGGCCTCATCACCTAACAGGTAGTTGGCATGATTCTCGCCCGTGCCCGTCTCGCTGTCGAACATCACCAGGTCTTCATCGAATGACTTCGCTTGCGTCACCATTTCGCCTTGCGCCGTCATCGCGAATGACGAACCATCGAACACTAACTGGTCGTTACCGCCCACCATGTGCACATAAACAACCGGCAGATTGAAGCGCAGCGCGGCTGCCCTGAAGATCGATTCGCGCAAGCGGCGCTTGCCAATGTTCCAAGGCGACGCGTTGATAGACAGAACAACCTCCGCTCCTTTCTGTACCAGTTCTTCCACCGGATCACGTGAGTAACGCCGGCGCTCCCAAAACTGTTTGTCGTTCCAGGCGTCTTCGCAGATGGCAAGAGCAACACGCGTACCTGCTATCTCGACAATCGCCTGTTCCACCCCCGGTTGAAAGTAACGCGCTTCGTCAAAAACGTCGTAATTCGGCAGCAGCATCTTGGTCTGCCGGAACACGACCTTGCCACCGCACAAAACCGCGGCTGAATTCTGCGCCTTTATCGCCGAATTCTCAGGCGACCGCCCAACATAGCCCACGATCAGACTCGTTTTAAGCGCGGCAGTACGTTCCGCTAAGCACTCCAACGCCTCGGCCGTTCGATCCAGAAACGAATCCTTTTCGACCAGGTCGCGCGGCGGGTAGCCGGTAAGAGCCAGTTCTGGAAAGGCAACCAACTCGGCACCCATTTTGGCGGCCCGTTCGGCGAACGCGATAATCTTCGCTGCATTGGCCTCAAGATCGCCCACGGTGTTGTTGATCTGGGCAAGTGCAATACGCATGGGAACCCTTATTGTAGCGGCGATGCTTAGAGCGCGAATGAAAGGCGCTAATCTGGAGGTGGAGGTGACTGTATGCGACGTTTCGGTTTCGTTGCCAGCGCCACTTTGCTGACCTACTTTTCTACTAGCCTATCGTTTGCCCAACATGGCGGTGGCGGACACTCAAGCGGGGGACATGGAGCCTCTGCGCACGTTTCATCCGGCTACGGCGGTTTTGCCAGTGCCAGTGCACCTGGTGTTCGTTCTGGCGCAGTAGCGCCCAAAGGTCCGACTCCTATCGGACTTCAAACGTATTTCTCTGGCTATACCGGAATCAACCCCGGAGCCATTCCACTCGGCGGCCGTAGAGCCGGGCGCGGCTACTCGCCCTTTTTCGGATACCCATATTATTTGTCCACTTTTGACGATTATTCGCAGCCCTTCTATTATGATCAGCCCGCACAAGATCCCTACGCGCAGACCGCCCAGGTAACAGCAAACCTGATGGGTGAGCAAATTCAACGGCTCAGTGGGGAGTTGGAGGAGATGCGCGCCCAACAATCGTATGCATCAGGTGGCCCGGTGCCCTATCGCGTTCCTTCCGCCGGAGACCCTCCGCAGAACGATCCGCCCATAACTCTGGTGCTGACAAACGGCAACAAGCTGACAATGCAAAGCTATGCCGTTATGAACGGCAATTTCTGGGATTTCAGCAGGCAACCAGCACGCAAAATTCCGCTGAATACCGTAGACCTAGCCGCTTCCAAGCAAGCCACCGAGGCAAGCGGAGCGGAATTTCCCGAAATTCGTTAATTCGCTGTTTGTAAGGTTTTACGCAATAGATCGAGCGCGGCCTGCGTCCCCATGGTTCGCGTTCGATAGCGGTCACCGCCATAGCGGAGCCTGATGACTCTTGTTCCACCTGGTCCCGCGATCCCGATATATACAGTGCCTACCGGATCGAACTCGGTTCCTCCCGCAGGCCCGGCATAACCGGTTGTCGCGAGCCCATAGGTTGCTCCCCCTACTCGCTTGGCGCCTTCCGCCATCGCCGCTGCCACCTGTTCGCTTACCGCTGAAAAGTTCTTGAGTATATCGGCGGGCACGCCCAGAATCTGTTTTTTCTGCGTTTCTGTGTATGTGATATACCCGGCTACAAAATAGTCCGAACTTCCCGCCGCATCGGTCAAACGGCCTGAAAGCAAGCCGCCAGTGCAGCTTTCTGCAACGGCAACACTTGCGTGGTGCTGGCGCAGTAAGCGCGCTACAACCGTGTCCAGCGTGTCATCCGGCTTCTCGCTGTACACACGGTCACCCAGCAGTTCGGCTATCGGGTTACCAACTTCGCGCAACAATGCCTCCGCTTCCTCGGCCGTCTCGCAGCGCGCACGCAGATGCACATGAAGATCGCCAGGCGAAGAAAGCACCGTCGTAGTCGGATTCGTGTACTTGCTATAGACCGGTGCGATCAACGTGTCCAGATCCGATTCGCCAATCCCCGTAATGCGAAAAGTGCGCACGCGAATCACCTGCCGCGGCAGCACCGGAAGCAGGCGCGGTACCAGTTGCTGCTCCACCATTGGCCGCAGTTCGCGCGGCGGCCCGGGCAGCAGGGCTATAGCGCCATGATCGGTAAATAGAAACTGCCCCGGCGCCGTACCGTTCGGATTGGGCAGCGCCTCCGCGCCCTCAATCAAATACGCTTGCCGCAAATTGTTCTGCGCCATGGGCCGGTTAATGGAGCGAAAGCGCTTGATAAGAATCGATTCCTGCTCCGCCGAAAGCAGCAGTGGCCGGCCCAGCGCCGCCGCCGCCGCATCTCGTGTCACGTCGTCTTCTGTCGGGCCAAGGCCGCCTATCAGAACGACAATATTGACGCGCGACAAGGCCGTGCGAATCGCCTCCGTCAAAAGTTCGCGGTCGTCGCCAATGACGAGCTTTTGAATGACCTCCACTCCCAGTCCGTTCAGATGGTCCGTAACGATAAGGCTGTTGGTGTCGACGCGGTCAGGCGTTAAAAGCTCGCTGCCGATAGCGATGATCTCGGCGTTCTTGGCCATGAATGAGAGTTTAGGCTAACCGTCTTCCGGCAATGCCGATGTCAACTCGGAATAGCGCGTTCTGCGTAGCCAGAATCATGGCCCCGCCGGGCGAGAAAGCGAGCCCCACTATGCCTTGACCTGAGAGGAAAAATTCAGCTTCGCGATCCTGATTAATACGGATAACGCCCCGCCGTCCCTTCTGTGAAGCCGCGACATAAAGCCGTCCCTCCGCGTCGAAAGCAATGCCTTGCGGACGTCCCAGGCCGCGGTAAAACTCCTCTACTTCACCGGCGCGCGAAATGCGATTTACCGCATCAAAGCTGGACGTTGTCGGACCCGAAACATACAGGTAGCCTTCCGGGCCGAAGGCCAAGTGATAGGCCGCAATCGACGGCTCCAGCGTGGCAAAGACATAGATCTGGCGCGAACGGCTGATCTTGAAAATCGTGCCGCTGCGATCACCGACGTACAAATTCTCTTCTTCGTCGAACGCAATGCCGGTAGCGACGCCCATGCCTTCCACGTACACCGACATGTTGCCGGTCGGCGTTATCTGGTACACCACGCCGTCGTACCGGCTGGAAACATACAGCAGGCCTTCGTGGTCGAACGCAAGGCCGGTAGGATTCATCAGGTCGCTAACAAACGGCTTCGAACTAAAGCCCGAATCGATTTTGTAAATGGAGACTGGCGATTTCTGGCCGCGCGAACCGCTGAACGTGCTGAAAATATTTCCTTCACTGTCAACCGCCGGACTTCCCACCGGATGCAGACTATCGGCAACTTGAATGCCCAGATGAGTACTGTAGATCTGGCTCTTCAAGGCGCCCGTTTCCACCTGCAATTCGCCTAGAATGGCGGAGTCGGGAACCCGCGCAATAATGTAGTCGTTCCCGGCCACCACCAGGTGCGCGTCCTGATTTCCCATGTGGACCGCGGGCCTTCCTTCCATTGCCAGATGTTGCCCTCGAATGTGGAATTCACCGCCGGTAATAGCGGCGAATGGATCGACGTGGGCAATCACCGGGCGTAAGGCTGACGGTTTGACGGTTTGTGGTTTGCTCGGCATAAGCTAAAGGAGTTTTAACAACCCCGCTATATACAGGATAATGGCAGCATAGACGCCGGCTGCTAAATCATCCACTACGATGCCGGTTCCCTCAGGCAGATCTTCCAGTTTGTAGACCGGCCAAGGCTTCCAGATATCGAACGCGCGGAATAGGAAGAAAGCAGCGATGAAGGTCTTCCAATGGAGCGTTGTTGCTCCTAACAGCGTCACCCACTGGCCTAGAACTTCATCCACCACCACTAACCCCGGATCTTCACGCTTCAACATGCGCGCCGTCTGTGTGGCCGCCCAGATAGCAGGACCAACCAAGACGCAAGTCGCCAGCAGGAAGGTGATGCGGCCGGAACCAAAGTAATAGTGCGCGCCCGCCGCCAGCAGCACGCCCGCCAAAGAACCCACCGTGCCCGGCGCGACAGGAAAATAACCGCACCCGAACCACGTTGCAATTGCCAGTGCCAGCCGCTTCACTGCGGACGGCGCTCAGGGTCGTTCACATCGAAGGCTTCGGAGTCCGGTTCCATTTCGCCGGTGAATTGATTCTGCCGCGCGGGCGTTGAAATTACGTACTTCTCGTCCGCCCAGTTACCCAGATCGATATCGCGGCAGCGTTCGCTGCAAAACGGCATCTGTTTCGAATTAAATGCGACCTTCTTCTTGCAAATGGGGCATTGCATGGCTCAACGAGCCTCCGCGCGTCCAGGCGCAGCCGAATTCATATTCAGAATAGGGAAGGGATTCGCAGCTTGTACCGGGCGCGAATAACCCGCTTCGGGCGCATCGACAAGCTCGCCAACCAAATCGTAATCGTGTGCTTCGGTAACTCGCATCCTACGCATCTCGCCGGGCTTGGGATCGCCGGGTCCAAAATCATTTATGTAACACACGCCGTCGATTTCTGGCGCCTGCGTTGCCAGACGCGCCTCCCAAAGCAGGTCTGTTTCGCGCGACGGCCCTTCAATCAGCACGGGCATCTCACGGCCAATCAGCAGCTTATTGCGCCGCAAAGAAATGCGCCGCTGCAAGGACATCAGCCTGCGTTTGCGATTGTAAATGCTGCGTTTGTCCACCTTCGCGTCCAGCAGATAGCTCTTGCTGGTCTCTTCGTCGCTATAGGAGAATACGCCCAGCCGCTCGAACTGCGCGGCTTCAACAAACTGGCATAGCTCTTCGAATTCGGCTTCCGTCTCGCCGGGAAAGCCAACAATCATGCTGGTGCGAATGGCCACGCCGGGAATGGTGGCTCGAATGCGCTCCAGCAGCTTGAGAAAAATATCGGCGTTGGCCCCGCGCTTCATGCGCTTCAACACCGCCGCGCTGGCATGCTGCAGCGGCATATCGATATACTTCACCAGCGATTCATGCGCCGCCATGGTGTCTAGCAGTTTCTGCGTCACCTTGTTCGGATAGGCATACAACACGCGCACCCACTTCGAAAACTCCGTGGGTATCTCGGCCAGCCGCGCCATCAGGTTCGCCAGCCCATCTTTCAACCCAAGGTCTTCGCCATAGCAGGTTGTGTCTTGGCCAATCAGGTTGATCTCGCGCACGCCCATGGCAAACATACGCGTCGCCTCATTAATCACACTCTCAAAGCGCCGGCTGCGAAAGTTGCCGCGAAACTGCGGGATGATGCAGAACGAACAGGGATGGTCGCAGCCTTCGGCAATCTTGATGTAGGCGGAGTGTTTGGGAGTGGTGAAAACGCGCTGCGTCAGATCGTGATACAGATACGGCTCGGGCGCCATCTCCTTGGGCTCCAGCCCTTCGCACAACGCGGTAATTTTCTCGAGTTCGTTCGTGCCCAGCACCGCATCCACTTCCGGCAGGTTCTTCTGAATATCACTGCGGAAACGCTCCACCAGGCAACCGGCCACCACCAACCGCTGGGCCTTGCCGGTCTTTTTGTACTCGGCCATCTCCAGTATCGTGTCCACCGATTCCTGCTTCGCCGGATCGATAAAGCTGCAGGTGTTGACAACAATCACGTCGGCGTCGGCTGGCTGGGGCGTCAGTTCATGC
This sequence comes from Bryobacterales bacterium, assembly GCA_003163855.1. Lineage (GTDB taxonomy): Bacteria > Acidobacteriota > Terriglobia > Bryobacterales > Bryobacteraceae > Bog-105. The sequence continues at coordinate 9,943 of PLRJ01000137.1, read as the reverse complement.
CCAGCGGCGACCAACTGCCCCATCATCACCTCGGTATCGACCAGGTTTTTCGGGCAGCCTAAACTTACAAATCCAATTTTCAAAGCGTGATAATTCCTGCTGGAAGAGGGTTCCGGCTGTAATGCCGTAGAACCTCCAGGATACCAATTTTCAACCTGTAATGATGAAGCTAACGCAATGAAACTCCTCTCTTTACTGCTATTGCTGGGCGCCGCCCTGTTCGCTGCCGAAATAAGCGTAACCACAAACCGCTATAGCAACCTGGGCGACGGCGCCAACCTGCAGGAGACCACGCTCAACGTTCACAACGTCAACTCCTCGGGCTTCGGCAAGCTCTTCGCTTATGCAGTGGATGGTTCCGTCTACGCCCAGCCGCTCTATCTGCCGAACGTAGCTATCTCCGGCAGCGGAAACCATAACGTTGTTTACCTGGCGACCATGAACGACCGCGTCTACGCCTTTGATGCCGACGCGGCCGGCGCCCCCTTGTGGATGCGCGACTTCACCAATCCCGCCGCTGGCATCACGCCCGTACCGATTGTCGACATCACCCACAACAACAACCTCAACGTGGTCGGCAACGTTGGCATTATGGGCACGCCTGTCATTGACGCATCGGCGCATGTAATTTACCTGGTTGCCCGCACCAAAGAGAAGGGCGCGTACGTCCAGCGCCTGCATGCTTTAGACACGCGCGATGGCAAAGACCGCGTGGCCGCCGTCACCATCAGCGCGACTGTTAACGGCAGCGTCAGCTTCAATCCCATGACCAACAACCAGCGGCCCGCGCTCACGCTGGTGAAGGGCGCGGTGCTCATCGCTTGGGCCTCACACGAAGACATCGATCCGTATCACGGGTGGATTATGGCCTACGACGCCAAGACCCTGCGGCAGCGCGCCGTCTTCTGCACAACGCCGAATGGGAAGGAAGGCGGAGTCTGGCAATCGGGCCGCGGCGCAGCGGTGGATAGCAAGGGAAACATCTATTACGAGATTGGCAACGGCGACTGGAACGGCACGACAGATTTCGGCGAATCGCTGGTAAAGCTGCAGCTTAAGCGCGACAAATTCAAAGTCGTCGGCTACTACACGCCCGCCGACTATCAGGAGTTGAACAAAAGAGACGCCGACTTCGGATCGTCCGGTCCGCTATTCATTCCTGGAACCACGATCATCATTTGCGGAGACAAACACGGAGCCCTGACGCTGCTCAATTCGAAAGACTTGACGAAGGCTGTGCAAACGCTGCCGGTGAAGGGCGGACGAGTGCTTGGCGGTCCAGTGCTGTGGCAGCAGAACCTCTACATCTGGGGTGAGGCTGATGTCTTGAAAGAATTCCGCTTCAATGGCCACACGATTGACGACGCCCCCTTCGCCAAGGCATCCGCGCGCGCCCACGGTTCGCCCGGTGGCGCACTGACGCTCTCAGCCGATGGCAGCAAGCCCGGCAGCGGCATCATCTGGGGCCTGTTAACCACAAGCAAGAGCGCCGACCATGGGAATGCCGACGGTGCACTGCACGCCTTCGACGCCGAAACGCTAACTGAACTTTGGAACACGGAGCAAAACGCCGAACGCGACCGCCTGGGAACGCTGGTCAAGTTTGTGCCGCCAACGGTGGCAAATGGCAAGGTTTACGCGCCCAGCTACGATAATCGGGTGCTTGTTTATGGCCTGCTCGCGGCTCATTAGGTCAGGTTTGTTTCGGATTATAGGAAGGCATCTGCTCGAATAAAAGTTATATGTACCTTCAATCAAAGCTGATCTCGGCCTTCGGCATCGGTGGTTGCTGCCTACCTTCCGCCATGAATTCGGCCGCAGCCTTGCCGTGACGGTCGATCGCTGCAAAATATTCCTTCGCGTCAAATGCTACGGGTTCGAGCACGACTGAATTGCCGACGCGCTTGATGCGAACTTTTTCGCCTTCAAACCGAAAGTCCTTCGGTAAGCGAACGGCTTGACTTTGCCCGTTCTTAAAGAGCTTGGCGAATTTGGCCATAAATCTACACCATTAACCATATAGTTGGCAGTTTACTCAAACTGGAAGGACAACTAGTGTATGGCCCGAGGCCGCTACCAGCCGTTTTATATCCTGCTCATCGGCTGTCAGAATCGACGCTGTCTGCCGGAGGGCTGTAGTGACTACCACTGCATCAACGACATCCGCAGTTCTACTTTTACCCAGCAACCGCCCTGCCTCGTGCGCTTCGTTCTCGTCAAGCGGGACGACGGCGCAGCCCATGAGGAAGCGCCGGAGCTGCGCCTGTTGTGGTGACCGGCTGACCTGAGCCACTACGGGCGCAGGCACCGACGGGATCACGCCGAATTCTAAACGAGCTTTGTGGTCCGCCCATGTCCGCCGGTCGTTCCTGTCCGCTGCCACTAGGACCGCGGCATCGTAGACGACATCGCTCATGCCGGGCGCCGCAGAGTTCGCGATGTCCGCAGTTGCGCCCGCACTTTGCGGCGAGCCTCTTCCATCTCTTCCTGTGTAAGCGACCCGTGCTGTTTCTCCCACTCGGCTATAGCCGCCAAGCCTGCTCGCCGCTGCAATGATTCACGGGCCGCCCTAGTCATCCAGGCCGAGACGCTCACTTTGTCGCGGGCAGCTGCGGCAAGAATCCTTTCGTGAACTTCAGGTTCTACTGTAATAGCAAGTTTTGGTGATGGATTGCCGCGCGGCATACAAAGTATCCTACCGCTATATGATACTACCCGTCAACGTGTGCGCTTGCCAACCCAAGCTGCCGTCGAAGTTCCCTGGCTAATAATTTCAAGTCGTCTTCAAGAAGATCACCCACCGCATAGCTCGTGCCATTCATCGTCAGCCTAAGCTCGTTTCTGTACCATTTGGCTTCTGCCACCACCGCCGTGACATTTTCTTCTGGCACGGTAATCACCTTCGTCCAGCGAAACGTTCGCTGTGTGAACTTGAAAACACCACCCCCAACCATAAGCTCAATTGAAGAAAGTCTCCGCAAACAAATGCGCGCGCCGACAAGGAACCATGCAAAGAGAAACGCAACTACTGAAAGACAGTAAGCAAGGCGAACGGTCAAGTCAGCTTTGGGTGTGGATCGAATAATTGGGCTGGCGAAAATCCAAGAGCCCCATAGAAAGATTACCGACGTAAGAAGCAAACCGAATACATGGCTGCGCCAATTGTCAACCGGCGAGATTTCGACAATGAGACGCCCCTGATCACGCCCTCAAGTAACATTCCGAAAATTGGCGTAGCGTCTGCGGTCAAACATCGATCCGTTCCGGATTGCAAGCTGAGTCAGCGCCCATTTGGCAGCGCCCCCTCAAGAAAAAGCTCAATCCCCTTGGCCACCCACGCACCCAACTGCCGTTCCGACATCGGCTCCACCAACCCCAGCAACCGCTTCGTATGAAAATCCGCCATCACAATGCCCAAAAACTGCGTCGCCATCATCTCCGCATTGCCGCCGCGCAACATCCCTTCACCTTGCCAGCGTTCAATATTGCTTTTCAATAAGCGGATCATCCTGCGCGGACCAGCCTCCAGAAACGCCTGCGCCAAGCGTGGAAAACGGGGCGCTTCAGCAATCATGGCGCGAAAAACAGAGTGGCCTTCCGGCTGCGAGATCGCCTTCATGATCTGCCTACCAATCACCGCCAATCCCGTCTTCGGATCCATGCCGGTCAGGTCTAAGGCCAGCACGTCGCCCATCTTGTCGGCGCACACCTCCTGAACCATAGCCGCAAACAGCCCTTCTTTTCCACCGTAGTAGCTGTAAAGAGTGCTTTTCGAACCGCCAACCCGCTCCACAATGTCGTCCAGGCTAACGCCGTCGTAGCCGCGTTCCAGAAAAAGTTCGCGTGCGACGTGCAGAATCTGAGCCTGTTTTTTTTGACTGCTAGCCGTGGATATCAAGAGCGAAGCCGTATTCTCTCACGACTCGCTACTTTCTTTCAGCCGTGTCCTGAGCCGACGTTTCCTCAACTCGTTTCCGCAGCCGATTAAGCGTGTCGGTCATAACGTCCCGGGAAAAGCTCTGCACAATAGGACCCACAAACCACCGCACCGAAGCTGGTATCTCGCGGCTCAGCGTCATCGTCTCCACTTCCAGATACACACCACCGTCACGCTGGCGATAGCGGACCACAGTGAATACATTCTCGACAAAGCCGTGTGCTTCGGCGGTTGTCAGTCGACGCTCCGCCGGTGTTCCGGGCGAATCAATCTCTGCCAGATCTTGCGTATCGGTCGCGCTGAATCCCGATGTGTCATCCATCTGCACGTAATGGGAATGAAAGCGGCCGATCAAAGCTGTCTTAATACCAAAGCCTTTTTCAACCAGCTTCATTTCGTACGTGAAGTCATCGGGTGTGCGGGTCAGCAGCTTGGAACTGGCCACACCCGGAGCATAAGTCTGTGAGTACGAGTCGTAATCCTGCAGAACATTCAAAAGGCTTTGCACATCGGTGTTAGGAATGAAGACTGTGCCGATCCAATGATGAATAAGACCGTGTGGAACCGGCACCATGCCGCCATTCTCCGCGCGCACAGCCAGAATGTTCCCCGCTTTGAGTTTTTCCATTTCATGCGGCCTGCACTCCACATCAAGCAAGGTATCCGGGTGCGTGGTTTGATTGGCCAGCAAGATCTTCGCAAAAGCGACATACTGATCCCACCGCTGCAGTGTTTCTGGCGTTATCGTAGCCGCGCTTACGGAAACTACGGAAAAAACAGCCAGCGCAACTATACGAACCTGCCGAAAGTGAATCATCATACCGTACCGCTCAGTACTATGATGATTCGCTTTTACGGCGAGTTGCGGCTAAATTAACTTTTATTAGCTACCTAGGTTGGGATCGAACCGTTCTTTATTACCTTAGTCATCACATTGATAAACGTGTCTACTTCTTCCAGCGTCGTGTACACATTTGGTGTAATGCGCAAGCCGTCGTATTCGCCCGGCGTCGTAATAGCAACCGTCCAAATCCGGTGTTTCGCCCACAGATATTCGGCCAGCTTGTGGGAATCGATGTTCGCGATGCTGATGAAACCAATGGCGCACGATTGTTCCGGATCGTCGCTATTCAAAATCTTCACGCCCGGCAGTTCGCGCAGTTGGTTCGACCAGCGGCGGCGTAAGTAACGGAATCGCTCAGCCTTACGTTCGGGGCCGATGCTGTCGTGGAAATCCAGCGCCTCGGTAATCGCATTGCGCTGCGAAGCCGGGTGCGTACCGATCTCTTCGAACTTCCGGATGTTGTCCTTCATCTCAGGGGGCGCCGCCATCAGCGGATAGATGCTGCCGATCTTCGACTTGCGCACGTACAACATGCCCGTCCCAATCGGCGCCAGTACCCATTTGTGCAGTGATGTGCCGTAATAATCGCAATCCAGATCCTCCTGCTTAAACGGGAACTGCGCGAAGGCATGGGCGCCATCCACAACAGTTTCAATCCCACGCGCACGCGCCATCTGGCAGATGCTCTTCACGGGAAATATCTGTCCGGTCCGGTTGGTGATGTGGCAGATGTGAATCACTTTCGTCTTCGGAGTAATGGCCGCTTCAATCTGTTTCTGCAGATACTCCATGCTGGGCGGCGGCACCTGAAACTTCACCTGCTTCAGCACAATGCCATCGCGGCGTTCCCTCTGCTGCCAGGTGGTGATCATGCGGCCGTAGTCCTGGTTTGTGGTAACAACTTCGTCGCCCGCCTTCAGGCTCATGCCCATCTGCACGTTCTCCAGGGCTTCACTTGCGTTGCGTGTGATGGCAACCTCTTCGGTGTCGCAGCCGAACGTTTCGGCCAACCGCCGGCGCACCGTTTCGATGCCGGGGTCCAGCACGTTCCACATGTAATAAGACGGATTTAAATTCTCGATCTCCAGGTAGCGGATTTCAGTATCCATCACAATCTTCGGCGCGGGAGAGACACCGCCGTTATTAAGGTTGATCATGTTGCGATCAACGGTAAAGGCGTGCCGTACGTTAAACCAGAAATCTTCGTCGCGGGCTACAGAGTCGGCGGGACGATCGGAAACCTTGGCCACAGCGTCTTTCGCTTGCAGCAGGGCATTGGAGGAAAAGGCGGCAGAGAGGGCCGCGGCAGAACCCAGAAAACTTCGACGGTGCATGGTACACAATAGGCACTTTTACGTGCCGACGTCAAGTTTACGGACGTTTACTGCTTGCCGCTCAACGCGCGGACATGCGCTTCAGCGGCTCGCGCAAGGCCATCCAGGTTGTATCCGCCTTCCAGCAGGGATACCAGGCGGCCGTCGCAATATTTCTCGGCGATGTCAGTCATCATGTCGGTCAGCTCGCCAAAATCTTCGTCCGTTAAGCAAAAGTGACCCAGCGGATCGTCCATCCTGGAATCAAACCCGGCCGATAAAAGAATCAAGTCAGGCGAGAAAGACGCCACTGCTGGCATCAATTGTTCTTTAAATGCCCCTTTGACCACACCGCCGCCTGTACCTGCCGGCAAAGGGCAGTTGATGGTGCAGCCGCTGCCTTTACCCTCGCCCGTCTCGGAGGCCGCTCCCGTCCCCGGATACCAGGGCGATTGATGGGTGCTGAAGAACAGCACCGAACCGTCCTCGTAGAACACATCCTGCGTGCCGTTGCCATGATGCACGTCCCAATCGACAATCAGCACGTGCTCGGCGCCGTACACGCTTTGCGCGTAACGCGCCGCGACCGCCACGCTGTTGAACAGGCAGAAACCCATTCCCCGAGCCTGGCTGGCGTGATGCCCCGGCGGCCTGATGGCGCAAAAGGCGTTATGAATCTCGCCGGAAAATACCGCATCCACAGCCGCCAGTGCACAGCCCGTAGCCAGGCGCGCCGCTTCTTCCGAGTGTTCGTTTATGTCGGCGTCGCCCGTGCTTAGCTGGCCGTATCCGGCGGCCACTTCGCGCGTCACCAGTTGCAGGTAACTGGCGGTATGCACCAGAAGCAACTGGTCGTCCTGAGCCAAGCGTGGACTGATAACCGTTAGTTCGTGAGCAACTCCGCTGTCCTTCAACCGGTTCATCACCGCCGTGATGCGTGCAGGCTGTTCTGGATGTCCTGCGCCAGGATGGTGCTGTGTCATGCGGGAGTCGCTGACGATCCCAGTCTTTGACATTCCCGGCGGCCTAGTGAGCAGTCTTTATCGAGACAAGCTGTTCAGCCGGTATCGGTTCTACTACGCGCGTCTGCTTGCCGCGGAAGAAGTCGAAGTACGAAATCTGGTGGACGCAGGAGACGGTACACAACGGCGCGCACGACTTCTGCGTGATGTACTCGCGGCGGATATCCTCCACCGTATACTCTTTCAAAGGCTTTGCCGGGAAGCCACGCTGTTGTGAGCAGTAGTGCACCAATCCGTCTTCACAAATGTAAAGATAACGGGAGCCCGCGCGGCACTTCCAGCCGTTCGGCTCGCCGTTGGCTATCTTGTCCTGAAATTCGTTCAAGCGCGTGAAGTGCGATTTTTCCAGGCTCTTCATCTGCATGAATACTGCGCGTTCACGTTCCGCCAGTGGCCGCAGCTGGCCGTCGCCGTCATGAATAATGCCTACTGTCGAAGTGAAGCCAAGCTCAATCGCCCGTTTACCCACCACCAGCGCGTCTTCCGGATTACGGATGCCGCCGCCTAACACCGAATTGATGTTGATGTGAAAGTGCGCGTGCTCCTGCAGCAACTGCAGCTTCTTGTCCAGAACCTTCAGACTCTTTTTCGACACGTCGTCCGGCATCACGTTGTCGATGCTGATCTGCAGGTAATCTAAGCCCGCATCGTTCAGCTTCTTGATGCGGTCGGCGGTAAGAAGATAGCCGTTCGTTATCAAGCCTGCAAGCGTGGCATTCTTGCGAATCGCGCGGATAATATCGTCCAACTCAGGATGCAGCAAGGGCTCGCCGCCACTTAATGTAATGACGCCGGTTTTCAACCGCCCAAGCATTTCCACACGCTGGACCATGACGTCCAACGCTACCGGCTTTGAAAAATCGTCGTACTCGTTACAGTAAGTGCATGACAGATTGCAGCGCCGGATCGGAATAATGTGCGCCATGATCGGATGATCGGTATTGAGCGCACCTCTGGCGACCAGCTTTGCTTCACGCAGACCACGGTCAAATTTCCGGCGTTGCCGTTCCCCAATGAAGCGTCGTTCGGTCATGGACTAAGACAGTTATATTTAAGCATAATGAGCACCCCAAACTGCCACGCTAAGCCTTGAACTGCTCCATTAACTGCCTCAATCCAGAAGATTTAAGGTTGAACGGCGAGACCGGGCAATGGAGTGAAATGGGATATAAAAGCCCGCATTCCACGCTCGGCCGGGCTCATGCCATACTGCTTTGCTTCATCCAGCGCCCGGTCATTAGGCCAGCCGTCGTGCTGGATACGGTAACACGCAATCACTGTCCCGGTCCGGTCTTTTCCGCGGCGGCAATGCACAAAAACCGTTTCTGAATCGTTCGCCGTTATGAGCTTCAGCACGCCGCCAACCTGTTCCGGCTTCGGCGCCGATAGCGGTGGAAATGGAATATTCACATAACGCATGCCCAGCTTCTGCGCTAGTTCCTTTTCCGTCTCAGTACCTTTGCCCGGCTCGCGTAAGTCGATCACCAGTTTCACGCCGGCCGCGCCCAACTCCTGCATGGCGACCGTGCTGGGCTCGGCGCCCCGCAACAGATGGTCGTTCACTTTTCCAAGGTTGTTAACGTGAATCGCCGGAAGGTCGGCGGCGAAGGCGGTGGCTGATAAAACCAGCGCCAGTAAGAACGGCTTGAAAGTTCGCATCAAAGAGCTACTGCTTAGGTTTTGCCGGCGGAGCCGTTGGCGCTGGTGTGCCGCTGTCCACGCCGCCGTACTTAATCGAACTTTCCGTCTTAAACTCAAACTTCTTGTAATGATCGTACTTCACAATTTGCTTGATCCGTTGTGACTGGCCATTCTTGAAGTTCAAAGTATCTTCGGCGTAGGTGTAGGTCGGAAACCAGTATTTGCCGTCAATCTGCTCCCGATAAGTCTCAAACCTTGGAAATTGCTGGTCTTCGCCGCGCCCCAGGTGACCCGTGGAGCGGCCAAACGTCTTAACAATCTGCAGGTCCTGATCGTCCACCCAGATGTCGCCGTCGAAATAACGCTTGCGGTCTTTAGTCAGAACCTTGGGCGAGACGCTGAATACATAGCACGAAATATCATCCACCTTTTCGCGCCGTTTGTAAGTGATGTTGTACTCGCCTGCAGTGTCATTGGTCATGACGAAAGGCATAACGTTGCGCAAATCCTGCTCGTCTTCCGCCGTCATCACAATGTTCTGCAAACTCTGGACGGGCGAATAGGTGACGTGCGAAGTGCGCTTATTCCGATCGTCAAAACTCACTTCTTCCACCATCTCGTAGCTGCCGCCCGCCGGCTGCGTTTCGATCAACTTACTGGTCTGGCGGTAGGTGTAGCTTTCACGCGCAATGGCGAACTCGGTTTCCTTCTGCGTGAACTTCTTGATGATGTCCTGAATTTCAGCCGGCGTTGGATCGGGCTTGGCGTCGGCCGCCAGCAGCGGCGCAGCCAAAACAACCAGGTTGCAAACTAAGAGAGCACTGATGGTGGAGGTCTTCATTTGAATCACTTTCTATTTTGACCCATTGCGGGCGCGGCGGCGTTTCAATTAATGATTTCCGTCCAATAAAGCTTTAGCAATAGTAGCGCGTTGCATATTGCTGGTGCCCTCGTAAATGCGCCCGATTTTCACGTCCCGATAGAGCTTTTCTACTGGATAATCCTTAGTAAAGCCCACGCCGCCAAGCACCTCAATCGCTTTCGACGCGACATCCTCGGCAATAGTGGAACAGAAGTATTTTGCCATCGCCGCCTGCGTGACGAATGGCTTCCCCGAATCCCTCAGCCGCGCCGCGTTATAGACCATCAGCCGCGCAGCTTCTACCTGCGTTGCCATTTCGGCCAG
>PLRJ01000085.1 GCA_003163855.1 Bryobacterales bacterium | reverse complement strand
TGATCTCCGCATCGGTTGTATCCAGGTCAACAAGCGGCTGGCCGGCTTCGACGAACTGATTGTCCTCTACGTAGACGGCTTTGACCGTGCCGGCTATGCGGGAAGCGATGGGATTCAAGTGTCCGTCCACTTGCGCATCGTCGGTGCTCTCGTAGGTGTTTGTGTAGGACCACCACAAGAAGCCGGCAACCGCCAGTACGATCAATATCAAGCCGCCAAGCAAGAAGGTTCTCGTTTTTTTGGCGGGATCGGGCGGCGCTTGACTCTTGGCGTTTGGGCGGGATTGCTGCTCTTCTTGCTGTTTGTGGTCTTGTTTTTGGGAGGTGTTCTCCGCAGTCATCGGCATTTTTATTGTCCTTTCAGAATGGTTGGAATGGTGGATTCAGCCTGCCCGATTGCGCGGGCGATATCAATTTTTGCGAGGTTATGGGCATAGAGACTGCTGATGTAATCGCGATCGGCGGCGGCCAAGCTTTCCTGTGACTGCACTACCTCCACCGAAGTTGCTACTCCGGCTGTGAATCGATCTTGTGATTGCTGGAGGGTGGTTAACGCCAGATCGCGATTGCTCTGAGCCAGCTTCACCTGGTCGGTTGCGACCTGAAAATCCAGGTACGCGTTGCGAACTTCCTGTTCTACGACGCCGCGCTGATCTTCATATTCCGCGCGCCGCTGGTCGATAGCCGCCTGCGCCTGNNTGTTCATCGGCTTTGATGCGGCCACCCTGGAAGATGGGGATGCTGAGCGACGCCTCTCCCGAAAAAACGCCGTTTCCGTGATTGGGATTCACCCCTTCCACCGCGACGTAGCCGTTCACGTTTCCGGTAGGCAGATGTTCCGCGCGAGACGCTTTTAATGCTTCTTCGGCCGCGATGAGCTGCATCTGCGCGCTTTTCAAGTCGGGGCGATCCGCGAAGGCCTTGCGCAAGGCTTCGTCCAGCGGCATTGGGACAGCAGGCGTGAAGGGAAGTTTTTCGGCAAAGGTCAGAGCTGCCGCTTGCGGCAAACCGATGGCGCGGGCCAGGGTGCGCTCATCCTTGGTAAGGTCGGAACGTTGCGAGGTCAGCCGCTGTTCCTCGGTCTGGTATTCCACCTGACTCTTCTGCGCATCCACAGGCGACTTTGTGCCCGCCTGCATCTGCGCCGTGGCTTGATCAAAGCTCGATTTGGCGTATTTCACTTGCGCCTCCTGGGACTCCACCAGCGCCAGGTCTGAGAGGATCTTCAGATACTCGCCGCCCACCGCCAGGACGACCAATTCGCGGGCGTCGCGATCGCTCATTTCCGCGGCGTGTTCCGCCGCCTTCGCTTCCAGATAGTTGTGGTGCGCGGTCCTATCGAAGAAGTTGTAATTTACGGTGGCGCGCGCATCGTAGTAGTGGTAGGGACCAACGGTGGCTGGAAGCGCGAGGCCGCCGCCAAACGTTCCCGAGCCTAAACCGAGGGTTTGCAAGTCGGTTTTGGCTCCGGTTTCGCTTACACTGGCCGACACAGTTGGAAGAAGCTGGCTTAACGCCGAGAGGCGCAAGGCACGCTGTTGCCGAAGTGAGACACTGGCGCTGACCGCACCAAGGTTGTAATGCAGGCCCATCCTGATGGCGGATTCGAGGGTGAGTTGCGGGTTTCCGTCGGGATTGGGAACGCTGCCGGTGTAATTTCCCTGCACCTGAACGGTTGTGGTGGAAGTGTTAACGCTGGAACTGCCGCTCTGATTGGCCGATTGCTGCGTTGTCACTGAACCGGACTGTTGCGATTGGCGTCCGGAGAGTTGCGGCTGTTGCGCGCGCGTCGCCTGTTGCTGGCTGCTACTTTGCGCGTTTAGAAGCGAACAGTCGAGTGCTGTCAGAATAAAAACTATGAGCGGTACGAAGAAGCGGAACGTTGAAGTTCGTGTCATGTGATATCTCCTAATGGCCTTGCACCGCTGCGCCAGCCTCCGGCCTTTTCAGCAGTAAGGGAAGTGGAATTGCGATGAAGGCGAGCAATGCCAGAATGCTCAGAATGTCGATAAAGGAAAGTATTGCCGCCTGTTTTTGGACTGTCTGATAAAACTGCATCAGCGCGTTATGCTGGGCGTCCGCCTGCGACGCCACGGTGCCTAAGGCCTGGTTGGTGAGAGCCTGAATTCTGGCTACGTAGCCGGGATTGCCATCGGTGGCGTGGCGAATCAGATAGTGCTGATGCACTTGTCGATGGCGGGCAAGCGTGGTGGTGAAGAACGACGTGCCGACCGAGCCTCCGATGTTGCGCGCGAGGTTCGTCAGGCCCGATACGTCGTTGCTCTGTTCGGGTGTGGTTCCGACATACGAGAGCGTGTTGACCGGAACAAAGAGAAACGCCAGGCCGACGCACTGGAAAGCGCGGAGGTCAGAGACATAGCCAAAGCTCATCTGCAGGTTTATCCCGGTGGAATAATAGAGCGCGAGGCCGGTGATGAAGAAGCCAAAAACCACCAAATAGCGGGCGTCCATTTTGCCGATCAGAAGCCCGACAACCGGCATCAAGACCAGCGTGGTTAGGCCTCCCGTCGATATGGCGAGCCCTGAGAGTTCAGCAGTATAGCCCATGTAATTTTGCAGCAACTGCGGCAGCAAAGTGAGAGAGGCGTACAGCACCAAGCCCACAAGAAACATCAGCATGAAGGAAACCGCAAGGTTTACATTCTTAAAAAGCCGCAGGTCGAGCACGGGCCGCTGTTTTTTTCTCACCAGCCAAAGTTCCCAGGCAATGAATCCGACCAACCCGACGACGCAAAGCGCGGTGAAAGTTACGATGAAGCTGGAGCCGAACCAATCGTCTTCCTGACCCTTATCCAGAACCACTTCAAGCGATCCAAAGGTCAGCGCCACCAGTCCGAAACCAAGTAAGTCGAAACGGAAGTGACCCTTCTTCGTCTCCGCTACTTCCCGCTTGATGGCTGGAGTGTCTTCGATAAGGCGGTTAGTAAGAAACAGAGACAGGATAGCGACGGGAATATTGATGAAGAAGATCCAGCGCCAGTCGAAGTTGTCGGTGATCCAGCCGCCGATAGTCGGTCCGATAGTCGGCGCGATCACGACAGCAACCCCATAAAGCGCGAACGCCTGGCCGCGCTTCTCGGGCGGAAAGGTGTCGGCGAGAATGGCTTGTTCCGACGGGCCCAGGCCGCCTCCGCCGGCGCCCTGCAGGACACGAAAGAACAGCAGCAACGGCAGCGTCGGCGCCAGTCCGCAGAGCAGTGAACTGGCGCCGAAAAGAGCAACGCAGATCATATAGAAGCGCTTACGCCCAATCAGTGTTGTCAGGTAGGCGCTGATAGGGAGAATGACAGCGTTTGAAACCAGATAGCTGGAGATGACCCAGGTGGATTCGTCCTGCGATGCGCTAAGCGCCCCGGCGATNNAGGTTTGTCCGGCATTACGCAAGTAGGTATGCATTGGCGCTGCCAAACGTTCAGACCGCGAAAACAAGGGGTTTGTCTGGCTTGACGGAGTGTTGCCTGTGTTTTTGCAATGGCAAGTGCCAACATGTGGGCATTTCGTCTGGGCACATGCAATGGCGAGCCTGGGTTTTGGTCATCCAAGGTTGGTAGCCGGAATGCATCAGGAATTTTCAGGCGAAAAACAGATGATGCGAGTCCAAGTCCGCGAATCGAGAGAAGACTGCACCTTGTTGATAGAGGGTGAAATTGAGGGGGCGGCGGCAATCGAACTGGAATGGTGCTGGCGCAACCTGAAGTGTGGCGGCATAAAAACACTCGTGGTTGATTTCAGCGGAGTGCTGCGGGTGGACCAGCAGGCGCGCGCTTTACTGCGTGTTATGCATCGCAACGGAGTCCGATTCACGGGCGCGCGACTTGCCATGGCGGACATTTTGGACGAGATTATTTCGTGGCATTGATTTCCTGACACTGATAATGATTGAGTGGGTCCGGACCGTCAGTTGAACAACGACAATTCGCGAATTGCACGCTACGAAACGCTGCTGCTGGTGTCAAAGGCGATCAGCACAAATCGCAACCTGAACGACTTGTTCCTCACGCTTAAGACTGAGCTTGCGCGAGTTGCTCAGTTTGATGGAATCGTAATAGCACAACACTCGTCCTTAGACGGCATAAAGTGGGGTCTGGCGGAAATGCGCGGCGGCCCGATTCAGAATCTCCCAAAATCGGCCGCTGAGGATGAGTTGGCGAGCTGGGTGTTCCAGAACCAGCAGCCCGTGCTGATTCGATGCACCGAAACAGAGAGCCGCTTTCGAGACTCGATGGCGCGGCTTAGGATGAACGGTATTGCATCGCTTTGCGTGTTGCCGCTGACGACAGTGCGTCGTCCGATTGGTGCCCTCTCGCTCGGTAGCGCGCAGCCGCACACATATGATGACGAAGATTTGCGCTTTCTGTCTTCGGTAGCGGATCAGGTTGCGTTGGCCATTGATGCCGCCATCAATCTGGAAGAAATAGCGGCCGTCGAAGCGGATTTGCGAAAGAGCCGTGAACGGCTGCAGCTATTGCTCTCTATTAATAACTCGGTTGTTTCAAATCTGGATTTGCGGGAGCTGTTCCTGGCGGTCTCCTCCAGCATCCGGTCCGCCATGGGATGCGATTTGGCAGGGATAGCTCTACTGGTTCCCGGCACCAAAGAATTGCAGGGCTTTGTAATTGACTATCCGGGCAGGAAAGGCTTCATCAGCGAGCGCATGCCGCTGCCGCCCTTTATGCACGAGGTTTTTGAGACCCGCGTGCCCGTCATCATACCTTCTCCCGGCCATGAAGTGCCCGATGTGATCAAGCATGGTGAAGGCATACATGAATCCTGCCATGTGGCCCTGGTGAGCCGTGATCAAACGCTTGGGGTGATGAGCATAGGGCGCCTCGAACCCGTGCCGTTCACGCAGAAGGATATTGATTTGCTGAACGAGATAGGCGTTCAAGTTGCTATCGCGATTCAGAATGCGCTCGCCTATCAGGAAATTGAACAACTGCGTGAACAGTTGGCGCGCGAAAATCTTTACCTGGAAAATGAGATCAGAAGCGAGCTCAATTTTGAGGAAATTATTGGCCGAAGCAGGGCTTTGACGCAGGTATTGAGAAAGGTGGAGACGGTTGCACGGACTGATTCCACGGTTGTCATTTATGGCGAGACAGGCACGGGCAAAGAGCTGATAGCGCGCGCGCTGCATGGTTTAAGTTCGCGAGCCAAGAAGCCGTTTGTGAAGCTGAATTGCGCGGCCATTCCGGCCAGCCTGCTGGAAAGCGAGCTTTTTGGCCACGAAAAAGGCGCATTTACGGGCGCTGTGTCGCAACGGATCGGGCGTTTTGAACTGGCCAGCCAGGGCACTGTGTTTCTGGACGAGATCGGAGAACTTCCGCTGGAGTTGCAGCCGAAATTACTTCGGGTGCTTCAGGAGGGTGAGTTTGAGCGATTAGGCAGTTCGCATACGCTGCGCACAAATGCGAGGCTGATTGCGGCTACTAACCGTGACTTGCTGGCGATGGTACGGGAACATAAATTCAGGGCGGATTTGTATTACCGCGTCAACGTTTTCCCCTTGGAACTTCCCAGCTTGCGCGACCGGCGCGAAGACATCCCCTTGCTGGTTCGACATTTCGTGCAACTTTTTTCGCGGCGCATGAACCGCGGCATTGACACCATATCGTCGGAGAGCATGCAAGCGCTGACGCAATATTCCTGGCCGGGAAATATCCGCGAACTGCAGAACCTGATTGAACGCGCCGTCATCCTGAGTTCCGGGACTGTGCTACGAGTGCCCCTGGACGATTTGAAAGACCGGGCGGCAGTGGTGCAAACCCTCGAAGAATCAGACCGGAAACAAATCCTCAAAGCGCTTGATGCCGCCAACTGGGTGATTGCCGGACCAAAGGGTGCGGCGGCGCTGCTTGGCTTGAAACGCAGCACCCTGCAAGCGCGAATGGCAAAACTAGGAATCCAGCGCGCACGGGCTGCTCACGATACTTTAAACAAAATGCAATGAAAAGCCAGCGGCGATCCGCAGGGCGGGTTGGCAGCGGCCGAAATGGTCTGTTCTGGCACCAAATCTTACCATTGGATAAATCGATCCTGGCTAGCCGGCAGGGGTTTAACAACCGACTTTAAAACCCCGGGCACAGCTCTATGGGACCAACCGGGCGCAATTTGCCCCGCCTTATCTTAGCCAGTCAGACGCTTAAACGCCTCGCTTGTCGCCCCAGATATCGATGTGCAAACGCGGACTGAAGCGATACCCATGCTGCTTGCACAACTCGGCAAGCCACAAGCCCCGCTGCTGCATTGCTTCCCGGGTAACGCCTTCCGGCATCACCAGCACCTTCTCCCTTGGAGCGTTCAACTCCAGGCGCATTCGTTCCAACTCCGCCACATCGCCGGCGGCAGCAACTACAAACTTAAGTTGATAATCATACGCCGCCATCAATTTTTTGAGTACATCGGGCTGAAAGCGCAGCCGCTCGTGCATGACTGCCCAACGTCCACCGTCGCGCTCCGTGGGCGTCGAATTGGCAAGCTTCGGACTGATGCTCATCAGGTCGCAGGCAACTTCTGCAAAAACAGTTCCGGCTGTCTCGATAGTGATGTGCCAGCCAGCGTCTTTAAATAGCCGCGTTAAAGCGGCAACTCCAGGCGCAATCATGGGTTCGCCACCAGTCAGCACAACATGCCTGCAGGCAAAATCCCGAACCGTTTGCAGAATGGCGTCATGGCTCATGTCGCTGCCTTCAGGGTTCCAGGATGTGTACGGAGTATCGCACCAGGTGCAGCGCAAATTGCATCCGCTGGTTCGAACGAACACCGACGGGACGCCGACCAGCGTTCCCTCGCCCTGGATGGAGTAAAAAATTTCAGAGATCTTCACTTGCGGTTCAAGACAGGGTCGGCCAGGCCCGCCTCTTCAAATCCTTTGGCGCGGAGAATGCAGGCATCGCAAGATCCGCATGGCGCTCCATCATCGCCGGGGTCATAGCAACTGTGCGTCAGACTGAGGTCCACTCCCAGTGACGCGGCCGCGCGCACGATATCGGCCTTGTTCATTTTGCTCAAAGGCGTGTGGATATGGAATTTCGATGTTCCTTCTACTCCCGCTTTCGTCGCCAGGTTCGCCATGTTTTCAAATGCCGCAATGAACTCCGGCCGGCAATCCGGATAGCCAGAATAATCAATCGAGTTCACTCCGATGAAAATGTCCGCGGCCCCACTAACTTCCGCATAGGCGAGCGCAAAAGCCAGAAAGATTGTGTTTCTAGCGGGCACATAAGTCACCGGAATGCCCGCGCCCATTTCATGTTCTGCGCGATCCTTTGGCACATCCATCTCGCCGGTTAAAGCCGATCCGCCGAACACGCGTAAGTCGATCTTGGCGACGCGAAATTCTTCCGCTCCCAGGGCTGCCGCTACTTTACGCGCCGAATTGAGTTCGACAACGTGGCGCTGCCCGTAATCGAATGCCAGGCAGTAGCAAGCGTATCCCTGCTGTTTCGCGATCGCCAGAGATGTACTTGAGTCGAGTCCGCCGCTCAGCAGGCAAATGGCGCGGCGTGGGGTGTTGGTTTCCAAATTTCAGTTTAAAGCTTCGTACCGGTAACCGAAGCATCTAGGAAGCCTTGTTGCAGCCTGATAGTGAGCGCGTCGCCTACGTTCGTTTCGACCGCCGAGCGCAGCGCCCGCCCATGCGCATCCTGCACGATGGCATAGCCGCGAGAAAGCACGTTAAGCGGACTTAACTGCCGCAAGTGTCCCTCTGCGGCCTCCACCCGTCCGCCCATTTTCGACAATTGCCCTTGTATCGCTTTGGCCAGCCGCTGCTGGATTAGTTCCAAACTATGACGGTTACGGGCAAAGCGCAGCCGCAGGTTGGTTAATTGCAGCCTCTGGTCAAGTTCCTTCCACCTGGCTCTGCGCTGCTCCAGGTTTCGGCGTTCGCAACGCTGCATTTGATAGTCGAGTTCATCCACCCGTTGCGAGCGCCGCGCGATCGCCCTATGCATAATGGATTCGGCGCGGGCCACTCCGCGTTGTTCCAGACTCTGCCTGCTCTTGAGAAGCCTATAGCGAAGCGCTTGTAAGGTTTTCGCTTGCGCGGTTGCAATCTGATCCAGCAGGCTTTCGCGCGTGCAGATTACAATTTCCGCCGCTGCTGACGGTGTGGGCGCGCGCATATCGGCTACGAAATCGGCAATGGTGAAATCCGTCTCATGTCCGATCGCTGAAATGACTGGTGTTCTACACGCCGCAATCGCCCGCGCGACGGCTTCTTCGTTAAACGTCCAAAGATCTTCTAATGATCCGCCGCCGCGCGCCAGAATCACCACGTCGGCCCAGGCGGATACGCTGAAATATTCGAGCGCCGCGCAGATCTGGCCGATCGAACCTTCGCCCTGCACCTGAGCCGGAAACAAACGCAAATGCAAACCGGGGAAGCGCCGGTCCAAGACATGCAGCATATCCTGAATCACCGCGCCCGATGGCGACGTCACCAAACCTATTCGTCTGGGCATCTTCGGCAACGGACGCTTGCGCGCCTGTTCGAACAATCCTTCCAATGCCAATCGCTGTTTTAGTTGCTCGAAGGCAAGCTGCAGCGCACCCGCACCCTGCGGTTCGAGAGCCTCGACGATAAGCTGATATTCGCCACGCGCGGCATAGACGTCCAGGTTGCCACGCGCCAGCACCGATAATCCATCGCGCGGCTTGAACTTCACGAACCGGGCCGATCCCTTGAACAGCGCACATTTAATCTGGCTGGCGGCGTCCTTCAACGAAAAGTAATAATGCCCGCTGGGCGCCGCGCGGCAGCCGGAAATTTCTCCCGCTACCCAAATACCGGAAAAGTGGTCTTCAAATCTCCGCTGGACAGCTGCGTTCAGTTCGCTGACGCCGAAAATGCGCCGCTCCGGTTCCAACGAAAATGCCAACTGTCCACTATCGGTTCTTACCGCCATTGTTATTGCTATGGTACGGTTTTGCGTAGAGACTAGCCATGACCGCTAAAGAATTATTGGATTTTGCCGCAAAACAAGGTGCACGCCAAGTGGACGTGCGGTTTACCGACCTGCCGGGATTGAGTCAACACATCTCCTATCCCATCAACATGCTGGAAGAGAGCTCGTTTGAAGATGGCTTCGGCATTGACGGCTCCAGCATACGTGGCTGGGCAGCCATTAACGAAAGCGACATGCTGCTGATTCCCGATCCATCAACCGCCTTTATGGATCCGTTTGCCGAGACCCGGACCATTGTGATGACTGGTGAGATCATCGACCCCATCACTCGCCAGCATTATGACCGCGACCCACGCTGGATTGCCCGCAAAGCTGAGCTCCATCTAAAGAACAGCGGCTTCGCCGACACCGCCTATTTTGGCGCCGAAGCCGAATTTTTCATTTTCGACAATATTCGTTTTGACCAGAATGCCCACAGCGGCTTTTACTTCATCGATGCGGAGGAAGGCCGCTGGAACTCGGGCCGCGAGCAGAACAACCTTGGCTACCGCCCGCGCTACAAGGAAGGCTATTTCCCGGTTCCTCCAACCGACCATTATCAGGACCTGCGCAGCGAGATGGTGACAACCATGATGGAGTGCGGTCTCACAATTGAGTGTCATCACCATGAAGTGGCCACCGGCGGCCAGTGCGAGATCGACCAGCGTTTCGACACTTTGGTGAAGTCGGCCGACAACATGATGCTTTACAAGTACATCGTGCGCAACGTTGCCTATCAATATGGCAAGACGGTTACCTTCATGCCCAAGCCGATCTTCGGCGACAACGGCAGCGGCATGCACACGCACCAAAGCCTTTGGTCAGGCGACAAGCCTCTGTTCGCGGGCGATAATTACGCCGGCCTCAGCCAGATGGCGCTCTGGTATATCGGCGGGCTGTTGCGGCATGCGCGCTCGCTGTCGGCCATCATTGCGCCCACCACCAACAGCTACAAACGGCTGGTGCCCGGTTATGAAGCTCCAGTTAATCTGGCGTACTCGCGCCGGAACCGTTCGGCGGCGGTGCGCATCCCCATGTACTCCAACAGTCCGAAAACGAAGCGCATCGAGTTTCGTCCCCCGGATGCTGCATCGAACCCGTACCTTGCATTTGCTGCTATGATGATGGCGGGACTTGACGGCATCGTCAATAAGCTTGATCCAGGCGAACCGCTGGACAAAGATATCTACGATCTTTCGCCAGAGGAAATGAAGAGGGTCCCTTCCATGCCGGCGTCGTTGGACGAGGCTCTTGATTGCCTTGAAGAAGACCACGGGTTTCTCACCAAAGGCGATGTTTTCTCAGAAGAACTAATTGAGACGTTTGTCTCCTACAAACGAAAAGCCGAAGCGGAGGCCATGCGCTTGCGGCCCCATCCGTATGAGTTCGCGCTCTACTACGACATTTAAGCGACTGCATTTAGGGTGTAGGCGCGTAATTTCCAAGTAGTTTGTAGAACTGCGTTACTTCGCGTAGGTTCGCGAGCGCGCTTTTCACTCGTTCGTCGCTCAACGAACCCAGGAAATCGACATAGAACAAGTACTCCCAGGGAGTGCCAACAATGGGTCGTGACTCGATCTTGATGAGGTTGATGTCACGCAGGGCCAGGCAAGCCATTGCGCGGAATAGAGACCCCGGTGTGTTGGCAGTAGCAAAGGCCACCGAAACCTTCCATTTCATGCCAGGGGTACTTAGGCGCGGGCGTTGTTTCGTCAGCAGAAAAAATCGCGTAAAATTCTTGCGGTCATCTTCAATATTTTTCTTTAGAATCATGCCGCCATATATACCTGCAGCCTCCTTTGAAGCAATGGCAGCCGCCCCGGCCGGATGTTCCGTCATCAACATTTTGACGCTACCAGCCGTGTCGTAGAAAGGCTCTGCCCTTAAGTTCGTGTTTCTCTGAAAGAAAAGGCGGCATTGATTTAGCGCTACGGGATGTGAAAATACTCTGTTTACATCGCGCAGCTTTACGCCTGGCATGGCAATAAGCTGATGAGCGATTCGAAGGCTGGTTTCCCCTTGAATCGGATATCCGTATTCAAGCAGGTTGTCGTAATTCTCTAGAACACTTCCATGTAAAGTGTTTTCTATCGGTATGACCGCATGTGTAACCAAGCCGCCTGCAAGTGCCTCAAACACTTCGCGGAAGGAGGCGCACGGTAAGGTCTTAATCTCTGAACCCAGCAATTTCATCGCGGCCGCATGACTAAATGCCCCCAGCTCGCCTTGAAAAGCCACCTTGCTCTGTCTTTTCCGTATCACCGATAACCAGCTTATTCCACCGGTGCGTTCATCCTCTCGCTATTCGGATTAACTACTGCCTCAGCCGCGCAGCAGTGTCGCCGATCCATGGCAATATTGAAGCCGACGATGTTACTCTGGTTTATTCTGTTCCGTTTTCAGAACAGAAAGAACCTAGCTTCCGGACAAGCTCTTTCGGCAAGCCAAGTCATCGAATAACGGAAGATGTCTTTAGAAGCCGGCCGCAGCCTTCGACGCGTTAGAGAGCAACTCAAGTTGCGCTACCGCGATGTCGAAGAGAGCAGTCAACTGATCGCCAAGCGACACGCGAACTCTGAATTCACCATTGGCCTGAGTCGTTTGGCCGATATTGAGAATCGCGGCACAGTTCCCTCCATCTACCGGCTCTATTCACTTAGTGCGATTTATGGGTTGGATTTCCAGGAAGTGATGCGCTGGTACGGCGTCAACTTCGATTTGTTTCCACAAGACCTTGCCGCCCTTAACATTCCATCGTCCCGTCCTTTGAATCATCAGCCCGCGGCAGGCGCCTATGTTCAGTTGCCTTCCACATCGGACGGAATGATCGACATCAAGAAGACGTCGTTCCTTAGCAGGCACTTAAAATCCTGGGGAAAATTTCCGCTCTCGCTGGTAAAAGCGTTGAATCCCGAATGCCAGAGATATGCGTTGATAGGTCTTGAGGATTGGTCCATGTACCCGATGATCGCTCCAGGCTCGTTTGTCCAGATTGACGAGACTAAGCGCCGCGTTAGCAACTCAGGCTGGCCAGACGACCACTCACGACCAATCTACTTCATAGAACACCGCAATGGATTTCGTTGCGGCTGGTGTTCGGAACGCAGGGGATTGTTAATTGTCCAAGGCCCTTCCTCATGCCAGGTGCCGGCTGAAGTTTTTCAGTTTCCCGGAGAGGTGGAAATTATCGGCCAAGTGGTTGCTGTAGCTATGCGTCTCGATCGGGAGAGGCCACACCGTAAACGTTCTTCAGCAGCCCTAAAATAGCCTCAAAGTCGGAAATGTGCTTCTGACGCTCAGGACCTTGTACCGACGCTGGTACCAAATTCTTATAAGGTGTCAGCCTGAGCCAGGCATCAATCAACTCTGCTTTATCCACTTGCCCAATGCCGCTGATGTAAAGTTCAATGTCCGCCTTCTTCTTTTCAAGCTTTAGGGCTACCCAATCTTTAAAGATTGCTTCATGTACTCGCTTGATCGTTCTACTGGCAACTAAATTGCTGATTAAAGACGAGGAAGAAGAATAATGCTCGTAACGGCCCGTGTCCTGATTTCGCAGACCCGCTAAATAGACCAACTTGCCATAGGCAGAATCTATCAGGGTAAGGTCACGCACCCAGAGCGACTCGGAACCGTCAATCTCAGGCGCTAACTTTGCAGCAACATCCATTTGACTATCAATTTTCTAATAGTACACGGGAAAAAGGCTTATTGGAACGTCATCAGGGTACTACTGGCCCTGTGGTCGTTCTGTTGTTAGAAAACATCGTACTAAGCTCAAACTAATCTTTGGTACTAGGTTATCGTACAGATCAGAAAGCGAGTGCAAAACACTGGCTAATTCGCCAATTCTAAACTGTATGAAAAAGACTCTTTCCACTCTGACCCTATTTCTTTTTGTTACTGGAACTCAGCCTGCGGTTTTCGCGGCTCAAGGATCTCAACCTGCGGTGTCGGCCGCGCTCAAGAACACCATTACTTCTTCAATGATTGACCCGCCCTGGCCCGATCCCGACTGCCCAAACCCTCCCGGCAAGCCTTGCACCGGTACCGGGCAATAATCTGCCCACCGCAAATACAATGAGTCGATCGTAATGTCAAAAGCTCGCATTTATTAGCGAGCTTTTGCAGCCGTGGCCTAGTGGCTGAACAGCACAGGCATTCGCAAGCCAAATGTAACGTCTGGTACGTTATTAGCTTATAATCTACCTGACTTTAGTTGATCTGCGCGGCATTTTGCCCTACCATCCCTTAAGGAGAAATGGCGCAGATGAAAATTCGCGAAATATGAACGGATTCGAGGCGGGGCAGTATTTAAACACCATTCCAGGCGCTATTTTGTTTGCCCGGCTTTGTTTTTTGGGCCTCTTTAAAGCGTATTTGGCTTTTTCCTGCTTCCTCTTTTTCGAATTATTTCAGTCGATTGCTTTTTTGCTCTTGTCTTCCAATCTCTCGCTGGGCTTGGATTATCGAATTATTTGGATGAGCCTTCGATGTCCCGCGCTGATTCTCACCCTCTGGACGGTCTACGCCTTACTCTCCGCCGTTCTCAAGTCGCTCCCAGGAATTCTGAAACTCTCACAAAAGCTGCTGGCTGGCGTATTCCTGACCTCCGTGCTAGTTGGAATTCTTACTATTCAGCCCGAATATCAGGCTGCTGCTGTCGGCAAGGGAGCCGGCATCGTGAAACAATTAACTATTCTGGTCCGCGTCGGGGATAGAGCCCTAACGATGTCCGCCTTTCTGGCGTTACTCGCAATCCTCCTCTCCTTTATCGTCTGGTTTCCGGTTGAGATCCCCCGTAATCTGGTCATGTTTAGCATCGGCTTAGTCGTCTACCTGGGCGCTAAAACCTCCCTTTTGTTGGCGCGAACCTACTTTCCTAATATGTCCCGCCAAGCTTACGATGAGCTGAATCTCACCAACACTCTTGTTCTTGCCGTTTGCTTTCTCTGTTGGTCAGCGGTAATTAGCAGACCAGGCCAAACAGCCACCGTACGCGTCGGCCACAGGTGGGAGGCCCAGGAACAGGAGCGCCTTATTATTCAGCTTGAAGCAATGAATACAACACTTCTCAGGGTCAGAAATTAATACTCTCTTTGTCGGATTTAGACGTTGGGGCGTCGTAACTCCCAATAAGTTTGTCTCGACTTGTAGTCCCCCTATTGAATTGGTCCTAGTATTCCTGTACTGTATAGACATCGGAGAAAATGATTGCATTCTGTGCTCGTCTTGATGCCCTTGCTAATCTTTCTGCCGTTCCTGGTGTTTGCTGTGCCGGTGATAGTCCGGCTCCTTCGGCCCTGTCGGACGTCCGAAATCACCGCTGAGTGGCTAGAGAATTTTCAGGCTTCTTCCTATGACCCGATGAATGGGTTGCTTGATGCTGACGATTTTCAATTCCTTACCCGCCAGCCGGGTTTTGATTCGTCACTGGTGCGAAAGCTTCGCCGCGACCGGCTTAACATATTCAGGCAATACCTGAACCGCTTAGTTGCGGATTTTAACCGCCTGCACAAAGTTGCCATTATCGTTGTCGCACAGACAAACAAGGACAATTCGGAAGTTTTTATGCGGCTGATTAAGCTCCGCTTACGGTTTTCCCTAACCGTTCTTCAAGTTGAGTTCAGCTATTTGCTTTGCCGGCTGGGGGCCGGGTCCCTGTCGGTCGGCGCTTTGTTGGCACAATTCGACGAAATGGCATCCCAATTGTCTGTATTGCAGAAAATCAGCTTGTCCAGCTAATCAATAGCCCGTTCAAGATCTTCCAGGTCACGGTCTTTCAAGAATGTTCTGTCCATGAAAGCTTTTAGTTGTTGTCGCGCTTCCGCATAGCCGGTAAATTCACGCTCCGCCTGCTTGAATTGCGGAGTATGGACACACCGCCGGCTTCCTTTATGCTGAGTCGGGTGCCGCAAATGAAGCATTTCGTGAAACATCACGAACTTGACTATTAATCTTGGCGCCATCTCAGAATCCAGAAGCCGGCTTAACACGATCACATGGTGGCAGGGATCGTAGTGCCCTAGAATGCTGCGAGACTGCCGAACGCTCCAGCCCAGATCAGGCCGCGCCATTAACCCATGAAAATACTCGACGTTGATTTCCTCGAACAGTTCACGCAAATCGTATATTTTCCCTTTTGGATCGCGAAACGCTTTCCTGCCGCGTTCCTGCTTTACCGCGCTTAGGCTGCGCCGGATATCAGCCCGGTTCAAGTATCTTTTGTAGCGCGCCATCCAATCAGGATCCTGCTGCTTCTGAAACAATTTGGAAATAAGAATGGAGGCAAGCGCCTCTTGAATGGGTGCAGGCGCGTTTTGCAATAAATCGCTAATATCTACACAAAGCTGGCCGTCTTTCAGCCGGATGCGGCTGTTGGCATTGGCATAACGGCGGAAGCGCACGGCAATCGGCGGAACCGGTGTGCGCGGCTTTATGGAACGAAAAACGCGTCCGTAGATCTGCTCTATACTCTCAAAAAACAGAGCTGACTCGAATTGCATTTTCCCCAACTGTAACATGGTGTTGCGGACTTGCTCCGGCCGGAATGCGCTCCTCCACGGATCCATCCGCGCAATACTTAGGGGAACTCTTGCCGACTGCCAAAATCAGCGCCCTGGGCGCCTACGTACCGCCTCAGGTACTCACGAATGAAGATCTATCGCGCATGGTCGAAACCAACGACCGTTGGATTGTTGATCGCACTGGGATCAAAGAGCGCCACATTGCCGAACCCTCCATGGCAACTTCTGATATGGCCTTTGAGGCAGCCCGCTGCGCGCTTCTTCAGCGCGGCATCAATCCGGCGGAAATCAGTGCCATCATTTTGTGCACCGTTACGCCGGACATGATGTTCCCGTCTACCGCCTGTCTGGTTCAGGACCGGCTTGGGGCCACCGGCGCGTGGGGTTTCGATCTGATTGCCGCCTGTTCCGGCTTTTTGTACGGGCTTACCGTGGCCGCCCATCTGGTTGCCGCCGGCACTCATAAATACGTCTTGGTTATTGGTGCGGACACCATGTCTCGAATCATCGACTACACCGACCGCGCCACTTGCATACTTTTCGGGGACGGAGCCGGCGCTTTCCTGGTGGAAGCGTCTGAGGATCCGCAGCTTGGCTTCGTTGGTTACTTGAACGAAATAGACGGCGCGGGTGCACCTTTTCTTTGTATGCCCGCGGGTGGAAGCCGGCTGCCTGCCAGCGCAGAGACCGTGAAGAACCGCCAGCATTACGTCAAGCAGGAGGGCCAGCAGGTCTTCAAGTTCGCCGTTCGCAAAATGGCAGAGTTGTGTGAAGGCGTCCTTAGCAAATACAACATCTCAAAAGATGAAGTAAAGCTTTTAATTCCGCATCAGGCAAATCGCCGCATCATCGCGGCGACGGCCGAGCGCCTGGGTCTGTCTGAAGAAAACGTCATTGTTAATCTCGACCGCTTCGGCAACACAACCGCCGCCACCATTCCGCTAGCGACTTGCGATGCTATGTCGCAAGGACGGCTCAAGAAGGGTGATCTCGTTCTTTTTGCTGCCGTTGGTGCAGGTTATACTGCGGGAGCCAATCTGTGGCGCTGGGCTTACTAGCAAAGGGGATTTATGCAGCGGGACGAACAGACAATTGAGGCGGAGTTGATGGAAATCAGCGCTATTCAGGACGACACTACAAAGTTGGAGCGAATTGTCGCATGGTGTGCCATGTATCCGTCGGAAATCGGGTTGGCGCTCCGCTTCTTCCGCCTGCGCTTACATGCCGAGGGCAAAGCGCCTGAAGCCGGCGGGTTGGCCTAAGCTTCTCTTACTTCGCAGCCACAGTAGCTACAGTGTCCGCGCTCTGTGTCTTAGCTTTTTCCGCCTGTAGAGTTCTGTCGGCTTCCGCTTTCTGGCGCTTCGCGTACTCCTGGAGAACTTTCACGACATAGCGCCGAGTTTCGGCATAAGGCGGAACACCCTTATATTTTTCTACAGCGCCAGGACCGGCGTTATAGGCGGCCAGCGCCAAGACAGCATCACCGTTGTAACGAATTAGCAGTTGCCGCAGGAACATGGCACCACCCTGCGCGTTCTCAGCCGCCAGGGTCGGGTCGACGCCCAGCTTACTGGCTGTCCCAGGCATCAATTGCATAAGCCCGAGCGCGCCCTTTGGAGAGATCGCGTTCTGCTGCAAGTTGGATTCTATGCGGGCAACGCTTCGTACAAAATCCGGCTCCAAGCCCTGTTCGATGGCCGCTTTTACCAGCAACTGCTCTGAAGAGGTCAAATCATTACTGTTTTTCGTTGCCTTAGCGGGCGATGGCAGATCCGCTATCGGCACTATCTGATCAATTTGATCGACAGGGAACTCCAGTGTTCCGGACCCGGTCTGCAAAACCATATTCAGACCGGTAATCATGTGGGAGGTGGCTTCCAGGCAGAAACCACTCTTCAAGCAAATCGATTCAGCGGCTGACCCCAGGTGAGGCCACACGACCATTGTCATTACCGCGAGAAAACTTAGGCGCATAGTAAAGCGAAAACTCAAAAAGCAACCGATCTTATTTGCAGACTTTCCACGTCATGTC
This sequence comes from Bryobacterales bacterium, assembly GCA_003163855.1. Lineage (GTDB taxonomy): Bacteria > Acidobacteriota > Terriglobia > Bryobacterales > Bryobacteraceae > Bog-105. Next base: position 32,811 of record PLRJ01000085.1, on the reverse strand, counting down.
CGGCTGGCCGGGCGCTTTCTGAATCCAGATCAAGAAGCATCAATTCGTGTTCGAGTAAAGTCGACGACACTAATGCCTTGACCGCGATCTCTGCGACGTTACTGTTCTTACCATAACGAGCCGTAAACAGGTCCGAAACATCCTGTAACTGCTTCCGTATACCCATCAGGTATCGCGCCATGGCTGCGTGTTCGTCCCTGCTTAATGGATATTGCAAGTACGCTCCCTCTGTTAAGGAAATTATTTCTTATTCTGTCATAAGCAGCGACTGTTTTCCATATATCCCAATCTTGTAAGTGGCCTAGAACTCACTAAAGTCTCAGCCGACACCACGCTACCATTGTGACTGGCATGGGTAAGGCTTCCTCTCTTTCTTGCAGTCGTTGCGCTAAGTCCTTTGATTCTAATCTGTTACTTAACCTTTGTGAATGTGGTTCACCACTTCTGGTGAATTATGATTTAGCCGCGCTTCGATCTCAGTTCACGCGCGAGAGTTTGGCGTCCGCGCTACCAAGCATGTGGAGGTACGCGCCCGTCCTGCCTCTCGACTTTCAAGAGGCCGTTTCCCTGTCCGAAGGTTGGACTCCTCTTTTCCAGGTGCACAAGCTTGGCGCTCGCCTCGGATCGAACAACCTTTGGATCAAAGATGAAGGGCGTAATCCGACCGACTCTTTCAAGGCACGGGGCCTATGCTGCGCGGTCAGCATGGCCAAAAAGCTAGGTGCCACAAAATTGGCCATACCCTCGGCTGGAAACGCGGCTAGTGCGCTGGCCGCGTACGCTGCCGCTGCTGGCTTAGAAGCGTATATCTTCATGCCAAGCGACGTTCCTCAGTCGAATTACGTGGAATGTAAGGCCTTTGGGGCTAACGTGACGTTGGTGGATGGTCTCATCAGCGACTGCGGACGAATCGTCGCCGAACGTAAGCAGCGCGAGGGTTGGTTTGAGGTCAGCACGCTAAAAGAGCCTTACCGTATTGAAGGCAAGAAGACCATGGGCTATGAAGTGGCCGAGCAGTTTGGTTGGGAGCTTCCCGACGCCATTCTTTACCCTTGCGGCGGCGGTGTTGGCCTTATTGGAATGTGGAAGGCCTTCGCCGAAATGGAGGAACTCGGATTTATCGGCTCTAAACGCCCGAAAATGATCTCGGTGCAAGCCGCGGGTTGCGATCCCATTACGCGCGCTTTTGAACAGAACAAAGAGATAAGTGAGTTTTACCAGAACGCACACACTGTGGCGAGTGGTCTTCGTGTACCTAAGGCCCTTGGCGACTTTCTGGTTCTTCGAGCCTTGCGCGAGAGCGGCGGCATTGCTGTCTCCATCTCCGATGAGGAAATGCTCGATGAAGGAATCTTGTTATCGACGTTGGAGGGAGTTTTTCCTGCACCCGAAGGTGGTGCCTGTGTGGCCGCGGTGCGCAAGCTTCTGCAAACCGGATTTCTCAAACCCGATGAAAAGGTCGTGATGTATAACACCGGATCGGGTTTGAAGTATTTGGAGGCTTACTCATCGCGCTTCTATCGTTCCAGCGGATCCGAGACGGATAAGCTCGGAGGGCTTATTACACCTCGCTAGTGATTATGGTTTTAAGAAATCGATATATGTGGAATTACTAGGTATCAGTGCATAATTACAGGGCTTCTAATTCGCCAACCCTTCTTTTTTTAAGTGGCTTTTTGTGGGAATATAGTGAAGAAGTTTGGAGTTCCCGGTTTTTCCGCTCTGGAGTGACCCCCCGTTGATCGCCCCACCCATGGTGCCCGTGTTCCGAACCATCCAGTTAGGAGAGTATTAAGTGACAAAGCTGTTCGTAGGCAACTTGCCCTACAAAGCTACTGAAGCAGATCTGCAGGCTTTTTTTGAGGAAGCCGGCGTTCACGTGGACAGCGTGAATATCTTACGTGACCGTTTTAGTGGTGAAGCCAGAGGATTTGGGTTCGTCGAGATTAACGATGCGGCCGCAGCAGCGCAGGCAGTTCAAAGCTGCAACGGGCGTCCGCTTATGGGTCGTGAATTAGTGGTAAATGAAGCGCGTCCGCCCGAAAGGCGCGAACGCTCAGCCGGTCCTTCCGGTGGCGGTGGTGGACGCCAGCGCGATTTCGGCGGCAGTAAGAATCGCTGGTAAGCGCTGCGCGCTGCCAACTACGGCATGATTGCCGTTCGTATCAAGTCGGGCCGCGTCATTGTGCGCGACGAGGCCGTCCCTGTGCGGCCGCCCGGCTTTGCTCTGCTTCGTCTTTCCCTGGCTGGTATTTGTAATACTGACCTCGAACTTCTGCGCGGCTACTATGGCTTCGAAGGTGTTCCCGGACATGAATTCGTAGCAACCGTGGTTGCTTGCGACAATCCTTCGCTCCTGCACCAGCGAGTGGTTGGGGAGATAAACCTACCCTGTGGTGATTGCGATATGTGCGCGCAATTTCTCTCTCGCCATTGCCGCAGCCGCACCGTCCTCGGCATTCTGAATCACCCCGGGGCCTTCGCCGAATTCTTCACCCTGCCGGAAGCCAACTTACACTTAGTGCCCGATGATGTGGCCGATAGTGAAGCGGTGTTTGTTGAACCTGTGGCCGCCGCTTGCCAGATACTCGATCAAGTTTCAGTGAAGACAGGAGACGAGGTAGCCGTGCTGGGCGACGGCAAACTTGGATTGTTGATAACCCAGGTTTTAGTCGCAGAGGGCAGGGCAGTTACTCTCTACGGCAAGCACGAATCTAAGTTGAATATCGCCCGCATTGCCGGCGCACGAGTCGCGTTCGCTTCCAATCTTCCCAAGGCCGCGTGTCATTTGGTAGTCGAATGTACGGGCTCCGCCGCCGGCCTCAAATCCGCCATTTCCATGACAGAGCCGCGCGGCATCATCGTAATGAAGTCTACCGTTCACGACGAAGTCTCTATCGACACTGCGCATCTGATTGTTAACGAAATCACTCTCGTCGGCTCTCGCTGCGGCCGCTTTGAACCCGCTAACGCACTGTTACGCGCGAAGAAACTGAATGTACAGCCGATGATCTCCGCGCGGTTCGCTTTGCGCGATGCCGAGGCCGCCTTCGCCGAGGCTGCCCGCCCCGGCGTGTTGAAAGTTCTTCTCGATCCTTCTGCTTAGTGATCCTGCACGCGGCCCTTCCAAACGCCGCCTTTACCGCGCCAATATTGCACTGCCGAATGAACCGTAGCTCCCAAATAAAAGCTTGCTGCCAGCGGCAAGGAAGCGCACCACCCTACCGGCAACTTGTAAAACCCGATCATTGGCCAATAGAGAGCGCACATGATCAAGTAAGTTACCAGGGCCAGAACAGCAACTCTCGCGTCGCCCAAGAAGAGCAAGGCAATGGGTGCCAGGTAAGTGACAATAAGTCCAATTACCGCGGCCACTAACATCCAAAGCGAGTGCTCAAGCTGGCGAAAGGCACTGCGCGATATCATCCTTCCGATCTCGCCAAATGTCTTATAGGGCCTGATACTCTGCGACTCCTGGGTCAACCCCAGCCAAATTCTGCCTCCCTGCCGCCGCACTGCCGTCGCCAGGGAGCAATCGTCGATAATTTCGCCGCGAATGGCTTCTAATCCGCCAATCGCCCGCAACACGGCAGGACGGATCAACAGGCACCCGCCCGCCGCGCCAGTTGCTCGACCAGGCGGATAAAGCATCAGAAAGAAGAACACAAACGGCGGGATGAGTAACTTCTCCGGCAGAGTCTTGCATTGTAACTTCACCATGTAAGAAGCCAGATCGAAGTGCCGCTCGTTAGCCAACTGGACCAACTGCGCCAGACCCTTTCTCCCGTGATGGATGTCCGCGTCGGTGAACAATAGATAGTCCGGCTCAAATGTTTCCGCCAGCGTGACACCCTGTTGCAGCGCCCAAAGCTTCCCCGTCCATCCAGCCTGCAAGGGCACGCCCGTAACCACCGTCACACCTAATTGCCGGGCAATGGCGCCGGTTCCGTCGCTGCTGGAATCGTCCACCACGACAACTTTCAGCCAGCCGCTAAAATCCTGCGCCAACAAGCTTTGCACCGATTCCGCGATGACGTCCGCCTCGTTCCGCGCCGGAATAACAGCAACAACCCGCGCCCGCGTATTCGTGTCACCAGAGTATGTCCACTTCCAAACCTGCCAAAAACCGTTTCGCCCAAAAATCAAATACAGCCAGGTAAGGAACGCGAGCAATGCTATGCAGGTTGTTGCTGTGTCATGCAATGCAGAGTACCCAGTCCCAGAACTAAATCCGTCGCCGCAATTCCCACCACCTTGCGGGCTGGAAACATCTCGGCCAGTTTATTCAACGCCACTCTGTCGTTGGGATCGTTAAACGTAGGAACCAGCACCATGTGGTTCGCGACATAGAAGTTGGCGTAGCTGGCCGGCAACCGTTGCCCGTCGAAATAAACCGGGGCCGGCATGGGCAGCGGTTCTATCCGAAAAGGCTCGCCATTCTGGTCGCGCATCTCCTGCAGCAAAGCCAGGTTCTCCGCAAGCGGAGCAAAATTCACATCCGAAGTGTCCGGCTCTTGCGCTATGACCATGCTCCAGGCATCGGTGAAGCGGGCCAAATCGTCCACGTGCCCGTGCGTGTCGTCGCCCGCGATGCCGTTACGCAGCCACAGCGTTTTCTCCGCACCCAGATACTGGTGAAACACCTTTTCAATCTGTTCGCGGGTCAACTCCGGATTACGCGCCTGTACATCGGACAGCAAGCATTCCTCCGTTGTCAGAATGCTTCCGGCGCCATTCACGTCGATGCTTCCTCCTTCCAGTACCACGCGCTTGCCATCGCAGACCGGAGTCCACAAAGGCAGGTTTAACTTCTCAGCCAGTGGGGCAGTCACCGCATCGTCATTGGTGCAATTTGGATATTTTGCCCAGCCATTGAAGCGCCAGTTGAGGATCGCCCGCAACCCGTCCGCTTGCCGCACGAAGATCGGGCAATAATCGCGCGTCCAGCTTCTGTCGGTTTGTAGGTGAAAAAACTCCACCGCAGCCATCTGCGCGCCTGTTTTCTTGAGTACGCGCCTGGCCTTGTGTTCGGCATCGGCGCTTTGCACCAGAATGCGGACTTTCTCCACGGTTGACAGATGCCTGACGATCTCCCCATACACCCACTGGATGGTCGCAAATTTGCCGGGCCAATCCGTTACTTCATGCGGCCACGCCAGCCAGGTGGCTTCATGCGGTTCCCACTCGGCGGGCATGCGAAAGCCTGCCTCCAGCGGTGTCGATACGTTCGCTGTCATCGCCGATCTATAACCACCGATTGGTAATTGGTGCGTAAGCATCAATGCGACGATCGCGGAAGAACGGCCAGTTACGGCGCACCTCATCCATCTGCTTTGGATCGCACTCCGCAATCAGGATCTTCTCCTCGTTCGCCGGCGCCTGGGTCATGACGCGGCCAAACGGGTCGGACACAAACGAGTTGCCCCAGAACTCCAATCCGCTCTCCGGCGAGCCTTCGTATCCGGTGCGGTTTACCGCCGCCACAAACACGCCATTGGAAATAGCATGAGCCCGCTGCATCGTCTTCCAGGCGTCCAACTGCGCCTCGCCGTATTGCTCCTTTTCACTCGGATGCCATCCGATAGCGGTCGGATAAAACAAGACGTTCGCGCCCTGCATGCTTGTGATGCGCGCACCTTCCGGATACCATTGATCCCAGCAAACCAGCACGCCCACGCGCGAAAAACGCGTCTCGAAGTTCTTGAATCCCAAATCTCCAGGAGTGAAATAAAACTTTTCGTAATAGAGTGGATCGTCCGGAATGTGCATCTTGCGATACAGACCCAACAGCGATCCGTCCGCATCAATCACAGCCGCAGTGTTGTGATACAAACCTTGCGCACGCTTTTCAAACAGCGAAGCCACTACCGAAACCTGTAACTCCTTCGCTACCGAGCTTAGAACTTCGGTGGAAGGGCCGGGTATCGTCTCCGCCAGGTCGAACAGACCCGCATTCTCCTCGCGGCAGAAATATTGGCTGCGAAAAAGCTCCTGCAGGCACACTATTTCCGCACCCTGCGCCGCGGCATCTCGGATGCCCTTCACAGCCTTTTGCAGATTGGCTTCCGCATCGGTGCTGCAAGTCATTTGCACCAGACCAATCGTGAAGCGGCTGTCACGTTTTGCGGCCGGAGACACACTATTCATACCCATCTTTTATTCAGTCCATTCCATTCGATGTTGCATCGGCAGCGAATGCTACATGTAAATCCCGCCGTTCACATCCAACACATGACCGGTAATAAAAGCCGCTTCCTCGCTAACCAGAAATTTCACTGCCCAGGCTATCTCTTCCGCCGTGCCCATGCGCCGCAGCGGCGTTGCCTCCACCATCTTCTTCTGCAGTTCTTCACTCAGATCGTGTGTCATATCAGTCTTGATAAAGCCCGGCGCCACGGCATTCACCGTTATGTTCCTGCTGCCTACTTCCATCGCCAATGACTTTGTCAAGCCGATTAATCCTGCTTTCGAAGCCACATAATTCGCCTGCCCCGGATTGCCTTTCTCACCCACTACCGACGAAATGTTAACAATCCGCCCCCAGCGCTCGCGCATCATTACCTGCAGAACCTGCTGAATTGCGTAGAATGACCCGCTCAGATTGGTAGCAAGCACAGATTCCCAATCCAGCGGCTTCATTCGCACCGCCAAGCCATCCTTCGTAATGCCTGCGTTATTCACCAAAATGTCGATCCGACCGAACTCTTTCGCCGCCTTCGAAAATGCTGCCGCAATGGATTCATGGCTTGCCATGTCCATCGACACAGCAAATGCTTCTCCGCCTTCCGCCCGCAGCTCCGACGCTAACTCTTCCAACTTGTCCAACGTCCGCGCCGCCAGCACTACGCGATATCCCGCCTTCGCCAATGTCTCTGCGCAAGCTTTCCCAATGCCCCTGCTCGCTCCTGTTATCAATGCCGTTCGCACGCTCATAAGTCCCTCTCATGATAATGGGTGTAACTACTAATGCCCCTAGACGATCTGCGCGACTTTATGCGCGCCCTGGAAAAACAAGGTGAACTCAAGCGCGTCAGCGTTGAGGTGGACCCGCATCTTGAAGTCACAGAGTTTGCCGACCGCTCCGTTAAAACAGGCGGGCCGGCGCTGCTTTTCGAAAACCCGCGCGGCTGCAAAGTTCCGCTGTTGATCAACGCCTTCGCCAGCACGAGGCGCATGCAGATTGCGCTGGGTGTCGATTCCATTGACGCCATCGCCGACCGCATAGCAGGCTTTCTCGAAATGCAGAAGCCTGAGGGCCTGCTGGACAAGTTGAAAATGATTCCGAAGCTGGCCGAGATCAGCGCGGCTTTCCCGAAAACTGTTTCCGATGGCCCGTGCAAAGAAGTAATTCACCGCACTGACTTCTCGCTCGACGAGTTTCCCATTCTGCACTGCTGGCCCGGCGATGGCGGCCGCTTTATTACGCTGCCCATGGTCTTCTCCAAAGATCCCAAAACCGGCAAGCGCAACTGCGGTATGTATCGCATGCAAGTCTACGACGGACAAACCACCGGCATGCACTGGCAAAAACATAAGCAGGGCGCCGACCACTATCGCCGCCTTGCCGCCGAAGGTAAACAGCAACGCATGCCCATTGCGGTCACTATCGGCAGCGATCCCGCCACGCTCTTCTCGGCTATCCTGCCGCTGCCGCCCAGCATCGACGAGATGCTTTTCTCCGGCTTCCTGCGCGGTAAACCGGTGGAGATGGTGAAGTGCGAAACCTCCGATATCGACGTACCAGCCAACGCCGAAATCGTACTGGAAGGCTATTTGAACCTCGGCGAACTGCGCCGTGAAGGTCCCTTTGGCGATCACACCGGCTTCTATTCGCTGGATGACGATTACCCGGTGTTCCACATCGAGTGCGTTACACACCGCAAGAATCCAATCTACGCCGCCACTATCGTCGGGCCGCCGCCGATGGAGGACTTTTACATGGGTAAAGCCGTGGAGCGTATCTTTCTGCCGCTGATGAAAACGCAGCTTCCCGAAGTGCGCGACATCTGCATGCCGGCTGAAGGCGTGTTCCATAACCTGATCCTCGTTTCCATCCGCAAGACTTATCCTGGCCATGCGCGCAAAGTGATGCACGCCATCTGGGGACTTGGTCAAGCCATGTTCAGCAAGTGCATCGTTGTTGTGGATGAAGATGTCGATGTGCAGGACGTGCACGAAGTGGCCTGGAAAGCTCTCAACAATATCGATCCGCAGCGCGACATCGAATTCTGCCTGGGCCCCATCGATTCGCTGGATCACGCCAGCCGTTTGCCCAACTATGGATCCAAAATGGGCGTGGACGCGACTACAAAATTACCGTCTGAGGGCTTCACGCGCCGCTGGCCCAACCCCATCACCATGTCGCCGGAAGTGGTTGCCCGCGTTGATGCCCTGTGGAAACGCGCTGGACTGTAAGTAGTGGAGCGGCTTCCTTACCAAGCCACGGAGGGCGCGGCCACCTACGGGAATCTGCATCTTCCCGTTTGCCTGCTGTTGGATAACATCCGCAGCATGTACAACGTCGGCTCCTTCTTTAGAACCGCGGATGGAGCAGGCATTGAACGCTTGTTGCTTAGCGGAATAACGGCTAGGCCGCCGCAAAATGCCATTTCTAAAACAGCCCTGGGAGCCGAACTGCGCGTGCCATGGGAACCAGTCGCCAATGCCGCGGAAGCCATTGCCACGCTGCGTCAGAACAACTACGAAATCGCCGCTATCGAAACCACCGTCCGTGCTGTCGATATCTTCGATTGGCAACCTCGCTTTCCCGTCTGCGTGCTGTTCGGTCACGAAGTGGATGGCGTGGCTCAACCGCTGCTCGACGCTTGCGACACCCACGTCCGCATCCCCATGCTTGGCCTTAAACACTCGCTGAACGTGGCGAGTGCTGCGGCGATCGTCATGTACGAACTGCTGCGCAAATACCGAAAACTGCACGCGGCTAATCAATAGGCCGCCAAAGCCGGCCATCTCGCTCAAGCAACTCCTCCGCAGTGGTTGGCCCGTCGCTTCCCGATCGATAATTCGGAAAATCATGCGCCTTGTTGCTGCTCCAGTAATCCAGCACCGGCTGCACGACAGCCCATCCGGACTCGATATTATCCGCACGTTGGAATAACGTCGCGTCGCCGATCATCACGTCATAAATCAACGTTTCGTAACCCGTTGCCGGTGCAGTTCCAAAGTAATCCTCATACTTGAAATCCATGCGCACATCGCCCAGTTGCATCGTCGGCCCCGGTACCTTGGCGCCGAACTCCAGCGCGATTCCTTCCTCCGGCTGAATCCGCAAAAGCAACCAGTTCGGCGCCGGCTTGCGAACCATCATGTCGCGCAACAAAACACCAGGCGTCTCCTTGAAGCGAATGGAAATGGCCGTTTTGCGCTTGCGCAGCCGCTTGCCTGTCCTGATATAGAACGGAACGCCCGACCAACGCCAGTTATCAATGGAAAGTTTCAACGCCGCGTAGGTCTCTACTTCAGAATCACCAGCGACGTCTGGTTCATCGCGATACTCCGGCACCGTCTTGCCATCCATGTTTCCCTGCGCATATTGCCCGCGCACCGCGTGGCAAGGAACATCGCCAGGCTTCACGATTCGGATAGCCTCAATCACCTTCGCCTTCTCTGACCGGACCGCATTCGCGCTAAACGAATTCGGAGCCTCCATCGCTGTCATGGCAACAAGCTGAAACACGTGGTTAGGAACCATATCCCGCAGCGCTCCCGTCTTCTCATAGAACCGCCCGCGCTTCTCCACGCCCACTGTTTCGGCTACCGTAATCTGGACATGATCAATGCGGTCTCTATTCCAGATAGGCTCAAACATTCCGTTCGCAAATCGGAACATCATGATGTTCTGCACCGTTTCCTTGCCCAGGAAGTGATCAATCCGGTAGGTCTGGCTCTCATCAATTACATCTAAGATCTGCTTGTTTAGCGCCTTTGCCGAAGCCAGATCGTGCCCGAACGGCTTTTCAACCACCACCCGCCGCCACTGGCCGTTCTCCTGCTTCATCAACTCCGCGTGCCCCAGTTGTTCTACAACCGTGCCGAAGAAACGATCCGCTATCGCCAGGTAAAAGATGTAATTGCCGCCCGTGTGCTCGGCGTTATCTACCTCCTGCAGTTTGCCCTTCAACTTCTGAAAGCTGGCGGCATCGGTCAAGTCCCCTTGCACATATGTCATGCCATCAGTTACGGTCTTCCAGGCATCCGCGTCAACCGTACCCGTGTCAGTACCGTGCTTGACGAAGACGCTAAGCATGTCGGTCAGATTTTGCTTCCAGACGTTGACTTCAAGCGGCGCCAAGTCAAAACCGACCAGGGCAAATTCCTTCGGCAGCAGTTTTGCTTTCGCCAGATTGTACAGCGCCGGAACTACCAGCCTCTTCGTCAGGTCACCGGCCGCTCCGAAAATCACCATGCAGCATGCTCCGGCCGGTTTTGCTCCGCTCGCTTTATCGTGTGGCATCGCTTTATTCTCGCCTACGTTGAGGAAAGAGAAGCAGCAGCACTTACTTCAACAGTTGCGCACGGTCGTGGGGCGAAAGTTCATCGTACAAATGCGTGAACACCGCGTTGGTCCAGCCAAACCCGACCTGGTTCGCGCTGTAACCGAAATGAATCTGAGCCGCAACATCGGAGTCGGTGGTAGCGACGTCGTACTTTTCTACGATGAAGCCCTGGCGCAAAAACTCATGCCGCACCAGCGACAAAAACTCCATGGAGATGCGCTCCGCTTCCGCGTTATACCCATACCGTCGCAGTCCATCCACCGCAAACATCTGCAGTGGCGCCCAGCCAAAGGGGGAATCCCACTGGTTGCCACTCACATAAGTACTGGTTCGTAACCCGCCTTTACGCTCGAACAGCGGCAGATTCTTCACCACGCGCGCGGCCTGTTCCTTGGTCGCAAAGCCAGCCCACATTGGATAAAACGTCGTCAGAAACGGATAGTGCCGCACGCGCTTCGTCACGAAGTCGTAGTCGTAATACAGACCGTCTTTTTCATCCCACATCAGACGCCGCACGCGCTCTGCTCTTGCTTCCGCGCGTTTTCGCCATTCGCCCGATCCGCTCTGCCCCAGTTCGTCCAAAATCTGTGCCGTCTGCATCTCCATCAGGTACAGCAGCGAGTTCAAACACACCGGATCGTAATGGATGATGTCGATATTAAAAGGCCCGAATCGATTCGATGGATCGAAACCCGATTCGCGCATCGACCTATCGCCCTTGTAAAACAGAGCAGTCAATGTGTTGGTCTGGCGGTCGTAGTATTGGTTCAAGTCGTAATCGGTAATGGTGTGCGTCTTGAAGTATTGCTTCACCAGATCGTAGTGCGTAAAGCCCTGGGCATCGCGTTCCGCCGAAACCACCTCCGGCGCGGGGCCTTCGCCGAAGTCCCAATAACGCGCCAACCCTGTTTCCGGCGTCATGTGCGGTTCAGTAGACCACAGCTTGTAGTACTTCTCAATCAACGGCAGCGCGTCCGCCAGCCACTGCCGCTCGTGCGTTTTCTCATAGACGCCCCAAACCATCTGTGTCAGAAACGGCGGCTGCGATCGGCCCAAATAGTAAGTGCGGTTCGCATTCAGCACCTTGCCGTAATTTCTAACTTCATACAAAAAGTTGTCCGCCATGTTCTTGGCCAACACCAGTTCGCCATCGCGCAGCAGTCCCACTTGGATGAAATAACTGTCCCAGCCATACATTTCATTGAAGCGGCCGCCGGGAACGACATACGGATAAGGGAGGTAAAGCAAGCCTTGCTGCTTTAATCCATCCAGGTCTTCCGGCAGCTTTTCGATCTTTATAGTCGTGTAATCGGCCGCCGGCATCTCGCGCCGCAGACTCTCTTCCACTACCGGGACATCCACTGTCGAAGGAATATAAACCGGCCACTTGCCATCAGGGCCAGCCGGGAATTTGGGATCGGGGACCTCCTTTGCGAGGTTCGAATTCGACCGAGTCAGCGTGCCCCAAGTGGTCTTGATGTAGGCGAGGATGTCCGTCTGCCGCGCTGGTTCCGCGCCCGTCGCGCCAACCAGGGCAACTGCCGCAACGATCAAAAAGAAACTTCTATTACCAACTGAATGTGACACTTTTTGTCTGGTAACCTGCGCCTTCCGGAAACTCCACATGCATCTTATTCCCATTCAAGTCCGCGCCCTTCAATGAGACCTTCGGCCGGTTCATCCGCACCATTACATCAACGCTTGTGCCGCCTGGTGCGGCGAACGAAATTACGGCAGTCCTGTCGCGATAATCCTCGCTCAGAACCTTCACCTGGGTGGTTACCGCGCCTGGCTCAGGCAGAACGGCAGGCAGCGCCACCTCCACCGGCTTCAACGGTATCTTCACTACGCGGGTCATGCCTGCTTTGGCCAGACACTCGCCATCCATCTCGCTCGCCGCCTCCAGACACAACGCGTCGGGCGTCTTGGTATCGGCGCGAATTACCAGGTCTTTGCCTTCGCGGCTGAAATCAAGATCGACTACGCTAGCGCTAGCACCCACGGCCAAGTGCTTCACCCGCGCATGTTCCCAGTCAGCCGGCAAGTTTGGAAGAACCTCCAGATTATGCTTGGCCGCATCCCAGTTCAAGCCAAACAAGCCTCGCAACAGCGGTGTGATCACCATGGCCGACGACCACAACTGGTGCGAACTGCTGCGCCCCAATGGCTGGAAAAATTGCCCGCTCAACAACTCAGTCACTGAACCTAGATCCTGCGTCCAGGTCATGTCCAGGTTCTGCATCAAATGCGCATAAGCTGAAAGCGGCCTTTTGGCGCGGTATTCGGCCAGCGATACCCAACCGGTAAAAAGCGGCCAGATGGACCCCTGGTGATAGCTAATGGGATCGTAAAAACTCGTCAACGGACTGATATCCCGTGTTCCCCAGTCAGTAGAAAACTCGCTCGACGCCCAACGCGCCAGCATGGCTTCAGGCTTCTTCAAGCCCATGCTGCTGTCCCACCACGCCAGCGCTGGATAAATACTCGCTGTGTTGTCTAAACTCCCGTCGGCATTGCGCGCAAAGGCGTAGAAATCGTCCTTGGGAAGATAAAACTCGGTCTCCAGCTTGCCGGCAATTTCGCCTGATTTCTTATAAGCATCACTCGACAGTTCCGGATCGTTCATCGCTGCAGCCAGCCGCGACATCGCATCTGCCGCCTGCCGGTCCAGCGCCGCCATGTAAATCTCTTCGGCCGGCATGCCCGGCGGCCACGATTCCACCCAGCCCGTTCCTTCGCTGTTCGCATAGATACCGTCCTTGCCTTCGTGCTGGCCCATGAAACTCCAGGCGTTCTTGATACCGGGCCAGTTCTGTTTCAGATACGCGGCATCGCCGCTGGTGCGAACGTAATCCCACATCGCCATGATCAGCAGCGGCGTAGAATCGGCCGACGCATAGAAATACGGCGTCTTCTGCCAATCGATGCTCTCCGCCGCTTGCGAAAATTCATGCATCACTTTGCCGTCACTGCGCTGCCGGTGAAACAGGAAATCGAGCGCCTTTCGTGTCAGCGCATAATCGCCATAGCTGTTGATGGCATAGGTGGTAAACAGCGTGTCGCGGCCGAAAAACCAGGCGTAACCAGGTCGGGCTGAATCAGCCGATTCGTAATACCCCGCAATCAATCCGGTTTCGTCCCCATGCAAAACTTGCGCCTGGTCGATGGCCACCTCCGCCCACGCCAGCCCTTCGTTGATGCGCTTGTCCGGAGTCTCCACCGTCAGCCGATTGTCAAAAAAGTGGGCGTAGTATTCGAGCGTGGCGGTGTATAGCTGCGGCACCTCCGAAATCAGCTTTTCCGCCCGCTCCACGGCATTATTGTTATCCGCCATCGCCATCACCAACGGAAACAAGCGGCTGCCATCACGCTTCGGATCGTAAGAAAGCTTCAACTCCGTGGGAAAAGTTTGGGGATGTTCCTGGTAAGGCACCATCACGCCCGGCCGGGTTTGCGGCATGGCAACAATGGCGGAAAATTGCGGGTTATCCGTGTGCAAAATGTAGGCACCGTCACCGTCCTTGCCAACCCACTCGCTACTGGGCCGGCCGAAGTTCGGCGCGGGCCACATCTTCAACATCTCGGGGGTAAACGAGAACGTGATTTCCATGGGCCGTATGGATTCAATCTCGAAAAAGGCCATCACGCCGGTCGCCGGATTGGCAGTCCCGCGCGCTGCAAACATATGCTGCCGGATAGTGAAGGCGGCGTGTGAGTAAGTGATGACGGTCTCGCCGGGTGTCACGTCAACCCACGCTGCGAGGGCGTTTACGTCAATTGGTACCGCGTAATCTTTGAGTTCCGCGCGAATCTGAAAATTGCTTAAAACCTTCACCGGCCATAGCCATGCTTCAAATTTGCCGTTTTGCCGGCCGAGGATGGCGCCACGTTCGCCGGCCACAGTGAAGGGCCTGGTAGGAATACAAGGCGCTACAATCTCGAGCGTGCTCTTCGCGTGCGCCATCGATGAAAGCGGCGTCAGAATGGCCGCATCACACAAACTCAACCCCAGCAAAAATCCCGCAAGAACCCTTGGCATCATAGACTTGGTCCCTCCCATCGTATGCTTTCATTTACGGCAGAATGAAACCAACCGTTCAAATCTCGCTCGACCTCATTGACCTTGACGAAGCGCTCCGCACGGCCGACATGGCTATTCGGGCCGGTGTTGACTGGCTGGAAGCAGGCACACCGCTGATCATTGCGGAGGGCTTGCGCGGCGTGCGGGAGCTTCACGCGCGGTTCCCAGCCGTGCCCATTGTGGCCGATCTTAAAATTATGGATGGCGGCTGGCTTGAAGCTGAGATGATGGCCAAAGCTGGCGCCAGTATGGTGGTGGTGATGGGTCAGGCGCATACCGAAACGGTCGAACTGGTGGTAAAAGCCGGCCACGATTTCGGCGTAAAAATCATGGGCGACAACATGGCCATGCCCGGCGGTCCTGTGGCGGGTGCGCAGCTTCTGGAGTCGCTGGGCTGCGATTACATCGTTCACCACATTGGTTACGACATGCGCAACCTGCGCCGCCAGCGCGGCTTGGCGGCCCCGACACCGCTGGACGATTTGCGCGCGATTGTCGACGCCGTCTCCATCCCCGTTCAAGCCGTCGGCGGCCTTACGCTGGAACAGGCAACCAGCACGCCTGAATACGGCGCGCCCCTGGTGGTTGTGGGCGCGCCGCTTGCCATCGATGCCTACGCCTTCAGTTCGGCAAAAGGCGATCTTGAAGGCACCCTTCGCCTTATTTGCGAAAAAGTACACGCCTACCCCGATATCAAGTTTGAAAAGGAAGCAATTGTATGAGTTCGGTTATGCCTGCGCTGGTTAATTATGCGCGCGAGCCGCTGTCGGTTGAAATACGCGAAGCCCAGATTCCCACTATAGGCGACCATGATGTCCTGTTGCGCGTGGGAGCCGTCAGCGTTTGCGGCAGCGACCTTCATCAGTGGCGCGGATCGCACGGCTGGCCCGTCAACTACCCCGTCATCCTGGGCCATGAATTCGGCGGCACCATCGCGGCCTGCGGATCGGCTGTCAAGAAATTCAAGGAGGGCGACCGCGTGGTCAGTGAGACTGCCGCCGTCATTGATGAAGCTTCGCCTCTTACGCGGGCCGGTCTCTACAATCTCGATCCGACGCGCCGCGGATTCGGCTATGGGGTCAACGGTGCCATGACAGAATTCGTGCGCGTGCCTGAGCGCTGCCTGCACGCCATTCCCGCTAGCTTGCCGTTTGAAAAAGCTGCGCTCACTGAGCCTTGCTGCGTCGCCTACAATGCGGTTTGCATGAACGGCCGCATTCGACCCGGCGATTCCGTGCTGGTCATCGGTCCCGGCCCCATCGGTCTGCTCTGCGCGCTGATGGCCAAGCTGAGCGGCGCGGGACAGTTGATCGTTTCCGGCCTGCCCTCTGATGAATTTCGCTTTCAAATAGCTCGGCGCGTAGGCGCTACCGCAACTGTCTCTTCCAACGTTATGGAGACCATTGCGGGCATCGGTGATGGCCTGGGAGTGGACGTGGTCATCGATGCCGCCGGCGCTTCCGCCACTTTGCAAACCGCCCTGCAAGCGGTTCGGCCCAATGGTCAAATCGTTAAAGTAGGTTGGGGTCCGCAACCCATGCAGTTCAGCCTCGATCCGCTGGTGCAAAAAAACGCCACCATTGTTGGCAGTTTCTCGCACAACTGGCCTATCTGGGAGCGTGTCATATCAATGATCGTCTCCGGCCAGATCGATCTCAATCCAATAGTGAGCCACGTCGCGCCACTCACCGATTGGCATCAATGCTTCGAGAAGATGGAGCGCGGCGAATATGTGAAGGCAGTCCTCGTTCCCTAATGCCCCTCAACCTCTCCGCTTTTCCGAAATGCTATCTGGAACAGATCGCATCCGGCCAGATGTCTGTCTTCGAATGGATTACGATGGCGCGGCAACTCGACGCCGATGGACTCGAAATGTACACCGGCTTCTTCACCAGCCTGGAAGAAGGCTACCTTGCCTGTGTGAGCGAAGCGCTGCAGGAATCGAGCTTCGCCATGCCGATGCTGTGCTGCTCGCCCGATCTCACTGCTCCGAGCGCGTCTAAGCGCAAGCTGGAAATAGAGCGCCAGGCCCACATGATTGCTGTCGCTCGCCGCCTGGGAGGTCCAGGAACTGTTTGCCGCATCCTCACTGGCCAGCGCTATCCTGATGTGTCATGGGAACAAGGCCGCGAATGGGTCTTAGAAGCCATTGACGCGCTCCTCCCAGTTGCCCGCGAAAAAGAAATCGTCCTCGGTCTTGAGAATCACTATAAGGACGGCTTCTGGAATTATCCGGAATTCGCCCAGAAAATGGACAGGTTTCTCGATATTGTCAACTCGGTGGTGG
Organism: Bryobacterales bacterium; assembly: GCA_003163855.1. GTDB lineage: Bacteria > Acidobacteriota > Terriglobia > Bryobacterales > Bryobacteraceae > Bog-105. The sequence goes on along the minus strand of PLRJ01000085.1, from coordinate 15,926 downwards.
ATCGCACGAATTTCGGAGTGCAATACGACCCATCCAACGCGTTGGTAGCGGGCGACGACCCCATCGAGCTTCTCAAGGAAGTGGCGCCGCGCGTAGTCAGCATGCACGCGAGCGACCGCTATCTGGCCGACGGAACAACAATTGAATCTCTGCGGCAGACTGACGGCACCCTCGGCTATTCGCCATCGCTAAAACACGGAGTCACGGGTAAGGGCTTGAACAACTACGAAGCCATCTTTCAAATATTGTCGGAAAACAACTACCGCGGCTGGGTAAGCATTGAGGACGGTATGAACGGGATGCAGGAAATGGCGGATTCGCTGGCGTTTCTTCGCGCCATCACCGACCGTTACTTTCCATAGGAAGCGCGTCTGCGCTGTTGAACAAACAAGAGGCCCGATGTGAAAGCTGCGGCCGCACTGACTGCGGCCATGATCGCGAAAACCCCGCCCCAGCCGAATCGTACCGCCCACCTGGCTACGCTGTCGCCTGCAAGTATTCCGCCCAAATAACCGACGCCGTCAATCAATCCGGAGGAAGTGGCTCCGCCCTGCTTGCCGCCAAAATCCAGCGCCATCGCGCCTGCCAGATAGGAATACGGGCCTAGCAGACCAAAGCCAACTAAACCAATAAGAACAATGGGCAGCGGCCCTCGAGTTCCCGTGTGCAGCGCAGTCAGCAAGCACAGCCCAATGGCTGTGATAACCATGCCTATGAAGAGTACAATGGGGCGTCCGCTAGCGCCCAGTCGGTCGCCCGCAAAGCCTGCAACCAATACCGACACAGCCCCGAGCGCTGGAAAAACGGAGCTCATGCTGGCCGCCGCTCCTTCGCTGTAGCCAAAAAACCGTACCAGGTAAGTGGGCGTCCAGGTGTTGAACGTTTCCCGGACGATGGTCGTGCAAAGCGATAGGAAACATACAATCAGGAATCCTTTGTTGCTCAGCAAGGGCACTAGGATGGTTCTCATCCAGCCTTGCCTCGCCGCTTGTTGCTCAAACACATTCAAAGGATTTACTTCCGGTGGAGAAAAGCCCCGCGCCACGCGCGACTCTTTTAGCAGCATCAGGTTCGCCGCCAGCACCACTCCAGCGACAACAGCCGCCAAGTAGAACAGCGGGCGCCATCCATAGCCTTGCGCGATCAGCCATCCCATCCAGCCGCGCGCCACGGCATCGCCAACTAGAAAGCTCAAACTCAATATGCCGACAACCGTTCCATACGACTTATAGGAGAACCACTGCGAGCAGACCTTCACTAATCCCGCCCATCCCATGCTCTGCACCAGGCGGTTTCCGATCCACGCGAGGGTGAAGATGGGCAATCCTCCACCCAGGGTGAAAAGCAAGGTGAATAGGATCGCTCCGGATAAGCCTCCGAGGAAATTTGTCCGGCCTCCCCACAAATCACCCAATCCTCCGAGGAACAGCTTCCCCAGCGCGTAGGCCATGACTCCGAACGAAACAATTGCTCCCAGGCGGATCATCGCCGCATCGGATGTCATGCCGCCGCGTTGTAGTTCAGTGGCGATCATCGGCATGGACACCGAGAGATCGGATCGGCAGAAGTAGTAGCTGGCGTAGCCCGCGAAAAGTAGAGCCACTACCAGAGTCTGCTGCCGCCCAAGTTGAGTCAAGCGCCGCTTGCTCCGTTTAAGCGGGCTTCCACATCACTGATTACCCGCGGCAGTTCGGCCAACGTATCGATGACGTAGTGCGCGCCGGCAGCTTGCAATTCCATCCGGGACTTGCGCAGCCGTTCCGCCTTTTGTTCGGCGTCTAGTGATTGAAAGTCATTTGACGCCATACCGATCCCATTCCCGGTACCGGCAACCCCTACCGACCACGTACCCGCGTTCAGACCTTCCTTGATGTCGGAGGCAGTGTCTCCTACTTTGATGACGGCGCCCAACGGATAGACTTGAAGCTTTACGGCGGCTGCATAAATCATGAATGGGTACGGCCTTCCCGCGCCCGCATCTTCGGGCGAGAAGCTGCAATCCGGCGTGTAGCCTTGCTTGGCCGCCTCTTCCAAAAGGACATCCAGCATGGCTCGCGTGTAACCGGTGGTTGACCCAATCTTGATACCAGCCATTCGGAGATGGGCGGCCAACTCCGGCACACCCGAAATCACGGTTGAGTATTGCTTCAAGCAGGCCAATTGCAGGGGTATGAACCGTTCGTACAAAGCATCGACGCCGCTTTCGAGAAGGGCCAGTGCCGGTTGAAGGCGAGGCAAATTCAGCAGGGCCGCAATATGGTCGCGTTTGGCAACGCCCATGTCCCGCCGCGCTTCTTCCTCTGTTATCGGCATGCCCGCTTCTTCAAACACACGCTGCAAGGTCCTTACCGGCGCAAGGCTGCCAAAATCCACCGTGGTGCCGGCCCAATCAAAGATCACGGCGCACACTTTCTTCGCAGCCGAGAGCATGGCTATAAAACTCCCATCTCGCGAAAAGTCTGTTCCGCCAAACCGAAGGACAATGTCATTCCGATGCCGCTAGTCACTGTCACTATTCGCACACCCTCTTGAGGAGTCAGCCGCAAGAACGGCCGGTCTGGATGCTTGGCGTAAACTCCATGCCAGGTTTCCGCGATCTGCATGTCCGGCACTCTTAGAAACTGCCTCGCATACTCGAGGATTAGTTCATTGACATGGGCACGATCAAAAATGCTCACCTCCAAGCCATACTCATGGCTGTCTCCCAACGTAATCTGCCGGGTGGAATTCTCCGAGGCCATGACATGAATCCCCCACTTATCGAACTCGGGAGTTTCGTCCTTCACTCGAGCTTTTAGCGCAGCTAAAGAGTCGCAAATCGCGAACGTCGGATAGTGCCGAAAGGTCAATCCGAACGCGAGCGCCGGACCCAGCGCCCAATTTTGCGGCTGCTCCACTGTGCGCAGCATCTGCAGCTTACATCTCGTCAGTCCCGCATCCTTGAATATTTCGGGAAAGAGAGTCTGGAAATCATCGCCGCTCGCAACCACGAATACGTCTGCCTGAAGGTGCCCAGTAGTCACTTCACTTACCGCCGTATTGAAGTGAAATGTGACGCCATAGCGTTCCGAGAGAAACTGGGGAAGGCGTGCAATAACGTGGCGCGGATCGACCGTCAACTCGGTTGGACTCCAGACCGCACCGATGAGTCCCTCGCAACGAATGGCGCTGGTCTTTTCCAGTGTTTTAGCTGCGTCCAGCCACTCGCACGCATAACCAAGTGGCTTACCTCGCTGCACAAACTCACGACCCACAGCCGCTTCGTCTTCTCGATAAGCAACGTGCAGAGATCCGGTTGGCAGATAAGGCAGGCTGGCTTCGTGCAGCATCTGCAGCCAAATCTCGCGGCTTCGCAACGCCAGTTCATACATCTGACCAGCCGCCTGTCCAATGGGCCAGATCATGCCGAAATTCCTGACTGAAGCACCGTTTGCAGCAGGATTTCGCTCAAAAACCGAAACTTTCAGCCCCGCCTTTGCCGCCAGGTAAGCGTGCGCCAGTCCAATGATTCCAGCGCCGATAATAGCGATCTTCAAGCTACTCAGTGATCTTTCGAATGAACTCGGTTTCGGAAGGCCGGTAAGGTTTCCCATCGGCACGGAACACATCGTGAAACCAAACTTCAGGCACGCGGCCGTTTACGTACGGCTTCTGCCAGGAATCCCAGGGTAGATAGGTCTGGCTTTTTCCAGCGACGAAACCCCAGTTGATCGCCGCCACCTTATATTTCTTCGCAATCGGCAAAATCGTCTCGAAGGTGCTGTCTTTTGGCCGCGCCATATATTCGGTGCAGATCAGCGGACGGTTGTAACGCTGCAGCCACTTTACCTCCGCTTCAAACGCTACCGCATTTTCGTAACTATGGAATGAAATAACATCGGAAAGCTCCAATTGTTCTTTCGCCATGGGCGATAGCGAGGGCTCTTCGGGCTTTTCATGCCAGATCCCACTCGTCAGAGGCTGCGTCGCTTTGGCGTTGCGCGCCCAGGCAAAAACATGCGGCAATAATGCCAGCACCAACGCTTTCTTATTCGCCGGATCGAGCTTCCCGTAGCTGCCTCCGTTGTCATTGTCTGGTTCATTCCAGATGTCCCAGGCCAAAATACGATCGTCATTGGCAAACGCCCCAACCACTCCCTCCACATACTGCTGCAGTTTTGGATAGTCGTTTTCATCCGCCAGTTCCTTGGCGCCGGGACTCTGCACCCACCCCGAGTTGTGCACCCCCGGCGTCGGCTTATGCTGCTTTCCCAGGTGCGGCATGGGATCCCAGCACGAATCGAAAAGAACAAAGATCGGCTTGATTTGGTGTTTCGCCGCAATGCCAAGAAACTCATCAATGCGCTTCTTAAAGCCCGCTTGATCCTGCTGCCACAGTTGATCCTGCAGAAACACCCGCATCGTGTTCATGCCGATTCCCTGCGCCCAGCCAAGTTCCTTGTCGATGCGTTTCGGGCTGAATGTCGCGGCTTGCCACATTTCGAGTTCGTTTATGGCGTTGGAAGGCAGAAAATTGCTGCCCACCGGCCACGCTTGCTTGGCGTACCAGTTGTTGGCGGCTTCAGACGTCCATCGCTCGGGCTGCAGGTTTGCAGAAGATTGACCGAACGCCGCAGACGATAGGATCAGGGCGGCCACTAAGAAATTGCGCATGCCCCCGATTCTATCCCGGGTTTACACTTGCTCTGTGACCCTTCGCCATTCCCGTCGCGACTTCCTCGCTTCCTGCGCTGCCTTGGTTGCTGCCGGCAACCTGACTGCCGCTGAACCGGACGTCAAATTTCCGACCGATCCTAAGCACCGCCTCTCCGTCTCCACCTATCCGTTTCGCAGCGTCATCATCAACCCGGCGCGCGCAAACGGCAAAACTGGCATGACGCTGGCTCAGTTCGCCGCGACCATTGTGGACAAGTTCGGCGTCTACGGAATAGAACCCTGGAGTTCGCATTTTGAGTCTCTGGAAGACGCTTACATCAAGGGGTTGCGCGATGCCTTCGATCAGGCGCAGGTCCGCGTGGTTAACATACCCTGCGATGTGCGCGTGAATCCTTGCGGCACTTCGGAAGATCAACGAGCTACGCAGGACACCTGGCACAAATGGGTGCAAGCGGCCCGTCTGCTCGGTTCACCCAGCATCCGCGTGCACGTGCCGGCTGGTAAAGCGAACGACGACATCACCTGCGCCGTTGAAACACTGAAAGCGATCTCAAAGTACGGTCAGGAGAAGAACATCGTCATCAACCTCGAAAACGACAATCCGCGCAGCGAAGATCCATACCGGGTGTTGAAGGTGATTGAAGCCGTCGGCAGTCCCTTTTTACGTTCGCTGCCCGATTTCTGCAACTCCATGCAGATTGAAGACAACGAAGACTACAACGCCAAAGCTCTGGCCGCGTTGTTCCCGCACGCGTACAACATCAGTCACGTGAAGGACGTCGAAATAGTAGGTGGAAAATCGCTCCGCGTGGACGTTAACCGCATCTTCCAGATTGCTAATAAAGCGGGCTACAAAGGGTTCTTTTCCATGGAGACCGAAGGCTCGCTAGACCCTTACGAAGGTTCGAAGACGCTGATTGCGGCTGCGCTCAAAAACCTCTCGGCTTAGGCTCGTTCGCGCGCAGTTACGAAGCGCATCAGTTCCGCGGGCTTGTCAATCAGCAGATCGGGCTTATCGGTTTCAAAGGCGCGCGGCTGGAATCCCCAGCTCACGCCGCAGGCGGTTACGCCGGCATTGCGCGCGGTCTGGATATCCACACCGCTATCACCCACCATCATCGTTTCAGCCGGCTCCATGCGAATCTCCTGCATCAGCGTATTGAGTCCGATAGGGTCGGGCTTCTTGGCGGCAAAACTATCGCCGCCGTACGTTTGGGAAAAATATGGGCTAAGACCAAGCGCAGCCACAATGTCGCGGCTTATCTTCACTGGCTTGTTGGTAAGTACCGCCTGGGTGTGGCCTTCTCCCGCCAGTTCCTCCACTAATTCGCGCACCCCGGGATACAGGTGAGTGTGTTCCAGCGCGTGCGCACGATAGTACTTCAAAAAGAATGCAAGCGCCTGGCCGTTCACTTCGTCTGACGCCTCCGGACCAAGCGCGCGCTTCACCAGCACAGCGGCGCCATTGCCGACAAACGAGTAAATAAGCTCCGGATCAAGCGGCTCCATCCCCAGGTGCTTTCGTGTCGCATTCATGGAGATGGCCAGGTCTTTGGCTGAATCGATAAGCGTTCCGTCAAGATCGAAGACAATCAGCAAAACTTAGACCGACCCCTGGTGCTGATGCGCCGCCCGAAACTGTTTTAGATTTTCCATCTGCTGCAGAAAGGAGTCCTTCAACTCCTGCGGTGCAAACATCGCCAGCACCGCCGCTACCCTATTGGCGTATGGCAGCACCGCGCTATTTTGCAGGAATTGCGGCGTTGGTGAAGGAGCGAAGGCAACTAGTACGTTGGCCATAACGGCGACAACTAGCGCCCCGCGAACAAATCCGGCCGCGCCACCAAGCAGGTAGTTGAACCACGACAAGCCTACCCACTTGAAGATCATGGACAATATCGCCGCCACCATCGCGCCGAGAATCACAACCGCAATAAAAATGATCAGAAATCCAAGCGTGTTGGCGGTGCCGCTGTCATGCACATAGGGCAGCAACTTTACCGCAACCAGCCGGTAGCACCAGAAGCCAGCCATGAAGCCGGCCACGGTTGCCACAAGCCCAACAACCACTCTGGCAAAGCCCGAGCGAAGGCCGGCAATGGCCGACACTACGATGACAATAGCTAATGCAACATCAAACCAATTAAACGAACTAAGTGCTTCCATGCGGTTGTCCTCTTGTTATGCCGCTAACTCGCGGCCGGTTATTCGCCGGTAAGCGTCCTGATACTTTTCGCTTGTCTTCCGCACCACATCGTCCGGCAGCGCCGGTGCAGGCGGTTTCTTATTCCATTTTGTCAGTTCCAGATAATCACGAACATACTGTTTGTCAAACGACATTTGCGGACCGCCCGGGCTGTAAGCTTCCACCGGCCAGTAGCGCGACGAATCCGGCGTCAATGCTTCATCCGCAAGAACCAGGTCGCCATCGACAAATCCAAACTCGAATTTGCTGTCGGCGAGGATAATTCCGCGGTCTAACGCATGTGCTGCGGCCAGGTTATATATGTCCAGCGTCAGGTCCCGAAGCTGACCTGCAAGATCCACGCCAAGCAGATTGGCTATATAGCGAAACGGCACATTCATATCGTGGCCGCTGGTGGATTTTGTGGCCGGAGTGAAGATGGGTTCTGGTAACTTGTCGCCGTCCTTCAATCCTGGAGGCAGCGGTATTCCACAGATCTTCCCCTGCGCCTGGTATTCCTTCCAACCGGAACCCGCCAGGTAACCGCGTGCCACACATTCCACCGGGACCATTTCTGCCTTACGAACAAGCATGGAACGCCCTTCCAGCATCTTCTTCTGGCGGAATAGCCGCTTAGGGTATTCCTTCACGTCGGCCGACACAAAATGATTTTTGATGACGCCTTTGAGGACATCGAACCAAAAAAGCGACATTTGCGTCAGCACCCGGCCTTTACACGGAATGCCGGTGCCGAGAATACAATCGAACGCCGATATCCGGTCCGAGGCAACGAAAAGTAAATGATCGCCGGCGTCAAAGATATCGCGCACCTTGCCGCGCGCTACCAGCGGCAAAGAAAGTTTAGTTTCCAGCAGGACATCATCCTGGCACATAAGCTTGAGTATCCCAAAAGGCCGGGTAAAAGCTTCTCTGAAGTTTTGGCCCCTACCCGAAAAAATTGCCATTTAGAACAAGTACGTGTCTTTTTTTGCAATAAGTTAGAAGTGGTCAGCGGGTTGCTCGTAATAGTGGCGGAAGGAGAGTTCAAATATGAATTCCGACACATTTGAAGGACAGTGGAAACAACTGAAAGGTTCAGTGAAGCAGAAGTGGGGCAAACTCACCGACGACGATGTGACCACTCTTAGCGGCAAGAAAGACGAACTTGTAGGCAAATTGCAGGAGCGTTACGGCTACACACGCGAGCAGGCTTTGAAGGAAGCCGACGACTGGGCTGCGGCAGCTCATCAGCAGACCGATACCGCCGCGGCGCGATCCGGCCGGTACTAGTTATACACGCTCTGCGAAGTGAACAATCAGCGGAGGCGGTACTATCCACCTCCGCTATTTTTTTGGCGTTTATAAACTAAAAGCATGCTGCCAGGTCGCTTCGCCACGTGCAATGAGGTTTTTCAGAAAGAAGATTTTTCGGCGGTTTGCCATGATGTTCGCGCCGCCGGTTATACCGGGCTTGAGATAGCGCCCTTTACGCTGGCGAATGATCCAGCCGAGTTAACGCAGACCGAACGTTCCGAGTTACGTAAGTTTATGGACAATGCCGGTCTGGAGTTTGTGGGCTTGCATTGGTTGTTGGCGGCGCCGGCCGGTCTTCACGCCACTGCGCGAGACAAATCAATCCGCCAGCGCACTTGGGACTATGTGGGACATTTTATCGATCTCTGCGCCGACCTGGCGCACTCGGACGACGGCAAAAACGGTGTGGTGGTTTTCGGCTCGCCTAAACAGCGTTCTTCGCGCGACGGCATGACTTCGCAGGAAGCCACGCAAGCTTATATCGAGGGTCTGGCGAGCGTGGCGCAGCACGCTGAGCAGCGTGGCGTCACGGTTCTGGTGGAACCCCTTTCGCCCGATCAGACCGACGTCGTCACTTCGCTGGCCGAGGCCGTTTCGATTGTCGAGCAAATCGGCAGTCCCGCCATTCAGACCATGTTCGACGTTCACAACGCCATTAAAGAAGAGGACAACCACTGCGATCTTATCCGCAAGTATCTTCCCTACATCAAGCACGTGCATGTAAATGAATTGGACGGGCGCGAACCGGGCATGGGCGATTACGATTTTGCCGCCCTGATGCAAACGCTTTCCGATGTTGGCTACACTGGCTGGATTTCGCTGGAAGCGTTCGATTTCAGCCGTGACGCGCGCGAAATCATTACGCGCTCTATCAATCACCTGAAGGCAGCATGAACCGATCTATCGTTACTGGCGGCGCCGGCTTCATTGGCTCCAGTCTTGTGCGCGCGCTGCTTGCCGCCGGACATCGCGTCGATGTCATCGACAATCTCTCCACCGGTAAACTCGACAATCTGGAAGAAGTTGCCGATCAGATCACCGTCTATGAATACGACCTGTGCGATTATCAGCGGATTGCGCCGGTTATTGCGGGAGCTCAGCGCGTCTTTCACCTGGGCGCTATCCCATCTGTTCCGAAGTCGATTCTCGATCCTGTGCCCAGCCACAATTCCAATATCAATGGAACTTTCAACGTCTTTCGAGCCAGCGCGGAAGGCAAGGTAGGCCGGGTGGTGTACGCGGCATCCTCGTCCGCTTATGGCGATACCGAAGTTCTGCCGAAAGTTGAGACCATGACACCGCGTCCCAAGTCTCCCTACGCGGTCCAGAAGTTGCTGGGCGAATATTACGCCAGTGTTTTCGCCGATTGTTTCGATCTGGAGACGGTCTCGCTGCGCTTCTTTAACGTTTTCGGGCCACGCCAGGATCCAACGAGTCCTTATTCAGGCGTGTTGTCGGTTTTCATCACGTGCGCGCTGGAAAATCGGAGCCCGACGATCTTTGGTGATGGAAAGCAGTCGCGCGATTTCACTTACGTTGAAGATGTAGTTGGCCTTTTGATGAAGGCGGCCGATGCGCCCGCTAGCGTGGTTTCGGGAAAAGTCTATAACGCTGGCAACGGCGGACGATTCACTTTGAATGAAACTTGGGAATTGCTGCAACAGATTGCCGGTGTCAAGCTTGCCGCTAAGTATGCGGCTCCTCGCGCTGGCGACGTCAAAGATTCCCAGGCGGATACAACGGCGGCGCAGCGCGATTTGGGCCATGCACCGCATTTCACATTTGAACAAGGCTTGCGCCGGACGCTGGAGTGGTATCGCGCCTGACCAATGGATTCCAACTCGCTGCCGATGGTATTTACCGCTGCTGCGCCTTCCAGGAGTTCCTCTGGCAGTCGCACGGCTTTGGTACTCGTGCTGCAAACCCGGAGGCAGACGTCACGCTCCGCCAGATTCACTCAGATCTGGTTTTGAACGCGGATGGCCTGACGGATCGCCAGTGCGAGGGCGATGCCTTGATCACTAACAAACCGCACTTGAGCATCGGTGTTCGGACCGCTGATTGTGTGCCGATCCTGCTGCTTGATTCACGGCAGCGTGCCATCGCCGCGGTGCATGCCGGCTGGCGCGGTAGCGCGCATGCAATTGTGCGCGCCACGCTGCGCAAGATGAACGCGGATTTCGGGACTGAGCCGGCGGATATCTACGCCGCCATCGGGCCTTGTATACGCGAATGTTGCTACGAAGTGGGACAAGAAGTAGCCGAACGTTTCTGCGTAACGTTCCCGGAGTGGACGCCCCATGCCGGCAAGCGGCACGTTGACTTGGCCGAGGCTAATCGCAGGCAGATGCTGAGCGCGGGCGTACCGGTTAGTTCCATCTTCGACATCCAGACTTGCACTTCCTGCCAGATCGAGTCGTTCTACTCTTTCCGGCGTGAGCCGCAAAATCCAGGCCGCCTGCTCTCAGCCATCAGCCGCCTCGCTTGATTTTTCCTGCAGTCTTTTCGCCTGTTGTTGAGTCCTATGACGAGGAGACCAACTATGGACAGACACGCGAAGGCGCAATGGAAGGGCGATTTGAAGTCGGGAGGGGGAACCATTTCCACCGGCAGTACAGTGCTGAGCAGCACGCCCTATTCATTTAAAACCAGGTTTGAACCCGGTGTAACCGGCACGAATCCAGAGGAACTGCTGGCTGCGGCGCATGCCGGCTGCTTCTCGATGGCGTTTTCATTGATGTTACAGAACGAAGGCCTGGTAGCGGACAGCATCGACACCTCCTGCACCATTTCACTCGAACAGAAGGGCGGCGGCTTTGAAATTACCAAGAGTCATCTGAACCTGGTGGCGAAGATTCCTGGCGCTAGCGAAGAGGCTTTTACCCGGCTCACCAATGCCGCGAAAGAAGGCTGCCCGGTTTCGAAGCTCTACGATACGGAGATCGTGCTGGATGCCAAGCTGGTCAGCTAAGGGAGTTGCGCCTGCAGAAGCTCGAAGGTAGGCCCGGCGAGCGCGCGAGCAAACTTCATCACCTAATTCCAGAAGTAAATAGCTTCCACTGAAGGAGGTCCAGGTGTGCCGCCGACGATGCGAGTTTTAAGCACCACCTGGACATTCTTTTTGTCCCAGTTGGCGGGGGCATGCTGGAAAGCTTTTTCCATGTAGGCTGCGTCCGTCAGAAACTCAGCCGCTTCCAGCGTTCCCAGGTCGGTTATGCCTGCAACCGAAACAACCGTTCGCTCGGTAGCCGGGTTCATCAGGCGGGTCATAAGAGCGTAATCCTCCACTAGTTTGGAGCGCGGAACACCGGTTGATACCCGCCAGCGCACATCATCGCGATGCTCACGATCGACAATCGCATTTGTCCTGGCGTCCTTGTTACTAACAAAGAAATAGCGCAGATCGCTGGTGAGGCGAAGGGTCCAATCGTTGTTAAAGGCGCCGATGAGGACCGCAGGGGAACCGCGTAGATCGGAGTAGCGGGTCTGCGGGCCAATGCGCTGGCTAAAAGTTTTGCCGTGGGCTTCGAGCAGAGCGCCGAGCTTTAGCATGGCTTGCGCATCGCCCAGCCACAGATAGCGGTCGGGCACTTTTTCCAGCTCAGACAGATCTAAACTGCCGGGCGCATTGGCGTCCATCGACTTATTAAGTTGGGTTGCCCTATCGCCCGAAAAGACGAAGAGACTTAAAGGCTGTCCGACGCAAAGCTGCACAGTCTCCCGCTCGTTGAAGACGGGCGCCCAGAAGCGGTCCATAGCGCGGTGTGCACTGGGGACGGCCGAGCGCCAAACCACTAGCAAGATCAGAACTGCCAGAGCGCTCGCGGCCGCCAGTCCTTTAAGGCCGCTGCGCGACGGCCAAGTGGATTTAGTGTCAATCAGGCTTGCGGGCGCCGGTTTTTCGGCAGCGGGCTGATCCACGAAGCAGGGCACGTACGAACCCAGCGGCAACTCGATCCGAATGGCATGTTCATGCTCGACGTAGAACTGCGCCAGGCGTTTACGAACTTCGGCCGCGGCGTTCCTCACCACTGCGTCGTGGTTGGTGTCATAGGAAGGCTCACGCCCGAAAACGTCAACGCCGATAGTTCGTTCCTTCAGCCGGTCGGCCCGGTCGGCAAGCGTCTCGCGAACCACATAACTGAGGAGAGCCTGACATCGTTTGCTGGTGCGGAACGGCGGGCTGAGCAGTAGTTCGTCCAGCAGGCTTTCGACCTGCTGGCTGTTCCGAGCTGCGTGGCCACCGAACGTGGGTGTAGATCTAGCTGCCATATAACGCCGCCTGCAAGTGTATAACAAACGGGGATTAACGAACGTCGACGACGTCCGGCAGGAACGGCTGCGTACCGTCGTGGACGTAGACTTTTATCCATCCCGCCGTTAGTCTCGAAGCACAGAGTAATCCAATTACCCTAGGGGCCTTACATGACTTTTAACTTCAACCGCACGGTTACCATAGTCGCGTTGTTCGTGGCTGGGGCAGCTATTCCTTGCCTTGCCCAATCGAATTACAATCAACAAATCTCGGGACAGGTGCGCGATTCGTCGGGCAGCATCGTACCGAATGCACACGTGACCGTTCAAAACGCCGACACGGGTTTTTTGCGCGAAGCCGTCACCAACGACAGCGGCAACTATGTTGTCTCCAATATTCCTATAGGCAAATATCAGGTCTCGGCCGATTCCAAAGGATTTAAGAAGACCGTCATCTCAGGCGTCGACCTGACGGAAGACTCGCAACTCGCCTTGAACCTCGAGCTGCAAGTGGGCAGCATTACCGAGACCGTAAACGTGGAAGCGCAAGCGGCGCAGATTGAGACCGAAACCGGCGAGATAGGCCGCCTGATCACCGGGCAGCAGGCCACACAGCTTCAACTGAACGGCCGCAACTTCCCACAACTGCTGGCGCTGTTGCCCGGCGTCTCCACCACTTATAGCAGCGGCTTTGGCCTGTTCGGAGGCTACGGCGTTACCAACAGTTCGCAATCGTCGAACGGCAGCCGCACCGATACGTTCACCTGGAACCTGGACGGCGCGGATAACAAAGACAACGGTGGCGGCGGCAACAACTTCGTGAACATAAACCCTGACGCCATCGCCGAATTCAAGATGCTGACGTCAAACTACAGCGCCGAATATGGCACCAGTTCAGGATCAGTGGTGAACCTTGCCATCAAGAGCGGCACCAAAGACTTTCACGGTATCGCCTACGAGTATTTCCGGAACGACGATATCCAGGCACGCGCCTTTAACGCATTGAGTAAGCCGGAACTCCGCTATAACAACTTTGGCTGGAACGTCGGCGGGCCCATATTCATACCTGGCCACTTCAACAAGAATCGCGAGAAGTTGTTCTTCTTTGTCGGTGAGGATTTCAAGCGTCTGCTGCAGGGCGCCACCAACACCTGGACCGTTCCTACGCTGCAAAATCTTAGCGGCAACTTCTCAAATCTTGCAGCGTCGAAGTGGCCCATCGACCCGACTACGGGCGCCGCGTTCCCGGGTGGCATTATCCCGTCCTCGCGCTTCAGCCCCAGCAGCTTGCGCCTGCTGGAAAACTACCCGGCGCCAAACTTCAACGGCTCGGGCGGCAACTATGTTTTTAACGACGTTGCGCCGTTGAACACCAATCAATATATCTACAAAGTGGATTACAACAAGAGTGAAAAGAATCAGTTCAACTTCCACTATGTGCGCGACTATTACACCTCGCAACAGGACCAGACGCAGTTGATCGAATACAACCGCGACATACCGGGGACCAACACGGCCATTCAATGGACTTATGTGCCTAACAGTTCAACCGTCAACGTGGCGCAGTTCGCCTTTAGCGGCAACGTTATCTTCGAAAAGACCGGCATTCAGCCGAATCCCCTTTTCATCAAGGATTTCACCAGGGCTGGTGAAGGGATTACCGCACCAACCATTTATGGCGCGTCGCCGGACATTCCCACGATAGGCGTCAGCGGCTACACCACGCTTACGGCGACCGCGCTGAACTTCAATAACTTCAATCGCATCTTCGACTGGAAGGACGATTTCTCCAAGGTGATCGGGAATCACACCTTGAAGACCGGCATATTGATTATGCGCAGCCGCAAGAACCAGGACAACGTTCCCGCCATTAATGGCACCTTCTCATTCAGCACATCGCGAACCCCGACCACCGGCAACGCGCTGGCCGATGCCGAATTGGGCGACTTCTATTCCTATACCGAAGCGAGCGGCCTGCGCCAAGGCTGGTACCGCTTCTCGCAAGTGGAGCCTTACATACAGGACGATTGGAAAGTAAACTCGCGCTTGACCGTGAATCTGGGTCTCCGCTGGGCTTATATGCAGCCCCAATACAGCGCGCTGAACAACACGTCGGCTTTCCTGCCGCAATATTACTCCGCCGCGCAAGCGGCTGTGGTGAATCCGAAGACCGGCTACATCACGAGCGATCCCAATCCGTATAACGGACTGGTTCTGGGCGGATCGGGCTTTCCACAGACCGCCAATGGCCGCGTGCTGCAATACAACGACCCTGCGACACTGGCGCTTTTCCACAACCTGCCCAAAGGCACCGCCAACACCGACTGGAACACTTTCGCACCGCGGCTTGGCTTCGCCTATGACCTGACCGGCAAGCAAAACACGGTGCTGCGAGGCGGCTATGGAATGGCCTATGAACGGGTAGAAGGCAATTTCATCTTCAGCGCCGTGAACAACCCGCCTTTCATTTCACAGACCACGGCCTATAACGGATTGCTGGACAATCCGGCCGGCGCGGGCGGCGTGCTGCAGCCGCAGACCATCAACAACTCGCACTACCTGGATATGAAGCTTCCGCGCTCCAACAGCTGGAGCCTGGGCATTCAACACAAACTCTCGCGCGACACAACGCTGGAAGTCAGTTATGTTGGCTCCAGTGCCTCAAACCTGTCCTATCAGGACGATATCAACCAGCTTCAGCCGGGAACCCTTACGTCTCATCCTGGCGTAAACGTGAATGCGCTGCGGCCGTATCTTGGTTACGCCGATATCTACGAATACAATACCGGCGCTAACTTCATCTATAACTCGATGCAGGTGCAGTTACGCAAGCAACTGAAGCAAGGCGGCCTGGTCAACGTGGCTTACACCTGGTCAAAGGGCCGCACCGATGCCAATGCCTACAATTATCAGCCGGAAAACAGTTACAACCTACGCGGCGACTGGGGCCCTTCCAGTTACAACCGCAACCAGATCCTGACGATCAGTTACGTCTATCCCCTTCCGTTCTGGCTGCATGGCCAGCAGTGGTATGAGAAAGCGTTCGGCGGCTGGCAAATCTCGGGCTTGACCACGATTCAAAGCGGCTTGCCTTTGAACGTTACCCTGGCCAGCGACATAGCGGGCGCAGGCGCCGGCAGTGAACGGCCAAACGTCATCGGCAATGCTTTGGCCGGTGTAAGCGGAACGCAATATCTGAATCCGGCAGCCTTCGCGGTACCTGCGGCGGGCACTTATGGTAATCTTGGCGCCTACGCCATCTTCGGACCGCATACCAACAACTGGGATGCTTCCCTTCAGAAGTCGTTCCCCATCGGCGAGCGCGTGAATGCAAGCTTCCGAGCCGAGTTTTACGACTTCCCGAATCATCTCTCTTACTTCAACGTCAATACAGGGAGCTTTTCGGCGACTCCACCATCGAGCTTCGGCCAGGTGAGTTCAGCGACAGATCCACGCACGCTGTCGTTTGTGATGCGAGTAAGTTTCTAGCCGAATAGACGCAGTTGTGGCGCTGGCC
>PLRJ01000139.1 GCA_003163855.1 Bryobacterales bacterium | reverse complement strand
CTTTTCAAGAACATAGCGCCGGGAGTTTGCGAGGCTTGTGCCGCTGGTTGTGGCGCAAAGCGACATACAAGCATAAGATCTAGTAATGTCGTCGGCTTTCCAGGCCTTCCCTGCAGCGGCTTCGTATGACGCCTTCATCTCCTACAACTGGGCAGATAAGGCCGGGGTTGCGTCCTACGACAAGGAATTAACGGGCGCGGGCATCAACGTCTGCATCGATTACCGGCATTTGCGGCCGGGCGGACGCTGGCTTGCCGAACTTCCCGCGGCCATTCGCGGATCGGGAACGGTTGTGGTGTTCTACGGCCCGGAAGGTTATGGCCGTACGCAGTCTAAGGAAATTGAACTCAGTCTTGCGGCGGACAAGAAGATTATTCCAGTGATTCTTCCGGCTGTGCGGGAGAACGTGGATCTGCCGCTGGATTTCGTGGCGCTGCACACCTGGGTGGATCTGCGCCGCGATCCGATGGAGCGGCTGATTGAGGCGTTGAGGCCGCACGCAGGGTTGCCCGAGGCAAGGCTGGCAAATCCTTACAGGGGACTGGTTTACTTTCGCGAAGAAGATTCGCGCTTCTTCTTCGGACGGGAGCAGAAAACGCGGGAGCTGGAGGCTCAGCTTCGGTCGCAGCGGTTCGTGGCAGTAACCGGGCCGTCAGGCAATGGGAAATCTTCCCTGCTGCGGGCGGGCCTGGCGCAGCGGTTGCGCGCTTCCGATGAGGAATGGGAAATTCTGGCGATGGTTCCCAGCCGGGAGCCCTGGCTGGAGCTGGGCCGGGCGCTTGCGCCGGTGCTTTACCCGGCGGAAGACCTGCTGGTGAAGGCGCGGCAGATGGGAACGGCGCTGGCAAACCAAGAGATGAAGCTGCGGGACTATGCGCGGGAGCTGGAACGGCAGGGCCACAGAACGCTGCTGATTGTGGATCAGTTCGAAGAGTTGTATACCCTGGCGGAGACTCCGCCGAAGGCCTTCATCGATGAGTTGCTGGACACGCCGGAGTTGCACATCGTATTGGCTTATCGCGGGGATTTCCACGACCGGGTGACCGGGCATAACGGACTGGCGGAACGGCTGAATGCGGGGGCGGCGTTCAACCTTGCGCGCATGGAGGCTATCGACCTGCGCGCGGCGGTGGCGGAACCGGCGCGTTTGCTGGGCAGGCCCTTGGATTCGGCGGTGGTGAACCAGATATTAAGTGACTCCGGCGAGGAGCCGGGCACTCTGCCGCTGGTCGAGTTTGTGCTGAGACAGCTTTGGGAGCGGCCGGAGATGGATCTGGATGCCTACCACGAGTTGGGCGGCCTGCACGGCGCTCTGGCCCGGCATGCCGACGGCGTACTTCGGGATCTGACGGAGACCGAGCGCGAGGCCGCAAGGCGAATCTTTCTGCAGGTGGTGCGGCCGGCGGAGGGTGGCGGCGATACGCGGCGGCGGGCCACGAAAGCGGAAATGGGCGAGGCGGACTGGGCGGTGGCGTATAAGCTTTCGGAGCATCCCAGACGGCTGCTGGTGGCGGGCAATTTGAATGGTGAGGAGACGGTGGAGGTGGCGCATGAAGCGCTAGTCCGGTCGTGGCAGACGCTGAGCAAATGGTTGGACGAGGCGCGCGAGTTTCTGCTGTGGCGTGAGAGATTTCGCGTTCACCTGGAGGAGTGGAAGAAGCGGCCTGGTGACGATGGCTGGCTGCGTGGGGCGCAGTTGGAGGAGGCTGAACGGTGGAAGTCGGAGCCGCTGTTGGGGGACGAGGGGCGGAGGTATATCGAGGGGAGCGCACTGCGGGCGGCAGCGGAGGTAAAGAGGAAGCGGCAAGCTACCCGAAGGCTGTGGATGCTGTCGGGTGTTCTGGCGATGGCGTTGGCGGCGGTTTTGGTTTTCTTCTTGCAGGCGCGCACCGAGCGGGCGGCGGCGGAAATGGCGCGGGCCAAGTCCCAGAAGCTGGTGGATTACATGGTTTTCGATTTGCGGGATGCCATTGAGCCCTATGTGCCGACGGCCGTTAGAAACGAGGTCAACCGCCGGATCGCCGACTACCAGGCGACGGTGGGTTCCGGGGGAGACGCAAATCGCGAGCACAGTCGCGCAGCGCAGCTGACCGCTCAGGGCGAGGTGCAGCAGGCGCAGGGGGATTTGCAAGCGGCGCTGGGATCGTATCAGGCTGGTCTGGCGATTGCGGAGAAGTTGGCGCGGCAGAATCCAGGGAACGCGCAATGGCAGCGCGACCTTTCGGTCAGTCATGACAACATCGGCGACGTGCAGCAGGCGCAGGGGGATTTGCAAGCGGCGCTGGGGTCGTATCAGGCTGAACTGGGGATTGCCGAGAAGCTGGCGCGGCAGGATCCGGGGAACGCGGGATGGCAGCGGGACCTGTCGGTCAGTCATAGCAAGATCGGCGACGTGCAGCAGGGGCAGGGGGATTTGAAAGCGGCGCTGGAATCGTATCAAGCTGATCTGGCGATTGCGGAGAAGCTGGCGCGGCAGGATCCGCGGAACGCGGAATGGCAGCGGAACCTAGCGATCAGTCATGACAACATCGGCGATGTGCAGCAGGGGCAGGGCGATTTGAAAGCTGCGCTGGGATCGTATCAGGCTGCTCTGGCGATTCGGGAGAAGCTGGCGCGGCAGGATCCTGGGGACGCGGAATGGCAGCGGGACCTATCGATCAGTCATGATAGGATCGGCGAAGCGCAGCAGGCGCAGGGCGATTTGAAAGCTGCGCTGGGATCTTATCAGGCTGATCTGGCGATTGCGGAGAAGCTGGCGCGGCAGGATCCGGGGAACGCGCAATGGCAGCGGGACTTGTCGATCAGTCATAACAATATCGGCGACGTGCAGCAGGCGCAGGGGGATTTGAAGGCGGCGCTGGGATCGTATCAGGCTTGTCTGGCGATTCGGGAGAAACTGGCGCGGCAGGATCCGGGGAACGCGCAATGGCAGCGGGACGTGTCGGTCAGTCATAACAGGAGCGGCGACGTGCAGCAAACGCAGGGGGATTTGAAGGCGGCGCTGGCATCGTATCAGGCCGGTATGGCGATTGCGGAGAAGCTGGCGCGGCAGGATCCGGGGAACGCGCAATGGCAGCGTGACCTGTATGTGAGCCATTTGAAGCTCGCCGCACTCCTCCTAACGCAGAGTGATTCCGCTGGCGCGCGGCCGCATGCAGATGAGGCTCTGGCGATTGCGGATCGGCTGGTTAGGCTTGATCCGACCAACTCGATGTGGCAGAGCGATTTGAAGGCTGCTCGCTTGTTGATGAAGCGATTTCGGTAACAAAGCCACCGATCGTCGCACCAGGGCTACGGCTGGTGCGCGGCGAAATCCCGTTTACTCATTTGACACGCGTGGTGAGTCCGAAAACGCTGGTATCGGAATTATAGTTGCGCCAGTCGAACCAATAGTCCTTGATGGAGTCGATGCGGGTCAGGCATTGCCCCTTTTCGCTTCCGGCGACCGCGCAGCCCTGAAAATTCCATTCGCTTCCGCTGAGGGAATCGAGCAGAAAGGGTTGGGATGCGACATCGGAGCGATAGAAGTCGGGTGTTTCGGATTGGTCCGGTATCTTGCGGAGGAAGACGCGCACCGATTGGTTATCGGGGCCAACCACAATGAGGATGGGCTTATCGCCGAGGTGATCTTGAATCAGCTTTTGCCGCAGGACTGCCTGAAAAGGAAACGCGCGGGCCGATCCGAAGGCGCGCACTCCCAACATAAGGTCGCGCGGTTTCAGGCCGGCCTGCGGGTAGCTGATAACGGTGGGCATTTTGCCGATTTGCTTGTCCCAATCCAAGGGTGAATATTCAGAGGCATAGCGGGCGATGTCCTGCAAAACGGTGCCCTGGGGCTGTTCTGTTTTCCAGAGTCCGTAAGTCAATTCATCGGAAGAGACAAGCTGTAGCTGGTTTCCCGCCAGGGGGCCGGAGATGGCGCGGCCGGTGATCTGCTGCCAGTAGGTGCCCGTCTGATGGTCGCGCATCAAGAAGTTCTGATTGTTGATGCCCGCCAGGTAGAAAGACAGCGTCAGACCGTTTACTGTTCTTCGAAACACCAGACCGGTGTGACAGAGCGTTCAATAAGTGGCCACTACCGGTTCGCCGGCCAGGGTGTCGTTGATGATGTGGTGATAGGAGATGATGCGAATTGGATAGGCTCGGGCGGCGCCGTCCACGGAAATGGCAATGACCGGTTCGGCCGGGGCCAACTTCGTCTGGGCGGTTGCGGCATAGGTCGGTTTTTCGGCCGGGTGGAACATCTGCTCGTAGATGTTGACGCGCGATAGCGCAGCGGCGGCGAGCACCAGTACGACGCAGACAAGGGCTGCGGCACGCGCTTTGCTGCTGCCGAAATGCCGGTAGCCGAAGAAGCAGATAGCCAAGGCAACGAGCACGCACGAGCCCTCAAGAACTGGACGGTAGCGCATCACCTGCATGGCAACCGCCAGTTCGCCCGGCATCTGGCGCCTGAAGGGACGGATGACGTAAATGGGATAAACCAAAGCGAGCAGCGACAGGGCCAGGGATGCCGCAAGTCCGCAAAACAGGAGTGTCCGCGATCGAAACATTAGCTGGCATACTAGCAGTCTTATAAGCGATTTTGCTCCATCGAAGGTTGGAGAAAACGCGTTTGCGCGTGAAGTGTTCTTGCTTTATCGAAGCGAAGACAAGGCGGCGCAGAGCAGGGCTGACGGGGACAGACGACAATTCGGCAGTCTGAGGCCGCGGCTGGCGGGTTACAATCATACGCACGCATGAGATTCATCCCCGCCCTGGAAAAATCCACCCTCGTTGCCTTGGCCCTTGGACTAGCGCTTGCGGCGCGCGCTGCTAACGGGGAGAATATTTTGCTGACAGTGGATGCCACCCAGACAGCGCGGAGGTTGTTGCACGCCAAGCTTGTGATTCCGGTGAAGCCGGGACCGGTAACACTCTACTATCCCAAGTGGATCCCGGGTGAGCACGGGCCTGATGGGCCGATTTCGAGCGTGACAGGGCTCACCTTTGAAGGGGGCGGTAAGGCGATTCCGTGGGAGAGAGATCTGCTGGATGTGTATACCTTCCATGTGAATGTTCCGGCAGGGATAACGCATTTGAACGCCTCCTACGACTACATTGAGCCGGATGGCTATTCGGCTACGGACAAGTTGCTGGTGCTGGAGTGGAACGAGGTCTTGCTCTATCCGGCAGGTTCGCCGTCGAAGGACGTTATCTATGACGCCAAGCTGATGCTACCCGACGGGTGGAAATTCGGAACCTCGCTGCCGCTGGCGGAACAGACGGCGAACGCGCTCACCTTTAAGCCGATTGCGCTGGATCTGCTGGTGGATTCGCCGGTGATCGCGGGCGAGTTCTACCGATCCGTTGATCT
The DNA here is from genome assembly GCA_003163855.1 of Bryobacterales bacterium. Classification (GTDB taxonomy): domain Bacteria; phylum Acidobacteriota; class Terriglobia; order Bryobacterales; family Bryobacteraceae; genus Bog-105. The sequence continues at coordinate 17,100 of PLRJ01000139.1, read as the reverse complement.
TACGCCGGCAGGGGAACCGATTCACCACGAGATCGATTTTGCGGCGGATAGTGAGGCAGCGCTGAACATGAGCCCGGAGGTGCAGAAGCAGCTGACGAACCTGGTGGCGGAATCGGGAAAGATGTTCGGGGCGAGACATTATCGCGACTACCATTTTCTGCTGGCACTGAGCGATCATGTCGCGCATTTCGGGTTGGAGCATCATGAGTCGAATGACAGCCGGTTGCCGGAGCGGACGCTGCTGGAGCCGAGCGCAAGCGCGGTGGTGGGTTCGCTGTTGCCGCATGAGTTTGCGCATTCCTGGAACGGAAAATTTCGACGGCCGGCGGATTTGACAACTCCGGATTATGAAAAGCCGATGGAGGATGACCTGCTTTGGGGGTACGAGGGGCTGACTGAGTTTCTGGGTCCGCTGCTGGCGGCGCGCAGCGGCCTGTTCACGCCCGAACAGTATCGCGAGTACCTGGCCAGCGCGGCGGGAATGCTAGGACCGGGAAGGCCGGGGCGGGCGTGGCGACCGCTTGTAGATACGGCGGTGGCGCAGGCGGGCGGCCGTGGGGGCGGCGCCGGCTGGACCAGTTGGCGGCGCAGCAGCGATTACTACGAAGAAGGCGATCTGATGTGGCTGGAAGTTGCGGCGATTCTCGCACGCGAAACAAAGGGCAAGCGGTCAATTGACGATTTCTGCCATCTGTTTCACGGCGGGGCGAACAACGGGCCGGAGGTGAAGACGTACACAGTCGATTCGCTGGTTCAAAGCCTGAACGATGTTGCGCCCTATGACTGGGTGGGATTTTTTCACCGGCATGTTGAAGCGATTGCGCCGGCCATGCCCTCTGCCGGCATTGAGGACGCTGGTTGGAAAGTGGAGTTCAACAATCAGCCGACTCACCTGCCGGGGCGGCATAATACGCCGAGCGCGCTGTATTCACTGGGATTGCAACTGCGGGAGGACGGAACGGTCAGCGATTCGATTGTGGGCAGTGCGGCTTTTGAAGCGGGCATCTCATCGGGGATGAAGGTAGTGGGTGTGAACGGTCATGTATACACCAGAGCTGTGCTGGAAGATGCGATTAAGGCGTCGAAGAACAGCACAGTTCCGCTTGCGATTCTGGTGATCAACTACGACTATTATCGAACCTGCAACGTGGACTATCATGGCGAGGAACGCTTTCCCCACCTGGTGCGCGATGAATCAAAAGCGGATATTTTGACCGACTTAGCGAAGCCGCGAGCGTGAGGAAAATTGACGGGCAGCACCGTGTTGTTTCGCGCGAATTCTCTATCTTTTCTGTGAAACGTGCTGGGCAGTGTCCCCAAGACATCATCCTCGGTCAGCGACATACCCCCTTATCCAGCTAAGTGCAGGTACCACAAGTACTTCCCACCCGCTTACAAGGGGGTAAAATCATCTCAGGTTCGGAGGAATGATGAAGAATCTGGGGTTGTGTCTGGCGTTCGCTGTCCTTTTCGCGGCGGGAGCCCTGTGTTCACCTATAGTTACGACCAGCGTTTCGTGCTCAACCAATCAGGGAACAACGTCAAACAACTCGGCCTGCTCGATGACTGGCGCCGGCGCCACGCCGGGCGGTGCAACGGCTTCCACCTCCGCTAGTTGGGCGCTGTCGGGGAATTCGCTTAGCGTCAGCAGCCTGGGGTCGGCTTCGGCCACCGAAACGTTCGCTTCGCCCTTCTCTCCCTATGCCGCTTCGGCGAATTCCAGCGCGTCGATAGCGATGGACTTGTCGACTGGCGGGGCAGTGCGGCAGGGGTGGGTTTTGATATCGGGCTCCGAGGGTTATGCCGCCGCGGGTGTGGGTTTTGGCAGCGTTGCAAGCAGCTCGTTTAGTATTGGATCGAGCCCGCTAGGCGGGCCTGCGGTGGCATCAGCTTGCACGAGCCTAAGCCATGGCAGCGGCAATGACACCTGCGATGAAGCATCGGGCCCGCAACCGATTGTGCTGGGAACCGATATCGACTTTATTGCAAACGTCGGGACCACGGCCAGTTCGGCGGTGACATTAGGCACCGCGAATGCTGAAGCCGGCTTCAATGTCACTTTCGAGTTTTTTGAAAGCGACGGAGTCACTCCGGTTATGCTGCTGTCCGACACGCAGGCAGGTGCATTCGTACCGGAACCAGGGACCTGGTGGCTATTGCTTACCGGATTGGCAAGCGCTTTTCTGCTGCGCTTGCGGCTTCGGCGTTTAAAGAGTTTTTAAGTACTCGATGACCGACTGCTTGTCGGTGGCACTTAGATTTGTGCCCCACAAATGACCAGCGTTGCTATTCCCCGCCTCGCTGGTGTCGTAGCGAAAACCTAGATGCTGCGCCTCACGGCCATTTGACACAAAGCCGACTTTCTGAGCATCCAGCACATTGTAGCCGCGATAGAAGACCTTAGGGCGGTTGGATGGATCTTCAAGCAGATCGGCCAACGTCGGCACAGACCCATTGTGGAGATAGGGAGCACGGAGCCATAAACCCTCGAGCGTAACGTTCACATAGCCGTTTTGCTTCACGAACGAATCGAATTTCCACGTGTGGCCCGCCGTATAGTTGTTGTAAGCAGTCGCCGATCCCTGGGTCCACATGTCCATGCGATGCCGGTCAGTCTGCAGCATAGGATTGGTAAGAGGCTCTACCTGGCCGGTTCTAGCACCGCCTGGAGCATGGCAGCCGGCGCACTGCTGGTCATACACGATTTTGCCTTTGCCGGCCAGCACAGCGTCAACAGGGAAGGGATAGTGAGGCGGCTGAACGTCGCTGATGTAGGTTCTGATCCGCTTCAGGCTCGATTCCGTCTCCGGCTTCTTCCAGTCGGTATCGACCCAAGTGGTTGGAGTGCCGTCGCCAATGGCTGAGCTGATAACTACTTCCTGCAATTTGGTGTTCAGGCCGTCCCAGTGGAACGAATAACCCTGATGAGCTTTAAGGTTCCACACCGGCACCATGTCGGAGTTTCCAATGGAACCATCTACCGGCTGGTTCAGCACACGGTATTTCACCGGGTTGAAGGGATCGATACGGCCGTAGCCCCAGCGCGGCAGAGTCTTCATCCAACCGTATTGCGTCAGTTGATTCTGCTGCTGTAAGAGCGTGAGTTTTGTGAACGGGATCAAAACAAAACGGTAGGTGAGACGATCGAGCAGCGACAAATGATAGTTGCGGGCAATTTCGGCCATGATCGTTTTGGAATTGAAACGGGGATCGCTGGCGCAGGCAAAGAGGAAGCGCAGATAATCCTGCGGACTGGTCGTGTTGCTGGGTCCGGCGGCGACATAAATCGGCTTGGCATCGGCGCTGGTGCGGTAGCTCGTCGTATGGCAGAATGCGCAGTTGATGCCGACCCGGTCAATGCCGATGGTCTGCTTAGAAAAGCCGATGGGCAGTTCCCTGCCCTCCTGAAAGTTGATGCCAAGGGACGAATAGCCGCCTGGATAAGGAAGCTTGTCAGGGAATACGCGCGGCAGCACGAGCCAGATCCAGTAAGGAACTCCAGAGGTTCCCTCTGTGCCGATGGATCCATAAAGAAAGTGCTCTTCGTTCGAAGCGAAGTAAGGCGGAGGAACGGTGCGAAAGCCCTCGTAGTAGGTGAGCGTGCCGGCGATGATGACGAGGACGATGACAACGCGCGCCAGCACCCAGCGCAGTGGGTCGGAGTAGTTAGCCGCAGCGACCTGTTGTTCCTGTGGCAGCGTTTTTTGCAGCCGGATAGCCAGCCACAGCAAGATGGCTTCAGGTATGAGAAAGACGAGATCGAACAATCCGAACATGAAGTAGTCCTGATTGAACAAGAGAAAAAAAATGACTCCCGCCAGCCGTGCGCCTACCGTCAGCCACGAGACCAGCGGCGAATACAAGGGATGAAGCGCCGCTGGAATGTAGAACAGGCTGAGCAGGATGAGCAGCAGGGCCGCGAAGCTTGGCCAAAGGCTGGGCGCGGCAGCAGGCAGGTTGAACATCACCAGCATCTGGCCGGGCATGAACAGGGTCGGCACCGCCAAGGCGAAGTTCGCCAGAATGCCCAGCCACACTATCCGTCCAAACCAGATCGCGAATTTGTTAACCGTCATCAGCCTCTCCCCGGCTACAGCGTTTTCATGAACTCGATCAGATCGCGCTTTTGATCGGCGGGAAGTTTGGTGCCGAACAGATGTCCGCCATTGCCGTTCCCTGGAATAGAAGTGTCGTAAAGAAAGCCTGCGTTACGCGCTTCCGGCGTGTCCTGTACAAAGCCGACCTTCTGCTGATCATAAACGTCGTAGCCGCGCACGAACTGCCTGGGGCGGTCGGCTGGATCATTTAGTAAATCGCTCAGGCTGGGAACAGATCCATTGTGGAGATAGGGAGCGCGCGCCCATATGCCATCCAACGGCTGGTTGGCGTAGCCGCCGGTCTTGCTGAAATGCGTGAATCGATACTGGCTGTCGGGGAACAGGCCGGCTTGCGCCGTCGCAAATTCATAGGTGTAGGAATTCAGCCGGTAAGGATCGGTGTTGACAGAGGCTAGGGATTCGACGGTGCCCGTTTTAGCGCCGCCGAAGCTGTGGCAGCCCGCGCACTCGCTATCGAAAATGGCTTTGCCGCGAGCACTGCGCGTCTGGTCGATGGCGAATGGATATTTGGGCGGCGGCAAAGTCCAGATCCAATCGTGAATTCTTTGCAAGCTGGCGTGGTCTACGGTTACGGGTGTGACGCCGGCGCCTAGAGAGGCGCTCAAGTTGCGCTCGTCTACAGACGTGTTGTTACCGTCCCAATGCAGGTGCATACCCTCGCGCGGATGCTGGTTCCAGAGCGAGGGGAAATCGGCTGCTCCGATAAGTTCAGCATGCGGCAGTTCGTCAAGGTTCCAGTTGAACTGCACAGCTTTATAAGGATTGAAGGTGTCCACGCGGCCGCGGCCCCACGCAGGGTAGGGACCGTTCAGCAAAGGGCCGATGCGATTTTGCAAGCTGAGCGTTTGCAGCTTCAGCAGCGGAATGATGGCTGTCTTAAAAACCAGCTTCTGCATCAGGCTGACGTGATCGCCGGATTCTTCCGCTTTGGCGATGACGTTGTCTGCGGTAACGCGGTCGTCGAGGCTGCAGGAGAGAACGAATTGAAAGAATTTTTCGATGTCGAATTCGTGCGCCGGCATGCCGAGCACAATGATCGGCTGGCTACCCGGGCTTTCGCGTACAGTGCCGGTATGACAAGCGGCGCAGTTGACGCCCACCTGCTCTACGCCTAAGCGCCAGCGGCGAGAAATGCCGATGGGCATGTCATGACCTGGTTCAAAAATGAGACCGAGCGACGCGTAGCCGCCGGGCAGCTTGTCGGGACAGACCTTCGGCAAAGTTTTAAAGACAAGGTAAGGCGGAAGAACACCGCCGACCGGCGTAAAGATGTTGCCGCCTGGTTCACTGCCTATTGATCCGTATTTGAAGTGTTCCTGGATATCAGCGTGATACTCGGTGCGATCGGAGGTGAAGTACCAGATCAGGTAGCCGACAATTATGATTAGCGGCAGCAGCGGGATGAGTATCAGCCAGCGGCGGACATTGTGCTGCCATTGATCGACGGGACTCGAGTAGATTTCGTCGACCAGCTTTCCTTCGCCGGTTTTGATTACCATTTCATCCGGCATAATCGGCTACCCTCGAATCCGCCGTGTGAGCGTCTGCGAACTCAGCCGGTTGATAGACCTCCATGATCTTGGCGATCATGGCGTCGTGGTCGCCGGCAAAACGGCGCACGTCATAACATCCGAGTGGATTGGCAACCGCATTGACCAGGCAGCGGTTGCAGAATGAGCATGGACTTTGCGGCAGATCGTTTCCAGCCGCAAGCACGTGGGGTAGATCTCGATTCGCCACCAGGGGCCGGGCCATCGAAACGGCATCGGTGTAGCCTTCGGTGATCACGCGGCGAATGACGCGGGCATCCTGATAGCCGCCGGTGTTGATGATGGGCACCGAGACGTTCTTCTTGACTTCCTTGCAATACTCGCTGCTGACGGCTTCAACGGGATGATCCTTCTTGGTGCGGCCCCAGAAGGCGGTAAAAATGGGGCGCAGAAATTTGAAATGGAACATCGTGTAGTTGAGATAGCCGCGCACGCCGCTGGAAATCATCGTTCCGTACCACCAGTTGAGTTCGTCCGGCGGGAAGCCGCCAGGAGGCAATAGCGGGTGCGGGAAAATGCTGCCTATGGAGACGTGGATGGCGTCTACACTCGCCTCCTCGGCCCATTTCGCTACCTGGATGCCTTCTTCCAGGGTGTTGCCTTTCTTTTCCCACGGATAAAGCGCATTGCCGAAATCAACGGCGTTGAGCTTGGCCTGCAGATGATAATCGTGGCCAACTTCTTTGCGGATCGCTTGAATAATCTCCAGCAGGAAGGCAGCCCGGTTGCGCAGCGACCCGCCATATTCGTCTTTGCGGTCGTTTATCGCCGAACTGAGGAACTGTGTAATCAGATAGCCGTGCGAGGCATGTAACTCCACGCCATCCAGGCCGGCTTCGCGCGCACGCCGCGCTCCCTGGGCGAAATCGTTCACCGTATCTTTAATCTGCTTGAGAGTCATCGCCTCGCACAGAAAGCCGTGAAAGGTATCCGGGTTGTTGGTGGACGATAGCGCCTTTTCCCTGAAGTTTTCAACGCCCGGGTTGTCGCGCTGCCTTCCCGAGTGGCTCAACTGCATGATGAATTTGCAGTCGTGCCGGTGAACGGCTTCGCCAACCTTGCGCCAGAAGGGGATCTTATCATCGTGATCGATCATGGCGTAGTTGGGGAGAATCCGGCCGCGCAACTTCACTGGAACAAAGGAGGAGATGATAGCTCCAACTCCACCTTGCGCGAACGATTCCTCCCAGTTGATGCGGGCCTGGGAGCCCGAACCGTTGTAGTTATCGAAGCGTCCGGAAATGTTCGACCGGAATAGACGATTCTTCACCGTCAGATTGCGGAATTTTAGCGGCTGAAAGATGATGTCGTTTTCCATGTAAGTGCGCCTCCCCTAGAAGGTCTTCATGTATTCGATCAGCGCGCGTTTCTGATCGTCAGGCAGCTCGGAGCCGAAGGTATGGCCGTGATCCATGATCAGATCGGGCGACTGGCTCATGCTCAAGAGCAGGGGCACGAAATCCTTCAACTCGCGGTCGTATTGGCCCTGATTATTCAGTACTTGCACGAGCTTTACCAGCAGTTGCGGATGGGCAAGCAAATAGTTGAGCGGCTTCAACATTTCGGGAGTCAGCAAGGCTGCATGGACATTGATGTTGGCCAAAAGGTCGATGGGTGTACCGGCTGGAATGCGAAGCGAGATTGTGCCTATTTTCAGAGTCGAATCGGCGCCAGTGACTTTAATAGTTGCCTTGCCGGCCCGTTTCTCCGGCCACAACAGCTTTTCGGCGGCATCGTCATAAGCGGCCATGCGGCCTTTTACCGAAGGATCGCCATTGAAGGTGCCGAGCATATTGTTGTGCATGAACGGCGCGGTGGCCCAGATATTGATCAGCGAGGGTGTACGGTAATAGCCGTTACCCTGCGGAACATCAAACGGAATGGGATGGCTGGCATCAAATGGATTGGGAAGCATCAGCCTGCCGGGCGAGGGCATTTGTTTGAAGGTGACGGAGGAGAACTCCTGCCAGATATGACCCTCGGCCGGATTGGTTCCGAGAGCGCGGGCGGCGTTTGTCTCCAAGGCCATGCGCGGGTCTTTCGACACCAGCGGATAGCGATCATCGTCGGAGAGAAAGTTCTTGTCCAGGAAGTCGGGCGATTGAACAAGTTTGACCCAGGCGCTAACCGCAGCAGGGGAATGTTTATCGAGTCCTCCCTGGGTAACCTCCGACGGCAATTTGCTTGAGTGACAGCGGGCGCACTGCTCAGCAAAAGCGACCTTTCCCTGATTGAGTACAGCCGGACTCGCTTTGAGATGGTCTTGTCCTCCCGGCGCAGCTTTAAGCCTGTAAGGTTGGACGGCATCCAGAAAATTGGCGGCATTACCCATTCGCGCCGCAGTCAATTGCCAGTCCACGCATTCCTTCTCGGCCTTTTCAAGGCTGAACGGATGCTGAGTAGTTGCGATCTTGGCATCGGAGGCTAGCGGCGGAGGCCTGAGGATGCCGACGAAGCTTTCTTCCAGACTAAAACGGTAATCCGGGCAGCTGCCTATGTTGACGTAAACTCGCAGCGCTGCGCCGGCCGGCCCTATTGAGTCGGAACCGTCCTTCAGGATATGCGGGACGTCCTTTGTGGTGCCGTCGTTCATAACCTCCGAGTGGGTGGGTCGAGCCGAGAGTATATAGAAGATGGAATTAATGGCGTTGGGATTGTTAATGAAGTCTGTACTGATGCGGCTGGTGTCGGAGGTTCCAGGCTGCTGTGTGTCGTAGACCCAGTAAAGGAAGTCCTTCGGAGTAAGCCTCCCCTTAAACATTTCGCCTTCGCGTATATATTGGTTTCCGAGTGCCGGAGCTAAGTTGTCCCATGTGGGATTTTCCGGATCGGCGGGCGGATTAGCGGGATTCAGTGCAATGTGGCAGAACCCGCAAGCAAGGCCAGCGAGGTAGGGAGGCTCGGCGCGCGGGTCGCGGTTCAGGAATTTGTTGGCGTCCCACTTTGCGGGATCAAAGTCGGGATTGGGAAAGAGTCTGAGACCCATGATCCCGCTTGAGTAAGGATCGTCGCATGTGTCCAGCATCAAGCCGTATTTGTCAGGAGCGGTCGCTTTCTTACAGCCAGGGTCGTTAATGACACCGAGCTTCTTAAACCGCTGCTCGCGCGGGGTTCCGGTGATGTAACCCAGCAAACTGACATCAACTGGCAAGTCAAGGGTATTGGAGATCGTCCAAAGTTTCTTCTCGGTCATGCGCCAGAAGCGAGGATTGCCGCGCGCATTCTCAGGACTTCCGGTGGTGCGCAGCGGATCGCCGCCGGGCCACAGATACCAGGTGCAGGCGCCTGCCTTTTGTTCGTTTGTCAGGTAGTAGCCGTAATGGTCAGGGAGGTTGCCGGGCACGCCATCACAGTTCTGCGTGTAGTTGGCAAACCGTACTTTGGGGTCCGGGTAAGTAACGGTGTTTTGCTGGCGTGGACACGCCGCTGTAAGCAGGCAAAGCGAAATAATCCCGCCAGCCAACAATCTTTCCCGCCAGGCACTCGCAGTAACAGCTTGGAACGGCTTTAGTAACATCATGGCTACTATCCTCCAGTTGCAGGCTATGCATTTTAGCTACCACGTGAGTCTGTCAACTTAGAAGCGAATCATATCAGCTTTAGAAACTTAGTCAAGACCAAATCCTGATTAAGGATGATTGGCGGATGCGCTTAGTGGCGGATCGGGCGGCGGCAACTTAACGGCGCGAGCCATCCAGCCTCTATCAAAAACAGTTAAGCTTGGAGTCCGCTGCTCAATCAACTTGTAGTGAAGAGTCAGCAGACTGACTAACTCAGCTAAAAACGTGGTTTTATCGGCATTATTGATGGCCTGAACCGTCTTTGGACCCATATTGCCATCGACATCCAGACCCGAAAATCCGGCCGCTTTTTGAGCGATCATGACCGATGTAGCAAGCCCACAGTTGACGTGCATATCAAACAGCTTAGTGGCCACCTGTTGCGAAGTCAGGTCGCAGTGCTTTGCCTTATTCCAGTAATTTGGTTGATACCATGAAATGGCTTGAGCCTGGGTGATGGTGGCGATGTTGACCTGCGGCCACTCTTTCTGCTCAATGCCGAAGTTAGTCGCGCCACCGGGATCGCTGGGATTATTGACAAAACCACCTTCGTTTTCCAACACGTAATTGATTGCCGCAAAGAAATCAGCCATGCTAACCGCCTCCATCTGGAATATCCGGGAGGATAATCCACTTTCACACTGTTATCTGAAAAGGCCCTGTGGCCAACCATTCAATTGTCAGGATTTTACTTCTTTTACATATCGAAAGCAAAGAGTTTAAAGTATGAGCGTACATATTTCCAGAGGCACTTTAGGTGCGGTACTCAGTTGCCTCCTCCTCTTATCGACAAATGGCTACGGTGCCATGCAAGCGACTCAAGGAGTCTCAGTTTGCACGTCTGCTACCACAAACGCGGAGATGTTGAATTGTCAGAATCTCCGATATCAGAGGGCACTGGCCAGGCTAAAGTCGGCGTATGAAAAGTTGCTCAGCAAACTGGACGCGCCGGGCAAGATAAAACTGCAGGCAGCGGAGGCAGCCTGGGTGGTGTTTCGAAAAGCTAACGCCGACTTTGAAGCGGACGCTGCTCGCGGAGGCACCATGGCTCCACTAATAAGAACAACCGTTTTAGCGGATATGACAGAGGCTAGAAGCGCGAATCTGGAGAAGTCAACCCGGCTTCAGTAGGCTCAAGTTTTAATGCGCGCCATGAGGTAGAGCCCGGCCAGGGAAAAGATGACGTCTGGGGACCAGGCGGCCATGGCGGCCGGCAGCTGGTTCAGATCTCCCACCTGTTCAAAGAAAACTCCAATCGTCCAGTAGGCGATGGCAATGAGAAAGCTGATCCAGACTCCGGACGTGGTACCACGATTTCCCGCTACAAAGGCAAAGGGAACGCTGAGAATAGGCATAATGAGCGCGAAGAGCGGAACTGAGAACTTTTTGTAATACTGCACGCGCAGAGAGGTTGTGTCCAAGCCGCTGGCCTGGAGTTCAGCAATATAGCGCTTCAACTCCTCAAAGTTCATTTCCTTATATTCTTTTTCTTCCTTCACGAACCAGGAAGGCTTCTCGGTGAGTTCAGGGAAACTAGCCTTGCCACCGTAGAACTGCTCGTAGTTGCCATCGGAGCCGTGAACATCCTGACTTAGACCGTTCTCGAAAACCCAGGTATTCAGTTTTGGATCCCATTGCGCCCGTTCAGCGGAGATCTGGTGAACAATGCGGTAAGTACGCGGATCAAGCTCAAATACGTTTACCTTTGTCATCACCTGCGTCTTTGGATCGAGGTGCAGGAAATTGTAGACCCGTGAACCTTCCCCATAGATCCATTGACGGTCGGGCCGGTCATAGGTGGCAACCGGCTTGTGTTTTATCTCGGCGCGCAGCATCTCTTGCCGCCGGTTGGCTTCGGGAATGTAGTAATGATCGAAGGCAAACAAACCGAGACTGATCAGCGTGCTGACCACCAGCACGGGAGCGGCCATGCGATGCACACTGACACCGCCAGCTTTAAAAGCCATCACCTCGTTGTATTTGCTTAGAATCATGAAGCAGATGAGCGACGCAACCAGGGTTCCGATGGGAGTGATTTGGTAAATCAGGCTGGGAGCAAGATGCCACAGATAATCGACCATGGTGTTCATCCCGATGTCGTTCTTCACCATGTCGCCTAGCAGTTCGAAGAATGTGAAGACCTCTATCAGGATCACCAGCGAGAACAGAATCACACCGAAGTAAAACAGAAAACTGTCCAGAACGTAGCCGTCAATCAACATAGGCTTTAGCCAGAAGGTGCGCAACCTTCCCGGGCCGGTGCGGACGGTCTTCCGCCGTTCGGGTTTACCCAGCCGCTTAAAGCGTTGAACAACCCACAGAAAAGCGGCGCGAAAACCGGCTGTTGGGTCTTGTTCGCCTGGCAGTTCCAGCCTGGAAAAGAGGTAAACGCCGGCGACGGCGAAAATAACGTCAGGCGCCCATACCGCCACCGGAACAGGCAGGCTTCCTTTCCTGGCCAGTCCCAACAGAGTTATGTAGCCGAGGTAATAAATGAACGCGAGCACAACGGTCATTACGAACGCCGCGGATTTGCCGCCTTTACGCGACGAGACGCCAAGCGGAATACCCACCAGCGCCAGCAGAACGCAGGCCAACGGCAGCGCAAACCGCTGGTGAAACTCCACTGCGGCGTCAATGTGTTCCTGCCGCGTCAGATCGTGCCGGCGATAGACGCGTTTATACAGCGGTCCGGTGTCCATCTCCTGGATGGATTTGTTCACTTGCAGTTCTGATTGCTCCTGCGCCTGTAGCACTTCCACCTGGTTGGGTGCGGCAGTGGTAACCACCTTGCCGTCCTTGTCGCGTTCCGAGGAGCGGAAGTTTTGCATGTCCAGCAGGATGCGATTGTTAGCCGGATCAGGATGGGGAATGGCCTGCTCGGCTACCAGAATGCGAGGACCTTCGCCGCGGTTCTTACCTTCGCGCGCCAGTTCGTCGGCAGGCGTAACATCGGCAATGAAAACCTGTTTCCAGATCACCTGCTTGCCAACGGTCTCCACGTCGCCCACATAAAGCACCATCTTCGGGAAGTTTTCGTCGAAGATCCGCGATTCAATATTGCCGGTCAACTGGGCTGCCGCGAAGCTGCGCGCCGCCAGCGTCTGCAAATGCAGCGATAAAGGCGTCAGCCAAAGCGACGATAGCGCCGTGGCAATCATCGCCAGAAAGGCAAACAGCAAGACAGGCCGGGCGACGCTGGCGCTAGAAATTCCGGCGGAGCGCATGGCGGTGATTTCGCTATCGGCCGACATACGGCTTAGCCCAATCAGCACCCCGACCAGCACGCCCAACGGCAAAGCGAAAGGAATGGTAGCGGGCAGAGCGTATAGCAGCAGTTTGCCGATAACCGGCGCGGGTACCGAGTTCTTCACCAGCAACGCCGAAAGCTTCTCAATGGTCCGTAGGAATAGAACGAAGACGAACAGCAAAGTACCGACAGCAGCGCTGGTAGATACCTCGCGAAAAATCGCACGGCTCAGGATTCGCATCGGACTACTGCGCAACCATGGCGGGAGGCGGAACTACCGGTAACTTGCGCCCTTCATTCTCCGCGCGGACAAGTTCGATGGAGTCGAACAGCAACGAGGGGCAGACTACCGTAGATGTTGTGGCTTCTCCGCCGATATCGGCAAAGTCGAATACCGATCCATTGTTGACGTAGTTGAAAACGTAGGGATGGTCGGACGCAACGTCGACATCACGCAGATCCTTGGCGCTGAATTCCTTGAAACGGAATCCACGAACCAGTTCCTCGTGGCCATCCAGATAAACTTTATACGCCAGCAGTGGAGGCGTTAAAGTTCTGGCATAGCCGCTCTTTTGTAGTTGCCGCGCCAGGCTTTGCAGTTCTTCGCCGTCTGCGGTAAATGGAAAATCGAGCCTGCGGATGAGGATAGCAAACGTATTACCGGTGGCCTTCGCCTTTTCAATCAACGCCGCTTTCATCTTTGCTTCCGGCGTAGTCGTTTTCGCTTCTACAATCAGATTTCCTACAATGGCCGCCTGCGAACCGTAGCCGCTGGGTAACCGTCCATGACCGTTTGACGCATCCATGTTGCCGACGGGTTCACGGCTGCTCAGATAGCCCTTCAAGACGCCCTTGTCCGCGATAACGACACGCTGCGCTCGGACACCTTCGTCATCCACTTGGTAAGCTCCGGCAAGGGAAACGCCTCCCATAGTGGTCTGCAATGGATCGTCATAAATACTCATCCATTCAGGCACTACTTTTGAACCGATTTTCCCCGACCAGACGCTATCCAGCACCTGCGGAGCCTGACCGCCTGCAGGAGCGAGCGGCTTGCGGTGAAGTCGAGCGGCATCACTAACGACAGAAGCCACCATTTCCGCGGCCGCCTCCTGTTCGAACAGCACAGGCCCGTTATAGTCTTCAGCGATGGGCGCCTTGGAAAGCGACTCCGCCTGCACAGAAATTGTATCCACCATCTTGGCCAACTGCTCTTCACCTGGAAATTCGGAAGGCTTTGCGACTGTAATAAATTGGTGATTCCATACGTAGCCACCATCGGCGGCCTGTGCCTCCGCACGAATCGCGATTTCGTACAAGTCCTGCGGCACGCGAATGATGGTGCCTTCGGTATTCACTAACCGATACGTCGATGCGATGGCACGCAACCGAATGCTCGATCCAACCAGGACGGAATGGCCCTCGAAGTTGCCCGATGCCTTCCGCAGAACACCGTCCCAATGCTTTTGGTCAATTACCAGCGGATTGTCCGGATCCAGAATCTGAACCGCCGGAGCGGCGGCAAAGTCCGGTGTCTTGTCAGGATCTGAAATTTCCCGCAGCGCATTCCGTTTCCGGCTGATCTGGTCCGCTGAGTTCTTGTATATGGCATCGGCCGCCAGCCAGAACGACTCGCGCAGAACCGAGTAATCGTTATCCACCGGCAGAATGCCCTCGCGGGGAACACCGCTGTAGATGGAGTTTGTGTTGTCGAACTTATAGTCGCCCACCCGCACTTGCACGCGCGGAATCCGGAAGTGAGTTCGCGTCGAAGAAAGCAGGCCGCCCAGGTCCGCCGCGATGGCGACCTCTTCGGTGTCACCGCTGTCGAATTCGACGAAATAAGGCTTATCCAGATCGCTCAGCTTAAGAGTTTTCGATCGGGCCAGTTCGTCCAGCATGGCGCGCAGTTGAACGTCTTTACGGGCTTCGGCCGTTATGTCGCCGGTTTGCGCAACCAGAGGAACTATCAACAACCCGGCGGCAAGTAAGGCGCCTGCGGAAATCCGGTCCATGCTACTCACCTTCCGGCCTTGGCAGCAGCGGCATCATCCGTTGGCCATTCTTTTTCTTCTGGGTTTCAATCTCGGTCACCAGAATCGCGGGCGAAACGGCGGACACAGGAATGCTGCCGGATTCAGCGCCGCAGTAGCCGTTGAAAATCTCAGAGACGTCAGAGGTGGCCACAATCTTCTGGAAACTCGCCAGCGGCGTGCCCACAATATCTACCCCTCGAATCAATTCGTCGGGCCGTCCATCTGGAAAAACGCGATAAACGACCAGCGGAGCAACCGTAAACGCCTGCAGTCCTTGCCTGCCCGTGGTGGTGTAACCGCTGGAGACTTCCTCGAAATAAAGTCCATAAGGCTTGTTCTGCTTCTTGACTTCCGCAATCAGTTCGGCGCGCAGTTCCTTGTTTGAGACCTTCTTCGACGACTCCACAATCAGGTTTGACTGGCGCGATACAATCTCGCGTCCAGGCTGCCGCCGTCCGTGTCCGTTGGAATGAACAAACTCTCCCACCGGCGAGCGCGACAACAGGAATGTCTTCAAGACGCCATCCTGCACCACCTGCACCGGGGCCGCTTTCACACCTTCGTCGTCGTATTCGTAAGAGCCGATCAGATCCTGTCCGTTGTAACTCTCGCGTGTCGGGTCGAACTGAACGCTAATGAAATCGGGCAGGACTTTGCTGCCGAGCATCTTAGTAAACGTTTGTCCTTCGGAGATGTCTTTCTGGCGATGACCTTCAATGCGATGGCCAAATATTTCGTGAAAGAAAACTGCCGAGGCGCGGCCCGACAGAATAGCCGGACAGACAATGGGCTCAGCCGGCGGAGCCACCGCCAGAGCATCCAGCTTCTGCGCCAGATCCTGCACTTTCTTCTGAACCACCGCCGGGTCTGGTATGTGTTTGGGATCGGCGGCTTCCACGCTGGTGAAGTCTTCCATCTCCATGCCATCGGAAGCCAGAGTCGAACCGGATATCTCAATGCGAAATAGATTTCGGCCCTCGGCGATAGAAGATCCTTCTGTATTGACGAACGTCCGTATTTCGCGCTGCGCCTCGAAGTTCACTTGCGAACCCATAATCTTCGGATGGCTCTTGAACTCGGCCGACCATTCGCGCACACGCTGGCTCCATATCTTCGAATCGAAGCCGAATTTTTCCGGCAGCTGCGAATAGGTCGCGGCCGGTTCCACTGAAAAATCGGCATCCTTATTTGCTTGCTCTGCCAGTAGCTGCTCGTCTGTTTTCATCTGCAGAAAACGGCGCGAAGCCAGCCGGTAAACACGATCGGTCTCGCTCCAAAGCTGATGCCTTATCTGGTTGGGGTCGTCATCCAGGCTCAATGTCGCGTAATGGGTGAACCCGCCGCGCGCACCCTTCATGGGGTGATAGTTGTCAAATTGAGGCGAACCGACGCGAATAGTCGTATCCACACCGCGAGAATGCCGGTGATTATCGCCAACCAAAGCGCCCAGACTCGCCGATTCCGAATCCACCTGCTCCTCGGTGGCCTCATAGGCCATGTAATAAGGAGGCGGGTCGGTTTTTGTTTTCAGAACGGCGAACTCGCGGTCGAGCTCATCTTTCAAAATACCGGCGAAGGTTGCGCCGGCCTTCGGAGGAGTATTGGCAACCAGGACGGCACCGAATAGTAGAACAACGGTACACAAGGCGACTTGTGCGCGGAAGGAGTAATTTTTGCGCAAATCCAAGGATATCAGCGCATTTCCACAAGCCGCCGCAAACTTTCCTCGAACGGCGCGGAGGCGACGCCGCGCTCGGTGATGATGGCGGACACATAGCGGTTGGGCGTTACGTCGAATGCCGGGTTGGCGACTTTAATGCCGTCGGGCGCAACGTGAACACCCTGCACGTGGGTAACTTCCAAAGCGGAACGCTCCTCAATGGGTATCTGGTCGCCGGTTGTCAGCGTCAAATCCAAAGTGGAGATGGGTGCAGCCACATAGAACGGCACATTATTTTCCTTCGCCAGCACGGCGACGCTGTAGGTCCCGATTTTGTTGGCCACGTCTCCGTTGGCGGCAATCCGGTCCGCGCCCACAACCACACAGCCAATACGCCCGCTCTTCAGAAAATGACCGGCCATGTTGTCCGTTATTAAAGTGGTTTCGATGCCGTCGCGCTGAAGCTCCCAGGCGGTCAAGCGCGCGCCTTGCAGAAAGGGCCGGGTTTCGTCAGCGAAGACATCAATCTTCTTACCTTGTTGCACCGCGGCGCGGATCACTCCCAGCGCCGTGCCGAAACCAGCCGTGGCTAAAGCGCCGGCGTTGCAATGCGTCAGCACCGTCTTGCCATCCGGCACAAGGTCGGCGCCGAACCTGCCGATAGCGCGGTTAATAGCAATATCTTCCTCGCGAACAAGCTTTGCTTCGGTAACCAGACGTTCGCGGATCTCAGCGACGGTCAGATGCTGCACCGACGCGTAAAGCTTTTTCATCCGGTCGATGGCCCAGAACAGATTTACCGCGGTGGGCCGCGTCTTGGCAAGCGTCTCGCAAATGGCAGGCATGTCGCGCTCCAGATCTTTCGAATGAAGCGCACCTATGGCAACTCCCATGGCCGCAGCTACTCCAATAGCCGGAGCGCCGCG
>PLRJ01000082.1 GCA_003163855.1 Bryobacterales bacterium | reverse complement strand
GAAGGAGAAAGAATAATGTCAGCTAGGTAAATGGCCATCTAAAACGCTGGTCCATTTCAGTTACAGGAATTCTTCGAATAGCTTTTTCCGTGGTCCTGCGACCCAACCTCTCTCATAAGATATTTCCTGATTAAGTAAACAGTCATAGATCGAAGATATACTCAAGTGGTGTCCACTTAGTAAGTTGAAGGGTTCCGGCCCTTGCTAGTTGGATCGACTTTTTCCCATGGCTCAATATGATCTGGTGGTTATTGGTTCAGGACCGGCAGGACAGCGTGCCGCAATTCAGGGTGCAAAGAGTGGCAAGAGCGTTGCGCTTGTTGAACGACGTGAGGTAATCGGTGGCGTTTGCATCAACACCGGCACTATTCCGAGTAAAACGATGCGGGAAGCGGTGTTGCACCTTTCCGGCTATAACTATCAGAATATCTACGGCGTCAGTTATCGGGTGAAGGATAAGATCACGATGGCCGACTTGGCTTTTCGTGTTCAGCACGTCATCAAAACAGAAATTGATGTAACCCAGGCGCAACTTTCACGCAACGGTATTGAAGTATTCACCGGCGTAGCCAGTTTCAAAAGTCCTACCCTGATCCAGGTAACTAATACGCGCGGATCCATCGACCTTGGCGCCCATACGGTCGTGATTGGCACGGGTACTAAGCCCGCTGCGTCAGATAAGGTGCCGATAAACGGGCACACGGTCGTCAACAGCGACCAAGTGCTCGAAATGCCGGAGTTGCCCAAGACCCTGATTGTGGTGGGGGGCGGCGTTATCGGCGTCGAATACTGCTGTATGTTCTCAACCTTGGGCGTGCGCGTAACGTTGATCGAAAAGCGGCCGCGCCTCTTGGAATTTGCCGATCAGGAAATCATAGAAGCTCTGTCGTACCACCTGCGCGATCATCGCGTCACCATGCGTCTGAACGAAGAAGTGCACAGCGTGGAGGAGGCGAACGGTAATGTTATCGCTTATTTGGAGAGCAATAAGAAGGTAACGGGCGATTCGCTGCTGTACGCGGTTGGCCGACAAGGAAATGTAGACGAACTGAACCTGGCGGCCGCCGGCTTGAGTTCGGATAGCCGCGGTCGCATTTCAGTAAACGAAAACTACCAGACCGCGCAACCTAATATCTATGCCGTCGGCGATGTAATTGGTTTCCCCAGCCTGGCATCGGTCTCCATGGAGCAGGGCCGTATCGCCGTCGCGCATGCTTTCGGCAAACCGGTTAGTTCCAATCCCAGTTACTTCCCATTTGGTATCTACACCATTCCCGAAATCAGCTTTATTGGCAAAACCGAAGAGCAGTTGACCGATGAGGACGTTCCCTATGAAGTGGGCGTGGCATATTATCGCGAGATAGCGCGCGGCCAGATCCGCGGCGACACCACCGGCCGGCTGAAGTTGATCTTCCATCGCGATACTTTAGATGTGCTTGGCGTTCACATTATTGGCGAGGGCGCATCCGAATTGCTGCACATTGGACAAGCTGTTCTGATCTTGAAAGGTAAAGTCGATTACTTCGTCAACACAGTGTTCAACTATCCAACGCTAGCCGAGTGTTACAAGGCGGCGGCTTTTAATGGATTGAACAAGTTGTCGCGTAACTAGGTAATTGAGCAGAAGATGGCACACGGTATTGGCATAGTTATAACGGAGCGCATTGTCGCTGGGCTGGTAGATCACAACTCAGTGGTGGGATCTCTGGCTTTCAACCCCGAAGGCGAAGATACGTCTGATTCACTTCACGGCCTGCCGGCGGAATTGATCGTAGAACGTGTCGTCGACCTGGTGAAGCGGCTTGGCGACAAGGAGATGCTTTCCCACGTTGGTATTGGCTTGCCAGGCATAGTGCGCAACGGTGTGGTGGAGGATTCGCCCAACCTGATACAGATGAAGGGTCTGAATGTACAGGAACTGGTGGCGAATGGTCTCACCCCGGCGTTCGGCAAGATGCCGGTGTCGGTCTTTAACGATGCCGATGTCGTAGCGGCGGGTGTGGCCGGCATTCACAACTATCTGGACCGCCTCATTCGCGTTTGGACTTTGGGAACGGGCATTGGCTACGGCCGCTATCCGTCTCTTGGAGGCATTTGGGAGGCCGGACACTCGGTAGTGACACTCGATCCGAAGGAGCACTTCTGCGGTTGTGGCGGCAAAGGGCACCTGGAAGGCATCATGGGCCATCGTGCCATGCGCCTGCGCTTTATGGATCTGGAGCCGGACGAGGTCTTCGCCCAGGCGGCCGCCGGCGAAGCGCGCTGCGTGGAGTTTGCCAAGTTGTGGCATCGCGCCTTAGCCGCCGCTACCGCCACCAGCATCCATCTCGACGGTCCCGGTAAATTTTTTGTCACAGGTTTCAACGCCCGTTTCCTGAACCTCACGCTCCTGAACGAATATCTGCACGAGATGGTGAAACTAAGCCCGCTGCAGGGCTACCAGATCGAAGTTGTTCCTTCCGGCGATCACGTTGGCGTCATTGGGGCAGCTGTGAATGCCTCCCAGGCCGCCAGCAAATCTTGACAAGCGCGGCGTTTTGCGCGAGTCCTGTAAGGTATGAGTCCTTATCGCGCCGTAGTTATCGGCGGCACGGGAGCTGTCGGAAGCGCCCTGGTTCGAGAGTTGCTTGCCTCCCCGCACTGCTCGCAAGTGGTTGTCGTCGGCCGAAGTGAGCCCGCTCCAGATGCTTTTGGAGGCACTTCGCAAAAGCTTTCTCTCCATTCCGTCAACATGGAGCAGGTGGCGCGCGAAGCCATCGATTATGCTCGCTCCTGCGACGCCGCCTTCTGCACCATGGGTGTGGGGCAGCCTAGAAAAGTGGGCCGCAAAGAATTCTGGAAGGTTGACGTCGAATACGCCAGCGCCTTCGCCCGCGCGTGTAAGATTGGCGGCGTTCGCCACTTTACTCTCTTAAGCTCCGTAGGCGCTAACGCCAACTCCAGCAATAATTATCTTCATGTGAAAGGCGTGGTAGAGGAGCGTATACAGCAATTGCGCTTCGAGCGTGCCAGTTTCTTCCGCCCCAGCCTCCTGCTCACCAAGAAAATCCGCTACGGTGTGCAGGACTTCCTGGCCCAAGCCTTCTACCCCGCTGTCTCGTGGGCGCTGGCGCCGCGCTTCCATCAGATCCGCGTGACCGATCTGGGACGCGCCATGCGCCTCAACGCGGAACGGCCCGCGGAATCACCGGTAGAGGCGCTGACCTATCCCGAATTTCTGGCGCTTCTGCAAGGCAAACTAAACTAGAAACATGAATTCCGTCGGCCGGCGCGTACTTTCCGCGTCGGCTTTCATGCTGGCAATCGTCTTCGTTGCGGTTGCCTGCTTCTACCTCTTTCACGTTTCCGAAGCCGTAGCTGCGCTGGTGCTGATGCTGTCGGTCATGCTCGTCGGGGTCTACGGCAGGCGTTTTGAAGCGCTAGCAACTCCCCTGGTGGCGGCGCTTTGTCTCGACTACTTCTTCATTCCGCCCGTTTTCGCCATTACTGTCGGGGATGCACGAGGTTGGATCAGTCTCTTCGTCTTCCTGGCCGCTTCCACCGTGGCGGCAAATCTTTCCACCCGGCTAAGAAGGCAGCGCGACGAACTGATTGCTCGTCAGCTTGAGAGCGAACGCCTGCATGCACTGAGCCGGGCGCTGCTGTTAAGTAACCGGTCGGAAGACATGCGGCGCTTACTGGTGAATAAGTGTCTGGAGATCTTCGAGTTTGATGAAGCCGCCATGTTTGAATCCGAAACCGGTGAATATTGGCGCTCGCATGCCGAGGGCAGCATCTCGCTCGACGATCTGCGGCGTGCCGCCACCAAGGGTTCCATCGAATATCCCACCCCCGGCACCACCATTATTCCAGTTGCCTTGGGTAACAAAATATTCGGCAGCCTGGGCTACCGGGGACGGGAACTCCCCGCGTCCAGCCTTCAGGCGTTAGGCAACACCCTGGCGACTGGTCTGGCACAGGCGCAGGCGCATGAAGCAGGCAGCCGCGCCGAGGCCGTGCGCCGCAGCGAAGAGTTAAAGTCTGTGATGATCGATGCGCTGGCCCACGATCTGAAGACCCCGCTAACCGCGATAGAAATAGCGGCTGAAACGCTGGCCCATTCGCCCGGCGTTTCTATTGCTCAGTCGGCCGATCTGCTGCAGGTCATCCTGCAGGAATCGCACGGGCTGCGCAAACTGGTGGACGGCGCCATTCATCTGTCGCGCATAGACGCCAAGCGCCTCAGGCTTGAATCGGAACCCTTGCAGGTTGAGGACGTCGTCAAGGCTTCTATCCAGTCCTTGGGTGAACGCGTTGCTTCGCATACCATTCAAGTGGAGCTGCAGCCAGGATTGCCGCTGATAGCCGCAGACAGCGAATTGCTGGTGCAGGCATTCAAGCAACTGATCGACAATGCGTTGAAGTACAGCCCGGCGGGTTCTGTCATTACGGTGGCGGCGACGCAGGCGGATGGCTTGGTCTCTCTGTCCGTACGCGACCAGGGACAAGGGTTAACGGAACGGGAGCAGGGTTTGGTTTTTGAGAAGTTTTATCGCGGGCGTTTCGGTGCTTCCGGCATTCAAGGCACGGGGATGGGCCTTTCCATCGCCAAGGAGATTGCGGAAGCACATGGCGGATCTGTCAGCGTAGAGAGCCAGTTCGGCCGGGGTTCACGCTTCACCATCACGCTGCAGGCGGTGCCGTCGCTGGAAGGCGCCAAAGCATGAACAGTCACGCGCGCATCCTCATTGTGGACGACGAGCCGCAGATTCGCCGCGTCATGATGACGTCGCTTGCCGCCAATGGCTACCAGGCCTTTGAAGCGCGCAGCGGTGAAGCGGCCTTAGCCGCACTGCGCGAGAATGCGCCCGATTTGATTTTGTTGGATTTGAACATGCCGGGCATGGGCGGCATGGCCGCCTGCCGCGAAATTCGCGCTGTATCCGAAGTGGCCATCATCGTCCTCTCCGTTCGCGACGGCGAGAAAGATAAAATTGCGGCCTTGGACGCCGGCGCCGACGATTACCTCACCAAGCCTTTCAGTGTGAACGAACTTCTGGCGCGCATTCGCGCCAACCTGCGGCGGTCCGGGCAATCGGAACAAGAAGAGCCGCCCTTCGTTTCCGAACACCTTACGGTGGATTTCAGTTCGCGCCAGGTGACTGCCAATGGAAACCCCGTGCGCTTGACGCCCAAAGAGTTCGAATTGCTCCACTACTTAATCGCGAATGCGAACAAGCCCGTGCCCCACCGCAAGCTTCTGCAAACTCTTTGGGGCCCTGATTATGGTGAAGAAGTCGAATACCTGCGCGTCTTTGTCAGCCAGTTGCGCAAGAAGATTGAGGCCGATCCCGCGCACCCGCGCTACATTGTTACAGAGCCCTGGCTTGGCTATCGGTTTATGGCTCCGGCAAAGGTATGACTCATCAGGGCAAGTTGAAGATTTTCTTAGGCTACGCAGCCGGTGTCGGCAAGACCTACCAGATGTTGGAGGAGGCGCAGAATCTAAAGAGCCGCGGCATCGACGTAGCTATCGGTTACTTTGAGCCGCACGGCCGGAAAGACACCATCGCCAAGACGGAAGGCCTGGAGGTGATACCGCGCAAGAAGGTGGAATATCGCGGCTCTGTGTTCGAAGAAATGGACGCCGAGGCCATCATCGCGCGCCATCCGAAGGTGGCGGTCATCGACGAATTCCCCCACACCAATGTGCCAGGCTCGGCGCGCCAGAAACGTTGGGAAGATGTGCTGCTGATTCTGGAAAATGGCATTGACGTGCTGACCACCATGAACGTGCAGCATCTGGAGAGTTTAAACGACCACATCTCGCAAATAACCGGCATCAAGGTTCGCGAAACGATTCCCGACTGGGTGGTGAAGCAGGCTGTGGAAGTAGTGATGGTGGATGTGACGCCGCGCGCCCTGCTCAACCGTCTTGAGCGTGGCGTCGTGTATCCGTCGGATAAAGCCAAGCGCGCGCTCGAAAATTTCTTCAAGGAATCCACCTTGGTCGCGCTGCGTGAGATGGCCATGCGCCAAACCGCGCACGAAGTGGAAGAGCGCCTGGAATCGCTGGCTGAAGGCGAAGCCGAGGTGGCCAGGTCGCCAGCCGACATCGCGGCGCGCAAGGCCATGAACGGCACCGAGGACGCCGTTATCATATACATCACCGACGATCCTTCGACAGCAATGTTGATCCGCCGTGGCAAGCGGGTGGCCGACATTATTCACGCCGATTGTTTCGCCGTTTTCATCGCTGAACATAGCGACCTGCAGACCTTGCCGCCGGCGAAACGCGATGCTGTGGAGCGGCATTTGAACTTTGCGCGCAATTTGCACGTCGAAACGCGTGTCCTGGTAGGTTCCGACCATGCGCAGAAGCTTGTAGAATTCGCACGCTTGCACAACGCCCGTCAGATCTTTTTGCCGCGTCTGACCGGCAAAGGCATGGACAGACTCACCGGCAAGAGCCTGGTGAATCAGGTCGTAACGTTGGCCAATGATATTGAGGTAACAATCGTGGCGGACCGGCGACCCGACGGGGTCACAGCTAAATAAAAGCCAAGTGCGGTAAACTCAAAGCAATTCGGGCTGTGGCGCAGCCTGGCTAGCGCGCTTGCTTGGGGTGCAAGAGGTCCCGGGTTCAAATCCCGGCAGCCCGACCAGAACAAAGATTTACCAGCCGCCACGCAACACCACCCCTGCAATCCAAAACGTTATATCATCCTCATAACGAGCATGAAAAATCGAACCATCTCCCGTCGCCATTTCTTCTACGGAACCTTACTAGCAGGCGCAGTTCCCCTCGGCGGCTTCGGCAGCACGCCCTCCCTCAAGGCTCTCGGCTACAAATCTCCCAACGAAACCCTCAACATTGCTTCCATCGGCGCCGGCGGCAAAGCCTCCAGCGATATTCAAGCCTGCGCGCAAACCGAAAAGATCGTAGCTCTCTGCGACGTAGATGACAAGCGCGCCGAAAAGACCTACGCCCAGTACCCCAACGTCCCCAAGTACAAAGACTTCCGCGCGATGCTCGACAAAGAAGGCGCCAACATCGACGCCGTCATCGTCACTATTCCCGATCACATGCACATGGTCGCCGCCATCAACGCAATGGAACGCGGCAAGCACGTCTACGTGCAAAAGCCGCTCGCCCACACCGTTTGGGAATGTCGCGAACTGATGCTAGCCGCCGAAAAATACAAGGTAGCCACGCAAATGGGCAATCAGGGCTATTCGAATGAAGGGACGCGCCAGTGCGCGGAAATGATCTGGTCCGGCGCTATCGGCAAAGTCACCGAAGTGCACGCCTGGACCAATCGCCCGGCGTGGCCGCAAGGCATTAAAGAGATGCCCGCCACTTCGCCCGTGCCTGCTACGCTTGATTGGGATCTGTGGCTGGGGGTCGCCAAACAGCGGCCTTACAGCGAAGACTATCTGCCCTTCAGTTGGCGTGGTTTCTTTGACTTCGGCTCCGGCGCTCTGGGCGACATGGCCTGCCACATTCTCGGGGCGGCGAACATGGCGCTGCGCTTAGGCGCACCCACCTCTGTCGAGTGCGTTAAGCAGGAAGACTCAAGCTCCATCTACTTCCCCGGCAAATCGGTCGTGCGCTTCGACTTCCCCGAACGTCCCGGCATGCCGCCCGTCAAAATCTTCTGGTATGACGCCATGCGTGAAGATCAGCCCACCTTCCCCGACGCCCCGCAAGGCCAGATTCTAGGCGACCTGCCGCGCAACCGCCGTCCTCTGCAACAGTCGCCGTTCAATCCAAAAGAACGCCAGATTCAAGGCGGAGTCTTTACCGACGAATTCTTCACCCCGCGTGATCTTCCGCCGCCGACCCCACGAAGCGCCGCTCCCGCCAAGGAACTAACCGCGCACGAACAAAAGGAAGCCGATTGGATGAAGCTGATCAACACCGGCACCAACGGCAGCCTCTTCAAAGGCGAAAAAGGAATGATCACCACCGGAACCTACGGCGAGTGGACCCGCCTGCTGCCGGTGGAACAGATGAGGGATTACGAATTCCCGCCCGAGTTCCTGCCGCGCTCACCCGGCCACTATCGCGATTGGATCCGCGCCTGCAAAGGCGGAGTTCCCGCGTGTTCTAACTTCAGCGTATCCGCACCTTTCACCGAGTGGATCGCCCTGGGAGCCATCGCCACCAAGCTCGACTGCAAACTCGAGTGGGACGCCGAAAAGATGCGGATAACCAACAACGCCGAAGCAAACGAACTCCTAAAACCCGCCTTCCGAAAAGGCTGGAAAGCAACTACCTAAGGAATAATCGTCGCCTTCTTGATGTAATCCAGCTTGGGAAAATGCTCCTCCAAATAAGGAGTCCCAATATCCGCAATCGCCGCTTGGCTCGGTCCTTGCCCCTGCGGCGGACCATCCCCATACCCCGTGTACAGGTCCATCACAACGTCCATCCCCTGGACAACCTCCCCGAACGGAGTAAACCCCTGCGCATCCAGCGACGCACTGTTATTACCAGTATTCACAAACACCTGCGTCGTCCGTGAATTCGGCTCGCCCGTCTGAGCAAACACTACCGACCCGGTCTTATTCGAAACCTTCGGAGGATCGTCCTTAATCGTGATCTGGCTCCACGACTTATTCACGGCCGGATCGCCGTTAATTCCCCACTGCACCACAAATCCCTTCAAAGCCCGAAAGAACGCATTGTTGTCGTAGTAGCCCATTTTTACCAACTCTGCAAAATGATCCGCTCCCAACGGAGACCAAGCCCGATGCACCAGAATCACAAAGTCGCCTTTGGTCGTCTGCACCTTCACCTTGTACTCCGCCGGAGCCTGCTCCATCTTCACCGACTTCTGCGCCGGTTTCCCGCACGAAACCATCAGCGCGCAACAGGCTACAACCGCCGCCATCACTGCCCAACGACGAGTCATTTCGCATCTCTCCAATTCGCGCCGCTGCCCGTCTCGACGAGTAAAGGCACCGAAAGTTGATAAACGTTTTCCATTTCCCTCTTAATCAAATCCTTCAATTCATCACGTTCCGAAACCGGTGCCTCAAACACCAGTTCGTCATGAACCTGCAGCAGCATGCGCGACCGCATCCGCTTCTCTTTTAATATACGGGCGATGTGAATCATAGCCGCCTTAATCAAGTCCGCTGCCGTGCCCTGCAACGGAGTATTCACCGCCGTACGTTCCGCGAACAACCGCGCCGACGCGTTGCGCGTATTCATGTCCGGTATCGGCCGGCGCCTCCCCAGCAAGGTCTTCGCCACACCGGACGCCCGCACCTCGGCTATGGTCTTATCGATAAACTCGCGGACGCCCACATAGCGCTCGAAGTAGCGCCGAATGTACAGCTCCGCTTCCTTCCTGTCAATCCCCAGCGACTGCGCCAATCCAAAAGGCGTCTGCCCATACACAATGCCGAAGTTCACCGCCTTAGCCGAGCGCCGCATCTCCGAATTCACCATCAACGGATTCACCTTGAACACTTCAGCCGCAGTCCGCGTGTGGATATCTTCGTTATGCGTGAACGCCTCCATCAGCACCGGATCCTGCGACATGTGCGCCAGCAGGCGCAGTTCAATCTGCGAGTAATCCGCCACCACCAGTTCCCATCCGTCTTCCGGCACAAACGCCGCACGTATCTCGCGGCCTTCCGACGTGCGAATGGGAATATTCTGCAGGTTCGGATTCGATGACGAAAGCCTTCCCGTCGCCGCACCCGTCTGATTAAACGTGGTATGAACGCGCTGTGTCTCCGGCCTGATCAGCAGCGGCAGCGCATCGATATACGTACCTTTCAATTTCGTCAATTGCCGGTAATCCAGAACCAGTTGCGCTACTGGGTAAGCCGGAGCCAGCCCTTCTAACACATCCGCCGCGGTAGAAACAACCTTGCCCTTGCCATATTTAAACGGCGCCGGCAAC
The DNA here is from genome assembly GCA_003163855.1 of Bryobacterales bacterium. Taxonomy (GTDB): domain Bacteria; phylum Acidobacteriota; class Terriglobia; order Bryobacterales; family Bryobacteraceae; genus Bog-105. The sequence continues at coordinate 64,078 of PLRJ01000082.1, read as the reverse complement.
GCCATCTCCTCAAACAGAATCTTGCCCAGTTGCTGCGGCGAATTGATATTGAACGGATGCCCGGCCAGATCGTACACCTGCTGCGCCAGCCCTTCAATCCGTTCATTCAAGCGCGTGGAAAGCTCGGCCAGCACCACCGTATCCACGCGAATCCCCGACATCTCCATCTGCGCCAGCACCGGCGATAACGGCAGATCTATATCGCGATAGACGGACCACAGCTCCTGCTTCTCCACCTGCGGACGCAGCAGCTCCGCCACCGCCAGCGTCGCCTCCGCCTGCTGCTCTGCCGCCGCATTCAGCTTCCTATCCAGAAAGCGTTCTGCCAACGCCTCGGGTGAACAACCGCCCGGGTCCGCGCTAATCAGAAACGCGAACAGCATTGCATCCCCAGTGACCGCCGCCGCTTTTATGTTCAGCGGGGCCATCGCCAGCAGAAAGCCTTTGCTGTCATGCACCACCTTTTCCACGTCTTCCGCTTCGAGCATCGGTCGCAGCGCCTCCAGCAGCGTCATAGGCACTGCTCTGCCTTCGCCCGTTCGATAAGCCAAGCCGATGAATTGGTTCGTGTTATCGATGGCCACTGCCATCGGCGCGCCTGCCGGCCGCTTCGCCAGCCATTCCGTCAANNGCCAGATCCTTCAGCAGACTGAAGAACTCCATCTCCTTGTACAAACTCTTCAGCAGCGTATTGTTCGGCCCCGCCGTCAGTAGATCCTCTACATTCACTTCAATCGGAACCTGCGTATGAATCGTCGCCAGTTGCTTGCTTAGCAGAATCTGCTCGCGGTTATTCAGCAGGCTTTCGCGATACATCTTGCGCTCCACTTCCGCCGCATGGTCAAGCGCCGCTTCTACCGATCCAAAGCGTGAGATGATGTCGCGCGCACCCTTATCGCCAATCCCCGGAGCGCCCGGAATATTGTCGATGCTGTCGCCCTTTAACGCCAGCAGATCCGCCACCTGCGACGGCTTCACGCCCATGAACTCCTCGACTTTCGCCTCGTCGTACCACTCGTCGTCCTTCATCGGGTTCAGCATGAAGACACGCTCGTTCACCAGTTGCAGCATGTCCTTGTCGCTGGATACAATCACCACTTCCAACGGCTTCTCAGGCTTCTTACAGGCCAGCGCGCCAATCACGTCGTCCGCTTCAAATCCGGGAAACTCCAAAATCGGAATCTGCATCGCCTCCAGCAGCCGCCGTATATAAGGAATCTGCTCGCCCAGATCCTGCGGCATCTCGGTCCGGTTCGCTTTATATTGGGCAAAACTCTCCGACCTGAATGTAGGAGCGCTACTTTCAAAGATGGCGGCAATGTAATCGGGCTTAAAACTGGCCAACAGCTTGCGCAGCATGTTGTGGAAGATGAAAATAGCCTCGGTGGATAATCCGCCGCTGGTCCGCATGGGCGGCGCGCCGCTTCGGGCCCGCGCATGATAGGCGCGAAAGATGAAGCCGAAGCTGTCAATTAGAAATAGACGAGGAACTGGCAACCTTCAGGATAGAAGCATGCGCGAAATGAATTTCAGGTATCCCATCTTTCTTGATGTGAAAGGAAAGAAGTGCATTGTCACCGGCGAAGGCTACGAAGTCGCGTTCAAAGTGAAAAACCTGGTCGATTGCTCCGCCGCCGTCACTTACATCAACCCGCGCGCCGAGCCTGCAATTCAAGCCCTAGCCGCCGCCGGACTATTGCAATGGATAAAACGCGATTTCGCCGACAGCGACCTCAATGGCTGCTTTCTGATCCTGGCCGACCTCGAAGATAATTCACACATCTTCCGCCTGGCCGAATTGCGCGGCGTTCTCTGCAATGCCGTGGACGATCCCGAACACTGCCGATTCAGTTTCGGTTCGCTGCACCGCCAGGGCGACCTGACCATCGGCATCTCTACCAACGGCTGGGCGCCCGCTGTCGCCGTCCGCCTGAAAGAATGGCTCCAGCGCGAAGTTGGTCCCGAGTACGCCGTCATGCTCGCCATGCTGAAGGAAGTGCGGCCTGAAATCACCACGCGCATTGCCGACTTCGGCGCGCGCAAAGACCTGTGGTATCGCATTGTCGATTCCGAAATCCTGCCCTTGCTGCGGGCCGGCGATCAGGCTGGCGCGCTAAGAACCATTCGTCAGATGATTGATGAAACCATCAGCAGCACTTCGCGTTCTGATACTTCCGCCGGTGCTTAAGGTCGGAGAAACTACGCCACTCCGCAACCGAATGCTTGCGCCCGGTCACGCTCAAATGCCTTGCATAGGCGGCCTCATCCGATAACTCACGCGCCAGCGCCAATATCATGCGCCCAATCCGAGCCAGCATAGCCGTCATAGCCGCGTCAACTCCAGTTCGCTTTCTACAAACGGCGCTTCCGAACTCACCGCCGGCCGCGTGCCCTTCCACAAGCTGTACCAGACCCTTAGCGAGTCCAGCACGATGATCGTCACCAGCAACAAAAACGTTGCACACACGACAGCGTCCAGCCGCTCATTAAAAATCACCGCCTGCATGCCGACTAACTTCGAAGCCTCCAGCACGCGAGCATGCGACAAGAATCCCAGATGCGGATCGCCCGAGAAGATCTTTTCTAATCCCGCCGTGAACGTAACCGCAATCAACCACAGCAGCGGCCCAACCGTAATCCACACGTAACGCAGTCCGTGCATCTTCATCAAAATCGTGGTCGCCACGCACAGCGCAATAATTGCCAGCAACTGGTTCGAGATTCCGAACAACGGCCACAGCGAATTTATGCCGCCCAGAGGATCAATGACTCCCTGATAAAGGAAATAGCCCCAAGCCGCCACGACCACTGCACTGGTTGCCAGCACTCCCGGCATCCAACTGCTGCGTCCCAATCGTGGATCGACATGAGCCAGCAAATCCTGCAGCATGAATCGTCCAACCCGCGTGCCAGCATCGATAATCGTCAAGATAAACAGCGCCTCAAACATGATGGCGAAGTGATACCAGAAGCTCAACAACGCATCGCTCTTAAAAACGCTGTTGAAAATCTGCGCCATTCCTAGTGCCAGCGACGGCGCGCCACCTGTTCTCCCGAACAGCGTCTTTTCGCCCGCGCTAGCCGCCAACCGCGCCATGCCATCCGCAGTTACCGGAAATCCCCAGCCGCTAATTGTATGCACCGCCGCTTGTGGCAGCGCGCCCACCACACCGGGCGGAGAGTTCACTGCAAAGAACACCCCAGGCTGCAATGACGACGCCGCCACCAGCGCCATGATGGCGACAAAACCTTCCAGCAGCATCGCGCCATAACCAACCGGCCAGGCATGCCACTCACGCGCAATCATCTTCGGCGTGGTGCCCGACGAAATCAAAGAATGGAAGCCCGAGATGGCGCCGCAGGCGATGGTAATAAAGCAGAACGGAAAAATTTTGCCCGCAAAAATCGGCCCGCTCCCATCGACAAACCGCGTAAGCGGCGGCAGCGCGAGTTGCGGATGCGTGAACACAATGCCGATCGCCAGTAAGAAGACCACACCCAGCTTCACGAAAGTGCTGAGGTAGTCGCGCGGAGCCAGCAAAAGCCATACCGGCAATGCGCTCGCGAAGAAGCCGTAGATCATAATGGCAATCGCAAGCCCCACCCCGCTTAACGTGAACCAGTTGGCGAACGGCGCGCTTTGCGACACCACTTTGCCGCCATAAATCGCCAGCAACACCAAGGCAAAACCAACGCACGAACATTCCAGCACCTTGCCCGGCCGCACATAGCGCAAATAGACGCCCATAAAAACCGCAATCGGCATCGTCATGGCAATCGTGAACGTGCCCCACGGGCTGCCTTTCAGCGCATTCACCACCACCAGCGCGATGACGGCCAGCAGAACGATCATAATCAGCAGCACCGTAATCAAAGAAACGAAGCCGCCCACGCGCCCAATCTCCTCGCGAGCCATTTGTCCCAGCGTCTTGCCATCGCGCCGCATGGAGCAGAACAGAATCACGAAATCCTGCACCGCGCCGCACAGCACCGCCCCAAAAACAATCCAAAGCAGTCCCGGAAGATAACCAAACTGCGCCGCCAGCGTGGGCCCAACCAGCGGACCCGGTCCCGCAATGGCCGCAAAGTGATGCCCCAACAGAATCCACTTATTCGTCGGCTCGAAATCGTGTCCGTCGCGCAAGCGCTCAGCCGGTGTGGCGCGCCGGTCGTCCAACATCATCACCTTTGCGGCAATGAACTTTCCATAAAAGCGAAAGCCAACCAGAAAAATGCAAGCGGCCGCCGCCACCACCCACAGGCTATTGACAGGCTCACCCTGCTGGCTGGCGACGTAACCCAGGCAGATGGCGCCGGCCACCGCGGTTGCAGCCCACAAGATGACAGAAAGATGACGCGGCATAGGCGGTGCTAATAGATGCGGCTGGCTGCGGCAATCAACGCCAATAAGCCCGCCACAAACAACACGAAGATACCAAGCCGAAACGGCGTCTTATGAAACGGTGACGGTTCCGGTCGCTCCAACCTAATGCCAACAACCGTGGCTGGACCCGCGGGTTCGCTAGGAAAGAGCCGCTTGACCGGGAAATGCGCATGCGTCGGCATCTCAATCACCCGCCTTCCGCGTGGCTCTACCGCATCGCCCCGCAATTCCAAATCCTGCGTCAGTTCAACCACCAGCGAGTCGACACTCTCGCTCACAGCACCTATGTAAACCCGCGGCACCCAAATCTCACTGCCAGTCTTGGCGTTCACAAACTGAACCTCGCCCCACGAACCGGTCCCCAGCATCCAGACATTAGGCGTAGTATTTCGGATGGCAGGATAGAGCGCAAAGCGGCGTCTACCGATGTAGTCGAGCGGCGAAGGAACCAGCGGCGCTGACATTTGGTTAAAGTTTACCTGACCTTTATGAGAATCCACCAACATGCTCTAAACTGTGGAGAGCAGACTGATTGAACACTACTACTGCTGAAGCCACAACCGCTCTGCCGCTTGATACGGGCGCTAAGAAGTCTTTTGCCCTGGTATTTGCTTGCACCCTCATTGGTGCGCTCGCACAAATACTCGTAAAACTCGGAACGGTTGATCTTGGCGCTCATATCACGCTTGGTCAAGTCGCGCACGATCCTTCCCTCTTCGTTAAATTCTGCTTTGGGATCATCTCAAACGGCAAGCTCTTCACCGGCTACTGTCTTTACGGAGTGAATACCTTCCTAATGGCTCTAGCGCTAAAGGGCCGCGAGCTCTCCAGGCTCTACCCCATCATTGCGCTCACCTACGTTTGGGTCACGTTCCTGTCGCTCTTCGTTTTGCCGGGCGAACATCTGAATCTGTTTCGAAGCTTGGGAATAACGCTCATCGTCGTCGGTGTGTCCATTCTGGGATTGAAAAAATAATCATGCGAACACCAGCCAGTTCCATCATCCTGGTCCTTTTCTCTTCGTTTATTGGCTCGTTCGGCGCCGTGTTTCTCAAACTTGGAGCCGAGCATCTCCACCTCAACATAAAAGCGCTGCTCACAAATTATTGGCTCGTTATCGGCATCTTTCTCTACGTGTTCTCGTCGGTCTTTTACATGATGGGCATCTCGCAGGGCGAACTGACGATTCTGTTCCCCATGGTTTCTATCGGCTACATCTGGGCCTTGCTCTGGGCGCGTATTTTCTTCAAAGAGATGTTTACGACGGCGAAAATTGCCGGCTTGGCCCTTATCATCCTGGGTGTTGCGGTTATCAACCTGGGCAACGCCTGAGAGGTGCCCGGTTTTTGGGATAATCAATCGGTGAGCACGGCTTTAAACATTTCGCTTTCCCTCGAAGAGTTCATGCTGCGCCCGGACCGCGAGGACGGCCAGAAAGAAGAACTCATTGAGGGAGAACTCATCCTGTCCCCAGCCGCGAAAATCTGGCATGCGGCAATAGTCGACCGTCTCCGCGATAAGCTCGCTCCCTTAAAACAACTTGGTTTTATGATTGGAAACGACTTCTCTTGTATTCTTGGCAATCGTTCCATGCCGGCGCCCGATCTGGCCGCAGTGTCGGTAGAACGCTGGAATTATGCCGAAGATAACGACGGCTGGCTAGAGGGCGCCCCCGAACTCGCTGTGGAAGTTGCTTCGCCAAGCAATCGAAAGCTACAGCGCAAAGCGGTTCTCTATCTGGAGCATGGCGCCGAACAGGTCTGGCTGATCTATCGCAAAACTCAAACCGTCACTGTGATGACGAGTGAAGCAACAACTGAGGCGCGCATGGGCGAGACGTTAGAATTTCGCGGCGTTCGGATTCCGGTTGCGTCTTTCATGAAGAGGGCGCTGCCTACTTTGTAGCAACGTGCTCGCGCCACGTTTCCCAAAAGTTCACAAACGCATTGTGCCCGCGCCCTCTAACTAGAAAGCGCACAAACTCCAGCCCGGCCCCCACAAAGAAAACGGCGGCAATCATCACGCGGGCGTCGCTGCCGAGGAACATTGGCAGGACAAACTGCGCCGCAAACAAGCCAAACATTCCTGCCGCTTCCCACCAGGCAAACTCCATGTTCAGCAGAAATGCCAGACCCGCGAAACTCTGCCCTATCGTAAGAATCAGCTCGGTCCGTTGCTCGGCATCAAACACAATTGCCGACGGCGTTCCCCGGCTGATGGAAAACACCACCGGCAGCATCGCCACCAGCAGCGTCCATTGATTAATGTTGCTGGACACAATATTCATCAGGGCCATCGGCGCTTTCTCCTCCTGCTTGGCGAAGTAGAAAGTCGATGCCAGTTCCGGAAACTCCGAGATTACCGGCGCCAGCCACTGAATCATCACAAAACTCGGAATGCCAACCGCCGCCGCGACTGCCACCAGGCTGCCTAGAAATGGCTCGGCCGTGAAATAGATAAGCGTTCCGCCGGTTAAAAAAAGCGCCGCAATAATCGAATTCCGCCGATTGCGCGGAGCTGTAACAATCGCTCGCGGAATTTTCTCCAGATCGTCGATACCCTCCTGTTTTTCAGGCGGCAGCTTGGTCAGTAATACCAGATAGATCACATAAAGCGCCACCAGAACCACCGCGTCATAGGCATGCAGTTGGCCCTTCCACCAGATGAATAGCGCGTAAAACAAAGGCAAAATCAAAGCCATCACTTCCACGCTTTGATGCCGATGCAAAGTGATCTTCCGTAGCGGCTGGCCTACGCGCCGCCGATACACAACCGCAGACGTCAGGTAAATCATTGGCCACGCCAACCCCGTCAGCAACCGGAGCGCCCCGGTTAAATTCGCCAGGAGCAGCGGAGACTGTTGCTTCCACGCCAGCACCGCCTCCACCGCAAACTCCGGCAGCGTCTGCATCAACGCCAGGATGGCCAGCGCAAACCCCTGCGCGATGAAAAATTGCGCCGACTCAGCGCCCCAGGCAATCAACATGGAGGCGATCACAATGCACGGCGTTGTCCACAAAGCCGCCCACGGACTGGTCTGCGCCAATGCCGCAACATAAAGCAGCAATAGCAACCCGGACACAGAATTGAGCTGAATGCGGCGGCGGGCGCTTGGCGGAACGGGCAAGGACAATGGTACAACGGGATCACATGCCTAGCTTCCAGGTGCAGACCTCGCAGTCCACCTATGAAAATGTAGTGGAACGCGGCCTTTTAACGCGCATCCGCGATTTCATTCCGGCGCGCTTTGGCAAGCGTTTTATCGTCACCACCGAAGACGTCTGGCGTCTTCACGGCCCCGTTTTGCAGCCGCAGTTGGAAGGCACACCCTGGCACGTTCTGTTCTTTCCCGGCGGCGAGAAAAACAAACGCCTGCACTGCCTGGAGCAGCTTGCCGAACAGATGATGCATCTCGGCGGCGACCGCACCAGCTTAGTCATCGGCTTTGGTGGCGGCATTGTTACCGACGTCAGCGGCTTTCTTGCCGCCATCTTCATGCGCGGCATTCCTGTGCTGCAAATTCCAACGACTCTATTGGCACAGGTGGACGCAGCCACCGGTGGCAAAACCGGTGTCAACCTCGCAACCGGTAAAAATCTGATCGGAAGCTTTCACCAGCCCCTCGCCGTCCTTATCGATCCCGAAGTGCTTTCCACTTTGCCTGAGCGCGAGTTCCGCGCCGGCCTTTTTGAAGTCGTTAAATGCGGCATCATTCGCGACAAAGCTTTATTCGAGTTGCTCCACACGCGGCCGTCTGAAGTACTCGCTCTGCAACCGGATCTGATCGATGATCTAATCGCTGCCGCGGTTCGCATTAAAGCCGAAGTAGTCACCGCCGATGAGCGTGAAGGCGATTTGCGCCGCATTTTAAACTTCGGCCACACCATCGGCCACGCGATTGAAGCTGAAACATCTTATACACGTATGCTGCATGGCGAAGCCGTCGCCTGGGGCATGCTTGCCGCGACTAAACTCGCCGAACTCACCGGAACACTGGGCTCTTCCCCTGCGAAAGCAATCGCCGAAACAACTCTGCAATACGGTCCTCTGCCCGAAGTTGCCGATCTCAATCCCGATCATCTGCTCGCGCGTCTGGCCAGCGATAAGAAGACCATGCAGGGAACCGTTCACTTCGTTCTGCCCACCGAAATCGGCTCCGTGAAGATAGTCTCCGGCCTCGAAGCACAGCTCATCCGCCGCGCCATAGTAGAGTCTTTCGCTTGAGCCTCGGCACCACACCACCCGGTACGTCGGGCGAAAAACAAGCTTCCGTTTGGGTCCAGCGCATGTTCGCCGACATCGCTCCCAAATATGACTTGTTGAATCATCTGCTGTCATTCAACATTGATCGCGGCTGGCGTAAAGTGCTGCTGACGCGCTTGAAACCTATCCTGATCCGCCCCGGTGCCCGCGTGCTCGATCTCTGCTGCGGCACCGGCGACGTATTGATCGACCTGCAAAGCGCTGCTGCGTCGCCCATCATCGGAGCGGATTTCTGCCATCCTATGCTGGTCACGGCGCACGCTAAATCAAGCAAGCGCGGCTTTCAAGCACCGCTGATTGAAGGCGACGCCATGCAACTGCCGCTCGCCGATGCTTCGCTCGATGCCATCTCCATCGCGTTTGGCTTCCGCAATCTCGTGAACTATGAAGCCGCGCTGCATGAACTGCTGCGTGTGCTAAAACCCGGGGGCCTGCTCGCGATCCTTGAGTTCTCGCACCCGCCCGGGCTGTTCATGCGCATCGCTTACGGCTTCTACTCGCGCGCGCTACTGCCCTTCATCGGCTCTTTGATCTCCGGATCGAGAGAAGCCTACACTTATCTTCCGGAGTCGGTCAGTAAATTTCCAACCGCCACGAAATTGCAAGACATGATGTTCACCGCTGGCTTCGCCGATGCACGCTTCGAACTGCTGACCGGCGGCATCGCGGCTCTGCATCTGGCAACGAAATCAACGGCCCGCGCCTGACGCGTTGCCGTTCCCATTCTTCCGCCTTTCAATTTCATCCCGCAATCCCATATTGCGAACCAGCCGTAACAAGTAATTCGGATGCAGTCCCAAAAGCTTCGCTGCCTGCTTGTAGTCGAAGTTCCCCTGTTCGTACGCGTCAAGAATGGCATCGCACTTGGCGCGCCCCACCGAGTTGTGATACTTTGCGCCTGAATCCCGCGGGGCCGCTTCCAGCAGGCTCTCCGGCAAGTCTTCCGGCAGAACCCAGTCCGACACGCCCATGGCAACTGCGCCTTCCATGGCGTTCTCTAATTCGCGCACGTTGCCTGGCCAGTTGTAGGCCATGATGATCTCAAGCGCCTCAGCCGACAGACCATTCACCATGCGCTTACATTTATCAACCGACCTCCGCAGCAAATATTGCGCCAACGCCGGAATGTCTTCCTTGCGATCGCGCAAAGCCGGCGATTCCAGATTCACCACGTTCAACCGGTGATATAAATCCTCGCGGAACTTTCCGTCAGCCACATCTTTGCCCAAATCGCGATTGGTAGCCGCAATCACTCGAACATCCAGCGGATGCGCCTGCGTTCCGCCCACGCGCCAAAACTCGCGCTCCTGCAACACACGCAGCAGTTTCGCCTGCAGGCCTAATGCCAGTTCTCCCACCTCATCCAGAAAAATGGTTCCGCCTTGCGCCAGTTCAAAGCGCCCCTTCTTGGTGGCTATGGCTCCCGAAAAAGCCCCTTTTTCATGGCCGAACAGCTCGCTCTCAAACAAATCCGCACCCACGGCGGCGCAGTTCACCGCCACAAAAGGCCGCTCATGCCGCAGGCTCTTCTGGTGCAGTGCCCTTGCAATCAACTCCTTGCCCGTGCCACTTTCCCCAGTTATCAGAACCGTCGTATCGCGCGGCGCCACTCGCTCCACTTTCTCTAACAGCCGGCGCACCAGCGGACTGGTTCCTACAATGCCCGCGTTAACGCCAATCTGTTCTTGCAGCAGCGCGTTCTCGGCCTTCAGAATTTCCACTTCGTGGTTCGCCTCAAAACCCACCGAAGCCAGGGACGCCACCGCAGTCAGCGTCTCAAGGTGAGCCAGTACGCGTTCAACCTCGCGGTCTTGCAACCGGATAATTAACGAACCACCCAAAACTCCCGCCAGGTAGAGTGGAACGCCCACCATGCCGGTTTCGCTATCCGAAAATGCACCTTCTTCACAAACCCGTGCGATCGCCGGTTGGAAATCCGCATGGTACTGTTTCGCACATTCGGCATAAAGCTCCTCCAATTCCTCACATGTCCCACCCAGCAGCAGAACGCTCTCTTTCGTAGGAACCAGATCACCTACTAACCTTAGAATTTGTCCCTGCAGCAGCTTGTTCGGCCCTTCGCCACTGGTCGCTGCAAGTGCGCGAAACAAAAAAACCAGCGAACAGGCAGCCAGCAGAACAGGCTTGGTGTTATCGGCGGCCGGTTGAGCATCGGGCACATCTTGCGTGGCCTCGCCCGAACGGTACATCAAAACTGTCTTGCCAATGCCGATCTGATCTTTATCGTCAAGCCAGCGCTCCGACGTACGCATGCCATTCACGTGCGTGCCGATGGAACTCACCAGATCCTTAACCAGATATCTGTTGCCTTGACGCTTCACGACGCAGTGCCGCCAGGATACTTCCGCATCGGGAAGTACGATCGTGGCGTTCGGAGCACGGCCTATCAGGACCTCACTCTCGCCAAGCGGAAATTTTGATCCAGGGTTTGGACCATTAACTACAATCAGCTCAGCGGGCATCGCAGCTAATCAGTTTAGCGGATGCGAACTAATTAAACCTCACCTAAACTTACTAGCTCAGCAGGTTCTTCAAAAAAACCCGTTTCCTCACTGCTGCCTTCCAAATCCAGAAAACGCGTATCCAGCAGGCGGCCAGTCTCGACTTTTCCCATCGCGGACAGCAGCGTCTCTTTCAAAAAAGGATGATCCTTCTCAATCTCCGCAAACATATCGCGGAGGCTACGCCGCACGGTCCCCGTTTTTTGCGAGCAGCCGCACGGAATCACCGGCGCGCCTAAACTTGCCGCAAAAGCGCGTGTCAGGTCCTCCGTCACATACACTAGCGGACGAATTAGCCGGAAGTCGCGCTTGCTCGACCAGGTAATCGCCGGCAGCGCGCTAATTCGTCCCGTAAACATCGCGTTTCTTAGAAACGACTCGCAAAAATCATCCGCCGTATGCCCAAACGCAATCACATTTGCGCCCAACTTTCGCGCTACTTCATAAACCGCGCGCCGCCGGAAACGGCTGCATACGTCGCATCCATGGTCCGGCTGGTCGGTCAGCAGACGCAGGGACGGCGCGTCTTCCGTATAGCTCCATTCCACCCCACGGGCGCGCAAAAACTCGCCCACCGGGTGTATCGGAGCCAGAAACTTACCCTGCTCAATGGTGAACGCGCACACGCTGAAGTTGATGGGGGCACGCTTCTGCAGCAGCAACAACGCCTCCAGCAGCGTGACCGAGTCCTTCCCACCTGAAACGCCCACCGCTACGCGATCTCCTTCGCGAATCATTTTGAAGCGGCCGATGGCTTCCCCGACTTTGCGCAGGATTGTCTTTTCTAAATCCACCAATTACAACGATAGCCGAATCAAAAAGATACAGAGCAGCCATCTGCGAAAATAAAGAAGTAGCCAAAGCCACTCTTTTCGCCCGTTGCACTTCCTGCTTCCGCGGCATTGGCGTCTGGCATCTTTTCAGGCCATAAGTGAACAACAGCATCGACAATCATTCCAGCGGGGCCAAACTAGCCCTGTCATGCGGAATCAACTTTCAGGATCTTTATCAACGCGAAGGCCTACTGCGCCTTGACGCTCTTTTCTGTGAACGTCTGGAGCAAACCTCGCCCGATCTGCACGCCGTTCTATTGACCGCGCGCCAGCAACCACCTGCCGCTCACACCAAAAGCAGCTCTGAACTCATCATTCAACTCGCGCCCTACCTGGAAGATTTTATCGGCGAACTTTTCGGCATCCAACCCGAACTGCTGCAGCTCCAAACGCGCCACCACATCCTGGCGCCGCTCTTTTCCGTCAAACGGCGCTTCGTCCAGCGCAAGGCGCTTACCGGGTATACGCCTGAGACCGCCGCCGAAATCGACGGGTTCAAAATTGGCGCCGAACTGGAAGCGCTGATGCAGGAACCGTTGACCGAACTTGCTTTCGCCACCCACGTCGCGCGCTGGCTTGAAACCGAAGCGCAGCACGAGCAGCATCTGAAACTAGCCACGCAATATACCGCCTGGGCCACGCTCTCGCCGCAAGGCAAGGCTCGCCATGGCAGCGGCGTCCTGTTCAAGATTCCGCACAAGCTCGACATGCAGCATCTGATTCCGGTCGAGTCTGCGGAAAGCAACGGCCTGGTCTCACTCGAACTCAGCAGCCATCACTGGCGTCATCGCGAAGGCTTTGACCTTACTGATCCAGGAACCAATCTCACCGGTGCCCTCGACCAGGCTCATTACTGCATCAAATGCCACCATCAGGGCAAAGACAGTTGCTCCACCGGCCTGAAAGAAAAGACCGGCGCATTTAAATCGAGCGTCTTTGGCGTCACTCTAAACGGCTGCCCGCTGGACGAAAAAATTTCAGAGATGCACGAGTTGAAAGGCAATGGCAGCCCCATCGGCGCTTTGGCTGTCGTCACCATCGACAATCCGATGGCTGCCGGCACCGGTCACCGCATCTGTAATGACTGCATGAAGTCCTGCATCTTCCAGAAGCAGGAACCCGTTGACATTCCGCAAGCCGAAACGCGCACGTTGAAAGACGTTCTGGAACTGCCCTGGGGCTTTGAAATTTACAGCCTGCTGACGCGTTGGAATCCGCTGAACTTTGTCCGCCCTTATCCGCGCGAAGCCACCGGTTACACGGTGCTCGTAGTTGGACTCGGACCTGCCGGCTTTACGCTGTCGCATCATCTGATGAATGATGGCCATACCGTCTGCGCTGTCGATGGGCTCAAAATCGAACCGCTGCCCGAAGATGTTTCGGGCGTTAACGCATTCGGCGAACGCGTGCCCTTCCGCCCGTTGCGCGATATCACCGAGATCTACGAACGCCTTGACGAGCGCGTGAATGCAGGCTTCGGAGGCGTTGCAGAATACGGCATCACCATTCGCTGGAACAAGAACTTCCTCAAGATCATCCGGCTGCTGCTGGAACGCCGCAGCGAATTTTCCATGTTCGGCGGAGTGCGCTTCGGCGGCACCATGACCGTCGACAGCGCCTTTGAAATGGGCTTCGACCACATCGCCCTCTGCGCCGGCGCCGGCCGTCCCACCGTCATCCCCATGAAGAACGGCCTGGTAAAGGGCGTTCGGCAGGCGTCCGATTTCCTAATGGCGCTGCAGCTAACCGGAGCCGCCAAGAACGATTCACTCGCCAACCTGCAAATTCGCATGCCCATTGCGGTCATCGGCGGCGGACTCACCGCCATCGACACCGCAACCGAATCGCTCGCTTACTACGTCGTCCAGGTTGAAAAATTTCTTAAGCGCTATGAAGATCTAACCGCCGAAATGGGTGAGCGCGAAATCCAGGCGCGCTGGACCAAGGAAGAAAAAGAAGTTTCGCTTGAGTTTCTGGCGCACGCTCGCGAAATTAAAGCCGAGCGTCAAGCGGCCGCGCAGCAAGGCCGCCCGGTCGATCTCATCAGCTTATTGCGCAAATGGGGCGGCGCCACTATCGCTTACCGCCGCCGCCTGATCGATGCCCCCAGTTACACGCTGAACCATGAAGAAGTAGCGAAAGCGATGGAAGAAGGCGTGCGCTTTGCCGAGTGCCTTTCGCCGAACGAAGTAGAAGTGGACGACTATCAAAGCGCCGCCGCTCTCTGCCTGGAAAAACAGCGCTTCGATGAAGCCACCGGCAAGCTTCTGCCCGCGGGCGAAAAAGTCCGGCTACCCGCGCGCACCATTCTGGTCGCGGCCGGCACCCAGCCCAACACCGTTCTGGCGCGCGAAGACGAAGCCAACTTCGCGCTCGATGGCCGCTACTTCCAGGCTGTAGACGAACAGGGCGACCCCATCAAACCGGAACGTGTGGCCAAACCCCACACGCCCCAAGTGCTGATTTCACTGCGTCCCGATGGCCGCGCTATCAGCTTCTTCGGTGACCTGCATCCGTCATTCTCCGGCAACGTCGTCAAGGCCATGGGCAGCGCCAAACAGGGCTTTCCGGTGGTCACTCGCGTGCTTTCCAAACACGCCCCGGCGTTACCCACGCCCGCACTTCTTACCAACCGCCTGAATCACGAACTGCGCGCGGTCGTGGAAGACGTCATTCGCCTCACTCCTAACATCGTTGAAATTCTGGTGCGCGCACCCATCGCCGCCCGCGCCTTTCAGCCCGGCCAGTTCTACCGCCTTCAGAACTACGAGTCACTGGCGCAGCGTGTGGACGGCACCATACTTGCCATGGAAGGGCTTGCTCTCACCGGCGCATCGGTCGATCACGCCAAGGGACTGCTCTCGACTATCGTCCTTGAAATGGGCGGCTCATCTGACCTGTGCTCGCTGCTGAAGCCGGGCGATCCGGTGATTCTGATGGGTCCCACCGGTACGCCTACCGAAACACCATCGAAACAAACCGTTCTGCTCGCGGGCGGCGGCTTGGGCAATGCCGTATTGTTCTCCATCGGCCAGCAACTGCGCGCCTCCGGTTCGCGCGTCGTCTACTTCGCCGGCTACAAGAAAATCATCGACCGCTATAAAGTCGAAGAGATCGAAAAAGCCGCCGACGTCGTCATCTGGGTGTGCGACGAAGCCCCCGGTTTCACACCGGAGCGCGTCCAGGACAGCGCATTCGTCGGCAACATCGTGCAAGCCATGGAAGCCTATGGCCGCGGCGATTTGGGCGACGCTGAAATCCCTCTTCGCTCCGTCGATCGCCTGATCGTCATCGGTTCCGACGGAATGATGCGAGCAGTCCAGCAAGCCCGCCACAGCGTTCTACGGCCTTATTTAAAGCCCGACCACCACGCCATCGGCAGCATCAACTCGCCCATGCAATGCATGATGAAAGAAATCTGCGCGCAATGCCTCCAGATGCACAAAGACCCGGTATCAGGCAAAGAGACCGTGGTCTTCTCCTGCTTCAATCAGGATCAACCGCTCGATCAGGTCGAATTCAACAGCCTGCGCTCGCGTCTATCGCAAAACGGCGCCCAGGAAAAGTTGACCAAGCTTTGGATCGATCGCTGCCTGCGTGGCATAGGCGCGCGGCCCGAACTTACAACGCACTAATCGTACTTCTCGTAGATAATCTGCTTCCGGTCGAACCCGCGCTTTTTTAGTTCGGCGCGTACGTCGTCCACCATTTCTTTCAACCCGCAGATATAAACATCAACCGTAGCCAATTCATCCGGCCCGCGCAGCGCCAGCGCTTCATCCAGATGCGCCTGCACGCGCCCACTGCGGCCCCCCCAGCCCTCACCCGGCCGCGTAACCGTAGGTAAATATCGGAACGAATCGTACTTATCCTGCAATCCCTCCAGCTCACTCCGATACAACATGCCCTGCTCATACCGCGATCCAAACAGCAATCGAACATGCGGCTGCGTACGCGGCAAATGGTCCAGCAGCATCGACCGGAAAGGCGCCAGCCCTGTGCCCGTTGCAACAAAGACAATGCGCCTGCCCGGATGCCGCAGCGTGAAATAGCCCAGCGGTTCGCTGATTCCGATCTCGTCACCAGGCTTTAACTCAAAAATCCGGTTTGACACCAGGCCATCCGGCACCCGGTTCAAACAAAGCGCGAAACGGTTGCCATCGCGCGGAGACGCAATCGAGTAAGCCCGCGTAATCTGTTCGCCGCCTACCGCCGCCACGATGGAAATGAACTGCCCCGGCGTAAACTTCAGCTCCGCAACCGCCGGCACTTCAAATTCAAAGTGATTCACCTCAGGCGCAAGCTCCTGCGAACGCAACAACACGGCCTTCAATTTTTCTGCTTCGCTCAAGAAACTACTCCCTACAAGATGATGCTCGGCGCACGCTCATCGACTCCCGTACTCGGCACCATCTGGCTCAGCATATCGATAAACATGCGTCCGCGCGGTCTGCCGTTACTATTCTGCTGAGCAATGCGCCGCAAAAGCACTAGCGCTGGCAGTAAGTTCGTCTCGGGAATCAGTGCCAGCGTCTCCTTTTCTTTACGCGCTTTTTCGTATTCGCCGATAAACTCGAGGAAGACCCGTTGTACGCCCGCGGCAATCGTATTTTCTGGATGGCTCTCATACAACAGGCCCGACTGCGCCGTACGATGCGTCTTGATCACCGCCGCCAGGGCTTCCACCAAATCCGAATCCACTGCGCCCGGTGTCCGCAAAGCCGCCTGCAACAACGAGAGCATACAGAAAAGCATCAGTTCTTCATGGTTGTGCAAAAAATCTTCGCTGACTTCGATGTCCCGGTCGGACACATCGGCTTCCGCCACTGCAACCGTCTTCTCATGCTTGTGCGCCTCGCGCAAAAACGTACAACTCAACGGGCACGAAAGCGAAACCTCGCGCTGCGTTCCACAGCATATTGGACAGATGTCCCCTTCCACCGCCGGACAAGCCCGTTTCGCCCGCCGCTCGCCACAAATCTTGCACAAAATAACTTCAGCCATTTGATATCAGTATCATCGAAGCAGTAGCAAATGAAGCGTGTAGATATTTACGTCAAAGTAGAAGTCGAATTGGACGAGGATGAACCCACTGAGCGAGTCGTCCGCGAAATCTGTCGTCACCTGGAAAAGCTCTACGCCGTGCGGCGAGCGGAATTGACCAATACCGTTACGCGCGATTAGCTAAGCCGCTGCGATGGCAACCCGCTAATTAAGACGGTTGCTCCTCTTACAAAGATTTTTTCGGTCCTTGAAAGGAACGGCAACTTCAATGTAGCTGCAGGAGACTGCGGCATTTACAGCAGCGGCGACGTTCTGAGCGACAAGCTCGACCATCGGCTATCTCGAATGCACAAGAACAACAAGCGCCATTTTCCTCCGGTCAAGTCTTGCTGATAACTAAGAATGAGCCCTCAGCCGCCTTGCCTCGGAGTCTCCGACTACCCCTCAGTCGCCGAAATCATCTCCCGATACATCTTCATAAAATACTGATCCGTCATACCCGCAATGTAATCGCAAACTACACGATGCACTGGCGATTCTTTCAGTGCCCGTCTATACCCAGCCGAGACCCGCTCCGGATTAGCGACCAGAAACTCGAATAACCGCCCCAACCTCAGTTGCGCCAGTTTCCTGTCCCTGATCAACCCCTCATTCCCATATACGAACTTAATCAGCAGCGATCGCATCTGCTTGTTGATCTCAGCCGCCTCCGGGCTCAACCGCGCAAGGCGGTGGTCCAGTTCCCTTACGTCTTCCACAGCCTCCACGCCCGCCGCGTTCGCCGCTTCCGCCGTCCCTTCAATCAACCCGCCGATCATGACGTTCATCAACTGCCGCAGCACTTCCCAAAAGCGCACCCGATCGCTTGCTCCCGGAAATTGCGTATCAATCTGTTCCCCCAGCTCAGCGAAAATAGGAACCGTCGCTTCGATTTCGGCCATAGTGAACAACTTGGCGCCGAAGGCATCGTCCAAATCAGCCGTGTTATACGCCACTTCGTCCGCCAAATCCAGCAGTTGCGCTTCCAAAGGAGGCCGCTTGCCCGGCAACAATGGCTTCAACTCCGCCTCCGTCTCCAGCGGCAGCTCGCGCGAATGCTTGATGATCCCTTCCCTAACCTCATAGGTCAGGTTCAAGCCATCGAAGCGCGCATAGTAATGCTCCAGATGATCCACAATCCGCAGCGCATGACGGTTATGCTCGAACCCGGCGCCAAACTGCTTCATCTGCCGGTCGAGTTCCTTCTCGCCGACATGCCCGAACGGGGGATGTCCCAGGTCATGCACCAGCGCCAGTGTTTCGGTGTATTCCTCGTTGAGTCCCAGCGCCAGCGCTACCGTGCGCGCCACTTGCGAAACCTCAATCGTATGCGTCAGGCGATTGCGAAAGTGGTCGCAAAGCCCAGCGGCGAAGACCTGGGTCTTGCCTTCCATCCGCCGGAAGGCCCGGCTATGAATAATCCGGTCGCGATCCCGCTGAAAATCATTACGGTAGGGATGGGCAGGCTCCGGGTACAAGCGCCCGCGCAGATTATCCGGCCCAAGGCGCAGTCGGCCTAGCATGTGCGGGGTTATTTCAACTGGCCGGAGATGCTGTCAACAGCTCGGCTAATGGCAGGCCGTTTCTGGTCGGTCGCGTCTAAACTCTTCAGGATGCTCTTGGCCGCCTGTGGGTCCACGGTGGCGTCCACATCAGCCAGCAAAAGCTGTGCCTGCGCCTTGGAAACCAGATCGCTGGGCCCGTTTACGATGGAACGCAGCAAATCCTGCGCATCCGCCGTCCGCTTGTCGCCCAAATAAAGCTGCGCCAAAGCGATCTTCGCCAGCGGCGCCACACTGCTGCCCGAATCGGCTACCCGCTTAAATGCGGGCTCGGCGCCTTTAGGATCTTTCTTTGCCTTTATTGTTGCCAGCGTATATTGGGCGATCATCCCCTCGTTGCTATCCCCATCTTTCGCCACCACGTCGGCCAAAGCTTTGATAGCGGCTTCGTTCTTGGCATCTTCGGTGGGGTAAGTCTTGTCGTACTCGTTCGGGGGACCGACTTGCGCATCCACAACCGTCATGGCCTCGGCTAGGTCGGCTTGCCGGGCCGCCTTCTGGTGGCTCATAAAAGCCCAAATGCCAACCGCGACAATAACAACGGCAGCCCCAATAAGAGACCAGCGAATTACCTGCTGGCGATTGGTGGAAGCGAAAGTAACTACTTCGGAAACTGCATCGGTGAACTGATCGTGCTGCAGTTGATCCTTAAGATCGTGGCGGGTCAAGACGTACAAGTGCCTTTCTCTTCAATAAACGCGGGCAACGGACTGCGCGACGGCTCTGGTACAAGTAGAGGCGGCTGAGCCGCCTTGGCGTCTAATGCCCCCCCGGTAGCCGTGCGCCGCTTGGCTGCCGCGCGCTTACGTAAGCATCTTGAGGTTAACACATTTATGTGCCCACTTACGACGCCTGCATGTCCGCCAAATCGCGCTTGATCGCGAACTTTACCAGCCCGGCCACGTCGTGAATATCCAGCTTCCGCATCAGGCTCGACCGGTATGTATCCACCGTTTTCGGACTTAATGCCAGCCGTGCCGCAATCTCTTTGGCCCGAACGCCTTCCACCAATAGCGAAAACACCTGAAACTCCCTGCTGCTTAGCAGTTCCAGCGGGTCTTCCGCTTGCGAGCGCGAGTTGGAATCGCCAAATAATGACATCACCTCAATAGCCGGCGACACATAGATGCTGCCCTGGGTGAACTGCCACAGCGCCTCCGCCATCTGGTCGGTGGTAGATGTCTTCAGCAAGAACCCGCAGGCGCCTGTGCGCAGCACTTCCAGCACTGTCTTGCGGTCTTTTCGTGTCGTGATAACGGCGCAACGCGTCCTCAGATTCTGATCACGCACCCGCCGGATCACTTCCGTAGCCGCCAAATCTGACAGTCCCAGATCCAGCAGCGCTAAGTCCGGCTG
The DNA here is from genome assembly GCA_003163855.1 of Bryobacterales bacterium. Classification (GTDB taxonomy): domain Bacteria; phylum Acidobacteriota; class Terriglobia; order Bryobacterales; family Bryobacteraceae; genus Bog-105. The sequence goes on along the minus strand of PLRJ01000082.1, from coordinate 44,115 downwards.
CAGTTCCTGGATAGCTGTCAGCGCCGCACAGGCCGAACCGGCTTGGAATACAACGGTGAAACCGGGTATGGAGTTGCATAGCGCCGACAGGCCTTCCCGCATGAGCGTGAGTTCGTCGGCGACCAGTATCTCGAACGGCCGCGGTGATAATGCGGTCAGCGCGGCGCTTTGGGTGGCAGAACCTGACATAGTTTGGGGGACCAACTTCCGTAATTGCTATAACCTGAGTGCATTACGGTCGGGAGATATCTCACCCTCCACCCTATTTCTGCTAACACTGTTTGGTAATTTTTCTTACTTAGCCCTAAACTAAGTGAAGCTTCTCACCGCTGCAGTCTCATCGTCAAACACCTCAAACACCGTGTACAACTTCGTTATCTGCAGCAGGTCTTTCACCCGTTTCGACAAACCAACCAGCTTCAACTGGCCGCCGCTGTTCGTCACCGTGGTGAAGCCGGAAACTAACTCTCCAATACCCGAACTGTCTATATAGGACACTTCTCCCAGGTTCAGGAGCACCTTCTTGTTGCCCTTTGCCACTAGTTCACGAATGGCGTCGCGGAACATACTCGCGCCCTCGCCCAAAGTAATTCGTCCAGCCGCATCCATCACGGTGACATCGCCAACCTGGCGTGATGTCAATTTAACACTCACTGCTGCCTCCTCATACGTTCAAAAGTCTCCGGCTCTTCAGGCCTGAATTACGTTCTTTACCAGCTTGACCTCAGTCCCGCCGCCAGCTCGCGGATGCAGGTCGAAATCGTCCATAAACGCCCGGATCAGTAAAAGGCCACGCCCGGACTGCTTCAACAGATTCTCCGGCGCTAGCGGATCGGGCAGCGATGACATATCGAAACCGTCGCCCTCGTCCCCAATAATAATGATGATCGCCTCGCTTGACCGGCTAATCTCCAGGTGCATCCGCTTGTTCTTGTTGTATCGGTTCCCATGCACCACCGCATTCACGGCACACTCGCGCACCGCCATTCCAATCTGAGCCTGATCGTCTTCCTCAAAACCAGCTTTGGCAGCGGCCTCCATCGCTAATTGTTCGGCTTTATCGACGCTGGCCAGCGTCGATTCCAATGTCTGCTGCAACTTCTCCATCTTCACGGGCGGATCGTACCTGGACATGGTGATTGATTCCGAAGCACGCTATCTTTAGCTTATTAATTGGATTTTCGGAACCTGGAAGCCGAATCGTCACAATACAACCGTACGCCCGCTGAAGTCAACCTCTGTTCGCGATCAATTCAACTATTTAGTTCAACATCGAAGCCGGCTGTGCCCGTTTAAAGATCGCTTTCGGGCACAGCGCATGCACGCCCTTCTTCCCGTCCACCAGTTGCGTAATGTCGATATCGACGGCCACGCTGGTCAGCATGTAAGCATCGTCGCGGCTCAAATGCTCGTGCGTTTCCAGGAACTCAATCATCTCCCGAATCGCCAAATCCGTGGCCTTATTCAAGTCCTCATTGAACCCCATCGTTATGTAATACTCGGGCGTCTCAGCACACGGCCAGCGCAGCGACACCCCCTTGTGCACCACAAATTGGAAAGTGCCGGTTAACGACGTCTCCATTGCTGTTACATCTACCTCGCCATTGCCCATACCGGCATGCCCGTCGCCTACCTCAAACAGCGCGCCCTTCTGGTGCACCGGAATATAAAGCGTTGTTCCCGCCACCAGTTCCTTGTTGTCCATGTTGCCGGCATGAATCCATGGCGGGGCTGAATTCAGCTTCGCTTCTCCGGGTGGCGCAATGCCCATGCTGCCAAAGAACGGCCGCAGCGGAATGACAATACCAGGCGCGAAATTTGCCACGTTGCGCTCGCGGTCCAGCGGAATCACCTTCATGCGCGAATAAGGATACTCATCCTGCAAGACTCCGGACGTTGGTCCAAACCCGTTATACGCGTACGGCACATCCATCGTTATTTTCTGTATGCGCACTTCCAACACATCGCCCGGCTCAGCTTCTTCAATGTAGACCGGCCCTGTCAGCAGGTGACCGCCTGGACCTTTCTCCGACGCCGGAACCTTCTCATAAATCTCTTTCAAAGCCGCCTGTACATCTTCCGGCTTCACACCCGCATTCTCCAGCCGCGAAGGGCTGCCCGATACGGTCTGAATCTGCACCACGTCGCCGGAGTGCACCTTTATCGCCGGCTTGGCTTTAGCCCAATAATAGCCCCAGCAGATGGTCTGCGGAGTCACAGCCAGCGTCAGCGTATCGGCCGCCGCCAATCGCAAACAGGAAAAAAGCAACAGAAGTATGGGTAAGCGCATGTTCCATCATAGGCTTGTGGAAATAACGGAAGACCAAGTGCGCGATGTACTTCGCATCGAGCAAATAATTCCTGCCCTCGAGCGTGCTTTGGTTGACCTTTCCACGGGCAACGTCACGCAGCCCGTGCGCACCGTCATTTCCGTTCCAGAACACCAAGGCTGGATTGGCATCATGCCGGTTGTTTATGGCAGTTTTATGGGCGCCAAGCTGGTAACCGTTTATCCAGCCAATGCCAAAATAAGTCGGCCCACCCATCAAGCCGTCATTCAACTCTTCAGCTCCCTCACCGGCGAACCGCTCGCCACCATCGACGGACGCCTCATCACTGAAATGCGAACAGCCGCTGTCTCAGCCATCGCGACTAATCTGCTGGCGTCTCCGCACGCGCGCGTACTCGCCATTCTTGGAAGCGGCGTCCAGGCGCGCTCTCACCTTCACGCGCTGAGTCTTGTCCGTTCCTTCACTGAAGTGCGCGTCTGGAGTCCAACCCAGGCCAATGCCCAGCGCTTTGCGGCTGAAAAGGACGCTCTCAATATGCCTACCGCCGAAGCAGCCGTGCGCGGCGCAGATGTGATAGTTACAGCAACCAATGCGGCTGACCCCGTCTTGCGCGGCGAATGGCTGAAGCCCGACGCCTATGTCAACGCCATGGGGGCCGTCGGACCAACCAAGCGCGAACTCGACACAGCTGCTATGCGGGCATCTATAGTGGTCGAATCGCGCGCCGCTGCACTCGTTGAATCCGGCGATATCCTGCTCGCCGGAGCTTCCATCTACGCCGAACTCGGCGTACTGCTCGCAAACCCCCAGCATCCAAAACCGCCTGGACGATTCGTCTACAAGTCGCTTGGAATCGCTATTGAGGATGTCGTCTGCGCGCAGCTTGTGTACGAGGCACTCAAGTAGCCCGAGGTTACTAAGCTTCCAGTCTCAAAGCCTCGGCTGGCTCTATTTGAACCGCCTGCGATGCCGGCCCTACCGTTGCCAAAGCCGATACCACAATCACAAAGATCCCAGCCACTATCATCGCCACAGGATCAAGCGGAGAAATGCCGTAGAGTAACGATCGGAACGCCGGTGCGGCAATCATGGCGCCGCCCAGGCCGGCGGTCACTCCAACTGAGGTCATGGCAAAAGTCTGCCGGGCGACAAGCCTTGCTACATTACCCGGCTTAGCGCCCAGCGCCATGCGGATGCCAATCTCACGGCGTCTCTGCGCCACCGCATACGCCAGCAATCCATACGTCCCGATCCCCGCCAGCAGGGCCGCCATCGCGCCGAACAACGAAGCCAGCGAGGCAGTCATTCGCTCAGGAGCCGTAATCTCTTCCACCGCTTCCGCCAGCGTTCCGGTTTCCAGCACGGCGAGACCAGGTGCAACCGAACTGAGCGCCTCCCGCACCGGCCCGATAATACTGCCTGGGTTAGCGCTGGTCCGCACATTCAATATGAAATTGGAATCCGAACCCGCTTGCAACGAATAGACCATGGGATGAATAGGGTCGCGAAGTGAACGATATTTCGCGTCACTAACGACGCCTACGATTTGGTCAGCCGCTGGCGCGACACTGCCTTCGGTCCCCGCTCCGAACAACCTCTCGATGCCGCTTGTATGGGGAAAAATACGCCGCACAAACTCTTCGTTCACGATAACTTTGGCCGGTTTTTCCTGATTGTCACTGGGCAGGAACTCTCTCCCGGCTTGCAATCGCATTCCCATCGTGGCGAAGTAATCGCGCGACACCACATTCGCATTGGCATCCAGAAAATCCGAGTGAGTAATCCGCTGCCCGGCGGGAGCGGCCGTCGTAAACAGCCCGTGTCCGCGCAAGACTCCCGAGGACGATGTCGCCACTGAAACTATGCCCGGCACTTGCCTCACTCGTTCAAGTAACGCATCCATCGCTCCCGCCGGGTATTTCGATGCGCCCGGATCGCAGTGAAACGTTGCAATGGAATCGGTCGCCAATCCCGAAGGCGTCGCTCGCAGCAGCTCAAAGCTGTGTACCAGCAAACCTGCCGCTGCCAGCAGAAAAGTGCATAAAGCAATTTGCGCCGTGATCAGCAACTGCCGTCCTCGGAAACTGATTTTGGAGCGAACCGTGCGCGCCGTCGCCATCGCCGGCACAATCGTGAAAATGATGGTCGCCGCCACCGACGAGGCAACTAGAAAACAAAGGACTCGCCAATTCAGATCCGCGTCCAGCGCTACCGGAATTACCGCTGTGTACATATCTCGTATCGGAGGCAGCATGCGCGCCGCCAGCGGCAGCATGATCAACGAGACAATTAAACCCCCGCCCGCGCCGCCAGCGGCGAGTAAAAGGCCTTCTACCATCAACTGCCGGACCAAGCGCAAACGAGTTGCACCCAGAGCCAACCGCACAGCCATCTCCCGCTGGCGTGCCGCGGCCCGGGCCAGTAACAACCCCGCCACGTTGAGGAACACAATCACCAACAAAAGGCCTACTGACGCCATCAACAGTTTCAAAACATCGCCGAAGTTGTCGCGCACAACCGAGGTGCCGCGCTCCAGCGATTGCAGTTCCATACCGCGCGCCAGCAAGCGCGCCGCGCTCTCCGCCGGCACTTTCTCAATCTCCCGGTAATAATCCTTCATGACGGCTCGCCAAATCGACAGGCATTCTGCTTGCGCCTGCGCCAGCGTGACTCCAGGTCTTAGGCGGCCTGCCACTTCAAATTGCTCTAGCTTGATATCCGGACTCAGCGTCACATAATCCCGCAGTGGAATACGAACGTCCGGTCCGCTGTCAACCGAAAGCCCATTTATGCCGCGCGGCATCACACCCACAATCGGGAACACATGATCATGAATGGTGAGCGTCTGTTCCTTGAGAGAATCCGAACTCCCGCCAAATCGTCTGTGCCAGAACTGGTAACTGACAACCGCGCCGCCGCTTTGCGGAAAGCGGCCCAGAAACGGCCGTACACCTAACGCTTCGAAGAATTCCGGCGTTACCCCGTGGGCCGTAATCTCCTCCGCCGGCTCCGGCTCAGTCATGCGGTAGTAGTCGGACCACACTGTTTCCGCGAACACTGACTCGAGCATCTTACTGTGCTCACGGAGAGCCGTGTAGTACGCAAACGGAAACTCACTTCTCAGCCCAAGCGGTTTAGGCAGCCGCTGTACCATTCGGACCAATTGCTCCGGATGGCTCACCGGCAGCGGCCGCATTAGAGCGGCGTCGTACAGGCTGAACATAGTCGTGCCGGCGCCTGTTCCCAGCGCCAGAAGGCAAACGATGAGCGTCGTGGATGTACGATTTCTCGCAAATACTCGCAGCCCGAATTGAACCTCGTTCATTACGCCATTCTAGGCGCAGACCGGTCTGAGAGAACCCGCGTCTTTAAGCGCGAGCGGCATTCTGGAAAATGTCAGCCACAGCTGTTACAGATAGTGCCGTCTTCGGCTCCGGCTCCTCAGCCAGATTAAAGAACGAAATTCCCGACTGCAAAGCCTTGGCCTTGCTCATCAGCTCTTCAGCCAGCGCCGTCATCTGCTGCGTCGTGACAACATTCTCATGCAGCACGCTGTCTAGTTGCTGAACAACCTTATCCGCTTGCATCAAGCCTGCCGTTTGTTCTGCGCCAAAGGAGGCAGCTTGGCGCATAAGTTCGCCCGTTCTGCTAACGCCCGACATCAGGTTGGCTAGCAATTCAGCCACTGCATCACCCGCTTTCAAAGTGCGGCCGCCGATCCTCATAATCTCAGCCGCGATGGCCGCGTTGCGTTCACCAAGCTTACGCAATTCGCCGGCCACCACACCAAACCCGAGTCCATGTTCGCCCNNCGCGGCAGCCAGAGTCAGCATATCGGTCTTGCGCGCTATCTCATCCATCTCATGCATCTTCTCCGCCACTTCCCTTATGACGCCAATCGCACTGCTGATAGCCTCCGCGCCCACTTCGCCGTCACGCGCCACCTCAGCCGCCAGCTTCTCCATCTGCAGAGACGTCTCTATATTCATCTGCAGACTTGATGCCGCCACCCCGATCGCCGTAGCCGTTTCCGCCGACGTAGCGGCATGCTCGCACGACCCGTGCGCAAGCTGTTCAGCACTCAACAAGACCTCTGAACCTGCACATGCAACGCTCGCTGCCGAAGACAACGCAGCCCCCATGACGCGCCTCAAGTTTTCCAACATCCGCGCCAGCGCATTACCCAGAACATCATTCTCGGATAACGGTTTGGCTTCCACCGATAGATCCCCCGCCGACACTCTCTGCATAACTTGCGCCGACGCCAGCAGGTTTTCCCGCAAACGCATCAGCGATCGTCCCATGCCGTCACGGCCAACTGGCACCAAGCCTTCTAGAACCAGGTCGCCGTTCGATAACCTGGCCGCCATTTGCCCGCAGGCCTTCAGGTTCTCGCGCATGCGAACCAGTGCTTCGCTCAATACATCTCCCGCCTCAACCAAAGCCGTGTCCCCGCTGAAATCAAAGCCGGATACTTTCTTAGCAATTTCTGTCGAATGGTTCAGCCGTTCGCGAATCCGAAATAACGAGTGCGCCAGCTTATCCTCGGGCGGAATGGGCCGGAACCGCGAAGTTAAATCACCCGCCAGCATCCGCTCGGTCAGTTCGAACGAAGCCGCCACACTGCGGCGCAAACGCACTATCGCCTGCCCCAGCATGTCTTCGTCCTGCATCGCGTTTATAGGTGTGGTGAAGTCGCCGTCAGCCATCCGTATGGCCATCTTCACCGCGTTGCACTGGTTCTCTAACTGCCAGTTAAGCCCGGTCAGCATCTGCCCTAATTCATCGTCCGACTTCACTTCGGCGCGGCGTGTCAGGTTGCCGTTCGCAAACTGACTGAATGCCTTAAGCCCTCTGGCAAGTGGCCTGGCGATATTGAAGAAAAGCAGCACAGAAATTGCGCATGAAAGCACGACGGCGAGCCCCAGGTAAGCCAACATATCGCCCGGCGTGGCGGCACTGAATGCATCGCTACCAGGCTCCGGCTCCACTGTCGCGCTCCTGCTGGCTGTTACTAGCGCGTCCGCGCAGCGCAGATACTTTGCATACCTCTCCCGTATCGGCTGCGCCTCCAGGCCCAGAGCAGTCTCCCTTGATTCCGCTAATCCCGTTCTTGCCAGGTTAAGCGCCGCTTCCGAGGACGATGCATAGGCATCGCGCGCAGACTTTAAAGAGTCGACCAGCCGCCGCAAATTATCGTTCAGGGGCAGCGTCTGAAACTTCGCAAGCAGATCCGCATTCCGCGATCGCTCGGACATGAGAGAAGCGTCAAGTGCGTTCAGACGGCTTCGCTCCGTGGAGTTCAGGAACTGCTGCAGCAGGGTGTACTGCCTTTGCACACTGCTCCGCAGATCCTCACTGAGGTAAGCGGCGGGCAGCGTCACGCTCTTCAGATGGTTATTTACTTGATCCACGTTGGCGGTGTTGAGGTAGGCAAAAGCCCCAAAAGTCGCCGTGATTGCGCTAAGCGCAGCTAAACCAACGGCCAGACGCGTGCCGATTTTCATAGTTTTCATGAGTTTTGAACCTTACTATCCAAGGGAGTAATCCGAATTTCTATTACTACCTGTGGGAGGTAGGGCGGGGAACTCTCAAAGATAAGTTTTTTCGCCCCGAGTTTCATCGAAGTCGCCCTCGGTAGCGCGGCCCTTCAGGCTGCGGAGTTGCTTTCTGGCCACTCCCTGGTGGTGGGCAACCCAAACCATTACACCCTGCCTTTAGATCTTTAAGCCTCGCTCACACAGCAATATCTTCAAGCTATTTATTTGGCAAAATCACTACCTTTTTTGGTAATTTTTCGCACAATCAACACACCTCCGCGAAATGTCTCACCAGCAGCATGGCTTCTCCGACGCAGCAACATGAGGGTTGAACTGCAAAACGTGAAAACAAAATGGAGCAAATCCCAATTTAACGAGGTAATGACATGACTGTGGATAGTTGGTTATGGATAGGAACGATCGGCATGGCGATCGGCTCACTTCTTTTGTTTTTCCCCATGCAGAGAAATAAGTCGGTCTCTGAAGAGGGCGACTCTATCGCTCACTTTACAGTCCCCTGTATCGCAATGACGCTCTATCTACTGATGGCCCTGGGGCACGGAGCCATTCACCTGGCCTCCGGACGAGTCTTCTATTACGGACGCTTCATCGACTGGTCTGTCACAACACCCTTGCTTCTACTAAGTCTCATCTCAGGATCGCTAAAGGGTCAGACGGTGCGGCGAGGCGGACTCATTGCCGGCCTTATCGCCGCCGACGTGTACATGATTATCACCGGTTTGGTGGCTGGCTGGACCGACGATCCCAGCCTCAAATGGGGCTTTTACTTCCTCAGTTGCCTGGCCTTCCTTTTTATCTATGGACTCCTCTGGGGACCTTTTAAACGCTTCTCTACTTCCAGCCCGGAAGGCAGTCAGTACATCAAGAAAGCATCCGCGCTCTCCATCATCTGGTTCGCTTATCCCATCGTCTTTCTCATCGGTCAGCAAGGGCTTCGCCTCTGGAGTCCCATGGTAGATGCTGTGCTCTTTACTTCTCTCGATTTAATCGCCAAGGTTGTCTATGGTCTGTGGGCAGTCAGCATGATTCACACCACCTCCGACACCGTCAGGTACAGCATGCCGATCGGCGGACCCAACATCGCCACCAGCCGGTAACCCTCGCTCTCATCAGTGCGGATGCCGGCTGAACCTGCATCCGCTTACCCCCACCGTGTCTCATTCCGAGGTCTTATGAATCTTGATGCCGATATTTGTATCCTCGGAGGCGGCTGCGCCGGGCTCAGTCTGGCCGTTGCGCTCTGCGAGTACGCGCCACATCTAAGCGTTCAGATTCTGGACAGCCGCAGCCAATACACGCGCGACCGTACCTGGTGCTTCTGGAATGCTGAGCCTCATCCGTTTACCAGTTGCGTTTCGCATTCATGGTCGCGCTGGTCGGTGCAGGCAGTCGGGCAATTAGTCCAGCGTCAAAGCGCCCGCTATCGCTACGAACACATCCCCGCCGACCGATTCTACGCTTTTGCACTTCAGCGCATCGCCGGCTCGCCCAACCAAAAGCTTTCCTTAAACGTCCGCGCTGGATCTATCACTCCAGACCGTCAGAGCGTGGCCGTCGAAACGAGTTCTGGCAGAATTCGCGCCCGCTTGGTCTTCGACTCCCGCCCTCCTCCCCTCAGTCCCTGGCGACGCACCGGTCTCCTGCAACGCTTCACCGGCTGGCACGTCCATACCGGCAACCCCTGCTTCAATCCCGAGGTCGTCGAACTCATGGACTTCCAGCCGCCAACCCTTTCGGGTCGAACCACGTTCTTTTATACTCTTCCGTTCACACCCAATGAAGCTCTGGTTGAGGCGACATATCTCGACTGGCCTGATTTAACTCCCATTGATGCCGAGTCTGATCTAAAACGACGTCTGCAGAACCTCACCGGCGACCGCTACGAGATCCTCTACCGCGAGAACGGCACTCTGCCCATGTCGTGCGCCGCCCCACCGCCAACTCCGCCAAACATCTGTACAATCGGCAGGCTTGGAGGCCGCTTGAAGCCCTCTTCGGGCTATGCCTTCCTCCGAATCCAGCGTCAAAGCCGGGCCTTGGCTCGCGCCTTAGCCGCGTCCGCTCCACTTCCCAAGTTTTTCGAACCCCGATTCTACAGTGCCTTGGACAGAATCTTTCTGGAGGCCTTGCAGCACCGGCCCGAAGCCGCTTCCAACTATCTCGTCCCGCTCTTCCGAGACGTACCTGCCGATACCTTGGTTCGCTTCCTCTCTGAGTCCGGCACCCTGCAGGAGAGTCTGGAAATCGGACTCGCCCTGCCCGCGCTTCCCTTTCTCCAAGCCGCTGCGTTCTCGTTGATGGGAGCCGCCGCGTGAATCAATTCTTACTGTGGCGCTTGCTCTTCTTTGCAGTAGCCGTCGCGGCAGCCAGCCTCGCCCCACCCTCCGAACCATTCGTGCTGGTTGCCATCGCCATCGCCATCTGGCACGGCGCCTTCGATGGCGTTCTCGCCAGGCCTCTGCTCGAACCCCGTCTCGGATCTCGCTGGGCACCCGCCTTCGTCTTCGCCTACCTAGCTCTGGCGGCGACTGTCGGACTGCTCTGGTGGTCCGCCCCCCGCGCCGCCCTGCCTCTCTTTCTGCTTTACTCGGCCTGGCACTTCGGCACGGAAGCAGACTTTGGCTCATTCACTCCGGCAAGCGCCGTCGCTGGTCTCTCGATGGGCACAATTCCCATCGCTGCCGCCTGTTACTGGCATCCAGTGCAGGTAACCGCCATCTTCGCCACCATGTTAGGCGGCCTGTCCATGCAATCCTTTGCGCGCGCCATCACCCAGTCCGCGGGCCTCATCCTTTGGATTGCCGTGCCGATGGCCATTGTCGGATCAATGTCCGGCGTTCGCAGCAAAGCCGCGCTTGTAGGCCTTCAGCTTCTTCTCTTCTGGCGCTGCCCTCCGTTGCTTGCCTTCGGCGTTTTCTTCTGCGCCTGGCATACGCCCGAGCATCTGTTCACCAGCAGCGTAGATGCCCGTGGACGCTTTTCTCCCGTCCTTATGTGGAGCCAACTCCGCAGTGGCCTTATTCCCTGGCTGGCATCACTCACCGCCCTTGCGGCAGTTGTCGCCCTTGGCCCCAAAAACCTGACATCCTATGCCTCGGCTCTCTTTATCCTGCTCAGCGCCCTCACCGTACCGCACTTGATGCTGAACGAACTGCGGCGACGAAACTCATCCGCTAGCCTTACGGGTGCACGCTCGCTTCTACCGCTGCCAGGAACTTCGCTGTCGAACCGAAAGAGAACTGCTTCAACTCAGTCGGATCGTGCGGATCCCCAAGCAAGACCGGCTTTGTTCCCGTGATGTCGAAAGCCCATCCAGAACGGGCGTGAAACCACGACGTATCGGGCAGCGCCAGGAGGAAGCGATGACGGCGCTAGACCCCTGCACACGTTTTACTAGTTCGCCTTCCTTTGTCCTCGTGGGGTCAGTCGACGTTCGCGCCTTCTAATCTCTGATCGTCACCCGCTGCGCCCGAATAATTCCATCCGAGTCCGGCTCCCCATCCATGCCTACTCGCAGTGCGACCTAACTCTTTAACCCGTCAAACACTGCATCCAACTCCGCCTTCGCCTCGGCCGACGGCGGCACAAACGGCAATCGCGGAGGCCCGCCATAATACCCATTCAAATCCATCGCATACTTCAACCCCGGAATCCCATGCTTCGTAGCAATCAACTTCGCCGCCGGCAAAATCCGCTCCTGCCAGTTCTTTCCGGCCTCGTCTTCGCGCATGCGAAACGCCTCCCAGATCGTAATGCACGCATATGGCAGCGGATTGGCAATCGCCAGAATCGCGCCCACCGCCCCAATCTGGAACGCTTCGTAAAACGCCCCGCCCGCCCCGCACAGGACTTGAAAACCCGGCTTTACCGCCTTCACCGTCTCGCGCATCTTGGCCATATTGCCCGAGCTGTCTTTCATCCCAATAATGTTGGGATGGTGCGAAAGCTCGGCCAGCGTCTCCACCGGAACGTCATACCCGGTCACTTGCGGAATGTTGTAGATCAGCACCGGCAGCTTCGAACGGTCCGCTACCGATCGGAAGTAGAGCGTCTGTGTCTCTGGCCTATGCATCTGATTGCGGTAATAAAACGGCGTAAGCGCCAGCGCCACATCGAACCCGATCTCGGCCGCTTTGTTCGCCACTTCCACAGTCTCGTGAACGCTCTCCGCGCCCACCCCCGCAATCAGAGTCTTGCCCGGAGCTGCGGCCTCTTTCACCAGCTCCATCAATTGAATCCGCTCCCCGGTGCTCAGCAACGGTGTCTCGCCCGTAGATCCGCACACCGTGTAGCCCGAAAGCGCAAGCTTGTTCAGCTTATCTACGTTATGCAGCACCTTGGCTTTATACAATGCGCCATTATGATCGAACGAACTTGTAAGTGCTGGGAAAATACCTTGCAGTTTCATATAGGAAAAGGAAAAAGCCTGCCGCTCTTCAGCAGCAGGCCTTAATTGGATTTTATTCGATTTACTTTTGGACGATGAAGGTAATAACCAGCGTGTACAATGCCAGCGACTCAATCAGCACCAGTCCCAGAATCAGCGCCACGCGGATAGCCGCAATAGCGCCAGGGTTGCGGGCCATAGCTTCGGCGGCAGAAGCCGTCGCGCGTCCCTGTCCCAGGCCGCACAAGCCGGAGGCAATGCCCATAGCAATGTAAGCAGCCGCGCGCCGCGTTGCATCCGCACTCGCAGCCGCGCTGTCCTGCGCAAAGATCGGAGTTGCCAGGGCCATCATCGTGACCATCAGCAACAGCATTTTGTTTTTCACTTATTTCTCCTAATTTAAGTTGCGTTGGTATTGCGCACCAGGAGGTGGTTCGACACCGAGCGTTGGGACGACGGGCGCTCACACTGGCAAGCAAAAGCGATTAGTGCTCATGCGATACGGCGCCACCGACGTAGACCATAGCGAGCAGCATGAAAATGTAGGCCTGCAGGAACCCGACAAACAGGTGCAGTCCAATGAAGACCACAGGCAGAATCAGCTTGGTCAGCATCACGAACGTCAGATACACCTGTTCTCCGGCGAACATGTTGGCATAGAGACGAACGGTAAGCGACAGCGGGCGCGCAAAGTGGCTGATCAGTTCAATCGGCAGCATCAGCCAGGCCAGCCACCAGAACGGTCCAAGAAATTGCTTGATGTACCCCAATCCGTTCGCGCGCAGACCGGTGAAGTGATAGAAGAAAAAGGTGCACACCGCCAGTCCCAGCGGCACCATCGTGTACATCGTCGGCGATTCGAAAAACGGCATCAGCCCTATCAGGTTCATGAACAGTATGAACAGGAAAATGGTCCCGAAAAAAGGAATGTACTTCAGGCCGTCGTGCCCCACCACTTCTTCTGTCGAAGCTTTGAAGAATTCGTACGCAAGCTCAAACGTATGCTGCGTCTTGCCCGGCGTATCCACCGAAAGCTTGCTCCGCAGATACGCAAACAGCAGCACCATGAACGCCACCACAAGCACTTCGCAAACGAACCAGTCGGCAAACGGATGGACCGGATCGGCAGCCGGCACTTTGACGGCAGTTAGAAAACTATCGGCGGGACCGGCCAGAACGCGGTTAAAAAGGCTGGTGATCCAGAGTTGTTGTTCCATTTGTGGGGTGAAGGATTATGGCGTTGAAGGACGAAATAGTTCTGCTATGGAGGCGACCACTACGGCCGCTGTGCTGGTAAGTAGGCCTAGCACCACGGGCAGCGGATTCACGCCCAAAGCTCTAATTATGGCATAGCCGCCGGCGAAAAGTAGCAGATACCGACTAACAAAAGCCCGCGCCGACCATGGCTTGTTTTCGCTTGTAGACGGCGCCAGCGATCCGGCTAAATAATTGAACAGCCAGAGATTAACTAGCGAAATCCCGGCTCCAAGCAAAAACGCCAAACCCAGCCGGAAGCCTTGCACTGCGGAGTAAGCGATGCAGCCTGCAACTCCAAACGCAATCGTCAACCAGTACAGATGCCGCACCGTCATTTGCTGTCCCGGCTAAGCTCCTGAAAGACATGAACAATACCGCCCGTCATCCCAAGAAAAATGCCAGCGGCTCGTAGTATCGGATGGTGCCAGTAATGGTCCGCCACCGATCCCATAAAATAACCGGCAACCACCGACGAAGGCAGCACCAGCGCCATGGAAAGATACTTTCCCAGCCAAGTGAACGAACTAGCTGGCTTTGTCGGCATCAGAACCCACTCCACCGCTCCATCCCTGGCATGTCCAAACCAAATTGATCCAGCAACCGCCCCACAATATGATTCACCAGGTCGTCAATCGTTTGCGGGTTGCTGTAAAACCCTGGAACTGGAGGCAGAATAGTAACGCCCATTCGCGACAAAGTAAGCATATTCTCCAGATGAATCTCATTCAACGGACTCTCCCGCGCCATCAAAACCAGTTTCCGCCGCTCCTTCAACGTCACATCGGCCGCACGGCTAATAAGGCTATCGCCGAAACCGGCCCGAATGGCCGCCAGCGTCTTCATGCTGCAGGGCGCCACAATCATGCCGTCCGTCCGGAACGATCCGCTGGAAATCGGCGCCGCCTGGTTGTCCGCGTTATAAACACAACTGGCCAGCTTCTCCACCGCTTCCATCGAGAAGCTGGTCTCGTGGGCAATCGTGGTGCGCGCCCACTTACTCAGCACCAGGTGCGTTTCCACATCCAGCGCTTTCAACGCCTGCAGCGTGCGGATGCCAAAGATTGCCCCAGAGGCGCCGGTAACGCCGACAACAAGTCGCATGCTTCGATCATCGCCTGTCGCGCTTCGCGCAGCTTGCCTTCGCGCTGGGAAATGGGTACCCTCACTGTTTTGAAGACTATATTTCTCGTCTTAATGCAATCGGCGCTTTTGATGGCTGATACCAGCGTAACGGTCAACGAAGGCACCAACATTGCCGCCACGCTTTCGCCCGATCGCAAAACTATCGTCATGGATTTACAGGGCGTGCTGTGGTCGCTGCCTTTCGAAGGCGGAACCGCCAAAGCGCTGACCGATCCGTTTCTCGAAGCTGCCCGGCCCGCCTATTCCCCGAAAGGTGATTTAATCGCCTTTGAAGCCTATAAAGGCGGCACTTTTCACATCTGGATCATGAAGCCCGACGGCACCGGTCTGCGCCAGATCACCACCGGCCACGGCGACGACCGCGAACCCTGCTTCTCACCCGACGGCAAGCGCATCGCCTTTGCTTCCGATCGCGCTTTCAAAGGCAGCTACGACATCTGGGTCGTCAATATAGCCAACGGCGCACTCACCCAATGGACCTCCGATAACGCCGACGAATATGAACCGGCCTGGTCTGAAGATGGCTCAGAGATCGCCTTCATCAGCGGCGTCGGCGCGAACGGCACAACCATTCAGGCTCTTAAAATCGCCGGGGGTAAGCCGCGCACTATCATCACCGCGCCCCCGCAGACGCGTTTGGAGTCACCCGCCTGGTCACCCGATGGCTCGCAAGTCTCCTACGTACAGGTTTCCATCGGAAAGAGCAACATGATGATTGCCGACAAGCCGCTAAAGCTCGACGACGTTTTTCCCTTTCCCGCTACCTGGCTCGGTCCGGATGAATTGCTCTACACCGCCAACGGCAAAATAGTTACCAGCAAGGTAGGCGAAGAGCCCAGGACAATCCCCTTCGAAGCGACCTTCAACATTCACAAAGCTCCCTACGATCGCCGCAAAATCGACTTCACCCACGCCATGCCTGAACAAGCCTTGGGCATCGTTAGCCCCACGCTGTCGCCCGATGGCAAACAAGTCCTGTTCGAAGCTCTGAATCAGCTATGGCTCATGAAGATCGGCGAAAAGCCGCAGTCACTGACCAACGACACCTTTTACAAAGAGGATCCCGCCTGGTCGCCCGACGGCAAAAGCATTGCCTACTCGTCCGACAAAAACGGCTTTGAGGCGATTTACATCCTCAACCTCGAAACCAGGCAA
This sequence comes from Bryobacterales bacterium, assembly GCA_003163855.1. Classification (GTDB taxonomy): domain Bacteria; phylum Acidobacteriota; class Terriglobia; order Bryobacterales; family Bryobacteraceae; genus Bog-105. Next base: position 28,321 of record PLRJ01000082.1, on the reverse strand, counting down.
GAAAAACTGCTCACCAAGCCGATGATCGCCGCTCAGGTCGCGGCCGCCTGGTCACCCGATGGCAAACAGATTGCCTTCCAGAATGAAGGCGGCATTACCTATGTCGCGCAAGTCGCCACCGGCGAATTCAAAGACGTCATCAAAGGTCACTTCGCCCCGTCGAAACCATCCTGGTCGGCCGATAGCACGGCCATTTCAATCGGCGCCTTGCTGCCCTACACCCGCCGCTTTCGCGAAGGCACCAGTCAGATCCTCACTGCGAATTTGAAGACCAATGCCGTGAAATACAGCGAACCCGCACCCTTCGGCTCCTTGAGTACACGCGGCGAAGACGGTCCTGTCTATTCGCCCGACGGCAAGCATCTGGCGTTCGTCATGAACAGCCTGCTCTGGCTTGCGCCCGTCGGCAGAGACGGCCTTCCCGCTGGACCCGCCCGCCAACTCAACAAAGAAGCAACCGACGCACCTTCCTGGTCTGGCGATTCCAAAACGCTGCTCTACTTGTCAAACGGAACGTTGCGCGCCATTTCGGCACTTGGCGGCACGGCGAAGACAATTCCTCTCAACTTGGAATGGTCCGCCCCACCGCCCGACCCGCGCACATTCGTTCGCGCAGGCCATCTGTGGAACGGTCTCGGACCCGACCTGCAGAGCGACGTCGATATCGTCATCGCCAACAAACGGATCGAGAGCATCACTCCGCATAATGACGAAGCGCAGAAAGCCGCCATTGCCGCTGGAGCGAAGTTCGTGGATGCTTCGCGCTTCACCGTCACGCCCGGCTTATGGGAGTCCCACACACATCAATGGATCAGCGGGAAATTCTATGGCGATAAACTCGGCCGCTTGTGGCTCGCCTACGGCGTCACCGAATTGCAGTCGCAGGGTGATCCAGCCTACCGCGCCATCGAGACCCGCGAAGCATTCGCCTCCGGTGCCCGCGTCGGTCCACGCTATTTCGCCACCGGCGAAGCCATAGATGGAGAACGCATCTACTACAACTTCATGCGTCCCGTCACCAGCGCTGCCCAACTCGACCTGGAACTGTCGCGCGCCAAAGCCCTGCACTACGACAACCTCAAAACCTACGTTCGCCTTAACGATGAAATGCAGCGCACCGTTACCGAGTTCGCTCACAGCCAAATGGGCGTAACCACGGCATCGCATTACATGATGCCAGGCTTGGCCTACGGGGTAGATGGCATTACCCACATCAGTGCAACCGCACGCCTGGGTTTTGCCTACACCCGCTCGCTCACCGGCGTAACTTATTCTGACGCCCTGAAGTTGTGGACCGCAGCCGGTCAGTACGTCATCTCGACACCGTTCTCTTCCTTCCCTCTTTATGGAATGGACTTGAGCATGGTGGACGATCCCCGTCTGCGCATCTTGAACACGCCCTGGGACCAGTTCATTTTGCGCTCTAAGCGTGATTCTTTAATGGGCAAGCGTCCCAATACGAAAGACGGGCCGCCTGCCCTTCCAAGTACGGCCGGTTCCATGAAAACCCTCCACGAGGAAGAGACAACGGTAGCGACTCTAATTCACGCCGGCGCCTTGGTACTGGCTGGAACCGACTCTCCCATCGACAGCGTCGCCACTGCGCTCCATCTAAACCTGCGCGCACAGGTGCGCTTCGGTCAATTGAAGCCCTGGGAAGCTCTTCAGACCGCCACCGTCATGCCAGCTAAGGCATTCGGAGTCTTTTCCGACCTCGGATCGGTGGAAGTAGGAAAACTGGCCGATCTCGTCATCGTCTCAGGCGACCCACTCACCGACGTCAAAGACATGGCCAATGTCCAGGTCGTGATCAAGGACGGAAAGGTTTTCACTATGCAGGACTTGATGAGGCCTTACTACGAAGGAATTTCACGCTAAACGGAATCACTTCCCGCCGGCCAGCCGAGCCGTTTCAATAAGATGAACCTGGTTCACCCTCGTCCTCAACCGCTCCAGCGTGTCCACCATCACCTGCCGCGCGAAATGCTTCACCATCGGCGCCGCCATCCACTTAATGGCCGCCGGAATATCGCGGCTCAGCGTCAGCGTTTCCACTTCCAGATACATGCCCCCATTGCTGTGCCGGTAGCGAGCGATCGTTACCGCACCGCGCACATACTCCGGCATTGAGTTCGATGCCAGGTCTACCATGCGCGTCGCTTCGGTTATCGAATACCCTTCATTCTCGTTGATTTGGTGGTACTGCACATGGAAGTCTCCAACGAAACCCGATCGTAAGCCAAAGCCCGATTCAACCATCTTTAACTGATAGACGAAATCATCCTGCGTGTGGCTGATCAGCTTCGATTCAACAACGGAGGGTCGATAGATCTGCGCGTACGAATCATAATCCTGCACGATGCGCAAAAATTCGGGAGTATCGACACCAGGCAGGAAGACCGTGCCGACCCAATGATGAACTAATCCCGACGGAACGCTAACCATGCCGCCATGCGCACCCGGATCGGATTCGATTTGACCTGCCGAGACGCGGCGCAGGCAATCCGGGCGCTCATCAATCTGGAGAAAAGAGGAACGCGTCAGATCCGCCTCGGCTGAACTTACCGACTTATGCCAGGCATTCAGCGTATCTTCCGAAAGCGGCGCAGGCGCTGCGACGCTTGCCAGAAACAATCCGGCAAGAGTCAAATTCATTCCGCGACTGGCGAAACTACTCACGTTGTAAGTATGACGGAAGACCGTTCAAGTAGTTGCAGCTGAACTTTACGAGAGGTAAACGCTCTTCCCCTTGGACGCCAGATACTGCTGAACATTACTGGCAATGCGTTGCCGCTCAGTCTCATCCACCAACACGTCCGGCTGGCCCTCCCAATGCTTGATAGAAGCCGAGTAGACCGCATACCCATCCGCCATCGTCTCGCCGGTAATCCGCATTTTGCGCTTGCGTTCACGGTAGATAAAGTTCGGCTGCGCGTCCTGAATGTTCGTCACCACCGAAACAGTGAAACCGCTGCCGAAAACCCGGCTGAACCAGCTCATAAAAAACCACCACCCATTAACTAAGACTTTACTCTGAGAACATAGGAGGGATTGAAACTACGCCTAGCGCTCATTTTTGAGGAACACGCGCAAGACGGTCGCCGTGTCAGGCGCTCCGCCGCAAGGGCTAGGGACTTCCTTTACACCTTGTCGGCGCGCAGCCGCGCCCTTTGCGCTTTATGCGCCCTCGCCGCCAGTGCCACCGCCGCGACCAGCACCGCGTGGGAGATTGCCGGATTTAACGATTTCCTCAAAGGCCGATTAATGAATCTGTCGCTGTCCTCCGACGGTGTTTTGCAGCCGGGACCCGCAGTTGCCTGGAACACACCGGTAGGCGAACCAGCCATCTGGTCACTCGCTGCGGCGCCTGATGGATCCATTTACGCCGGAACCGGCCACCAGGGAAAGCTTTTCCGCTACAGCCGCGACGGGAAAGCGACCCTTGTTTTTTCAGGCCAGCAATCGGAACTGTTCGCCCTGTGCGTCGATGCCAAAGGCGTGGTGTATGCCGGCACTTCGCCCAACGGGTTCGTCTATCGCATTGAGAACGGACAGGCAAAGCAGATATGGCAATCGTCTGCAAAATACGTCTGGGGCCTGGCGCTGGCCGCCGACGGCACTCTGTTCGTCGGAACAGGCGAACCAGGCCGTGTTTATCACATCGGCACCGATGGCACCAGTAAAACGGCAACGCCCGACGCGCTTCTTTACGATACGGGCCAGGCCAACGTCACCGCGCTGGCGGTTTCGCCGCAAGGGTACGTTCTGGCCGGGACCGATCCCAACGGCATTCTCTACGAAATAGCCGGACCGTCGCAGGCGACCATTTTGTACGACTCTGCGCTGCCCGAAATTCGCGCCTTGGCGATAGATCCCGCCGGCAATATCTACGCAGCCGCCATGGGCGGAGCCGTTTCAACACGCGGGGCTAACGCTGCTGCGGCACAACAGAACGCCACCACCGCCGTCGTCGCCACCAACCCGACCGTGGTGACCGTAACCGAGGCACGCGGCGAGAACACGCAGGCAGGCGTGAAGGTCCCGATGGATACTTCGAAATCTTCAGGCGTCGCCACTGCCACGACTGTCGCCGCTTCACCGGTGACCGAAGTTTCGGGCGCGGAAAAGTCCGCCATCTACCTGATCAAGCCCGACCACAGCGTGCAGACGCTGCGCAGTTCAAAAGATGACAACGTCTACGACCTGCTGACCGAAGGCGATGGCGTCATTTTCTCGACAGACGATCATGGCCGCATTTACAGCCTCGGCGGTTCGCGCACTACGCTGCTGGCGGAACCGGGTGACGGCGAAACCACCCGCCTGGTCCGCGCCAACGGAACGTTTTACGCGGCCTTGAGCAACCCCGGCAGACTGCTTGCCTTCGGCCCCGCCGGCTCAGCCGCCGGAAGTTTTGAATCCCCCGTGCACGATTCCACCAGCGTGGCTCGCTGGGGCCATTTGCAGTGGCACGGCATAGGAGGGGACGTCATCTTCCGCACCCGCACCGGAAACTCGGCGCGGCCAGACTCAACTTGGAGCCATTGGTCCGATCCCATAAAAGATTCGGCAAGAGCTTCCATCCAAAGCCCCGTAGCAAGATTTATTCAATGGAAGGCCGATTGGCCCGTCGGCGCCACCGCACAAATCAGCACTGTCGATGTTCCCTATTTGCCGCAGAACGGCCCACCAGCGGTTCACAGCATTACCGTCACGTCAGTGGTCGGCACCAATACGCAAAAGAGCGCGTCTGCAGCCGCGACAGCCACTGCGGCTTATTCTGTTACCGTGACCGACACCGGCGAAGCCCCCGCCGCGAGTACAGCCACCTCCGCCAGCCAGACAGTTTCACGCCTGCAAACCACCCAAACACAAATATCCTGGCAGGCCGACGACCCCGACAGCGACAAGCTCGCGTATTCGGTCTACTTCCGGGCCGAGGACGAAATGGGCTGGCAATTAATCAGGAGCCGCATGTTCGAAAACACCCTGCTGCTGGATGCCGACGTCTTCGCCGACGGCCGCTATTTCTTCAAAGTGGTGGCCTCGGACTCTCCCTCCAATCCCGCCGAGTACGCGCGTGAGGCCGATCTAGTCAGTTCGCCCGTGCTGATCGACAATACGCCGCCGTTGGTTACGTTAAGCAATTTGAAGCGCACGGGCGCGGCGGTCGACCTGGACGTCGATGCCGCCGATAAAACCAGCCCCCTACGCTTATGCGAATTTTCGCTTGACGCCGGCTACTGGCAGCCGGTGGAATCCACCGATGGCGTCACTGATGCCCCCCAACAGCGCTTTCACGTTCATCTGGATAACGTCAAAGCCGGTGAACATCTACTGGTAGTACGCGTTTATGACAGCGCCAACAACGCGGGTCTGGCGCGCATCATCGTGCGCTAAGGCACCAGGCGCGCCACATGTTTCGGTAAGCGGCTTCCAAAGCCCGAATCAAACCCGCCTCATCCATAAGCTCCGAGCGCCGCAAAGCCTGCCTCACTCGCTGTTTAATATCCGGCGTTGCGGTCACCGTCTTAACCAGTTCACTCGCCAGCCCGATGTACTCCTCAAACGATTGGGCCACCGGCATTCCAAGCGGCGCGAGCAAGCTCAATCCGCAGCACGAAACCGCCAGCCGCCCGTGCCTCGAAACCACCGGCACGCCCATCCAGAGCGCATCAAGCGTGCTTATGCAGCCGTTATACGGGTACGGGTCGAACGCGATATCAACGCGATTCCAACTCGCCAGATGCTCCAGGTCGTCTGTGTTCCCCTCGAACAATAGCCGTTCTGCGGGAATACCATCTTCGCCAAACCAATTCTGCAGCCGCTGCCGCGCCATCGGGCGATCCAGCACCGGATATTTAAACAACAGCTTGCTGGTCGGATGCAGATGCAGAATCACCGACCAGACTTGAACCATCTCGCGCGTTATTTTTCGCGGATTATTAAAGCACCCGAACGTGACGTGACCGTTGCTGGCAAAAGGCGACGCCGCGATGCCGGGATCTCCAAACGGCCGATAACAATGCTGCGCGTGCGATAAGCGATAGACCTTTTCGCTGAACAGATGCTCCGTTCCGTGGCCAGGCAAGTTCGGATCGCCAAGATAATAATCCATCGTGTCCAGGCCAGTAGTGGCCAGCGCGCCCAACCAGCTCACCTGCACCGGAGCCGGTTTGCAGGCAAAAGCCAGCAAAGCCTCCAACGGCATAGTGTGGCCCGCCAAGTCGACCAGAATGTCAATCCCGTCCGCGCGCACGCGCTGCACTACCTGCTCGGTGTCGGAAGGCAAATCGACGAAGTTCCTCATGTTCGCGCGCAAATAATTGGTCACGCTGTCGGAATGAACGTTGATGAAGTAGGCAAACAACTCGAACCGATCGTTGTTGCCGTTTTCCAACACGCACGGCAGCAGCTTCATGATGGCGTGGTTGCGAAAATCGGGAGACACATAGCCAATCTTCAAGCGCCTGTCGGGGTCCGGATTGTTCATGTGCGGAAGGATCTTCCCCTTTAGCGGCGCGGCGTAAAGATCATTCCATCGGCGGCTCTCCTGATATTGCATTTCAGGCGTAGTGCCATGCAGATAATTGCCTTCAAAGATCAGATCGCTATGCTCACGAACCGTAGGAGCAAGCTGATTAATCAATCGGCAATCGGCAAAATCCTCAGCGGCGTAAGAAAGCGCCTGCCACGATTTCTTCCGCACCGTAAGAGCTTCCACGTTCAGCGGCTCCTGCTGGAGGATTAGGTTAGCAGCCGCCAGCGAACTCTCCCACTTGTCTTCCACATAGAGAATTTTGGCGCTCAGAACATCGACAGCCACGCGCGTCTGCGCGCTCGAGTCAACCTCGATAACATCGTCCAGCAGCTTACGCGCCTGGTCATACTCCTGCCGCAGACAGCATTGGGTGGCAAGCGATAACAGGATTTGACTCGGCGCAGGCGGCAAGGTTCACCACGAAAAGAGTGGCTGGCCAAGGCGCGACGTCTCGTCGCCAATTCAGTTTGCCTTAATCCATCTTGACGTGCGCCTTGATCTTATTCACCTGATTGAACCACTAGCGAATGTCGGCCTGAATCAACTGCAACGTTGCGTCGATCTTGTCCAACCGTTTATTGCTCGCGATGTAGGCAAAGATCGATGCTCCTAAGACACAAAACGCAGCGACTACGACTGCACAACCCGCGACTACAGCCACCACCACGTTGTCACTCATACCTAAACTATAGCCTTTATTCTAATCTTCTTTTATCTTGCTCAACCCTAACAACTGCACCTGAGAGCCACTGAGTTTCACCAGCGGAAGGTCGTTGCGCAACGCCAGTTTCCGGCGGCCCGCGTTAGTACCTATCGCGCTGGCCGTCTCCTCACGAAAAACAAAATGATCAGCATCTCAATTCGCAGCGTAAATTTCAGCCTCTGTTTCTGCGTATACCGGGCGCAGCCCGGTCTTCCTTTGAAGGAAGGCAAGCAGAGCCGGATCCACCGTCGGCACAAAGTCGCCTATCTTGGCCGATGACCACACGCTCCCATCTGCAAGGCGGAGCACGCAGCCTGCCCTTCTTATCAGCTTGCCATCGCGATCCCGAAAGCCTTCGACCACTGCCAGGGTTCTTGCGCTCGAGTACGCGAAGGTCCTAGCATCCTTCAGGCCGTAACCGTGCCTTCTGATGACGGTCTCTTGCAGGCTGTCGTGTTCTGGAAGAGCCAGCGCCGTCAGGACAGCAATAGGAAGTACGATAACTGCCGTCATAATTCGTAGGATCCTCGTGGCGTTGAATCCAGCCTTCGCATTTGACCAATACTCATATTGAAGTGCAGTCTGTTTCGACCCGACCAGCGACCATGCCCAGAGCGTCACGTCCCAAGACAAAGACAGAGCGGCAAAGCCGGGAAGGAACCACCAAATTGCACGCTGGGGGAGCAGAATGAATTCTGCCGGACCATCCATGCTGGCCAAATACTGGTTCGAAACGACGAGAACTTGGTGAATACTAATGAGAATCAACAAGCCAATTCCGGCCATGACAGCGGCAATGATCCACTGAGTTACGCTGAACCGTAACTCCAGTTCATTCAGAGATGGCATAGCAGTGCTTTCAGCCGAGACAGGAGCATATCTACGAGCGAGTCCGAAGACGATTGCGACGACCACAAGTATGGCCGCCTTGGCGAAGAACTGGTACATGTAATCAGCCCTCGCGCAGCGTACCAGCCGGATCAACCCGACACGCTCGCCAAGCCGGAACACCGGAAGCCATCACCACAACTACCAAAACCATCAGCGCCCCAGCGCCATACGTCATTACATCCAGCGCCTGCACGCCATAAAGCAAACTCTCAATAAACCGGCTAAGCAGCACCGCGCCCGTCAATCCAACCACCAGCCCCACCGCCGCCAACGCCAGCGCGTACCGGAAAACCAGCCCCATAATATCCGTTCTGCCCGCCCCCAGCGCCATCCGCAAACCCATCTCACTCTTGCGCTGAGCCACCACATACGCCATCAAGCTATAAACCCCAGTCATCCCCAGCAAAACCGCCAGACCCGCAAAAACCACCACCAACGTCGCCCGAAATCGCGGAGCCGCCATCGATTCCTGCACCATCTCCGGAAAGCTCGCAAAACTTGTCGCCATCGCCGGCGCCAGCCGCTGCATTCTTCTCCGAATCTCGGGTGTCAGCCGACTCGCATCGCCATCCGCCCGAACAACCATCTGCAGCTCATTCGCGTAATACGGATGCTGCTGAAACGGCATATAAATCTCAGGCTCCGGCTTCGAAGCCGGCGAATCCTGCCGCACATCGCCCACCACTCCCACAATCGTCATCGGCTTCGGAGAATCGAGTCCGCAGTAAATCCGATGTCCAATAGGATCGGACGACCCAAACGACTGCCGCGCCAGCGACTGACTGATGATGGCAGTAAATGGAGCGCGATACTGATCGCGCTCACTAAAATCGCGCCCCGCCAGCAACGGAATGCCAACGGTTTCAAAATACCGCGGACTCGCCAGCGCAAACACTGCCTCAGGAAGATCACGCGACGGGTTCTCCTTGAGTGGATCCTGCCCCGCTTGAATGTGGACGCCTTCGACCAGATAGCTCCCGTTGGAGCCATATCGTCCAGTGGGCAGGCCCATCACAGCTGCCGCCGCCTTCACGCCCTCAACGCGCCGGATATCGTCAAGCGCATTTTCAAAAGTTCGGATAGCTTGCAGATACTCGGCCATTTCAAAAGCCGGAGAGTCCGCATACATCACCAGAATGCCTTGCGAGTTGTATCCCAAAGGCGCGTGGATCAGCGCCAGCAAAGTGCGCGACAGCAGCACCGCGCCGACACACAAAACGCAGCACAACGCAATCTGCCCGGTCACAATAACATCGCGTGAACGCGCCCCCGAGCCTACGACTCGTCCGCCTGGAGCCTGCTTCAACACCTCCGCAATATCCACTTTCCGCAAACTGAGCAGCGGTAGAAGGCTGCAAACAATCACCGTGACGGCGGAAATGGCGGCTGCAAACAAAAGCACGCTGCCGTTCAACTCCGCCGCCTCCGCCGCGCGCGGTATGTTCGCCGGAAGTATCGAAGACAGCGCGTGAACCGTAAGATAGGCAAGCACCAGCCCACCCGCCACAGCCGCGCACCCAAGCACCGCACCCTCAGCCAGCAAAAGCCGGGCGATGCCGTCCACGTTCGAACCAAGCGACAGCCGCACAGCGATCTCGCGATGGCGCGCCGCCGCCCGCGCCTGCATTAAATTAGCCGCATTCGCACATGAAATCAAAAGCAGCAACGCGGCCGCCCCAAATACGCAGAGCAGCGTCGTTCGCACCGGCCCGGTCAAATCCTCCTGCAGCGATAAAATCCGAAACGCTTTGCCCTCATAATCGGCCGTCTGCCCATGCGCCAGCCTTGTGCTGATGGTGGAAAGTTCCGCCTGCGCGGCGCCCAGGTCCACGCCCGGGCGCAATCGCGCAATCGCGAAATAGTTAAATGCCGAGTGGTTCCGATTCTCCGGATCCACCGGTCCGGAAATCCACAAATCAGCCCTCTCGGGAAACGAAAATCGATCATCGACTAACCCGATAATCGTATACGCCTTGTTATCAACCGTAACCGCCTGTCCCAGCGCTTTCGCCGGGTTGCCCCAATTTGCCGTGGCAAACGAGAGAGCCAGAACAGCGCTTTGCTGAGCGTCACTCTGTTCCGGCAGCCGCCCCAACCCAGGAGTCACATCCAGCACCTGAAAAAACGACGGACTCGTCTGGAACGTGCGCGCAAACTGCGAATGATCGCCCACTTTAATGCCAATCTCTCCGCCGTTATAAAACGCCATCCCGGAAACGCTATGCAGGGCCGTGCGCAGGTCCATGAAATCGCCTCCGGTTACGCGCCGCGACGTCCGGTTCTTAGCCGGCCAGCGGGTGTTGATCGCCACAATCTGTCCAGGATTGCGGTACGCCAACGGCCGCAGCAGCACAGCATCCACGACGCTAAACAACGCCGTCGTAATCCCAATACCCATCGATAAAGTGAACACGACCAGCAGTGAGAAACCCAGCGACCTTTGCAGCGATCGCACACTCGACACGAACATTTACAGCTGCTCCGTAGCCGACCGCGCCGCCAGATCACCAATAATCGGCAGCCTTACCTGGATCTGGTTCGCGGCCTTCACCAGCAAATAAATCCAGCAGCCAAATATCGCCAGTTTCAGCAAGCCAAGTAAGCCGTGCTCAAAGCCCCAACCTGGAATCCCAAACATCAGCACCGGCATGGCGTACGAAACAATCAACCACGCCACGAACAGATAAACCGATTGAAACGCATTGAACCGCACCACCGGGTCGTGCCGGAATTTCTGCGACGCCAACACGATAATCGAGGGAATAATGCCGAAAACGGGAATGTAGCACAGGATGGAAGCCGTGCGGTCGCTTACCCCAGTGAGTATGTCGGAAGAAGGCGGAACCCCGCTCGTCCCTGTAGACCCACCTGTAAACGGATTGCCCCCGGTGCGCGGCTGGGCATGGCCGCAGTTTCCGCAATAGAACGCGTTAGGAAGAACCTCAGTTCCACAGTTGGTGCAATAAGGCATCGTGGAGATTCTCCATTATCTTGTATTAGAGCTTACGCAATTGCCAAAGCGATGTTCCACTGACGTCTCCGGAACAGATGATAGGATCAGCCTCATGCGCGTCCTTTGCATCTTGTTCTCTTTACTCTTCTTCATCCCTTCTTCGCAGGCTGCGGAAAAGGCGCTCGAGATTTTCTTCATCGACGTCGAAGGTGGCCAATCCACCCTGTTCGTGACACCGTCCGGCCAATCGTTACTTGTAGACACGGGCTGGGGCTACAACGCCTTCCGCGACGCCAACCGCATTGTCGCCGCCGCCAAGCTGGCCAAGATTAAGAAAATCGACTACGTCCTCATCACGCACTATCACACCGACCACGTCGGCGGCGTCCCGCAACTGGCGCAGAAGATGCAGGTCGGCACCTTTGTCGATCACGGCCCTAATCGCGAAACATCAAAGGCCACGGAATCGCTTTACTCGGAGTACCAAACGGCCATCGCCAGTGCGAATCACATCCTGGCAAAACCAGGCGAAACGCTGCCCATCAAAGGCTTGGATGTAACCTTCGTCAGCGCCGACGGCAATGTGATCGACCATCCGCTGGCCGGCGCCGGCCAACCGAACCAGGCCTGCGCAGATGTGCAACCTAAAGCCACCGACCCGTCGGAAAACGCCCGTTCCATCGGCATGTTCATCAAGTTTGGCGCTCTGCGAATCGTCGATCTGGGCGATTTAACCTGGGACAAAGAACTCGACCTGATGTGCCCCAACAACAAACTTGGCAAAGCCGATATCTTCATCGTTTCTCATCACGGCCTCGACCAGAGCAACAGTCCAGCGCTGGTTCACGCTCTGCAGCCGCGCGTGGCCATCATGGATAACGGATCGAAAAAAGGCGGCGCCGCCACCACTTTCGACATCCTCAAGTCTTCACCGGCTTTGCAGGATATCTGGCAATTGCACTTCGCCGATGCCGGCGGAAGCGAGCATAACACTACTGATCCCTTCATCGCTAATGTGACCGAAGCGGATACCGGCTTTTACCTGAAAGTCACCGCGCACGAAGACGGCAGCTTTGAAGTTTACAATCCGCGCAACAAATTCTCAAAAACCTATCCGGCGCTGCACTAGCCCCGCGAAGCGTTAACCAAAGAAGTCGCGCACTTTATCGAAGACGCTCTTCTCGTGCGGCATGTTATCGGTGGGCAGCATTTCGCCAAGCTGCTCAAACATTTTCCGCTGTTCCCGGCTTAGCTTGGTCGGTATCTGTACTTCCAGGTGCACGAAAAGATCGCCGCGAGCCCGGCTGTTCAACAGCGGAACACCCAGGCTGCGCAACCGGAACTGTTCGCCCGGCTGCGTGCCTTCCGGCACTTTAATCACTTGCGGACCATCCAGCGTTTCAATCTCGATCTCGGCGCCCAGCACCGCTTGCGCCACGTTAATCGGCAGCGTGCAGTGAAGGTCGTTCTCGCGGCGTTCAAACACCGGATGCTCAATCACCTTCACCACCACGTACAGATCACCCGGCTGGCTGCCGGCCGGACCAGGATTTCCCTCGCCCGCCAGCCGTAAACGCGTTCCGGTGTCCACCCCGGCCGGGATGTTCACCTTCAGCTTCTTCTCCACCTTGTGGAAGCCCTCGCCGCGGCACTGCCCGCAGGCCTGCCGGATCACCCGTCCGCGCCCGCCGCACGTAGGGCAGGTCTTGCGGATAGAAAGGAAACTCTGCTGATAAAGAACTTCGCCGCGCCCGCCGCAAACCGTACAAGTCACCAGACCGCCGTTCGGCTCAGCGCCGCTGCCCATGCACTTGGTACACGCCTCCATGCGCGGAATTAGCAGATCGGCCGACATCCCCCGCATAGAGCTCTCAAAACTGATCTCAAGGTCGTAGCGAATGTCCTCGCCGCGTACCACGCGCGAACGGCCGCCGCGCCGCTGCCCGAACATGTCACCCAGGCCGAATAGATCGCCCAAAATATCGCCGAAATCGGCAAACGCCGACTCGTCGAACCCGCCGCCGGAAGCCCCATTTACACCCTGGTGACCGAAGCGGTCGTAAGCTGCCCGTTTGTTGGCGTCGCTAAGAACCGCGTAAGCCTCGGCCGCTTCTTTAAAGCGCTCCTCGGCCTCCAGATTGTTCGGATTTCTATCGGGGTGATACTGCAGCGCTAATTTCCGGTAAGCGCCCTTAAGCGTTTGCTCGTCGCAATCGCGAGAGACGCTGAGGATTTCATAGTAATCCCGTTTGGCCACACTCATCTACGTCGAATTCTTCCTTTTACCGCGCTCGTTACTGGTTAACGGCTACCTTCACCATGGCCGGACGAAGCAGCCTTCCCTTGAAGTAATATCCGTGTTGATATTCCTCCAGAATAGTCTGGTCGGGGTGATCTTTAGTATCTACCATCTCAACCGCGTGGTGTATGTGCGGATTAAATAAAGGTACTTCAGCCGAGATCGGCTCCAGACCAAGCCGCTTCAGCGCTTCATAAAAACGCTGATAAATCAATTCCATGCCGCGGGCATATTCGGAATCGGCGCTTTCCACTTTGAGCGCACGTTCAAAGTCGTCCAGCACCGGCAGCAGTGCTTTCACCGTGTCCATGGACGCAAATTCCAGCAACTCACCGCGCTCGCGCTCGCTGCGCCGGCGGAAATTCTCAAACTCGGCCTGTCGCCGCTGCAAAAGATCCTGTATTTCCGCCTTGTCCTTGGCGATCCGGTCGCGCTCCGCGTGGGCTTCGGCTATCAACCCGGCCGCATCTTGCACGCTGGTACCAGCGGCTTTCGCTTCGCTCACATCAGCCAAGTGAGCCCCATCAGACACACCATTAACGCTATCGTTTTCAGATTCCATTTGAGAACACCTTCAGGGGGATAGCGCGTGACGCACTCCTCCAACTTCTCAGGTTATCAGAGAAAAGCGCGATAGGGGGATTTGCGAAAAATGTGTTACGAAAGGCGGCGGCCCTTCCACTCGATGCGCAGCCGCAAACTTGCGGGCGCCAACTTTCGGAAGGGCCAGACACGCAATCCAAAATGGATTAAAGCCCTTAGACTCTGAAACTTAGCCACAAACTGCCGGCCTGACCCCTGTAGTGCAAGCCGATGTCCCTCATGCTCAATCTGCAAATCCAGATCAAGAACGGGCAGCAGTCTTTTCATCTTGTGTACGGATTTTTACCACCCCGGAAATCTTCCAGGGAGCGTGAACAGCGCTCTCCGATGCGGAACTTGGAACCTGAATCTCCAGGTTCTTGAACTCATAGGTGATCTCAGCGCCGCGGCCGGTCAATTTATCGTACAGGCCAATCAATAGATCTGGCCAGGTTTGTGTTTCAGTAAGTGTGTGATCCATCGGTATCAGTGATGCCGACGCCGCCTTGATGGATGGCAACAATAATGATTAGCAATGATTAGCGCTTCGCCGACGCTGTCTTCACTGCATCAATCGGCGTGGGTCCAGGAGCGATTTCTGTCTCACCCGCCGAAACTTTACCGAAACCCAAAGCCTTCCTTAACTCAGCATCAATCCGAGTCCGAAAATCGGGATTTTCCTTCAGAAACGTCCGCGCATTTTCCCGCCCTTGGCCAATGCGCTCGCCCTTGTAACTGAACCACGAGCCGCTCTTCTCTACAACGTTATGCACCGCTCCCAGATCCAGCAGGTCGCCCTCACGTGAGATGCCTTCACCATAAATAATGTCGAACTCGGCCTCCCGGAAAGGCGGCGCGACCTTATTCTTCACCACTTTGACCTTGGTCCGGTTGCCGGTCACCACGTCGCCGTCTTTAATAGCTGCAATACGGCGAATGTCGATGCGGACGGACGAATAAAACTTCAAAGCCCGGCCGCCGCTGGTCGTTTCCGGATTGCCGAACATCACGCCAATCTTTTCGCGAATCTGATTGATGAAAATCAAACAGGTATTCGACTTGGCCACCGTACCGGTCAGTTTGCGCATCGCCTGCGACATCAGGCGCGCCTGCACGCCCATATGCGAATCGCCCATTTCGCCGTCTAACTCAGCCTTTGGCACCAGCGCCGCCACTGAATCCACCACCAGCACGTCAATTGACCCGGAGGAAATCAGCGCGTTGGTGATCTCCAGCGCCTGTTCGGCAAAGTCGGGCTGCGAAACCAGCAGATTGTCCGTGTCCACTCCTAAAGCCTTGGCATAGATGGGATCCAGCGCATGCTCCACGTCGATGAACGCCGCCATCCCGCCAAGTTTCTGAGCTTCGGCAATAGCCTGCAGGGCCAGCGTTGTTTTCCCCGACGATTCCGGCCCGTAAATCTCGCAAATACGCCCGCGCGGAAAGCCCCCTACGCCTAGTGCGTAATCAACAGAAATGGACCCGCTGGAAATGGACGATACAGGAACAATCGCCTCCTTCGCGCCAAGGCGCAAAATGGAGCCCTTACCAAACTGCTTCTCAATCTGGCCGAGGGTAGCCGTCAGTGTCCGAGCGCGTTCTTTTTCGTCCATAATGTTCCTTTCAAGGCACGGGGCGGCCGCAATTATGCAGCTGCTGGGGGAGTGCTCTTAGTATATCTCCAAACAATTGCGATGTGGATTGTTTTATCTGACGATTGCGTAAATCTCTACGTGCCCGCGACTACATCGCGCCGCGCATAGTATCCCTTGCGCGCGTGAACTATCAAATCCTTACGCCCCCTCACGCTGATTTGAACCCGGTGGTAAAGTCCATCATTCTTCAAGGGCTCAGGACGATAAAACAAGTTGTACTGATGCCGAAGCTCGTTCGCAATGTTCTCGAACGATTGATTCAAGTCCTTCGCTTCAAACGGAAAGAACGCCGTGCCGCCGGTCTGATCGGCAAAGTAATGCATCACCTTGTCGCCGTCGGTTTCAATGTGGCTGATATTGGTCGAAATCGTGTAAATCACAGTATCCGCCCGCTGCGCCATCTCCAGCGCCTGCTCGCGGCTATAGCGGCTCGCGTTGTCCGTGCCGTCGCTCAGAATTACCATCGCGCGCCGGTACTTGTACATCGGCTGATCTTTCATCAACCGTTCTTTGCAGCCAAAGTAGATAGCATCGTAGAGCGCTGTTCCGCCGCCGGGACGCAGCTCGCGTATCGCCTTTTCCAGCACCCCGATGTCGTTTGTTAAATCCGCCACCAGCTCAGCCGAGCTATCAAACGCAATCACCGCCGCTTTATCCTGCTGCCGCATGACACCGTGGACAAAGTTGTCGGCGGCCTCCTGCTGAAAATGAAAACGATCGGTAATGCTGCCGCTGGTATCAATCAGGATCGCCAACCGCAGCGGCAAATCGCTTTCCGCCGTAAACTCCAGAATCTCTTGCGGCTTCTTGTTCTCGGCCACCGTGAAGTCGCCCCTGGTCAGGTCTGTTACGAAGTGGCCTCTTTTGTCGGTCACGGTAAACAGCATGTTGACGCGAGTAATTTCCGACCGGAACGTGCCCGATTCGTCCTGCGCGGGGGCGGGCTGTTGCGGTCTGCCAAGCGTGACGGCGCCAGCCAGCACGACGGCCATAATGGATAAGGCAGCAAACTTCATCTGATGTGCCACCATTCTATCCGGCGCTCTCGCGGACCTTTTCCAAAACGTCCACCAACTCTTCCGGCAGCGGACTTTCCACCGTGATTATTTCTCCCGTTGATGGCGACCGGAAGGTCAGCCTATGCGCATGCAGAAAGAACCGATCCAGCTTGGGAAAGCCGGCAATGGATGCCGGTGCGCCATAAAGGCGGTCGCCATAAACCGGATGCCGCACGCTCGACAGATGCACCCGAATCTGATGCGTACGCCCAGTGCCGATCTTGATCTCTAAGTAACTCAGCAGCGGGAATTGCTCCAAAAGGCGATATTCAGTGAGTGCCGCACGCCCCTTGCCGACGCGGCTCGCAGCCATTCGGGTACGGCGAACAGGGTCGCGCACAATCGGCGTGGTGATTCTGCCCGTAATCTGTTCCATGCGCCCGTGCGCCAGCGCCAGATAGATCTTCTCCACCTCGCGGCTTTGAAACTGCGCCGCCAGCGCCTGGTGCGCAGCATCCGTGCGAGCCACCACCAGCACGCCGCTGGTCTGACGGTCCAACCGGTGAACAATGCCCGGCCGCAGTTCGCCATTCACGCTCGATAAACTCTCGAAGTGATGCAATAAGGCATTCACCAGCGTGCCGTCGCGATGGCCCGCCCCAGCATGAACCACCATACCGGCCGCCTTGTCGATGACGATGACGTCTTCATCTTCGTAAAGAATCTGCAGCGGGATATCTTCAGCTTCGGCTTTCAACGGCACCATTTCCGCCGGTTGAAGATCGATGGTTTCGCTGCCGCGCAGCGCATACGACGCGCGCGCCGCTGCTCCATTCACCTGTACGAGATTCTCTTTAATCCACCCCTGCACCCGCGACCGGCTGTACTTAGGCAACCGTTCATGCACAAACGAATCCAGGCGCTTGCCGGCATCGGCCGCGTCCGCAATCAGGACCATTTAGATTTAACGGGTCACGTCCGGAAATTCCGCGTGTCCGGAACCATAACGCTTCTCACCAGCTTCCACTGCAAGGTCGAGCCGATTCTCCTTCGGAGGTAGCGGGCATGTGGCATAAGGCGTGAAAGTACACGGCGGGTTGTACGACCGGTTGAAATCCAGATCCACCTTGCCGTCTTTCGGCAAAGGCGTATTCAGCATGCGCCCTGCCTGGTAAGTAGACGTCGCATTCGTCAGGTCCTTAAACAGGAAGTACAGCGTCTTCTGCGCTCCTTTGCCTTCGTAAATCGGCCGGAGGCGATACTGCTTGCCCGCGTACGTAAATTCCACAAACCCTGGGCTCTCCTCCTCTTCCGTCTTGCCGAGAACATTCGAAATCGGGATCTTCTTTACATCCGGAATCAGCGTTGCCTCAAAATGGAACGCCGGATTGATGGGGAAATACTGCATCCCGGTGAAGTGCTTCAGCACCGGACTTTCCGAATCTTTGGCGCGCACCGCAAACTGATCGCCTCGCTTAATGATGAAGAACGAAACGCTGCCGGCCTTCACCACGCTCGGCTTTTCGCCGTCATAGCGCAAGGTTCGAGGCGCCCCCAAATCAGCCGTCGCCGGGATAAACTCAATCTTGTCGCCCGCCAGATGAAGCTTTCCCACATGCTCCGGCGCCGAATGGCTCGGCAACACAAAGTCATTGCTGCTTGCCGCACCGATGGTGTTGTCACCCTGCTTCAGCCAGAACAGACCCACCAAAGTAAGCCAGCTATCCGGCGCGCGCAGCCCTTCATCGCGATGTGCCTGCCAGGCGCGGATGCTATCGGAGTAGCTGGTGGGTTGGGCGGACATAGCAAGTAGAGCGAAGACGGTAATCCCTATCAATAAGCGGGCCATGGCGCTATGGTAGCAAAATTCCGTGATCCACAATTTCGGTCAAAATCGGCACATCTCTTTTATAAAACCAGCCAGACTGCGCAACCCAGCCAGCAGCATCAACGCCGCCAATGCCTTGGCTCGACGCTCCGAACCGCTAACAGCAATTTTCTCTGAGACCCTGCGGACCGCACGCCGCGTATCCGCTTGCCGCGCCAAAATGCGAACCATATGGTCATCCAGGATCTCGCTCTCCAGCAAGGGATCGCCGTCCAAGCTCCATATATCCACCATTCGGACCTCGAACGACAGTCCACTTGCGCCAATCCGGCTCTCCATTCTCATCGCCGGCTCGCCAAAATACAACTCCCATCAGTCTCGACAGAAAACCAGAGTTCCCGCGCGTGAGAACGTTCTTCAGCGCGGCATCGTATTGTTGCATCCGCGAAAGCGCAGTGCCCGGACGTTCCGGGAAGTCTCAGCGGCGTACCTGATGTTTGTAGCCTGTCTTAGTGGCAACGAACTCCAGCTCAATCCTCTCGCCCAGTCGCGGATTGTAGACCAGCGCCGGTCGGAAGCACACCAGGCAACGCGCGCCTTTGCGTCGAACGCTTGGATACACCAGACCATTCGACTGGTCGCCGATCAACTCCCGCGCTAACTGCTGCGAAGCGGCATAGCACTGAGGTATGGGGCCCGCCTCAAGATACTTCGCAAAATTCTTGGCTGGCGCTAACACATGAAACGCCGCCTCAAAATCCGCCAGCCAATCATCGAAAGTGGAAGTCTCTCGGTCTGGCCGGTTCTCCGGAAGATCGGGGACAACAATCTCGCGCAAGCGCCTGGCCTTGTGAAACGCAACTTCAGCAATTGATGTCTCCAACTCACCGGCCGCATACCAGCCGCCGCGTGCGTGATCGTTAAAGCGCGAACCGGCATCGCTGGTATGCGTGAACGCCGCATTGACGATGTGCGAATTCGGAATACCATAGACCAGCTCATACGTGCTGATGCCGCTGAGCCCCTGCTGTTCACCCTGCACGCGGTCGTTAGTCGCACCGTCCAGCATCACAATATCTTCCAGCATCTTGATGCCGTCCGTGATGTCGGCCAGAACAGTGCCCCATTCGCTGTAGCGGGACGGAATCAGCCGATGAAACCCGCTGCAACTAAAACGGCGAAGCGGCGGCTTCAACGTCCGCCGCGCCAGCTATCCAGCATGCGCCGAACCTGCATCATTCCCGGCTGCCCTTGCCGCAGCATATACTCAACTGGCGCATTACCCGAAAACATCGGCCCGCGGTTTGCCAGCGTCACCCAGCGATCCGCCCAAGGCTTGCCAAAGTAGATGTTCAACGCCTTGTAGATGCCAATCACCAGGGAAATCCGCATCAGCGCGTCCTGATCCAACTTCTTACCCTCCGGCTGTGTCCTCCACGCGTGATAGGTGGAAGACGCTATCCCCCCCAGCAAACCCCGCGCCTGCGCCTCATTCAAGTCCCACTTCTCCGCGATCTTCACAAACGCCTTGATAGCGCTCGTACTCAGCCGTTCACGCTCCGCCGGTTTTGTCAAATCGGGAGCCTGGTCGAAGGAATAACCTGGAATGCTTGGTGGATGCAGTAGCGTTGCCAAAATCGTCAGTCTCGTTTCCGATCTTTATTATGCTCGAAATCGAGAACACTAAGCAACCTACTCCCGTAACTCCACAATCGTCGCTCCGGCCCCGCCTTCCGCCTGCGTCGCGCCATAAAACCGGCTCACATGCGGACTCGAACTCAAATGCTCACTCACCGCCCGCTTAAGCACTCCCATGCCATGTCCGTGGATAATCCGCACCCTTTGGACCGATGCCAGTGCCGCCGAATCGATGAACTTATCCACCTGCTCAATCGCCTCTTCCGCCCGCTGCCCAATCACATTCAACTCGCGATACGCCACGTCCCAGGTAGGTCCCGACTCCAACCGTACATTCTTCGGCAGCTTCGATTGCGCCGCCGCGCTCGTCACCGTCTCGACAATATCCTCGCGCGGTACCTGCATCTTCATGAACCCCGCTTCTACTTCCACCATGCCGTTCTTCAACAGCCGCCGCACCGTCGCAACCTCTCGCACGTCCTTCAAGCGGACCTTGACGCCTTCTTCTAAACGCAGAGGCGCTAACGCCGCTTTCGACGCTTCCGGCGGCGGAGCCATCACGCTCTGCGCCTCTTCCTTAAACTCACGCTTGGTCTTCGCTATCAGCCGCTGCGCCTGCTCGCCCGCCTTGCGCAGTTCCCCCGCGCCCGACACACGCTCCATCATCGACTGCGCCCGCGCCTCAAAATCCGCCACCAGGTTTTCCGACTTCCGCTCCCATTCCCTCTGCCGGGCCTGCTCGCGCCGCAATCCCTCCCTCTCCAATTCCTCCTGGCGCTGTTTCAACGCCGCCGTCGCTTGCTCCAATTCGCGCCCGCGCAAAGCATTCTCTTCCGTCTGCCGGTGCAACTCCGATAACAACTCCTGAAAATCCGCCTGCAGACGAGGCACCACCGAACGCGCATGCGCCAGAAGCGCTTCCGGCAACTGCAAGCGCGTCGCAATATCGATGCCGGCCGATTTTCCCGGCATACCCAACCTCAATTGATACGTCGGCTGCAGCGTAGCCTCGTCAAATCCCATTGACGCATTCAGCACACCCTGCGTCCGCGTCCCATACAGTTTCAATGGCAGCAGATGCGTCGATGCCAGGCAAAACGCACCCGACTTCCTAAACTCATCCAGCATCGCCACACCCAGCGCGCCGCCTTCTTCCGGATCAGTCGCCCGTCCCAGTTCGTCCAGCAGCACCAGGCTGTCCGGCGTCACCTGCTCCAGCATCTGCTTCACATGCAGCAAGTGCCCCGAAAAACTGCTCAAGCTCTCCTCAATCGACTGCTGGTCGCCAATATCGGCCAGCACATCGTCGAGCAGCGGAAACTCTGCCTCCGCACACGGCACCGGCAGCGCCGCATGTGCCATCAACGCCAGCAGCCCCGCCGTCTTCATCGTCACGGTTTTGCCGCCCGTGTTCGGACCGCTGATCAGCAGGCAGCGCCGCTCATCCGACAAATCGAACCCGATCGGCACTATCGGCTTACGCTGCTTCCGCAACACCGTCTCAAGCAGCGGATGCCGGGCCTCGCGCAGCACCAGCTTGCGCGCCCCCGCCGCCGGACTGAACCTCGGAATCACCGCATTGTAAGCACGCGCAAAGCCCGCCTTCGCGAAAATGCAGTCCAACTCGCTCAGCGCCTCGAACGTCGCCGCAATCTCGTCCGCATGCTCACGCAGATTATTCGTTACCTCCGCCAGAATGCGCTCCACTTCGCGCAATTCTTCCTCGCGCAGCCGCACCAGCTGATTATTCAGCCCGATCGTCTCCAGCGGCTCCAAAAACAATGTCCTTCCCGTACCGCTCGATCCATGCACCACGCCATCTACGCGCCCTTTGTGTCCGGCAACAATCGGCACCACAAACCGGTCTTCACGGATGGTGACAAAATCTTCCTGCAGCGTCCCGTCCTCGCGATGCGCCCGAATAAACCGCTCCAGCGACTCTTGTATGCCCTTCTTCTGCTTCTCTAATTCGCGACGGATGCGCCCCAAAGCCACGCTGGCTTCATCCGCCAGGCTTCCGTCCGGCAGAAAGGTGCGCGCATAACGCTTCGCCAAAGGGCGCAGGTCAGCCAGTTGCTGCGCCCGCGCCGCTAGACGCGGAAAACGCTGCGATTGCCCGCTCAGTACGCCGCGATACTCGCCCGCCAGCGCCAGCGTGTGGAACAGATCCAGAATCTGCGCGCCATCCAGCGACGCGCCTTCCATTTTCAACACGCGGATCTGCCCTTCCACATCGCGCACCTGGTCGAAACGCAGCCGCAGTAAACCACCCTTGCCAGGTTCCGATCCGCTGGCATCCCCTAGATAAGCAATGCCTTCCGCCGCATCCGCCAAGCCCGCTTCAAGCGCCCACCGGTCCGAATGCGGCTCCAAAGCCTGTACCAGTTCCTGCCCGGCGCCGCTTCCCGCATAACCAGCTACAAGCTCAATCAACTCCGGAAACTGCAACGTCTGCAAACTGCTAAACGACATGAACTTTAGGCCGAGTGACGTAGGCGCAGGTTGCAGGCAACTCCCAGCTCGCTTCAATCACTTCGCGTGTTCCTTCTGTGAGTTTTAGCGACGCAAGCTCCGGCAGCGCAAACCAGCGCGCCGCCTTCGAATCGTCGCCCGCGCGCAGTTTCCCACCTACTACCTGGCAGTAAAAATCCACGAGCACATAATGATACTCGCACTTTCCCGGCTGTTCGGCCGCAGCCGCCCCCGGCATGATCCGCTCAAAGATCGTGGCGATACGTCCTGCCCGCACGTCCAGGCCCGTCTCTTCCCAAACCTCGCGCACCACCGCGTCTTCCAGCCGCTCCCCTGTCTCCACTAAGCCGCCTGGCAGCGACCAATACCCTTCCAACGGAGGTCGCCCGCGTTCCACCAGCAGCACGCCCTCCTCGCCGAAGATCAGGGCGCCCACACCTAATAAAGGATGGGCGGGATAACGGCGGCTATTTGATTGAGACACGTTAATCTAATGATCGCCTACCCGATAGCGGCCAGCACCTCCTCGGCATGGCCTTCCACCTTCACTTTGGGGAAAATCTTCTTGATCACGCCCTTGGTATCGATGACGAACGTTGTTCGCTCAACACCCATATACGTCTTGCCGTACATGCTCTTTTCCTTCCAGACCCCATAGTCCTCGGCTACTTTGTGGTCCTCGTCCGCCAGCAACGTGAACGGCAAATCGAACTTCTGCTTGAACTTAGCCTGCGCCGCGCTCTTGTCGGGCGAAACACCGACAATGACGGTGTTTTCCTTGCTGAACTTCTTGCTGGTGTCCCGAAATTCGCACGCTTCTTTGGTGCAGCCCGGTGTATCCGCCTTCGGGTAAAAGTACAGAACAACGTTCTTCCCCTTTAAAGAGGCCAGCGTGAACGGTTCACCAGTGTCAGTCGTCGTGGAGATAGCGGGCGCTTTTGCGCCTTCAGTAAGGGTAGACATATACGGGAAAGAGATGTTGGACGAGGCGAGAAAGAACATGAAAATTTCTACTGAGGTTACTTGACAAGAAGACGCGCAGATTATATGCTTTAGTTGTATCCAATAGTTGGATAGGAGGAAATCTAAAATGGCTGTCAGTAAATACAACCCCTTTTTTGCTACCGAAGTTGATGAGTTCCCGGCCGGCCTCCGGCTTTTCCAGGATTCGCTCTCGCGTTTGCTCAGCGAACCCGGTCAACGCCCCTGGTCCCCCGCTGTCGATATCTATGAGACCGAGAACGAAATCATCCTGAAGGCTGATATTCCGGATGTCGATCCGAAGAATGTCGGCATCCAGTTGGAGAATGGCACGCTAACTCTGAAGGGCGAGCGCAAATTCGATTCCCACAATGGCGGCAAAGGCTTCCATCGGATCGAGCGTTCCTATGGCTCCTTTGTGCGCGCCTTCAGCCTGCCCGAGACCGTCGAGGGCGACCAGGTGAAGGCCGACTACAAGAATGGTGTTCTCACCATTAAGCTTCCGAAGAAGGAAGTAGCCAAGCCGCGTACCATCAACGTGGAAATAGGCAATAACTAATTCCCTGCGGGAGAATTCACCCGCATACCATTTGCAACTATAAAGGCGATGAACCCGCTGCGGCTCCTCGCCTTTCTTCTTTTGTGCACAAAAGCCGCCTGCCCTTATTCAGTGCTGTCTCACGAGGCCTTGATCGACGCCTTGTGGGATGTACAACTCCGCAGCGCCCTGCTAGCTCAATATCCCCAAGCGACACCCGAAGAACTCAAGACCGCTCACGGCTATGCCTACGGCGGCGCTATCATTCAAGACCTCGGCTACTATCCCCACGGCAGCGCTCAATTCAGCGATCTCACCCATTACGTTCGCACCGGCGATTTCATTCTGGCCCTCTTGCATGATTCCCAAAGCCTGAATGAACTCGCTTTCTCGCTCGGTGCACTCTCACACTACGTCGGCGATTTAGATGGACATCGCTACGCCACCAATGTCAGTGAACCCATTCTTTATCCGCGCTTGCGCAGGAAATTCGGTTCCGTCGTCACCTACGAAGAGAGCCCCGCCTATCACCTTAAGACCGAGTACAGTTTCGACGTGCTCGAGGTAGCCAAAGGAAATTTCGCACCGCAGGCCTACCACGATTTCATTGGCTTCTATGTCGCGAACGATCTGGTTTCGCGCGCTTTTCGCGATACCTACGGGCTGGAACTGAGCGACCTGTTCGGCAACTTCAACACCGCCATCGACTCCTATCGCAGCGCCGTCAGTCGCATCATCCCCACTGCAACGCGCATTGCCTGGGCCCAGAAAAAAGACGAAATTCACCAGACCCAGCCCAGCGCCACCCGCCGCCGCTTTGTCTACATCATGAAGCGTTCAAGTTATGAAAAGGAGTGGGGAAAACGCCTGGAAGAGCCCTCGCCCTTGGAAAAGTTTCTCGCCTTTCTGCTTCGCTTGCTCCCGCCGATCGGCCCCCTCGCCGACCTCAAGTTCAAAATGCCCACGCCTGCGGTGGAAGACCTGTTTATGCAAAGCTTCAATCGGGCTTCGCTGCAATACGCCGGCAAACTAAAGAGTGAACAATCCAAAACGCTTGTTCTGCCGGACGAAAACTACGACGTCGGCGCCTTCACCGCACCAGGCGCATACGCGCTCGCCGACGATTCGCAGGCCTTTTTGTTAAACAAGTTGGCCAGCAAACACTTCACCACGGTGACACCAGCCATTAAGGCCGAATTGCTCACCTTCTATCGCGACCTGAATGCACCCTTTCACACCAAACACAAACCAAAAGAGTGGAAACAAGTCTTATCCGAACTGGCCGAGCTAAAAAGCCTGCCATGATTTTTTGAACCGCACAGCCCCACGCCTCCTAGCCGCCGGAACCTGCTTCCGCGACTAGATCGACTGCTTCTGCTTTTGCGAAAGTGGATCACCATCCTGCCATCGCCGCTCTACCTCCTCATTAGGTTGAGCCGACTTGACCGGCTGATCCTGATCCGCAACTGCTCTCAGTATTTTGAACAGTGCGATCATTTCCGATAAAAACGCAACTAGGCCAGAGAAGAACGCAGTTACAGTTTTCATCGCGTCTCCACTCAGCTTTCGTCCGTGGGCTGGCGTTGCTTCATTGCGATCCTCCGCAGGTCGTAAGTGATGCGCTTTGCCGAATCATAACAGCAGATAAATGAGGTTGAAAGGTACCGGGAGTTTAGTTCCCGTACCAAACCGCCACCCGAGTCGTTTCTGCTCCTCCGACACTCTTAACTGCCCGTCCCGCTTGGCTTTTCCACTCTCCTAGCCCATAAACAACCGTTGGACTTAAGCCATTACCAGGCGGCTCATTCAACCTCGTTTTTCGCCCTGCTCGCCGACCTTAAGTCGTTAGATCCAAGGGTAGTTACTCCACCTGAGGCAATTGTCCGCGCGCTCTGTTTCCAGCGACTATGGGTCCATGAAAACGAAAACAATCATTTCAAAAGCCCTCATCCTCGGTGGTCTCTCAGTTCTTGCTTCCGCTTCCTATGGTTCCACCCTCTATCTGGCCAGCAGCGCCTCGGAAACTGCCAATAACAGCGGTTCGGCCACTGTCAATATCAGCCCCAACCCGCAATGGTCGCCCGCCTTCAGTGGCACCTCGTGGGTTTCCTACACCCAGTCCGGCAACCCCAACCAACCCGGTTATGTCGTGCCGGCAAACGGAACCGAAGTCACCTTTACCGACAGCTTCAACATTCAAGGCACTCCCACCCTCGCCTCTTTGATCGTCATGGCCGATGACACAACCTCGGTCTCCGTCAACGGCGTGATGGTCGTACCCATGGCGCCCACCACCGGCAACACCTACACGACTTGTTCCGATTTCACCATCGGCTGCTCCGCCGCCACCGCTGCCGGTCTGAACATTCTCAGCGATCTCCACACCGGCGCCAACACGCTCAGCTTCACCGTCGAACAGATTGCCGGTTGGTCCTTCGGCCTCGACTACTCCGCCACCATCGTCTCTACGACTCCCGCCGTCTCCGCATCCTCGGCCACACCGGAACCCGGTACACTCGCTCTGCTCAGCCTCCCCCTCATCGCTCTCTCGCTGATCCGCCGCAAAAAGATTCAGGCGTAGACAGCGCGCTTCGCGCCCTTTCCGAATCGGCCGGGACATCCCAACAAGGATGATCCCGGCCTTCGTATTTTCAGATCGACATCAACTGGCGCGCCGGCCGCTCGCCCTGCTTCGAAGTGCTTTACCCAGAACGCGGCAAACCAGATCCACATCCGCCTTTTCCATATCCGGAAAGTGAGGGAGGCCCAATGTGTGCGCTGCCAGAAACTCGGTC
The DNA here is from genome assembly GCA_003163855.1 of Bryobacterales bacterium. GTDB lineage: Bacteria > Acidobacteriota > Terriglobia > Bryobacterales > Bryobacteraceae > Bog-105. Next base: position 1,450 of record PLRJ01000082.1, on the reverse strand, counting down.
TGCGGCAACTCCCCGCGACTGCAGGCCGCAAACGCCGGCTGCAAGTGACATCCCGCTCCCCACCACATACGCGTCTCCACGCCCTCGCGCAACATGTAGCGTCCGATGCTCTCGGCCGAGTCTCCTTCTAACAAGACATTTGTGGTGCCGCACGCCCAACCTTCGCCGTAACCCGGCTGTAACGCGACTCCCGGTATAGGCGAGAGCCCCTTGCGGTACCAAGAGGCAATCTGCAGATGCCGCAAACGAGTGGCCGGCCACCCCTCTAAACTTGCCAGCGCCACCGCCGCGTGATATTCGCTCAATTTCGAGTTCACCGCCCGGCGCTGCGCCACACGGCTTCCCAAAAATCCAAAATTGCTGCAGCTCTTCAATCGGTCCCGCATCTCCGCAGTCGGCGCCACCACGAAGCCACCCTCGCCCGCCGCCAGAATCTTGGTCGCATGCAGACTCACCACCGAGATCAAAGAACTGAACCGCACCGTATCAAATCCCGCCGCCGCATCCACAATAATCGGGATTCCGGTCTCCTGCTGCAACTTCTGCCACGCCGTCAAATCCAGCGGAGCGCCGAACGGAGACACCACTACGATGGCCCGCGGCGCACATAACCGTGCAGCCAGTGCACGCCTGACTTCCGCCGCATCAAGTGCCCAGGTGCGCCGGTCTACATCCATAAAAAACGGCTCCATGCCGGCCGCCCAGGCCGCATGCGGTGTCGCCACAAACGTCCACGAAGGCATAAGACAGGTCGCATTCGAACCAAGATCCAACGCCAGCAGCGCTGCCGTAATTCCCGCAGTCGCACTCGCCGCCGTAATCACCAGGTCCTGCTGACAATGCAGATGACGGCTTAGTTCACTCTCCAGCTTCTGGCACAGCAAACCGCTATTGGAATACGATCGCCGTTCTTCAATCGCACGCAAATAAGGCACCAGTTGCCGTGTCGAAGGAAGCTTCGGCCGCATTACGGGCATCGGCGCACCAGGTCGACGCCCACCTGAATCGCCCGCCACATCGCCCGGCGCGATCAACCCGCTGGCTACGTCCAAATGCGACTCTCGGCTGGGCACTGTCTACGAACCTCTAAAGGACCCATCGGGCGACCAAAAGCCCAACATTAGGTCTGCAAGGAGGTTAGTGATAGGAGAGGCGTTAAAGCCGCATCAGAATTTCCCGGAAGGTGCTGGCCGGCCGCCCCTACTCATTCGCCATCTCCGAAAGAATGTCGCCGTGGCAAGCTTCCGGCGCACACCAGCAGCCATGCTCGGTATTTCCTCATAACTTCTTCTCGCGTCAACGGCGAAGCGCGCTACGCCATCAACATCCTCCACGTAGGCCATGGACAAGGGTACGTGTGAACTCCTCCCTCTTCCCACAACCGAGAAGCCCCTCGGGGACATTCCGGGCTGGTTTCCGCTCCACCACCCCTACCCCCAGCCCCTGACTC
>PLRJ01000157.1 GCA_003163855.1 Bryobacterales bacterium | reverse complement strand
ATGAACGTAACCGACGTGGAAGACAAGATCATCCTGAATGCGGCCAAAGAAAACAAGTCGATGGAGGAGTATACGGCGGTTTTCACCAAGGCGTTTTTCGAGGATGCCGCCAGTTTGCGTCTGGAGCAACCGGAACACGTCGCGGCCGCAACAAAACACATTGCCGAAATGGTAACTGCCATTGAGGAGTTAGAAAAAAAAGGCGCCACTTACACAAAGGACGGCTCCACTTACTTCCGCATCTCCGCTTTTCCCGGTTATGGCAAGCTCTCCCACAACGACTTCAGCGGCATCCGCTCGGGCGCACGCGTGGATGTGGACGAATACGACAAAGCGGACGCACGCGACTTCGTTCTATGGAAAGGGCGTAAGGGAAACGAACCGTTTTGGCCCGCGCCTTTTGGTGACGGCAGACCCGGTTGGCACATCGAATGCTCGGCCATGGCGATGGGTTACCTGGGCGAGACCCTGGACATCCACGCCGGCGGAGTAGACCTGATCTTCCCTCATCATGAGAACGAGATTGCGCAGTCGGAATCCATCACCGGCAGGCCATTCGCGCGCTTCTGGCTCCATTCCGAGCATCTGCATATCGAATCGCAGAAGATGTCGAAGTCGCTGGGCAATTTCTATACTCTGCGCGATCTGCTGGAATTGGAATATGCTCCCGAGGCCATCCGCTATCTGCTGGCTTCCGTGCCCTATCGTAAGAAGCTGAACTTCACCTTCGACGGCCTGAAGGCGGCTGCAAAGAGCATCGAACGTATACGCGACTTTGAACTTCGCATTTCGTCGGCGCGCCTTGCCCCCGGCCGTAACGAAGCACTTTCAGCGCGCTCGGCCGAGGCCATCAGGCAGTTTGAAGAGGGCATGGACGACGACCTGAATACCGCCGAAGCGCTCGCCGCGGTCTTTGAATATGTCCGCGCCATGAACACCGCGCTCGACGAAGAACAGATGCGCGAAGAAAATCGTTGGGACGCGGCGCGCGTGCTGGAAATTTTCGATAGCGTGTTCGATGTGCTGAAGCAGGGGGAGCGCCCTGCTGTCGCTGCGGACGCAGCAGACGCGGGACCCTCAGACGTCGAAATCGAAGCCTTTATCGAGGAACGCAACGCGGCCAAGAAGTCGCGCAACTTCAAACGCTCGGATGAGATTCGCGCCCTGTTGCTAGAGAAAGGAATTGTACTGGAAGACACCAAAGACGGTGTCCGCTGGAAACGAAAATGAAGTTCGAAACGAAAGTAGTGCACACCGGGGATCGCAGACGCGTCCCGCAACTGGCGGTTCCTTCCACTACTCCTATCTATCTTTCCTCCACTTACTTTTACGACTCCGCCGAGACGCTCGATCGTATCTTCGGGCACGAAGAAGAAGGTCCCAGTTACTCGCGCTACAGTAACCCGACTAACGATGCCTTAGAGGAACTTACTACCGCGCTTGAGGGCGGCTTTGGATCGCTGGCAACGTCTTCAGGAATGACGGGATTGCAACTTGCCTTCCAGGCAGGACTGCTCGACCGGGCTCCCAAAATACTGAGCGCCAGCGCCATTTACGGCGCCACCGTAAAGATGTTCGACCACATATTCGCGCCGTTCAATGTGGAAACGAGTTATGTGGACATCTGTGACCTGGATGCAGTGAAAGCGGCTATTGAAAAGGAAAAGCCCGGCTGCGTGTTCATGGAGACCATGTCCAACCCGACGCTACGTGTAGGCGACATCGAAGAAATTGCCAAGCTGACGCGTGCCGCCGGCGCCTGTCTCATTGTCGATAGCACGTTCTCGACGCCCATGTTGGTTCGTCCATTAGATCTGGGCGCCAATATCGTAGTGCATAGCGCCACCAAGTATTTCGCCGGACACGGAGATGTTCTTGGAGGTCTGGTCATCAGCGATCAGCAGCATCATGAGACAGTGCGCATGTTGTCGCGCATTGCAGGCGGGACGTTAGGTCCCTTTGAAAGCTATCTGACAATGCGCGGCATTAAGACGCTCGCTTTGCGCTTTGAACGCCAGTGCCAAAATGCCCAGAAGCTGGCGGAGTGGTTGTGCGGCCATCCCTGTGTGGCAAAAGTAAACTATTGCGGCGATCCAAACCACCCCGATGCGGCCGTAATTAAGAAGTCTTTCGCCCCGGGTTTGTTCGGCGCCATTCTTAGTTTTGAGATCAAGGGCGCCGATAAAGCGTCGGTGATGCAGTTCATGAACCGGCTGAAACTGGTGGTGCCGGGAACCTCGCTGGGTGACGTCCATTCACTGCTGCTGTATCCTGTTATCGCGTCGCACCGGGACATTGCGCCGAAGATGCGCGAGCGATTGGGGATCAAAGACAACCTGGTTCGCGTGGCGGCGGGTATTGAGGCGGTGGAGGACATCATGGCCGATCTGGACGCGGCTTTGCGGCCTCTCTAGCAGAAAAGATAAAGGTGCCGCCTTGTTCGCGCATCAACGCAAGAAAATTCAACTGCTGTATGCGATAGCCGACGCCTTACTCACCATAGCGTCATTTGAAGTCGCTTACTATACTCGTGTTCAACTGAGCCTGAATCGCGTTTTCTACCTCGACCGGAACATCCATTTCCTGCTGCTGGCTTTTTGTGTCGTGGTGTGGATCGCCAGCGGCCTGTTGCAACGCACCTACGAATATCTTGACTCCGCCAATGGCCTGCGGGTGATTGGCAGGGCGTTCAAACAGGTCACGGTGGGCGCTTTGCTAATCGTGCTGTTTGAATATCTGCTGCGGCTCGACCTCAGCCGCAGTTTCCTGAGTCTGTTTCTGCTTTACGACCTCTGGCTGCTGATTGCATTTCGTGGCCTTTCGCCCACGCTCATCGGCGCCTTCCAGCGGGGCTTCGGTTCGCCCTATCATCTGGTTCTGGTGGGCAACGCTGCAAAAACAGAGGCTCTTGCGGACATGCTTTGCCGCAGCACACCTTTCAAAATCGCGATAACCGCCCAACTGACAGTGCAAGAATGCCTGACGAAACTGCCGCTTCTACTGGCGGATCAGGTGGTGGACGAAGTTATTTTCAGCGTCGAGAGCAGCGGCTTGGGAACTCTTGAAGAAGTGTTTCTGGCCTGCGACGAACAAGGAGTGCGCACGCGCGTTGCCGTCAACTTCTTTCCGCATGTGAACAGTGATATGAGTCTCGACAAAGTAGGCGGGGCTCCCTTGCTCACTTTCTCCGCCGCGCCTCTGGATAGCCTGAACCTTGTGTTTAAGCGCACTTTCGACATAGCCGTCTCCGCATTGGCACTGCTGCTGCTCTCCCCGCTGTTCCTGCTGGTAGCAGTTTTGATCAGATTCACCTCGCCAGGACCCGTCATCTTCCGCCAGTCGCGCTGCGGCTTAAACGGAAGGCGCTTTACCATGCTGAAGTTCCGCTCCATGGTGGCGAACGCCGCGGACCTCCGGCACCAGATGGAACATCTGAACGAACGTCAAGTCGTTTTCAAGATCGCAGACGATCCCAGGGTCACGCCGCTAGGCCGCTGGCTGCGCAAGTTTTCTGTTGATGAACTGCCGCAACTTTTAAATGTCCTGGTGGGTGATATGTCGATCGTAGGTCCGCGGCCGCCTTTACCGGAAGAGGCGCAACAGTACCAGCCCTGGCAGCGGCGCAGAATGCGCATGCGTCCAGGCTTAACCTGCTTGTGGGCGATTGCCGGTCGCGACTCAATTGACTTCAATGCCTGGATGCGGCTCGACATTTCGTATATAGAAAACTGGTCTCTGGGCTTGGATTGGTCCATCATCGTGAAAACCATTCCCCACGTGATTGCGGGCAGAGGAGCACACTAAGTACATGCATTTAGTTCCGACGAATGAAGAAGTCATTTCTTTGTTAATTGACACAGGAGCGCTGAGGAAAGGCCACTTTGAGTACTCCAACGGCATGCACGCGAATGAGTATCTGCAAGTGGCGCTGGCGTTCCGCTACTATCAACATGCCAAAGTACTGAGCGTAGGTCTCAGCCGCCGCCTGCGAGCCGATCCCGAGATCCGCGCGATGATCAAGCAACTTAGCATCGTGTGTCCGGACAATACGGCAGGTCTCCCCATCGCTTACGGTGTCTCTGAAGCTTTGCATGCGCACCAGGTTTATTGGGCGGAGAAAGAAGGTCCGGATGCTCCCATGCGGCTGCGCCAGTTTATAGAACCGTTACCCGGAGACAAGGTGCTGCTGGTGGACGACATCCTGCGGAGCGGCCGCCGTCTGACCGAACTGCGAGCAATGATGGAGAGCAAAGGCGTGGATGTAGTCGGCATCGCGGTGGCGGTCTATCAGCCTAATCCGACCATCCTGGACTTTGGCAATCTGCCGTTGTTCTACCTGGCCAAGCTTGACGCCATTTATTACAAGAATGCAGAGTCGTGCGATTTATGCCGGCAAGGCATACCAGTCGAGAAAGTCTGGACGTAAGACAGGCGAAGACGCGGGAGAAAGGTAGCAGATGTTCTGCACATTGGTTCTGAGAATCTTTTCAGAGCCCAATATGCGACTTTTAACCCTGACGCTGACCTTTGCGCTGCTGACGTTTCCATCCGCCGGCAGCCAATCCGGCAGCCGAGCCCTCTATGTGGGCGGCACGCGACCCGATATTCCAGCAAACAAGCAAGGCGATATCGAAGTAACCGATCAGACTTACTTCGTTTTCAATGCTAAGTACACGCAGGTGAAGATTCCCTACGAGCGGATCAATCTGCTGGAGTACGGGCAAAAGGTTAACCGCCGCTATTTCGAGGCGGTGGCCATCTCGCCGCTGTTTCTGATGGCGAAGAAACGCGAGCATTTTCTGACATTGGGGTTTCAGGATGACGCGGGCCTGCAACAAGCCATGGTATTTCGCGTTGATAAGAATGCCATAAGGCTAACGCTTGTGGCGCTGGAGGCACGCACGGGCCAGCGCGTTACTTTCCAGGATGAAGAAGCCAGACTAGCGGGAAAAGGCTGATGAGAGTCGCATTCTTCCTGTTAATCGCGTCAGGACTCCCGTTAGGCGCGCAGAAGACCGGTGCTGACATCGGCGTCGATAGCATTCTGCAAGTGAAGCGTATCTATGTGTCACAGTTAACCGGCGGAGCGCAGGCTGACGCTCTGCGCGAATTGATCATTGCGGGCCTTGATTCAACCAAGCTGTTCATCCTGACCGATAATCCGGAGCGCGCCGATGCGGTTCTTAAGGGCGCTGCCGACGACAAGTCGTTCACCGACACCTTCGACTCGGACGAAAATAGTGGCGTGCATGAGAATGCCACCAAAGTGAATAGTGGGGGCACTACGTACAACAGAGCCGGAAGCGTTTATGCCAACGCAGGCGGCAATGCTTCCGAATCGCATCACATCAAAGAGCGCAAGCATGAAGCTTACGCAGCGGTGCGCCTTTGCAACAAGGATGGCGATGTACTTTGGTCCACAACGCAGGAAAGCCTGGGAGCGAAATTCCGCGGCGCCAGCGCCGATGTGGCAGCCAAGATAGCGAAACAGCTTGCCGCTGATTACGATAGGGAAAAACGGAGTTCATTGTTGCCGGCAGCGGGCACAGCTTCGAGCAAGTAAGTTATTTGCTGACGCGCACGCGCTTACGCTGCGACGATTCTCCTGAGAGAATCTCCACCTGGTTCTTACGCAGGCCGAAGAACGACGAAAGCACGTCCACCATTTCCGCGTTCGCTTTTCCCTTTTCGGGCACTGCCGCCAGTTTTACTTTTAGAAAGCCGTGCGACCAAGCCTCAATCACCTCACTCCTCGAGGAACGCGGAATCACTTTCACTTCGAGAATCAGGCTGCCCTCACTTACCAGCCTGTCGCGTAGTTTTTCCCCGCCGCTGCGAAGCAATGCAGTCAGGAGTTTCACCAGGCTGGCTGAAGCGCCGCTGCTCTTCGTAACCACCCCGCTCACGAGGTTCTTTTCAGGGAAACGATCCAGCCGCTTGGGGTCAAAGCCCGTCAGCACGAACACATGAATAGCGGCGTTTAAATCCTTTAGCCCGCGAATCAGGCTCAGGCCGGCTTGTTCCGTGGGGAAACAGAGATCTACGACGGCACATTCCGGCGACTCTTCGCTGGCGTTACGCAACGCTTGCGCCTGGTCGGTGGCTGCAATGGTTTCGAAACCGCTCCTCTGTAACAGGAGGCAACGCAGTTCGAGTTGATCTGGATCGTCGTCGGCAAGCAATACTTTCATTCGGCAAACTTAATCTGGGCAATCGCAAGCACGGGCATCGCCTGATTCCATCCCGAGGGCAGTTGATCAAACGGAAGGCGAAAGGCGCGTGTTTCGCCCGGACCAAGCGCAGCCACGCCGCCGCCCGACCGTAGCACGGAAACGCGCTCTCGATATATCTCGGAACCGTCCACACCTTTAAACAGGCAATAAACGTCTATCAGCGCAAGTTTCCGCGGGCCGTTGTTGCTTATGTTTCCTACCACTTCCACCACCTGCTGCTGCATGAAGTTTTCGCTAGCCTGCATATTGACGTCGCTAAGCGTGAGATAGTGCAGATAAGCCTTCGCCTCCGCAGTGGCAGAACCACTATCAACGGGCTTTGGAGCGGGACCCTTTAGATAAACGAGAACGGCAATCAGGACGATTACAGCGAAGGCGCCTGCGACGAGAACGGAAACCGGAATCTTTCTCCCTGTGACCGCTTCTTGAGCCATTTCTAGAACTAAGTCTAGACCATAAAAGCGTGAACGCGTACCACTGCTTAGCGTTTAAACGCAATTATTCGCAATCGGCGGTAATCGGCATACCAGCCCTGTGCGTTGTGGAGCTTAGGTCCCAACTCCGCCAGAACTTCTTTTAAGGCTCCGGCGCGATATTCGACGGGAAGCGCCTCGAAGTAATACCACTTAAACTGACGAATCCAGTTTTCCATTCCATAAGCGCCTTCCAGTGGCGTAGGGCGCTGGTAGAGTTGTGCCCATTGTGTCTCAAGGCCATGTGCCTCAAGCAGCGTTGTGTAAGCAGCGATGCTGGGATAGTAGGTCTTTCTTGCTGGCACTGCGTCGCCCAGATGCTTTGCTACAACCGCAATCACTGCGTTTTCAATTGTCTGAACATTCCCTTGGCCGCCGAATTCCACTATGAGACGGCCTCCACAGCGAAGCGCCCGGGCCATTGCTTTGACGGCAGCCTCTGCCTCCAGCACCCAATGCAGAGCCGCATTCGAAAAAACGGCGTCGAACTCATCGACATACGTCAACTGCGTGCAGTCTGCCAATGCAAAAGTGAGTTGGGGATAATTCTGACGAGCTTGCCCGATCATCGCTACGGCTGAATCGATGCCTACTACGCTGGCACCCGAATCAGCAATCTTCCGGGTCAGATGACCGGTGCCGCAGCCGATGTCCAGAATTCGCTCATTTGGTTTTGGCGCTAACAGGTCTACCAAGCCCTCGCCATACTGCCATACGAAGCTGTGCTTCGATTCGTACAGCTCCGCGTCCCAAGTTTGGGAGCTCAAGAGGTGTAAGCTCGCAGCATGAAGAACACGACTACGCCTGTAACAGAGACGTAAAGCCAAATGGGAAACGTAAAGCGCGCAACCGCGCGGTGAAACCTGAATTGGCTGCGCGTGGCGTACCAAAGTGTAGCCAAGATTAACGGGAGGGCCACCATGGAAAGACCGATGTGGCTGATCAAAATAAAGAAGTAGACCGGCCGGACCCAACCATGAGCGGGAAATTTTGTGTCGCCGTGGAAGTAGTGGTACGTGATGTAACTCACCAGAAACAAGGCCGAGAAAACCGTGGCGCTGATCATAAAGCGCATATGTACGAATCGGTTCCCGCGCTTGATGTTGACGAATCCACAAATCAGACAGATGGCGCTGAGGGAATTAAAGAATGCGTTCGCGGCGGGAAGGGACAGCACCCACTCGGGCGCCACCACCTTGCCCTTGAAGTAAATCAGCCAGACCAGGAAGGCTGCTATGGCAGCGCTTAGAGCCAGAATCACCGGAATGGGACTCCGCGCCAGGCGCGCGTCGTTAACTGTGGTCGAGACATTAGCCATTAAGATCTATCTTTGCTCAAAGCTTTCAGGTCACGCAGCAAATCGCTCATACTTTGTTGGTCGAAGCTCGAGTAGTAGCCACGAATAAAGCCTTGTTTATCGACCAAAACGAATTTCGTACTATGCTGCATTTTGCCTATGATATCCCCCACGTGGAAGGTAGTGAAAGCTATTTGATGAACCGTTTCGGGCGTTCCGGTTAGAAAAATCCAATCTTTATTTGGAGCACCATAGTGACTGGCAAATTCCTTCAATACCGGTGGTGTGTCGCGCTCAGGATCGACCGAGATAGAAACCAGCTTCAAGTCGGCCGCAGCGGGCAGTTGTTTTTCAAGCGAGCGCATTTTATAGCTCATCAGCGGGCACTCGGCCGGGCAGTTTGTGTAAATGAAATCGGCCACCCACACAGAGCCCAAAAGTTCTGAGGATCTAAAAGGATTCCCGTCTGCATCCGTCATGCTGAAGGCGGGAACGTGGTCATATTTGGGCAGCTTACTGGCCTGGTTGGAACACGCGTCCACCGCCAGAAGCGCCATGATCGAGGAAAAAAACGGCAGTAGTTGCTTGCGAAAGATCACTGAACACTTTTAGTGTACTGCTTGGCAATGCACTTTGATGTAATGGGCTGTGCCTCCGCAGATGATGGAACAGATCTTGGTCGGTGTGATCATGGGGAGCAAGTCCGATTGGGAAACAATGTCTCGGACCAGCGACACCTTAACTGCGCTTGGAATTGGCCACGAATGCCGGGTCGTTTCCGCACACAGAACACCCGACTGGATGACAGAATACGCCAAAAGCGCCGCCAATCGCGGCATTGAAGTAATTATCGCGGCCGCCGGCGGAGCGGCGCATCTGCCCGGCATGGTGGCCGCCCATACCGCGCTTCCCGTGCTGGGAGTTCCGATTAAGAGCAGCGTCCTGAACGGCGTCGATTCACTGCTGTCTATCGTTCAGATGCCGGCCGGCATTCCGGTGGGAACGCTGGCCATCGGTCCGGCCGGTGCGGCAAATGCGGCGCTGCTGGCGGCGGCAATCCTCGGCAACAAGTATGGCGATGTGCGGCACCGCCTGGAAGCCTACCGGAAGCAGCAAACCGAGGCCGTCCTCGAGGACAATAAGCTTTGAGCCGTGTGAAGCCTATTCTTCCCGGCAGCGCAATCGGCGTTCTCGGCAGCGGGCAACTGGGACGCATGTTCGCCATCGCGGCGCGGCGCATGGGTTATCGCGTACACACATTTTCGCCCGATGAGGACACCCCCACTGGTCAGGTCTCCGATCTCGAAGTAAAGGCGGCTTACGAAGATCTGGATGCGGTGCGCGACTTCGCCAGCGGCGTGGCGGTAGTAACGTTTGAATTTGAGAATGTGCCGGCAGAAACGGCCGCCGCCGCTGAAAGTCGCGCCCCGGTGCGGCCCGCGGGTAACGTTCTGCACACCACGCAGCATCGTTTGCGCGAGAAGTGGTTCCTATCACAAGCGGGGCTTCCGCTCACGCCATTCCGCTACGTTTCACAAGCGGCAGATCTTCCAGTAGCGTTGCAAGACCTGGGCCTCCCGGCGATTTTGAAGACCGCCGATTTCGGATATGACGGAAAGGGCCAATTCCGCATTACTTCGCAGGACCAACTCTTTGAAGCATGGGAAGCAGTCGGTCAAGTAGAAGCCGTTCTGGAAGCATTCGTAGACTTTGAATGCGAAATATCGGTAGTGGCGGCGCGCAGTGAGTCGGGAGATTTCGTTCATTACGGAGCCATCGAAAATCAGCATAAGAACGGCATTCTCGATCTATCCATAGCGCCGGCGCGTGTTCCGCCAAAAGTAGCGGCAGAGGCGGTAGAGCTTACACGCACCGTACTGGAAAAGCTGGAAGTAGTAGGCGTTGTCTGTGTGGAGTTCTTTGTCGCCAAAAGTGGGCGGCTGCTGATCAATGAGATTGCGCCGCGCCCGCATAACTCAGGCCATTTGACGGTAGACGCGAATATCACCAGCCAGTTTGAGCAGCAACTTCGCAGCGTATGCGGGCTGCCGCTAGGCTCCGTGAAGCAGTTGGCTCCAGCGGCGATGGCGAATCTGTTGGGCGATCTGTGGACGCACGGTGAACCCGACTGGGCACGGGCCGCTGCTTTGCCCGACGTCAAGATTCATCTTTATGGCAAGCTCAGCGCCAGGCCCGGACGCAAGATGGGCCACTTAACCGCCATTTCAACCAACGTCGAAACCGCGCTGGCAGACGTCCAACGGGCCCGCCATCTACTCGCCCCCCACTCCTGAAACCCAGATCCTTCCAGCAACCCAAAAGCCCCTGACTCCCTCTCCTCCCAGCAACCCAAAAAGCCCTCGGGGACATTCCGGGCTGGTTACCAATCCACCACCCAAGTCCGAACCGCAGGGGTGTCCCCTACCGAAAAGCCCATAATTTGTTCGTCGTGGGGCAAGGCGGCTCACGCCGCCTTGCCTATCCTCCCGCCCGCTAAACTAGTATTTGCTCAAAATCTGCTATTTCGACGCATTTTCCGGCATCAGCGGCGACATGACCGTAGGCGCGCTGCTTGATGCGGGAGCGGATTGGCTGGCACTCGAGTCGGCGCTCCGCAGTTTGAACCTCGATGCTTCCTTCACGTTTGAAAAAACCAAGCGTAAAGGCATCGCTGCCGGTAAATTTTCGGTCAGCTACAGCGAACAAAAAAAGCACCGGCATCTGCCGCATATTGAAAAGATTATTGCGCAAGGCGAACTGCCTGAAAAGGCCCGCAATAATGCATTGGCAGTGTTCAAACGGCTAGGCGAAGTGGAAGCCAAGTCGCATGATATGCCGATAGAAAAGGTGCATTTTCACGAAGTAGGCGCGGTTGATTCCATCTGCGACATTGTGGCTGCGTGCGTGGCGCTGGATTCGCTAGGTATCGATGAAATCTACTGTTCGCGCATAAACGTAGGCAGTGGAACCGTCGAGACCGAGCATGGAACGCTTCCGGTGCCCGCTCCAGCCACAACGGAGCTGTTGAAAAACTGCCCCATCTTCGCGGCAGGCCCGCAAACGGAGCTGACCACGCCCACCGGCGCTGCCCTGGTAACAACTCTGGCGAAGAGCTTTGGACCGCTGCCCTCCGTGCGTTTGCTGGCCCAAGGCTACGGCGCGGGCGACAAAGATTTTCCGATGCAGGCGAATGTGCTCCGCGTAATGATTGGCGAACGCACCGGCGCGCCGGAGGCAACCACCGTTTCCATCCTGGAAGCAAACATAGACGATTCCACCCCGCAAGTACTCGGCTACGCCATGGAACGCTTGCTGAATGAAGGCGCGCTGGACGTCACTCTGACGCCCATCTTCATGAAGAAGAACCGGCCCGCCACGCTGCTCTCCGTCATCACCACGCCCGAGCAGGTGGAGCGCATGGCCGCTGTATTATTCGCCGAGACATCTACCCTCGGCTTGCGCATCTACCAGGCGGAGCGGCGCGTGCTGGCGCGCAAAATATCTGAGATTGAAACCAGTTTCGGGAAAATTCATATCAAGCATGGCGAGAACGGCCACTTCGCGCCCGAATACGACGATTGCCGGCGCGCCGCCAGCGAGCACAATGTTCCGCTGCGCACGGTAATTCACGAAGCGAATCAGGCTTTTCGAAATAAATGAGTCAAGGCAAGTACTACCTCACTACCCCCATTTACTATGTGAACGCGGCGCCGCACATCGGCCATGCGTACACTACCATTGCGGCTGAAGTCATCGCGCGCTTGAAGCGCATGGAAGGCTGCGACGTGGTGCTGACTTCCGGCACCGACGAACACGGCACAAAAGTGGAGCGCGCGGCCAAAGCACAGGGCAAGACCCCGGAAGAATTTGTCAATCTGATTTCCAACGAGTTCAGAAGCGTCTGGAAAGCGCTCGATCTGCAGATCGACCGCTTTCAGCGCACTACGGCGCCTAATCACGCCAAATTAGTAAACCAGCTCTTTGAAGCTTGCCGCGCCAACGGATTCATTTACAAGGGAACTTACACCGGTCTCTATTCGATCGTCAGCGAGGCTTTCGTCAACGATGCCAAACCCGGAGACATCGACCCTGAATCTGGGAAGCCTTACGAGCAGGTGACGGAGGAGAACTATTTCTTCAAGCTGTCGGCATTTACCCAGCCGCTGCTGGATTTCTACGAAGCAAACCCGAATTTCATGCTGCCGGAGATTCGCCGTAATGAAGTCCTGGCCTTCGTAAAGCAGGGCTTAGCCGATGTCTCTATCACGCGCACCAGTATCAAATGGGGCATCCCTGTGGAATCGGAGCCCGCCCACGTTTTCTACGTCTGGTTCGATGCTCTGATGACTTACTACAGCGCGGTAGAAGGCGAAAACCGCTGGCCGGCCGATTTGCATCTTATCGGCAAAGAAATCCTGCGCTTCCACGCCGTTTACTGGCCGGCTTTTCTAATGGCTGCAGGTTGGCCCTTGCCCAAGCGTTTGTTCGCGCACGGCTGGCTGCTTTTTGAAAACGACAAGATGAGCAAGTCGCGCGGCAACATTGTGCGGCCAACGCCGATAGCGGAAGTGATGGGCGTGGATGCGCTCCGCTATTTCCTGATGCGCGAAATTGTTTTTGGTTCCGACGGCAGTTTTAGTTTCGACGCGCTGGTTGGCCGTTACAATTCCGACCTGGCCAACGGTCTAGGTAATCTAGCCAGCCGCACGCTGAACATGATTCAGCAATATCGCGATGGAGCGATACCAGATTCTAAGGGCGACGCCCCCACTGCCGATGTCGCGCATGAATCAGCCGCCGCGGCGCTGGCGGCTTACCATGCTTTCGAGTTTTCCAAAGGCCTGGAACATGTCTGGAATATCATCTCGGCGGTGGACAAATTCATTGTGGAGCGCGCTCCCTGGAAACTGGTGAAAGATCCATCGCCGGAAGCCAAGGCAAAGCTCGACGAAACGCTGTATACCGCGGCGGAAGCGGTCCGGCTGGTGTGCGGTCTGGTTTACCCGATTCTTCCGCACGCAACGCAGGCCATCTGGTCACAGCTTGGCTTCAGCAGTGAAATTAGCGCCGTTCAAACGCAAGCTCTGGTTTGGGGCAAATTGCCGGCGGGTCAGAAGATCGGCGCTATAAGCGGCGTTTTCCCGCGCCTGGATTTGAAACCGACCGTGGAAAAGATGCAGGAACTGGAAGAAGCGGAAAAGAAGCGCCAAGCGGCGTTGCTGGGCAAACCGCCGGAAGCGGCGGCGCCCCTCGCTCCGCTTGCACCCGAAATCTCGATTGATGACTTCTCGAAGGTGGATTTGCGTGTCGGCGTGGTGAAATCTGCCGAAACTGTTAGGGGAGCCGACAAACTGCTTCATTTGCAGGTGGATATTGGCGAACCTGAAGTGCGGTCTATCGTGGCGGGCATAGCGCTGGCGTACAAACCCGAGGCGCTTATCGGCCGCAAGGTGGTAATCGTGGCCAATCTGCAGCCCCGCAAGCTGCGTGGCCTGACATCGCAAGGCATGATTGTGGCGGCGAGTTTAGAAGGCGGCGCGCCGGTGCTCGCCAGTTTCCTGGAAGACGTTCCACCGGGCGCGCGGCTTAAATAAGTGAGACTTGTCGACTCCCACTGCCACTTGGATGATGAGCAGTTCGATGGCGATCGCGAGGCTGCGATTCAGCGCGCCCTGGACGCCGGCATTGTCGCAATGCTTGCCATCGGCACGGGGAATGGACCGCCCGACCTGGAAGCGGCGCTTCGATTAGCCCGGAAATACAACTTTATTTACGCAACCGTGGGCGTTCATCCCAATGATGCCGGGAAAGTTACCACTGACGAAGGGTCAAATACTTTCGCAGATCTGGAAAGGCTTACTTCGCATCCAAAGGTTAAAGCAGTGGGCGAGATCGGGCTCGATTACCACTGGGGCGTTCCGAAGGAGACGCAGGTCCCGATTTTTGTTCGCCAGCTTGAAATTGCCGCAGCCGCGCGTATGCCCATTGTTATTCACACTCGAGACGCGTTTGACGACACCATTGACGTGCTGAAACAGCACTGGGCTGGCAACGGTCTGCCCTGTGTCATGCACTGTTTTACGGGCAGCGTTGCGCAAGCAGAACAATGCCTCGATCTGGGTTTTTACCTTGCGTTTGGAGGCGTCACCACTTTTCCCAAAGCTACCGAGGTCCGGGAGGCGGCGCGGATGGTACCGATAGACCGGCTTCTGCTTGAAACTGATGCGCCTTATCTGGCACCCATTCCTTTTCGGGGTAAACGCAACGAACCATCCTACGTGGCGCACACGGCCAAAGCGATAGCTGAGGGACGGGGCATCGATCCGGAACAACTGGCCGAGCAGACGACGTCCAATTTCATTAAACTTTTCGGCCTGCCTCTACACTGAGATAACGAATGTTCACAAAACTCCGCCAATCAATTACCGCCCGCGAGGCATTCGAACTGGTCAAAGCAGACCTGGAATTGGTTGAGCGTGAAATCTCCGTCGAATGCGTGGCGTCGATCCAGGCTGTTACGACAATTAATCAGTATCTGCAACTGAGCGGCGGCAAACGTCTGCGGCCGGCGCTGCTGTTGTTGTGCAACCGGCTGTTTGGACCTTCCAACGAATGCGCACGCCGCATGGGCGCAGTGGTTGAGATGATTCACACCGCCACACTTGTTCATGATGATGTCATCGATTTGGCGCGGACGCGGCGCGGACGGCCTTCGACCAACGTTGTCTGGGGAAATCACATTTCTGTGCTGGCGGGCGACTGGCTTTACATGCAAGCCTTTCAGGTGGCGCTGCGCGAACGAAATTTCCACCTGCTTGATGTTTTGATTTCGCTTACACAATTGATGGTGGAAGGCGAACTGCTTCAGCTTGACCGTCTGCGGCGAATTGATGTTTCTGAAGACGATTACATGGAACTGGTCGACCGGAAAACAGCCAGCCTGTTTTCCGCCTGTGCGCGGCTGGGCGGCATTGCTGCAGGTACGGATGAAAACACGGAAACCAAGCTGGGCGAGTTCGCCTGGAATCTGGGGATGGCGTTTCAGTTGGTAGACGACATTCTCGACTTCACCTCGACTGAGAAAATTCTGGGAAAGCCGGCCGGCAACGATCTGCGCGAAGGAAAGGTTACGCTACCGCTTATCTACGCGTTGGAGAAAGCTTCGCTGGAGGAGCGCCGGGCGGTGGAGTCCATCTTGCATGAAGGCAGCTACGAAAGCGTTCCCTTCATGCAGGTGATCCAGATGCTCGATAAGTACGAGGCGGTGCAGAAGGCCTATGAGCGGGCACATACTTTTACCGAAAAGGCGCGCAGCATTATTACTTCATTCCCTGAAACGCCGGCGCAGCGTGCTTTGCAGGCGATTGTGGATTTGGTGACGGAACGTACGTCGTAGAATCCTTCAGGGAAATAATCAGCCGTATTCCGGGCGGATCAAGATTTTCAACGTCTACAGAAGCGCCGAACAAGGATAGGATGCGGCAGGCCACGGCCGGGCCCAATCCCAAATCGCCGCCCGGCACGATGGTTTCTCCAATAGAAAAGATCTCAAAGAACTTGGAGAGCGAGGCATCGGGCACCGTGCGGCCGCTGCTTTCGATGGTGACTTTCAGAGAATGGGGCAGGACGCTGCAGGAAATCAGAACACTGAGGCCAGCGTCGGAGAACTTTACAGACGCTTCCAGCAAAGCTTGCAGCGCCCGGACGAGAGATTCCTCGTTGGCCCATACAAGATCTGGAGTGGGGGGCGGCGCCGAGATGGCAACGGAACGGGACCGGGCAAAGTCAGAGGCTTTCTGAATGGCGAGCAGCAAGGCGATGTGCAAAGAAACCGGGCGGCATTTGAATTTTTCCCCCTCCACATCGATTTGAGCCAGCAGAAGAGAATCGTCCAGGATCGAGAGAATTCTGCGCCGGCAGCGCTGGAATAAGCCTCGGAGTTCGTGATCGCGCGTACTCTCCGGCAACTGCTCCAGAAGCAGATCGCCAACGCCGAGGATGCCATTCAGCGGCGTGCGAAATTCATGCGAGATCAGATTTAAAAAGTCGGTCTTGGCGTGATCGAGAGTGGTCAGGCGAGCCTCAAGCTGCTTACGCTCGGTTATGTCCTGAGTAACGCCCACAAAGCGCAGCGGTTGACCCGCCGAGTCAAAGAAGATCTGACCCTGGACGGCCACCCAGCGCTCCACTTGATCGTTGAAGCCAATGATCCGGCAGTCGGCGATAAATTCGCCCTCGTCGGAGGCGTTCAGCGCCCGCCGAAACAGTTCTTCAATGCGTCCGCGATCGGCCGGATGTAGCACAGCGATAACTTGTTCGAGGCTGATATTGCAGTCAAGCGGCAATCCGGCGTGGCGGCGGCAGGTTTCAGAAAGCGTCAGCCGGGCTGAGTTCGGACGGAAATCGAATGTGCCGAGTTTTGTCGCCTCAACGGCCAGCGCCAGCCATGCGTCCCGATCGTGCAACTGTGCTTCAACAGTTCTGTGCTCACGGTGTGCGCGGGCTTCGTGCACGGCGCGGCGCACGGCGGGCGCCAGGCGGGAAATGCGGTCTTTCAGAACATAATCTTGCGCACCGGCGCGCATCATTTCTACCGCTTGATCTTCGCCGATGGTGCCGGAGACCACGATAAATGGAACGTCGCGCGCATATTCGTTCCTGATGCGAAGTGCCTCGCCCGCATCGAACTGGGGAAGTTGGTAATCGGATACTATGATCTCCCAGTCCAAACGCTTCAGAGCCTCACGCAGCGGTTCTTCTTCCTCCACGCGCTCGGAGTAGACCTGATAGCCCGACTTCTCGAGATGACGGACGATCAGCGCGGCGTCGGATTCGGAATCCTCAACCTGGAGAAGTCTAAGTTTTTCAGGCATGCGTTTTTGGTCTTTGCGCCTTCTGCGGTACTACTGGCTAAAGCTGAGTGACGGATCCGGCTCGTTTACGAAAAGCCAATAGGAACCGACACTTTCAATTGCAGCTTGAAACTCTTTGAAATCGAGAGGCTTACGTACATAGCTATTGACCCCCAGATGATATCCCGCCAAGATATCCTGCTCTTCCTGGGAACCGGTAATGATCACTACGGGCAAGCGGCAAAATCGCCGGTCGGCACGGATCACCCGCAGAAAATCAAGGCCGGAAAGCTTAGGAAGCTTTAAATCGAGCAGGATAACTGTCGGCACATCAGCCTGCCTTTGGTCACGGTAGGCTCCCTCGCCGCGGAGATAATCTAGCGCTTCCTCGCCATCGGCGACGACGATTACTTCACTTAAGCTGCGGCTCCTGGCGAGCGATCTCCGGGTGAGATCGGCATCGCGCGAATTGTCTTCAACAAGAAGGACCGTTTTACGACAACTCACTGGAGCCTCCTAGAGTGTAGGTGGCCAGGCGCTACTTTAAATCGCAGTCTTTTCATTTCTCCCTAGCCATCCATTCGGCTGCGTCCGTGTGAACAGGCAACTGGTTGATGACCATCCAGTACTGTCCTAAGAGTTTTAAGGTCCGGCTGAATTGTTCGAAGTTGACGGGTTTTTGAACGTAGCTGTTGGCGCCCAGATCGTAGGAGCGAATAAGGTCGCTTTCCTCCTTCGACGAGGTCAGAATCACAATGGGAATCGTCTTGGTCCGGTCGTCTCGCTTGGCCTGTTCCAGCACTTCGACGCCGTCCAGCTTGGGCAATTTGAGGTCGAGGAAGACCACCTTAGGCGGGTTTGTAAACGAGCGCGAGGCGAAGGGGCCGCGGCAGAAAAGAAAGTCCAACGCCTCCTCGCCATCGGTGGCTGTAAATATGTTTATGGCCGGATGTTCGCGCCGCAATATACGGATGGCGAGTTCAGCGTCGCCGTCGGTATCTTCCACCAGCAGAATGTCAATTCCGCTTTCCATCATGATTGCACCTCCATGGGGGGAGTATCGTTTTTGGATGCCAACCGGCGCCTTAGACCTTCCAGGGTGAAATAAAAGGTTGCGCCCTTATCCAGTTCCGCCATCGCCCAGACTCGCCCCTGATGCTTCTTGACAATTCTCTGCACGGTAGCGAGTCCCACACCGGTTCCTTCAAATTCTTCAGTTTTATGCAAGCGTTGAAACACTCCGAACAGTTTGTGGGCGTACTTCATGTTGAAGCCGACGCCGTTGTCGCGTACGAAGAGAACCGGCTCACCGTTCTCCACTGTCTGTCCAATCTCGATCAGCGCGTTCGTGCGCGTGCGCGAATACTTGATGGCGTTGGAAATCAGGTTTTGGAAGACCTGTCTCAGCAGGATAGGATCGCACTCAATACTCGGCAGGTCGGCAATCCTCCATTCCAGTTGGCGGCCGGCAACTTCGGGCTGCAGAATAGTGATCACTTCCCGCACCAGCGAGTTCAAGCTGGCGGTCTGCATGGCCGGCGGTTTACGCACCACCTGGGCCAAGGCGAGCAGTTCGTCCACCAGTTCGCCCATTCTCTGCGTGCCATCCTGTATGCCGTGCAGATAACCGCTAGCTTCCTTATCGAAGGCTGTGGCGTAGTCTTCAAGCAGGGCACCCGAGTAGCCGGCAATGTGCCGGAGCGGCGCCCTAAGGTCGTGCGCAACGCTGTAGGTGAAGGATTCCAATTCTTTGTTGGCCTCCTGCAGTTGGGCGGTACGGGCCAGGACGCGGCGCTCGAGTTCATCGTTCAATTTGCGGATTTCCAGCTCATCGATACGGCGCTGGGTAATGTCACGAAACGCCACCACACCGCCGGTCAGGGCGCCGGCTTTGTCGCGCAACGGCGCACCGGTGGCTTCAATCCAGGTTCCACGTTTCAATAGTTCGTGCCAGACAAAGATCTCGACAGTAATGGCGCTTCCACCAATGGCGTTGGCGAGCGGATCCATCTCGGCCGGCAACGGGGTGTGGGTATCGGCGTGGAACAGGCCGTAATGCCTGGGCCATTCGGGGGGGGGCACGTTGGCTGCGCCCTTGCCGAGGATCCTTTCCGCCGCCTGATTCCAGAGAATAAATCTGCCCTCTGTGTCGGCGGCAACCAATCCCTCGCCGATGCCGTCCAGAACCGATCGGAGCATGAGGGTTTGGCTTTCGAGCGCTGCGCGCGACCGTTTCACCTCGTCGGCGCGTCGGGCCAGTTCCTCAGATTGGGCAGCCAGTATCTCTTCCGCCTGCTTGCGCTCGCTAATGTCGGTGTTGGTGCCGAACCAGCGCAGCACTTGCCCGTTTGCGTCTTTAAGCGGGGCTACGCGAGTAAGGAAAGTGCGAAATTGGCCGTCCGCGCCGCGTAGCGGGAATTCCATTTCGAACTGGCGTGCGGCCTGGATGGCGGCGGTCCATTGTTCAAGGACAGCGGGCAGCACATCGGGGTGGTGGACGCTTTGCCATCCCCATCCTTGCATCTGTTCGAAGGTGGTCCCGGTGAATTCGTACCAGCGCTGGTTGTACCAGGAAATATCCCCTCCGGGTTCGGCCATCCAGACGAGTTGAGGAATGCTGTTGGCAAGAGTTTGAAAGCGTTGTTCACTGGCGGCAAGGGCTTCGTTGGCACGCTGTTGCTCAGTGACGTCGTGCAGAACCTTGGAAAAGCCGCGGAGTTTACCGGCCGCATCGTACATGGGCAGAATCACCTGGTGAGCCCAAAATCTGGAGCCGTCTTTACGCACGCGCTCGCCCTTCTGTTCATGGCGGCCCTGGGCGATCGCTTCCTGCAATGCCTGGCGGGGAATGCCCTGGGCTAACTGTTCGGGCGTGTAGAAGACGCTAAAGTGCTTACCCACAATCTCGTCGGCGCTATAGCCCTTGATGCGCGCCGCGCCGTCGTTCCAGGTGGCGACGCGGCCTTCCTGGTCAATCATATAAACGGCGTAGCCATCAATGGCGTTCAACAGAAGACGCAGGTTTTCTTCTTTCTCACGCAGTGCCTCGGCAATGATCCTGCGCTCAGTTATGTCCTCCACTGCCCCAAACAGGCGAGCTTTGCCGGATGGATCCTGGTACTTTTCACCACGCACATGGATCCAGTGAAGCTCGCCGTTGGGCCAGACGATTCGACATTCGAACGCCAGCTTTTGTCCCTGGCTTATGCACCGTGTTATTTCAGTTCGCACCAATTCGCGGTGGTCGGCGTGAACATGGCTGAGAAAGGTATCCAGGCCCCATTCCGAGGGAAGGGTGGAGTAACCAAAGATTTCCGCATGGCGCGGGGAGCGGGTGGTCTGAAAAGTGGTGAGGTCGAGTTCCCAATCGCCGAGGTTGGCAGCTTCCAAAGCCAGTAATCGCCGGGCGCCGCTCTGGCGGAGCGCCTCCTCCGTTGCCAGGCGGGCACTGACATCGCGCAGAATGGCGGTGAATAGTTTCTCGCCGCCGACGGCAACCTGCGAAATGGAGGCCTCAATTTGAAATTCCTCGCCGTCGGCGCGTTTCGCCCATAAAGCACCGATGGTCCCCATCGAGCGGCCGGTTGCACCGGTCTGATCGAAGGTGGCAATGTGGTTGTCGTGGCCGGCGCGAAAGCGTTCGGGAATGAATTTGGAAAGCGGGGCGCCCAAAGCGCTTTGTGCCGGGCAGCGGAACATGCGCTCCGCCGCTGCATTGAAAAGGACGATGTGATGGCGGCTGTCTACGCTGATGATGGCGTCCATGGCGGAGGCTATGATGCCGGCCTGCCGCTCCTGGCTCTCGCGCAGTAAGTCACTGGCTTTCTTGCGGTCGCTGATGTCGCGGTTAATCTCCAGAATGGCGGTTGGAAAGCCATTCTCATCAGGCAGCAACGACCAGCGGCTTGCTACCGGAATGTTTCCGCGGTCGCGGGTATGGTGGAGCAACTCACCTTCCCAATCTCCGTGCTCGATGAGGATAGCCTCAATTTGAGGGAGCGGGATGGGAAATTCTGTTTGCAGCAGATCGTGGGTGACGCGGCCTCTTGCCTCGTCAGCGGACCAGCCATAAGTTTCCTGCGCGCCACGGTTCCAGAAGACAATTCTGCTCTGCATATCGCGCACGAGAATGCCGTCGTGCGCAAGATTGAGCAGGGCGGCTTGCTTTCTTAGCTCTTCCTCCGCCTGCCTGCGGTCAGAGATGTCGCGTACCACGCTGGAATAACCTTGTAGGACGCCATTGGCATCGTACAAGGGAGTGATGAGGGCACTCGCCCAGAACTTCGACCCGTCTTTGCGCACGCGCCAGGCCTGCTCTTCAAAGCGTCCGGTTGCCGCGGCTTCACGCAAGACTTGCTCGGGCCGGTGGAGGGCGCAGTCGTCGGCTTTGAAGAAGCAGGAAAAGTGCCGCCCTATGATCTCTTCGGCCTGATAGCCCTTGATGCGCGCCGCACCAGCGTTCCAGCTTGCCACACAGCCTTGGCTGTCGAGCCGATAAACGGCATAGTCGGTGATTCCATCGAGAAGCAGGCGGAACATTTCTTCGCTGGAGCGCAGCTTCGACTCGGTTTCGACGCGAACGGAAACCTCGGCCTGCAGAGCGCCGGTGCGCTGGGCAACCCGGTCTTCCAGCACAGCGTTGAGGGCATCGAGTTCGGCGCGAGCGAAAGCGCTGAGGCGGAGCTGGCGCTTCAGCATGCCTCCGGCAACCAGCAGCAACATGACGCCGAGCATGGAACTCGCCACGATATAGGAAGTGGTTCGAGAGCGGCCGTCGTGGGTTTGCTGAAGACGCTGGCGCAGGACGGCCTGTTCATTAGCCTCCAGCACGGCCACCTGGGCGCGGGCGGCATCCATTATTCGCCTGCCGTGTTCGAACATGGCGTTGTCCGGGCGCGATCCTGTTCTCCGCAGCACGGAGAGCTTATCGCTGGCGGTTTCGATCCTGGCATGGACCAGCTTCTCGAGTGCATCCAGCAGGCGTTCCTGGCCGGGGTTATCGCGCATCAACTGATGCAGGGAAGCCAGGTCGGTGCTAACGGCCAGCTTGCCGGTTTCATAAGGTTGGAGAAATGCAGACTCGCCGGTGAGGGCGAACCCACGGACTCCTGTTTCAACATCCAGCAGGTGCCTGAGGGTTTGCTCCAAGGTGGCGGAGACAAGATGAGTATGCGCGACCCAATCCGCCTCCTGTTCGGATTTTTGGGCGTTATGCCAGGAGAGCAAGCCCATCGACGCGAGAAGGAGTGCGGCCAGAGCTACACCCCAGGAAGCGATGCGCTGTAACATTTGATCGATTTGAGAGATGTCGGGCCGTCGCTGCCGCGATATTGCATCTTGGACGCTCATAGGAAAGATTCCTTGGCGGTGACGGGTAGCGGCTGGGCCCAAGGGCCATTGGCCTTTGGCCGGGGTGGGAAGCAGAGAGGATCAGGGGCTTGGCACATGGTTCTAAGCCTTGCGGCTTATCTCAGCCGTTATGTTCGTTGGCGCGGTCAGGGAAAAATCTCGGAATAAGAGGAATCTGCTCGGATGGCGAGATACGCGGAAGGATTAGAAAAGTCCTAAGCTAGGCAAACCCCTAGGCCATCCATGCTTATCCCCTTCCCACAGCCGAGAAGCCCTCGGGGACACTCCGGGCTGTTTTCCGCTCCACCACCCAAGTCCGAACCGCAGGGGTGTCCCCTCCCGCACGCCCCTGACTCCTACCTCTTCCCACAACCGAGAAGCCCCTCGGGGACATTCCGGGCTGGTTTCCGCTCCACCACCCNNAACCGCAGGAGTGTCCCCTACCGCACACCCCTGACTCCTCTTCTCCCCGCAACCGGAAAAACTCTCGGGGACACTCCGGGCTCGGCGTCCGACCTCTACCCAAGTCCAAAACCGCAGGCGTGTCCCCTACCGCCAAGCCCATAGTCTTCTTTTCCTTTTACGGTTCCACAAACGTTGCCTCCGCCGACACCACCTGATCGCCGTTGGCATCCGTAGAGACCAGCTGGTAATAGACAGTGCCGCTGGGAACATAACCCAAGCTCACGTTCGGCGATGCCGTTAAGCTGGTCAGCGCCGAATAACGGATGTAATTCCCGCTGCTGGTTCCATATTGGACGTAGCTGTACGTGGGAACCGAGGTCGTCCAACCGATGCTTGCCGTGTTGCCGCTGCCCGGCGTAACCAGGACATTCGAAATGACCGGCGTGCCACCAGCGAGCGTGGTAAAGCTATAGACGGTCGAGGTGCCCGTGTTGCCGTTCACATCCGCCGATTGCGCCTGGAAGTAGTAAAGCGTGCTCGGTTGCAGACCCGTGAGTGTCACGCCGTGGCTGTTACTCAAGGCCGTCTGCACCGGCGTTACACTCGTCAGCGCGTTCGTCGTTCCATAGGCAACGGAGGTGTTGCTCGGAACGTTCGTCGACCACGAAATCGTAATCCCCGACGACGTAATTCCCCAGTAAGCCACATAGCTGATCACGGGCCCAGCCGCGCTGGCGGTCGACGTCGTGAAGGTGTAACTGCTCGAGGTTGTCGAAACGCTGGCCGCATTCGCCGAACTGACGGTGAAGCTGTAGAGCGTGTTCGGCGTCAGGCCGCTGAGCATCACCGAGTGGCTTGTCACCAGAGTCGGGCTGGAGACCGTCTGGTTTCCGTAGTTCACGACCGACGTGGACGCTTGATCCGTCGTCCAGGTAATCAACGCTGAACCGCTGGTAATGCTGCTCGCGGCGACGCTCGTAATCACCGGACCAGGCGCTGTACCCGTAGTCTGGAAGGTCGAGTTGCTCGAAGTGGACGATGTGCCGTTGATGTTGGCTGACATCACGTCGAAGTCATAAATCGTCCCGGGCATCAGGCCCGTCAGCGTCACCGAGTGACTCGTCGACAAGGTTGTATTCAGCGGGGAAGATGCCGAGTAAGTCGTAGTAACTCCGTAGTTCACTTGCGAAGATGCCGCTTCGTCCGTGCTCCACGTGATGGTCGCCGTGGTGCTGGTGACCAAAGTCTGGATGTTGGAGATGTTCGGCGCAGGCGCCGAGGGTGAACCCGTCGTCGTAAAGCTGTAAGTGGTGGAGTAACCGGTAGCTCCATTGGCGCCAGT
>PLRJ01000061.1 GCA_003163855.1 Bryobacterales bacterium | reverse complement strand
CCTGCGCCAGCGTCACGGTGTCGACCGCATGCCGGAAAGCTTCGACATCAAAGATGCCATCCGCTCCCACAAACTTCATCAGGTTGAGTGAAGCCAGATTGCAGGCGGAATCGTCCAGGAACATGTATTCNNTTGAGCGAGGCGAGATTGCAGGCGGTGTCGTCGAGGAACATGTATTCCGAGCATGGATTCGAGGCGTTAATGCGGCCGGTCGCCTTTGATGTGTGCCAGCGGTTGATGGTTGTATCGAACTGCATGCCGGGATCGCCGCACTGGTGCGTGGCATCGGCAATCTCACGCATCAATTCGCGCGCCTTGAACCTGTTTACCGGCTGGCCGGTAGCAACGCTCTTGGTCCACCAGTCGGTATCGCCCACCACCGCCTGCATAAAGTCGTCGGTGGCGCGCACTGAGTTGTTCGCGTTCTGGAAGAAGACGCTGCCGTAAGCCTCGCCATCCAGCGATGAATCGTAGCCCGCATCAATCAGCGTGTGGGCCTTCTTCTCTTCCTTCGCTTTGCACCAGACGAACTTCTCGATATCCGGGTGATCGGTATTCAAGATCACCATCTTGGCCGCCCGGCGCGTTTTGCCGCCCGACTTGATCACGCCGGCGAAGGCGTCGAAGCCTTTCATGAAGCTCAACGGTCCCGATGCCCGGCCGCCGCCCCACAGATGCGCATCCTCCTCACGAATGGCCGACAAGTTCGAGCCCGTACCCGACCCCCACTTGAACAGCATGCCTTCAGTCTTCGCCAGATCGAGAATCGACTCTAACGAATCGCCAACCGAGTTAATAAAGCACGCCGAACACTGCGGATGATTTTCACCCTGCTGTAGCTTCTTCACCACCTGCGTGGCTTCATCGAAATAAAATCCGTAGCCGCGCGCTTCTCTCACCCCGACGTTGAACCAGACCGGCGAATTGAAGCACGCCTTCTGATTCAGCATCAGATGCGCCAGTTCGCTCCTGAAATTTTCCGCATCCTGCTTGGTTTTGAAGTAGTTGCCGTCGAATCCCCAATCGGCGATGGTGTCTACCACCCGGTGAACCAGTTGCCCGACACTGGTCTCGCGCTCCGGCGAACCCATGCGTCCATGAAAATACTTGCTGGCCACGATATTAGTCGCTGTCTGCGACCAGTCGGCCGGAACTTGTATGTCGCGCTGCTCAAATATCACTGAGCCTGCACCATTGCCAATAGTCGCCGAACGCGATTCCCAATTCACCTGATCGTACGGGGTGACACCGGCTTCGAGTTTGGTGGTGAAGAAGCGTGGGAACGACACACCGGTACGTTCTTCGCGCTTTAGCGAGCGATGTAATTCTTTTACCTTAACCGAGAGATTGACGCTGAGCTGTCCCATTTCGTTTGGTATGGGCCTTTCTTCAAGAGGGTTAGACGGGAGCCGATTTGCGACGAATCAAAATGATTTGCCGCAGTCCTTATTCAACACCTAAATGACGAATGCGTCAATACAGAATTTGCGCGCCGGTCCTACAGGTTGTGGATAACGTGTGGAGAAGCCCTAGATAAAGTGGTCCACTGCCCTACTACTGGTCGTACTAGCCTATTAGTTAAATCTGCTTCAAAGGCTTGCAAACCACTGCCGCAGAGATGCTATTCTATAGCACCGGACCCCAGCGCCGCTCTGGCGGTACAGACCTGAGAAAATTTTCTCTCTTAATTCTGAGAAGATTGGTCGAAAATGACACAGTAGATGTGACAGCAGCTCCAAGATTTTGGTAGACTGTGAAACTTCTGTGATGTTAGTGGCATCTGACAACACTGAACAGGGCCGTAAAACTGCTTCTCAAACGACGATAAGATCCTAGTTTT
Source organism: Bryobacterales bacterium (assembly GCA_003163855.1). Classification (GTDB taxonomy): domain Bacteria; phylum Acidobacteriota; class Terriglobia; order Bryobacterales; family Bryobacteraceae; genus Bog-105. Next base: position 51,002 of record PLRJ01000061.1, on the reverse strand, counting down.
CAGCTAGATATGTTGAAACTTTGAATGGGACCTGAGAGCAGAGTTGAAGGCTATGGGAGGAGAGAAAGTAATGACAACAGCAAAGGCACAAGAAGTTCGTAAGATTTTGGAAGTGAAGCGTAAAGAACTCATGGCAGGAAGTTCCGACAGGGATGAGATTCTGATCGAAAACGCAGCCGAGGAGTTCGACCGCCTGCAACAGCAGTTGAACCGTGAAGTGGCGATTCGGAACTTGGATAGAGAATCAAAACTTCTGAAAGACGTCCAGGCGGCGATTAATCGCATGGATGATGAATCTTTCGGGATCTGTCTGCGTTGCGATGAAGAAATTCCGGAGAAGCGGTTGAAAGCTCTGCCGTGGGCCGCATATTGTGTGTCCTGTCAGGAGACGGTTGACCGGCAGCGGGCCGCAGGCGAGCCCGTGGACGATGAAGGCGATTCCGTCGAATTAGCCGCCGCATAATAAAGTGGATCTCAAATAGCGAGGCCCCTTCCTCTGTTGAGGTGAGGGGCCTTTGAGTTATCAGCGTGTCCTAAGCGGAAGCCATGCCTGCGGCTGTGGCGCCCTCTGTGGTGAGTACCGATGGCATTTCCAAAGGTTTCCCGCCCTTACCAACCCAGCGTCCCACCCACTTCCTCTGCGCAAACTGCAGCGTTATAAGCACCACCGCCGCCAGCATCGAATAAAGCACGAAACCGACTGCGAACGATCCGGTATACGTCTTGGAAAGGCCCATCGCGTTCGGCAGGATAGCGCCGCCCAGTGCGCCGATTTCGCCGATCATGCTGCCTGCCACTGCCGTAGTGAGCGGCCAGCGTAACGGCACCAATTGGAACAGCGCACCATTTCCCATTCCCAGTGACGAGAAACAGAGCATGAAAAGGATTGTAGTCAGCACCAGCGAAGGCGCCGTGCTGGTAAGCAGCAACAGTCCTATAGCCAGCAGCAGCACCACGGAAAGCGTAACAATGCCGCCAATCCGATCGGATACATAGCCGCCGACAACCCGCAGCGCGCTTCCCATAATCGCCGCCAGCGTCGTTAACTGCCCCGCCTGGATCTTGGTCACGTGAAATTGAGCGTAGAAGAAACTCGGCAGGAACGTGCTTAACCCGATAAAACCGCCAAAGGTGATGATATACACCATGTTGAACACCCAGCCGTCCTTTTCCCAAAGGCAGGCAATGTGTTCTTTAAACGATTGATGTTCACGGTCCGGTGGTTCTTTGGCGAAGAAAATCATGACGCCTAGCGGCAGCAACATCATCAGCCCAGCAAATCCATAAACCTGATGCCAGCCATACTTTGTTGCCAGGATTGGCGCAAATAAAGTGGCCAGCACTGTCCCGCTGTTACCCGCGCCCGCGATGCCCATAGCCAAACCCTTATATTGAGGAGGAAACCAGCCCGAGCCCAGCGACAGCGCGACGCCGAAACTCGCCCCGGCGATACCCAGCAGCACGCCCATCGCTAACACGTCATTGAAACTGCGGACAAAGAAGTAGCCGTAGCACATGGCCGCCAGAATCATCGACATCTCTACAATGGCCGCGTTTTTACGTCCTATGTACTGCGACAGCACACCCAGCGGAAAACGCATGAACGCACCCGCTAAAGTCGGCACGGAAACCATAAAGCCGGTCTGTGCCGCCGTTAGCTTAAACGCGTCCGATATGAACGGACCCATGGCCCCGTTCAACACCCAAACGGCAAATGAAAAATCGAAGTATAGGAAGGCCGCCAGCAAGGTTGGCGGATGTCCAGACTTAAGAAATAGTTTTGCGCTCGCCATTAAATCGCTCCTTCAGATGAATGGGGAAGTCTCTGACCGACACATTCGCGACAGAGCGATTTAACGACGGGTTTTATGGGGCCACGAAGCCCGAGTTGATTCAGTTTACATGATTAATTTGAGATGAAAGCTGATTTACTCAATCTGCAGTACTGGCGCTATCGCCAGCGTAGACATAGATCCGCTTGCACTTTTCCGTAATAAAGCCGACACTGAAGCCAGTTGCCCATCTACTAATTGTGGTTGCAGGACTATCTCACTATCGTTGACCTTTAATGCCCCGTACTGGAAGAAAGGGAATAGTTCTTTCTGTGCTTCAATGCGTTCCTGCACAACATAGGGTGTGCGCAGCGCCGAACGCACCGCCCGTTCCCATAAAGACTGCGTCATCTCAGCTCCTACGTAGGTACGTTCCTGGGAACTTTCCTCATTTGGCACCAGTATCAGGCTTTCGCGTTCCTGCTGCACATAGGCAAACAAGTCAACCACCCGGTCTTGCCGCTTTGTCTTGCGAAGCGTCATGACGCGCGTCCACGGCACCAGCGACGCGATAACTTTGCGGTCCGCCGCAGGGAAGTTGGCGACAAAGCTTTCGTCACTAAGCAATTCAAGCAGGGCGCGCCGCCTACCCATCTCCGCGCGGAAGCTGTTAACAACGCACACGGCCCCGTCGCGATACGCCTGGATCAGCGGATGCGACAGTTCCCAACGCATAAGAATGTCGCGCGTAAGAATGCGCCTGAAAACAACATCGATTGCTAAACCGCCGGCGCTAAGCCGCCCGCCGGCATACTCAAGTTGCTCCGGATTGACCAGGCTTACTTGCGCTCCCTGCTGGTTTAACAATTCCACCAGCAGTTGCCCTTCAGTAGCAGTCGAACCCGCCGCCAGTTCGCATTCGACGATAGCGATTCTAGGCTGTTTCCCACTGCCGCCGAAGCCGCGCCAGGCCGCCAGAACTGCGTTGTAAAGTTGCCTCGGAGCGCCTATCTTCGAAATCTTGTAACCGCTGCGCTTGAACTCTTTCACGATAGGGAGCTCAAGGAAAAGATCCGCCAGCATACCGGTGTAAGCCAGCCCCGCTGGCACACACGCATCCAGACCGATCAGCGAAAAGCTTGCTTTATGAGCCAGCGCATCCAGCCGGCACGCCATACTCAAATGCACCGAGCCACTGGGTAAAGCCGCCAGCATCTTTTCCGCTGGCAGCATTTGCATGCGGCTCTGCAAAACAGGCGAGGCCAACACCAGCGTCTGAACCTTGTCCAAAATGGCCGAGAAATGCTCGGCGGTGCGCGTCAGCATCTCGACTTGTCTTGAAGTCACGAAGTGCGGACGTAAGATAGGTGACAGCACCCGGCCTGAATCCATCAGGTGCTTCTGCCGCATTCGTTCTTGGAGTTCCTCACACCAAGCTGGATCGCCGAAGCCGTTCTGCTCCACGAGCCGGTGATAGCGGGTAATTGCTTCCCCAAGCGCTGGCATGTAGATGGTTTGAGTTATAAGTATGGCACGCGATCATGAAAATATGTCCAATTCTTTTGAAGTTACTCCCAAACAGGCGCACGAGCTTCTAAGTGCGGAAAGCAGGGCAGTCCTGATAGACGTCCGCGAGCCGCAGGAGTTCGCGCTCTCCAGAATTGATAACTGCTTGCTGATTCCCATGCAAACTATACCGTCGGAGCTTCAGAAGCTGGAAGCCTTAGCGGATGAGAAGGACTTGCTGATCCTCTGCCATCACGGCGTTCGGAGTTTGCAGGTTACCGCTTGGCTGCGTGCTCGCGGTTTGGAAAATTGTTATAGCATTGCCGGCGGAATCGACCGCTGGAGCCGCGAAATCGACACCACCATTCCCACCTATTAAGCTGTAGTATTCTCAGCAAGTCACCTCCATGTCAGAACACACACGCCGACTTTTCGGCAAGACCCTGGCCACCTTGCCCGTGGCTGCCGCACTTCCCTCCCTTTCCCAAGCGCAAACGCCTGCGCCGGCGCCGCGCTCTTTTCCCGCAGGGTTCAAATGGGGCTGCGCCACTGCCGCCTATCAGATTGAAGGCGCAGCTAACGAAGACGGCCGTGGTCCCTCCGTCTGGGACGTCTTTTCGCACACGCCCGGCAAGACTTTTCATGGCGAGACGGGTGATGTTGCCGACGATTCCTACCACCTCTATAAAGAGGACGTCCAGTTGCTGAAGAACCTCGGCGCCAAGGTCTACCGCATGTCCATCTCGTGGTCGCGCGTGTTCCCGGATGGCATCGGCAAACCCAACGGCAAAGGTCTCGATTACTACAAGCGCGTGATCGACGAACTTAAGAGCAACGGCATCGATCCGTACGTGACGCTCTTTCACTGGGATCTGCCCTCTTCTCTCCCGCACGGCTGGCAAGCGCGCGACACGTGTAAGGCTTTTGGCGACTACGCGGGTTTCATCGCGCGTGAACTTTCCGATCGCGTCCACCACTTCTTCACCACCAACGAATTTGTCTGCTTTACCGATTTAAGCTATAAGATCGGCCAGTTTGCGCCGGGCCTGAAACTTGACGCTACGCAGGTCAACCAGGTGCGCCATCACGGCATTCTGGCGCACGGTATGGGAGTCCAGGCCATCCGCGCCAATGCCCGGCCCGGCACCCAGGTTGGGCTGGCAGAAAACGCCACGGTTTTTGTCCCCGTCATTGACGAACCGCGTCACGTGCAAGCTGCCCTAAAGGCGACTCGCGACGGCAATGCCCCCTTCCTGACCGCCGTTCTGGAAGGCAAATACACCGACGCTTACCTGCAGCGCGAAGGTTCCGCCGCTCCTAAAGTCGAAAGCGGAGACATGCAGATCATCGGCAGCCCGCTTGATTTCGTCGGCCTTAACGTCTACACGCCGGAATACGTACAGGCAGACAATTCACCGCAGGGCTACAAGGTTCTGCCGCGTCAGGCCTCGTTCCCTCATATGCCCTCGCCCTGGCTGTTCGTGGGCCCCGAAGTGATCTACTGGGCCGTGCGCAACGTCAGCACGCTGTGGAAGCCGAAAGAACTTTACATTACCGAGAACGGCTGTTCCGCCGATGATGTTGTGACCTCCGAGGGCCGCATTAACGACACCGACCGCGTGATGTATCTGCGCAATCACCTAACGCATCTGCAGCGCGCAGCGTCCGAAGGCTATCCGATTAAAGGCTATTTTCTGTGGAGTCTGCTCGACAACTACGAGTGGGCCGATGGCTACAGCAAGCGCTTCGGCATTCACTATGTCGATTTCAAAACGCAGAAGCGGACACCAAAATTAAGCGCCGACTGGTACAAAGCCACGATTGCCGCCAATGCGGTAGCGTGACAGGCCAGTTGCGCATCAAAACTTCGCGCGTCACACCAGGCCTGCAGGCAGGAACTAGCCCTTGTCCTGAAACTCCCGCGCAATATTCAAATACTTCCGTGCCTTTTCCGTCACGGCCTCGAACTTACCGGATGCCACAGACTGCGCATCAATTAACTCGCTGCCGATACCCACAGCCGTCGCCCCAGCCTGCAGAAAGTCCAACATCGTCTCAAGGTTGACACCGCCTGTCGGAATTAAATCAATCTGCGGAAAGGGAGCCTTCAAAGCTCTGATGTACTTCGCGCCGCCAAGTGCATTGCAAGGGAAAACCTTCACCCCGTCCGCGCCGGCTTCCCACGCCGTCATCACTTCGGTAGGAGTCAAAGCGCCAGGAAAAATGGGACGGCTATAGCGCCGCGCAAGTTCAATCGTCTTGTGATTCAGACAGGGCGTTACGAAAAACTGGGCCCCGGCCAGCATGCAATCCCGCGCTGTCTCCGGATCGAGCACCGTACCGGCGCCCAACAGAACCCTGTCGCCGTATGTGTCCGCCACCGTCTCAATGGCCTTCAAAGCATTGGCCACGGTCATGGTTACTTCTACGCAGTCAATCCCGCCCTTCACCACCGCTTCCACTGCCGCAAGCGCCGATGCCGACGAAGGTGTCCTGACAATAGGCACCACCGCGAGTTGCTTAATTCGACTTAGAATCTCAGAATGTTTCACACGCAATTAGTGCAGCCAGACCGCCTTACTTCTTAGCCCGCTTCTTGTCCAGTTTCAAGTCCAACTTTACCTGACGATGACTATCGAAAACACTCACATTTTTCGTCTTGCTAGTCATGTCCTTGTCTTCCGCTCGTAAACTGTAGTTTACGTCCGTACTCAAGCCGAAAAAGTGGTAGCGCCCGTCTTGCTGGGCAATGTAGGAGCGAACCTGCAAGGTCTTGGAATCTTTTATCAGAACCACCGCGCCGGCAACGGGGGCGCCACTGGCGCTAAGCACGCGCCCTTCAATCGACCGCGTTGCGACTGCCGACGAATCTCCGGCTGAACTTGCCTTTTTCTGCGCTTGTGCCAACGGCGGCACTAGGAGGATAAAGGCTAGCGGAAGGATGAGCAGAGGAAGCGAACCGCACTGGCGTGGCATAGGCTAATGCCACTCTTCCTCCTCGCCTTCTTCTTCCTCTTCGTCTTCGTCGTCATCCTCGTCGAAGTCGTCCTCGTCTTCGTCCTCGTCCTTGTCGCCTTCTAGTTCAAGTTCAACGGGATTCACGCTACCTACCGTCAACGCAGCTCCGCATTCGTCGCACGACAGGATGTCTCCTTCGTCCAGATCTTCTTCATCAACGTCAATTGCGGCATCGCATTTTGGACAATTAACCATAAAACCTCTCGTGAATTGGTAGCTGAATTTGAAAAAAAAGGATTGCGAAAACCTACTATCTTCTTAACACGGTACGCAAGACCCTGTACGCTCGGATGGATCAAACATTCAGGGCCGTAGTTACACCAATTTTAATTGCTGCTCGTACGCTGCGACTTCTTCGTGGCTTAGCGTCACTAACGTCTTATCCATATCTTCCGACGTCTCAATCATACGCCGAAGATGGGCAGCCGCGAGACGCATGCAAAGCGGGTCGGTAAGTTTTATGCCGCGCTGCTGAGTAATCTCAAGGAGAGCGGTATGCGGCAACGCAACCACTTTCTCCACCGCTTCGCCGTCGTTAGGTGTAACAAGAAACTTTACGTCTACCGTATCGGCGTGACGGATCGAAATGCCCGTCTGCAGCCACCGGAACTGCACCTTCCAGGTTCGTCCGAACGGGTCAGGTCCCGCGTTGAATAGGCGGCTCTGATCACTCATGACCAGATGCTAGCACGTTGCCTGATGCGCTTGGGATTAAATAGACTTAGTGCGCTGGGCCAACAAGGACAGTAGTTCATTCCGAGTCTCTTTGTGAGTGCGGAAAGCTCCCAACATGGCGCTGGTAATGGCCCCGGAGTGCTGCTTTTCCACCCCGCGCATCATCATGCAGAAGTGCTGCGCTTCGCACACCACGGCCACGCCGCGCGGCGAAATCAACCCTTCGATGCTTTCGGCAACCTGCTGCGTAAGCCGCTCCTGAATCTGCAGGCGTCTGGCAAAAGCGTCCACAATGCGCGGGATCTTGCTCAGGCCGATCACTTTCTTATCAGGCAGGTACGCCACGTGCATCTTGCCGAAGAACGGCAGCATGTGGTGCTCGCACATGCTGAAAAACTCGATGTCGCGCACAATTACCACTTCGTCATAGTTGACGTCGAACAAGGCCCCATTGACGATCTCGGAGATGTCGGCAGAATAGCCACTTGTCAGATACTTTAGGGCTTTTTCCACTCGATCTGGTGTGTTTAACAAGCCATCCCGCTCAGGATCTTCGCCCAGTTCCCGTATGACTTCCTTCATGCGCGCCGCAATTACCCCGCGTGGCGCGGCCGACTTCATCTCAATCACGGGCGCATTTTTCTTGGCAGGACTCGATTTCACTTCCGCCACTTTCGCTCTTGCTCTAGGCATTTACTGGCACTCTTCCTTCAACCTCGCGCAATTCTTCAAGATGCGCGTCTGCTCGGCGCGCCGCAACCGGCAGCACCACTTCAAAACTGTTTCTGTCCGTCTCTTCCATCTGTACTCTCGTCAGTTGGGCACTGGCTGGGTAAATGTAATCCGCCCAGTTTTTCCGCAGCAGATCAACAATAACGAGGGCGATATTCTCTGTCGTAGGAACAACCGTCTCAAACTCCGCTACATCCACATTGAAGTTCCGATGAGCGAAGCGCGCAAGAATGTGTTCGTCAACCAACCGATCTAAATGCGAAATCGGGAACAGGATACCAGCCATCGGATCTAAAGGCCCGCTAGCTGTTACCGACAGCGTATAGTCGTGCCCATGACCGTAGGGGTTGTTGCACTTGCCATAAAGGCGCTGGTTCTCCACGTCATTAAGTAAGACGCTATGCAAACGGTGAGAGGCGCAAAATCGATAGCGCCTGGTGAGCGAAACCGTCACGGCCTCACCCCATTCGTGATGTCCACATACGTGTCCGGACCTTCGAAGAGCCGCACACGCGCCAACCTATAAGATTCCCCGTGTAGCGTTCCGCTTAACCTTTTCCAAATCTCCGCAGCCACATTAGCCGTTGTTGGCACCACCTTGTCGAACGGCGGCACTTCGAAATTCAGGAAACGATGGTCCATGGGTTCCACAATCTCCCGCTCCAGAATCTCTTTCAGCTCTTTCAAATCCATCACCATCCCGGTGATTGGGTCGGGCTCACCTTCCAGCGTTACCTCAACCGTATAGTTGTGGCCGTGGCCGGAACGGTTCGATTCTTCGCCGTACAAGTGAAAGTTTTGCGCATCGGACAGGCTTTCTATCCGGCAGGTGTGGGAGGCTGAGAACTCAGCCTTTCTGGTAATGAACATGGAGCAGGGCCTAGGAGGCTGACAACGGTTGGATGCAGAGGCGCAAGCGTTGGATACTGTAATTTGCGATACGGCTGATCGTGTACCACCCTCAGCCCGGCAGGAATAAGTGAACACCAATAACGTTATTCGCGCCCTGATTGGACTTTTGGCCCTTTGTTTTGCAGGTCTAATCGTCTACAGCTTGCGCGACACATCCGCTAAAGAGGGTCAACCCGCCCCTCAGTTTTCCATCAAAACCGATCAAGGCCGTACTATCAGCCCCAATTCTTTTGGCGGTAAAGTGCTGGTTCTGAACTTCTGGGCCACCTGGTGCCCGCCGTGCGTACAGGAAGTGCCCTCGCTAAACCAATTTCAACGCGAATTTGCCGGCCAGGGCGTGGTGGTGGTGGCCGTCAGCATCGACAAGAATCCACAGAAATATCAGGCCTTCCTAAGCAAGATTCCGGTCGTATTTCAAACCGCCCGCGACCCCAACGCCGACGTCAGTTCCACCTACGGAACCTTTCAGATTCCCGAAACTTACATCATCAAGGATGGCCGTGTAGCCCGCAAGTTTCCCGAAGAGGAAAACTGGACCAGCGATGATATAACCCAGTACGTGAAAAGCCTGCTTTAACATGCCGCTCTTACAAACCGAAGCTATTAGAGCGTTGGAACTTGCGCTCGGTAAACCACAGGTTCTGGCATCGGCGGAAGACCTGCAACTCTACATGTACGACGGGGGCGTAGACAAAGCTCTGCCCGATGCCGTGGTCTTCCCGCGCACGACCGAAGACGTAGTGGCCATTCTGAAGGTCGCCCGCATCTACGAGGTAGCTATCACCGGCCGCGGCGCCGGCACCGGTCTCAGCGGCGGCGCCATCGCCCGCTCCGGCGGTATTGTCATTTCGTTCGCCCGAATGAACCGCATTCTCGATCTGGATATCAAGAACGAGCGCGCCATCGTCCAACCGGGAGTCGTCAACCTGGATATCACCCTGGCGGCGGCGCCCTATGGCTATTTCTTCGCCCCCGACCCTTCCAGTCAGCGCGCCTGCACAATAGGCGGCAACGTGGCCGAAAACGCCGGCGGTCCCCACACCTTGGCTCACGGCGTCACCACTAATCACGTCGTTTACCTGGAGGCGGTGCTCGCCAACGGCAGTATTGTCGAATACGGCAGCAAGGAGTCCGATTCTCCCGGCTACGACATGGCCGGCCTACTAACCGGATCAGAAGGGACCCTCGCGCTGGTCACGAAGATCGGTGTCCGCCTGATGCGAAATCCGGAAGCCGTGCGCACTATGCTGGCCATCTACAACTCAACCGACGGTGCAGCCAACACCGTCGCGAGTCTCACTGCTAAAGGCATCATCCCGGTGGCCATCGAAATGATGGATGGCCCCATGATTCGTCTGGTGGAGACGGCGACCCGCGCTGGTTATCCCATGGATGCGGCGGCCGTTCTCCTGATTGAGGTGGATGGCCTCATCGAAGCCGTGGACGAGCAGACCTGGCTGATCAAGGAGGTTTGCTACCACTGCGGTGCACGCGAGGTGAAGGTAGCGGAAAGCGAAGAAGAACGCGCTTTGCTTTGGAAGGGGCGGAAAAATGCTTTCGGCGCCATTGGCCGCGTCAGCCCAACTTACTATGTTCAAGACGGCGTTGTCCCGCGCACTAAAGTAGCCGAAACCCTGCGCGCTATAGAAGAAATCGGCGCCCGCTACGGCATCGAAATCAGCAACGTCTTCCACGCCGGAGACGGCAACATGCACCCCATCCTCCCCTTCGACCCGCGCAAGGAGGGAGATCTGCAGAATGCCCAGAAGGCAGGCGACGAGATCTTGTCCTTTTGTCTCTCAGTAGGCGGATCCATAACCGGCGAGCACGGCGTTGGCATGGAAAAGATGGAAATGATGAACCACGCCTTCCCGCCGGTCACCTTGGACCTGATCAAACAAATTAAGAACTTGTTCGACCCGCAGTGCAGCTTAAATCCCGGCAAGGTTTTGCCTACCGGGATCGGCTGCATGGAGATCCGCCAGCGGCCTGAACTGATCATTTGAAGTAAAGCTTATGATGCTGATTCTTGGGCTGCCGGACAAAAAGGAAGCCGCATTGAGAGCGAAAGCGGAGTCGCAAAGCGTCTCGCCGGAGCAGTATGCGGAAGAGGTTCTCTCTCGCGATCTCGATCAGCCGATAGGTGCTGCGGCACCAAAGCCGCGGACCGCTCGATTTGGGAAGTTATCGTCGATCAAATGAAGGATGTGCCGCCGAAACATTTTGCGCCGTTGTCGCTAGACGGCGCTACCCAGGTTGCTCATTACATCTACGGCTCGGGCCGACAAAACTTAGCCCTACTTCGTTTCACTTCTACGCGATAAAGCCAGCCAAAGGCATAAGCAAGAACGCGGCTCAGGGCTTCGGACGCGTATCCGTGTCCCCATGCGGAAACGGCAAACTCGTAACTATCTGAAGATCGTCTCCCGACGCCTCATCCATTGGTACGTTTCTGAATTTGCCAAGGTGAACCAGGCCGAGGCGCGCCGCATCTTCGCGGCGGCTCACCGGCCACCAGCCGTGGTAAATGCTGAACTCCGTGAGTCCAATAACCACATCGGCGTACTTGCTCGCCTTTTCGCAACTCAAAGCGCCGTCTTCGATGTAATGCATTACCTCGGGATCGGAGAACAGATTTGCAATAAGGTCCAAATCTTCTTTCCTCGGTTGCTTCAACATCAGCCGAGTTTCGGTTCTCCCGTTCTTTCGCGTGCTTGTTCGGACATTAATACAGACGATTACAGCACTTGCGAAAACGTGGCTCAACCGGGCTTACACCCCAACAATTCGTTTTGCAAATTAGCCCAATCCACTGCGTACAGCCATCTAAAGAACGGTGCCACCAATCCGCAACTTGGTCGTCATTTTCGGCGACCAACTCGACCACGAATCGAACGCCCTCCAAGGCTTCGACCCCGCCCACGACCTGGTCTGGATGGCTGAAGCTGCCGGCGAATCCACCCACGTCCTCTCGCACAAGGTCCGCATCGCCTATTTCCTCTCCTCCATGCGCCACTTCGCCGAGGAACTCCGCGACCGCAAATATCGGGTGGAATACACCAAGCTGAACGCCGAAAATAACTCCGGCGACCTCGGTCGCGAACTCGAAACCGCTCTGCGCAAGTTCAATCCGGAACGCGTAGTCGCCGTCGAACCCGGCGAGTATCGCATTGAACAAATGCTGCTAGCCACGACCAAGCAAGCCGGCACTCCCCTGGACCTCCGCCCTGACGGCCATTTCTACAGCACACGCCAGGAATTCGCAAATTGGGCCAAAACCCACAAACAGCTCCGGATGGAATTCTTCTACCGCGAGATGCGCAAGAAGACCGGCGTACTTATGGAACAAGGCGAGCCCGTCGGCGGCCGCTGGAACTTCGATGTCGAAAACCGTGGCGCCTTCGGCAAGACCGGCCCCGCCAAAAACCTGAAGCCGCCGCACCACTGTCCGCCCGATAAGATCACGCGCGAAGTCATCAACTTGGTAAACGCCACTTTCCCCTCGCATCCAGGCTCGCTCGCTCACTTTGATCTACCCGTCACCACCGCCCAGGCCGAGGCCGCTCTCAAAGACTTCGTCCACCATCACCTGCCCGACTTCGGCACCTATCAGGACGCCATGTGGACCGACCAGCCGTTCCTCTATCATTCACGCCTCGCCGGCGCCATGAACCTGAAGCTGCTGAATCCGCGCCGCGTGGTTATGGCCGTCGAAGACGCTTATCAGCGCGGATGTGCGCCACTCGCGGCCGCCGAAGGATTCATTCGCCAGATTCTCGGCTGGCGCGAGTATATCCGCGGCATTTACTGGACCCAGATGCCGAAGTACATTGACAGCAACGCGCTCCACGCCACCGAGAAGCTGCCTGACCTTTACTGGGACGCCAAAACCGACATGGAATGCCTGCGCCAGACCGTCGGCCACACGCTCGACTACGGCTACGCGCACCACATCGAACGCCTGATGGTTCTTGGACTGTACTCGCTGCTGTTCGGAGTTGACCCTGTCGAAATTCACAAGTGGTATCTCGCCATCTATTGGGACGCGGTGGAGTGGGTGGAAATGCCCAACGTCATCGGCATGTCGCAGTTCGCCGATGGCGGACTGATGTCCTCCAAGCCCTACGCAGCGTCAGGCAAGTACATCGCGCGCATGAGCAACTTCTGCCGCAACTGCCGCTACAAGCCTGACGAATCCATCGGCGAAGATGCCTGCCCCTTCACCACGCTCTATTGGGCTTTCCTGCTGAAGCACGAAAAGATCCTGTCTAAGAACCCGCGCATGATGATGCAGGTGAGAAACCTAACGCGCTTGGACACCGGCAAACGAAAAGCAATTCAAAACCAGGCCGACCTTCATCGTCAGCAAACCGCAAAGGGCAGCTACTGATGCTTACGAATCTGGTATTTGCCATCTAAGGCCGAAACTTCCAACTCGAGGTAGTCGCGAATCACAAACTCGCAGCCCAGCCTTTCCGCCGTTATCGTGGTCAGCAAACCAATCACTTCCATGCCCGCACTCAAGCCTGCTTCAATGCCGGGGCGCGTATCTTCAAACACAACGCACTCTCGTGCCGAAAAACCCAGCTGCCGCGCAGCCTTAAGGTAACCCTCCGGATGCGGTTTACCGCGCTCAATTTCATCCACCGGAACCAGCACCCGCGGCAATGGCAAACCCGCCGCCTGAATGCGCAACTCAGCGAGCTTTCGGGGCGCCGACGTTACCACCGCCCAGTGTTCCGGCGGCAGCGTTGCTAGCAACTCCTTCACTCCCGTAATAGGAATCGTGCCCTCCGCCTGGTTCTCTTCAAGCGTCAGCAACTGGCGCGCGTCTTCATGCCAATCTATTCCAGGCTTGAAGTGATGCATGGTATCCAGTGTCGGTCTGCCATGCGAATACGCCAATAACTCCGGCAGCGGAAGACCATTGCGCTTGGCCCAAACCGCCCAGGTATTCTCAACCACGGCGGTGGAATCCACCAGCGTTCCGTCCATATCGAACAAAAACGCCGAACAAACTATTTGAACTTGACCCACTTGGTTGATGATAGGAGACGAAGGTTAATTCGCGTTGACGCTGCGTTTTGAATGCCAGTCGGGTTGCACGCGCTGTTGCGATACCCAGGGCTTCGTCTATATCACCGAGACCGATCTTTTGAACATTGCCGGGCACCTGGGAATGACTGCGGCGGCGTTCGAGAAAAAATACGTGATTCGCTATCCCACCATGCTGCGCCTGCGCAAGCCACGAGCCTCGCAGTGTTACTTCCTCAAGGAGTCGGGCTGCAGCGTTCACCCGGTCAAGCCGGTTCAATGCCGCACCTATCCGTTCTGGCCCGAACTTGTAGAGAATCGCAAAGCATGGAAAGAAGAACGCGTCCGCTGTCCCGGCATTGGCAAAGGCCCGCTCATACAAATCGGCAGCGCCTGCGAAATTGCCGCCGAGATGAAAACCGCCTATCCAGCCCAATACGACGTCGACTAATCAAGCGCCTCGCGCGCGCCGGCGGAAATGGCCGGGCGTCGACGGCGTGCTCGACAACATCCGTTCAATCGCCTGCCGCAGCGGACCCAATTTCACCACCCGCGTCGCCGTCGCCGCATAAGCTTCTACTTCAGCTTTTCGAAAGCACGTCATTAACTCATTCGGTAGACCCGCGCCCACATCGTATCCGCGCGCAAACGGCGAGAACGCCGGCAGCACCAGGCAATGATCGTTAACCAGGAAAAGCGGCAGCTTTTGGCTTGCTCCCGCGCCGTCGCGAATGCCAAGACATGGATGCAAATGCCCAAGCAGCAGTGCCGAGTGTTCCGGAATCGCCGCCTGCGCCAGCCGATCGCCATGAATGGCCGTCAAACCAGGCGACGACCAGCATTCCATCGTCTCCACATTCAATCCGCCGAACTCTCTGGCGAACGCGCGGTCATGATTGCCCCGCACCGCCACAATCCGCGCTCGCTTGCTCAAGCATGTAAGCGTATCTTCAATCCAGGCGCGTTCCGGAGCACAAGGCCGCGGAGCATGCACCAGGTCGCCCAGAAAGACTATGACCGCCGGCTGTAACTCATCCGTCAAAGCGAACAATTTTTCTCGCGCCTGTTCATCCGCCAGCGGCCCCAGTTCCCCGCGGCGGCGCTGCGCCCAGCTATAACCCAGGTGCACGTCCGCAATCACCACCGTCTTTGGACCCGAAATCCAAAGCGCGCCGGACGGATGCGCCTCCAAGCCCGGCAAAACAGAAACTGTGTTGGTTACCACGTGAAACTTTGAGTATGACGAATCGTTAGGCTGGAGTTATATGAAGCGGATAGCAATCGATATGGACGAAGTGATGGCCGACACCATGGGCCACTTCCTGGCAAAGTACAATTCCAGCTTCGGTACCAATATTAGACCCATTGATTTTCACGGGAAGCATGTGTTTGAGGTGCTGCAGGAAGACCACAAACCCGAAGCGCGCGACTATTTTCAGCAGGAAGATTTCTTCGCCAACATTCCGGTGATGCCCGACAGCCCGGATGTGGTGGAAGCATTGACGGAAAAGTATGAAGTGTTCATCACCACAGCGGCAATGGATGTGCCGCGTTCGTTCACGGCTAAGTTCCACTGGCTGCAGTTGTATTTTCCCTTCATCCCCACTTCGCGCATTGTCTTCTGCGGTGACAAAAGCATCATCTCGGCCGACTTCCTTATCGACGATAATCTTCGCCAGCTCACAGCCTTTCGCGGCGAAGGAATTCTCTACACGGCTCCGCACAACGTGCACGAAACACGCTTCAGGCGCGTGAACAATTGGCTGGACGTGAAGGCGATGTTTCTTTAAAGCGCAAAGGGCGCGGCTGCGCGCCGCCAATTGAGGAAGGAACTCGCTAGCCCTTTCGGCGGGGCGACTGAGACCGCGACCGTTTTGCGCATGTTCCTCAAAAGAGACCGCGGATTTCATAACCCAGCGCCTGCGCGCCGCTGATAATGCGGTTCCGAATGGCCGTTACTTCATCTGCCGTCAACGTATGTTGCAGCGAACCAACTTTAAAGTTGAACGTAACGCTCTTCTGACCGGCAGTCAGCGGAGGCCCGTCATACTGGCGAACAAACTCAATCATGGCCAAGTCCTGACCCGCCAACTCGGTAAGGTGATCCTGCAAAAGACCTACCGGCGTTCGCATCTCTGTAATCAGCGAAAGATCGAAACCGCTGGTCGGGTATTTACGCAGCGGATGATAGACAATCTCTCGCGTTTCGGCCAACGCTTGCGCGCGGGTAAGATCTACATCCAACAGAAATGCGCGGCCTTCCAGGCCTTCGGCCAGCAGCAGCGCCGGATGCAGTTCGAACAATCGGCCAATCACATCGTTTCGCCAAATGATTTTTGCTCTGCGCCCTGGATGTTCATACGCGGCGCCATCTGCATCGACGGCGGACAACCGCATACCTGGAAACAGGCACTCCGCCGCACGCTTCAATTCGAAAAACTCAAGTTCGCTGCCATGCGCGTCATAAAGCACCGCTGCCAAATGGGGAATCTCTTGGGGCAATGCCGGCGCGGGCTGCGGATGAATCTCGTTGCCGGTCTCGAAGAGCCGAAAATCCTCATAGAAGCGTGCATTCGTCAGCAAGTTTTCAAAAAGCCCCGGCAGCAGGCTGCGCCGTAGATGCGTCAATTCGGAAGCGATCGGATTCCGCACCGCTATGTGCCCAGCCAAGTCCAAGCCGAAGCGCTTGGCCGACGCTTCCGTCACGAAAGAGTAATTATGCGTCTCAGTAAAGCCCTGCGCCGTCATCTGCAGCCGTAACTGCCGCATGTACAAGCGCATTGGATTCGCGGGCGGAACGGTAGAGGCAACTAGCGGCGGCGTCGGCGTAATGGAATCGTAACCGACAATGCGGCCCACCTCTTCCACCAGATCATCTTTCAACGAAATATCTTTCGTAGCGCGCCACGAAGGCACCTTCACTGTCAAAACATCAACCGCCGATTCCTTCGCGCCAAAGCCAAGCGCCCCTAGAATGCCGGACACTTCCGCCAGCGAAAGATTCTTTCCCAGCTTGCGAGTAACGAAACTCAACGGCAGCGTAATATTGGGCAGCGCAGGCGCGGCTGCATAAACATCCGCCACGCCGCCCAGCGGCTTCATGCCCGGCGCAATCTCCTGCAACAGTTCCAAAGCTCTTGCCAGCCCGCGTACTGTATTCTCCGGATCAAGCGATTTCTCAAACCGCATCGAGGCATCCGTGCGCAGCTTGTGCCGCATCGAGGACAGGCGAACCGAAGAAGCCTGAAAGTTCGCGCTCTCCAGGATGATGCGCGTTGTCGAAGCCGAGATCGCGCTCCCGGCGCCGCCAATCACTCCAGCCAGCGCTACGGGCCCCGATGCATCGGCAATCACCAGATCGGCGTCCGTCAACTCGTACGTTTCGCCATTCAGCGCCGCCAGCCTCTCCCCCGCTTTTGCCAGGCGCACATAGATGGTGTCGCCTGCGATTTTGTCCGCATCGAACGCATGCATCGGCTGCGGCAACTCAGCCAAAACGTAATTCGTAACATCTACCAGATTGCTGATGGCGTTCAACCCCACTGATTCAAGCCGCGCCTGCAGCCAAAGGGGCGAAGGCGCGACATGGGCATTCTCAACCACCTGCATGGAGTAACGCGGACACAACGACGCATCGGCTACATGCACCTTGATAGCCGCCGGTCCAGCCGCAGGCAAGTGCGCCATGTTCACCGGATCAAACAATTTTCCACCCGTAATGGCGGCCACTTCGCGCGCCATTCCGTAATGCCCCCACAAATCCGGACGGTGCGTCAGGCTTTTGTTATCAATCTCGATAATCCAGTCAGGCGCAAGCTGCGGCAGCTTCTGGCCCGGCTCAACACCATGCAGTTCCAGCAGCCCTGAATGATCGCGATTGATGTGCAGTTCCGCCGCACTCGCCAGCATGCCCTCGCTCGCCACGCCTTCAATGACGGCACGCCCAATCTGCTTGCTTCCCAACGATGTTCCCGGTGGAACCCAAGGCGCCAGCATTCCCGCGCGCACATTCGGAGCGCCGCACACCACCGACACTTCGCGCCCTCCGACATCAATCTGCACCGCCTGGTTTTTGCCCTTGGGAAGCGGCGAAACTTCCAGCACACGCGCCGCAACTACGGAATTGAACTGCGCCCCGACAGCCTCAATGCCTTCGCATTCGGCTGTCTTCATGGTTATCAGGCGCTGCAACTCCGCAGGCTCGGCGGAGAGTCCGGGAACAAGCTGGCGCAGCCATTGGTATGAGAACTTCACTGTCGGTTCCTATTGTCGGGCAAGATTAAAACTGACTCAGAAAGCGCAGGTCGCCGCCTTGCAACTGACGTATATCGTCAATGCCATAACGCATCATGGCCAGCCGCGTAAGGCCTAAGCCAAACGCGAATCCGCCCCATTCCTCAGGATCGATGCCGCTCAGCCGCAGCACATTCGGATGCACCAGCCCGCATGGCAGCAGTTCTACCCAGCCGCTGTGTTTGCAGACCGCGCAGCCGCTTCCGTCACAGATCAGGCAGCGGATATCAAGCTCAAAACCCGGTTCAACGAAGGGAAAATAACCAGGACGCAGGCGAACCGTAACCTCGCGATGAAATACGCCGCTTAGCAGCGTCTTCATGAAGTAAATAAGATTGGCAACCGAAACATCGCGGTCCACCATCATGCCTTCTACCTGGTAAAAAGTATGTTCGTGCGATGCGTCCACTTCTTCGTTGCGAAACACGCGCCCGGGTGCGATCATCCGCAGCGGAGGACCCAATTCACGCATGCCGCGCACCTGCACCGGAGATGTATGCGTGCGCAGTAGATGCCCATTCGATAGCCAGAACGTATCCTGCATGTCGCGCGCCGGATGCATCGCCGGAATATTCAACGCATCGAAGTTATGTTCTTCCGTCTCTACTTCAGGCCCATACAAAATGGCGAACCCAAGCGACGTAAACAGATCTTCAATCTCATTCTGGATCAGCGTAATTGGATGCAGACTGCCCGGCCGCAACCCCGGCGACGGCAGAGTGACATCAATCCACTCACCCGCCAACCGGCGCGCCAGTTCCGCTTCTTCAAAGTGCTTTTTCTTTTCTTCGTAGGCGCTTTCCAGGTCCTGCTTAACGGAGTTAAGCAGCTTCCCGACGCTGGCCCGTTGCTCGGGTGACAGCTTTCCAAAATCCTTGCTGATCTGAGCCAGAGTTCCCTTGCGGCCCAGCGCGGTGACGCGCGCGTCTTCCAACTGCTGCATCGTATCGGCGGAAGCAAAAGCCGCAAGCGTGGCGCGGCGCAGTTCTATAAGAGTCGAGTCGGGCATTGATGCCTAAAGCTTTGCGCCCAAACCTTCCATCAGCGCCGCAATCTCATGATGACCGCGCAGCAGCGCCATATCCATAGGGCACTGATTATTCCCGGCGCGCGCGTTGATGTTCGCGCCATGCGCCAGCAACGCCTCCACCATCTCGCGGTCGCCCGTCTGCGCGGCGGCATGCAACGCTGTCCAGCCGCCTTCCTGCTGCGCATTCGCGTCGGCCCCGCGTTCCAGCAGCAGCCTCACCATCTCTGCCCGTCTTCCCGCAGTCGCCGCGTGCAGCGGCGTGTTCTTCATAGAATTCGTCGAACGCGCGTCAATGTCCGCATTCCGATCCAGCAATTCCTCTGCCAGTTCCTTACAGCCGAAAAAGGCGGCCAGATGCAGGGGTGTCCAGCCATCGCTGCTGTGCGCCCTCATAAGCGCCGGATCTTTATCTATGGCAGCAATGACATCTTCGGTGTGGCCGGCCACGCACTGGTTAAAAAGATCCAGCTTAGGCCCCAGGCCCAGAAGAAATTCTGCCACCGCTTCCTGCCGGTAATATTTTGCCAGCAGATAAGCACCTTGCCCGGCTTCGTTCGTTACGTCCAACAGACTGGGGTTGCCCGCAAGCGCTGCTTCCACAGCCGCCAGATCGCCCTTCTTCACTGCATCCTGAAACTCTCGTAGTGCTGGCATAAACTAGGCCGTGGGCAGGAACACCTGCTCCGTTTTGTTCAGCTCCCAATCCAGGTGATTGATGTAGAAAAGCAGGATCTCGCGCGAGTATTTCTCATGAAACTGCTGGAACACTCGACCCTGCCAGCCTTCCGTCAGATAGCTCTCGGGCTTCAGGTCCTTATCGAAGAATCCTTCCTCGTTCGGTATGCCGAGAAAGTTCAACACGTCCACAATCATCGCCAGATGGGAAAGCAGGAACACCTGCGAAAGGTCGGTAGCGAAATCCTCTTCACCCGCTTGAATACGCGCCCACATCTTTGGTTCAGCCTTGCGCAGAGCCTCTGAATTCAGCTTCAACAGGTGAGCGCGAAGCTTGAATCGTTCGTAAACTTGATACGTTTTCAGCTTGCCGATGGAGATGCCACGCACTAACTGGTGAAACACTTCCGGACCAAGCGCCGTAAAGACGCCACACATCTGCATTGTGAAAAGATTAGCATACGTTACAATTAGAGGTTTTGGGTTAGGCTCGAACAAAAGATGAGTAATTTGATTGTGCTTGGAGCGCAGTGGGGCGATGAAGGGAAAGGCAAAATTGTCGACCTTTTATCCGAGAAATTTGATGCCGTGGCGCGCTACCAGGGAGGCCACAACGCCGGGCACACGGTCTACCTGGGCGAGAAGAAATTCGTTTTGAAGCTCATACCCAGCGGCATTCTGCGGCCAAACGTACAGGCGGTAGTTGGCAACGGCGTCGTTATCGATCCTGCCGCCTTGTTGGAAGAGATTCATGGACTGGAAGCGGCTGGCATCAATGTCAAGGCGCAGTTGAAAATCAGCAACCGCGCGCACGTGATCTTTCCGTTTCACCGCACTATCGAAAAAATAAGTGAAGGCCGGGATGACCGCACCGCTATCGGAACCACTTCGCGCGGCATTGGCCCATGCTACGAAGACAAAATCGCGCGCCGCGGTATTCGCATCGCCGACCTGGTAGATAACAAGTTCTCGCAGCTCTACTGCTCACTAGCGGAAGACAAACAACTCATCGCCACCGCTTTTAAGATCGCCGAGAAGGTGGATTTTCAGGATATTCTCGTCAGATATAAGCAGTATGCAGACGAAATCCGGCCGATGGTCTGCGACACCTCGCATTTGCTCAACAGCCTGATTCGCCAAGGCAAAAGCGTGCTCTTTGAAGGCGCGCAAGGCACCATGCTGGACATCGATTTCGGCACCTATCCGTTTGTCACCAGTTCCAGCGCCGCGGCTGGTGGAGCTTGCACCGGAACGGGCGTAGCGCCGAACAAAATCGACGGAATCGTGGGCGTTTC
The DNA here is from genome assembly GCA_003163855.1 of Bryobacterales bacterium. Classification (GTDB taxonomy): domain Bacteria; phylum Acidobacteriota; class Terriglobia; order Bryobacterales; family Bryobacteraceae; genus Bog-105. The sequence goes on along the minus strand of PLRJ01000061.1, from coordinate 30,060 downwards.
CAAGGCTTACATCACGCGCGTAGGCGCCGGCCCGTTCCCATCGGAAGATCTCGGCGAAGCGGGCGAAAAAATTCGCCGCGCCGGTAATGAATTCGGCTCGGTAACAGGCCGCCCGCGCCGCTGCGGCTGGTTCGATGTGCCGCTGCTGCGCTACACCGCTGAAGTGAATGGCTTCGACAGCCTGATTATCACCAAGCTGGACGTGCTGGATGACCTGGACGAGATACCCGTCTGCGTAGCGTATGAAGTGAACGGCAAAGTGATGACACAAATGCCTGCCAGCACACAGGCCATTGAAGCCATCAAGCCAATCTTTGAAAAACTTCCCGGTTGGAAGACCAAGACGCAGGGTATTCCCTCTTTGGATGCGCTCCCCAAACAAGCGCGCGCTTATTTAAAGTTCCTGGAAGAGAAAACCGAAGTGGAAATCGGCTCCGTCTCCAATGGTCCTGAACGCAACGAAACGATGATTGTGCCGGGGTCGAAGTTAGAGAAGCTTCTACACTAACGAACTGCTGCGGTCACCTTCTTGGTCGTCTTCCGTCTCGCCGGCTTCACATTCTTCGTCTTTTCCGACCATCGACCCAACCGATAACTCCGAGAAAAACCATTTCCGCAGTTAGAAATTGTCACACTAATAGCCCCGCTGGAGTCGCACTCATACAACTCTTGAATGCGTTCGCGCGAAGCCGCCGCCGAATACTCCACCAGCGTCGCACTTAAATTCTCATTCCCCTGCAGCGCAGGATCGAACGGAAAAAAGATCTCATCCCACAGCGCCACTTCGCCGGTTGGCGTCCCATCAGACTCGCAGTGGCTGCACTCCAGAAAGCGAAAGTGCCCGATGTTGTGTACCGGAGAATACGTGCGCCTGATAGAAAGTTGCGGAAACCCCGCCGGGGGCAGACTAATGCCCTTGGCAAACAGCGGATCGAAGACAATCTTAGAACCGCGATCGGCCTCACGCCACACGCCAAAAAACCGCGCCAGCCGTTCACTCAGCTTGTATGTGTCAGGCTGGTCCGCCTGAATAGCTAACCCGATGGCAGTAGCCGACCGCGTATAAGCCGAACGCCGAACCCGCCGTCCAAACCGTTCACGAAGCACCCGCGCCACCAACGGCAATTCGCTTCCTCCGCCCGTAATGTAGAGCGCTTCGAATTCGCCTTCTTCCTTTGATAAAAGGTCTTCCGCCGCGGCAACAGTTTCTTCCACCAGCGGCCGCGCCAGTTCATAGTAATCGGAAACTTGAATCGTCACCGAACCCCAAGCCGAGTTGACCGGCTCCAGGTCGATCACTATTTTGCGCGTATTCGGATTCAACGCTTCTTTCTTGATTCGGCACTCCTCCAGCAGGCGGAACCACGCCGCCGCCGTTATCTCGTCGCGCGCCTCTTCACTCACGCCCTCCGCTTCCAGCGCCATCTCAGCCAGCAGATGATCGAAATCGTCGCCGCCGATTGTCGGAATGCCTTCAGATGCAATCACGTGATGAACGTTATCGTCTAGCGCCACCAGCGCAGCATCGAACGTTCCGCCGCCCAGGTCATACACCAGAATGGTTTCGCGCCCGGTTTTGTTGTCGCGATACTTGTGGCCAAACTCTATGCTGGCCGCACTCGGCTCATTCAGAACACCCAGCACCTGAAAGCCCGCAATGCGAAACGCCTCCACCGTCAGGAAGCGCTGATTGCTGTTCGCATGCGCCGGCACACCTAAAATCACTTGCAAAGGCTCTTCAGGAGGCAGCGAGTAATTCGTGTTTTCCCGAATCGCTTCGTACAGCGAACGCGCCAACCCTTGCAGCAGGTGACTAAGCACCAGCCGCTGTTCGCCCAGCTCCAATATAGTCCCCGGCCCCGCATCCTCCAACAGCCGCTTGATGGATCGTATAACCGTCCAAGACTCATCGCTCTGCGCTTCCCACGCCTGCCATCCATAGCGACGCTCATCGGCCCGAACCGCTATCAGCGACGGATACCAATCGGAGTTACTGCCATCCGAGGCTTCAAAAGTCGCCAGCGGATAGTTCCCGCGGTCCGCCGCGGCGACGACTGTGCGGTTTGTACCGAAGTCGATACCCAACTTCATTCGACCAGTGTAGCGATGTTGGTGTGCAGGGCGGCTTGCTGCATAGCTGCCCGGTGCCTTTCCCAATAATGGTTGCCAAAAATTAATTTCGGGCACCTATCTCTTTCCCGAAACTCCCCACCTATAATTCACTTAACAAAATGGCGATCTCTGTTCCGCCCGATCCCCCCAACCTATTCCTCTCCATCCTTAACCACATATTTGGACGTTTCCATTGGAGTGCGCCTGCATGGATGCTGTGGACCGAGCATCAACTCCAACGGGCGGGTCGTTACTTGGTGGCGGATCGCCGCCGTATCATGGTTGCCGCTCTCACTCTACTGGTCATCACGGGCGCACTCATCTGGTGGAAGCTGAGGCCCCGGCCACACTATGTCGAACTCACCGTGACAGCTCCCAAGTTAACAACGTATGACGACAAAGGCGCTCCGTCCATTGATCCGCTGCTAGTTGAGTTCACCGCCTCCGCTGCCCCGCTGGTCAACATCGATAAACGCGTGACATCCGGCATCCAAATCTCACCCAAGTTCGCAGGGAATTGGACTTGGCTCGATGGCAAACGGCTGCAGTTCACACCGGCATCCGACTGGCCGGTGGACGCTTCGTTCAAGGTGACGATGGCGCGGAAGGGGTTTCTGGCCAAGACTATCGAACTCGAAGACTATGATTTCACCTTTAAAACTCAGCCATTTTCCGCCCAGATCAGCGAGAAGCAGTTCTATCAGGACCCCACAAATCCAGCGCTGAAAAAGGTGGTGGCTACCGTCGCGTTCACTCACCCGGTAGATACGGCTGATTTCGAGCAGCGCGTCTCCCTGGTTCCAGCCGCAGACGCGCAGTTCCTCGGCTTGACGCCCGATAGCAGGCATTTCACCGTGGTCTACGACAAGCTGAAACTGCACGCCTACATCCATTCCGCGGCCCTTGCCATGCCGCGCGACGACACTTCCATGACTGTTCGTATCGGCAAAGGCGTTCGGGCTTCTCGCGGAGGCAATCAGACCAGTACTGTTTTGCGGGAAGTAGTCGCCATTCCGGGCCGCACCGCTCTCCGTTTCGATGGGGCGCAGATGACTTTGGTGGACAACGCCCGCTACGAACCCGAACAGGTGCTGCTGCTGACCAGCAGTTCTCCCGTGGCCGAGAAGGCTTTTGCGGGTAAAGTGCAGGCTTTCGTGCTTCCGCTGCACAGCGCCCGGCAGGATAAAGCCGACAAGAAGCCTTACGAATGGACTGACGACGCTGAGGTCGGTAACGAGGTGCTGTCTAAATCGCAAGCGCTGCCGCTCAATTACGTTGCCTCCGACGGCGGCAATGAAACCACGCACGGCTTCAAATTCAATGCGCCGGTAGGACGATGGGTTTATCTCCTTATAAAAGCCGGTGTGGAGGGCACGGGCGGTTACACCTCGGGCAAGCCGTACATCGCCACTATCCAGGTATCGCCGTACCCACAAGCGCTAATGTTCATCGGTAAGGGCGCGCTGCTCTCTTTGGGCGGCGACCGCAAAGTCGGGTTCCTGGTCCGCGACGTGGGTAAAGTCAGCGTCGAAGTGGGCCGCGTGCTGCCCAATCAGTTGCAGCACCTTGCGCCCGGCATGGCGGATTTCTCCAAACCGCAACTTTACGGAGTGGAGGATACTATCGTCGAGCGTTTTACTTCGACTCGCAATTACAGCGACGCGAAACCCGGCAAGCCGGTCTACGACAGCATCGATCTGGGGCGCTATCTGGATGACAAAGCCAACAACAAGCGCGGTCTCTTTCTGCTTCACGTTCGGACGATCCCTCCGCACGACGCAGATCAACAGCAGTCCGGCGACGATACCGACACAGACAACGGCGGCGAAAACGGGGATCAGCAGATTGAGGACACGCGACTCATTCTGGTGACTGACCTGGGCTTTATCGTGAAGCGCTGGAATAATGGCACGCGCGATATTTTTGTCCAATCCATCCACACCGGGCAGCCAGTGAGTGACGCTCGTGTCGAGGTTTTAGGCCGTAATGGCGAACCGGTGGCAGCCGCCACTACCGACGCCACGGGCCGCGCTCAATTGCCCAAGCTGCCTAACCTGAAGCGTGAGAAGGTGCCGCTAATGATCCTTGTGCAAAAGGACTCTGACTTCTCGTTCCTGCCGCTGCGTTCTAACGATCGCAGTCTCGATTATTCGCGCTTCGACGTCGGCGGTGTGGAAAACGCAGCTTCGCCGCAACAGCTCTCTTCTTATATGTTCACGGACCGCGGCATTTACCGGCCGGGCGAAACCACGCACATTGGAATCATCACTCGCACCAGCGATTGGAAGGATTCCCTCGCTGGTCTTCCCGTGGAAGTAGACATAAGCGACGCCCGCGGCAACGTCGTCCGCCGTGAAAAAATCAAGCTTTCAGCCACCGCTTTCGACGAAGTCGCCTTCAGTACGCAACCTTCCGCACCCACAGGCACTTATCAGGCCGAAGCATGGCTTGCCAAAGACGAAAAACATCGGGAGTCCTTGGGCAGTACGTCCTTCAACGTTCAGGAATTCGAACCGGACCGGATGAAAGTCCGTCTGGATCTGGCCGAGCAGCCGCTCTCCGGCTGGGTGGCTTCCGCCGACGTGAAGGCGCGCGTCAACGTAGCCCACTTGTTCGGGGAACCTGCCGGCAATCGCCGCGTCGAAGGCGAACTCAGCCTTTCGCCGGTGTTGCCACAATTCCCCGCTTTTCCAGACCATCGTTTCCAGATCGGCGAGGTTGTGAAAGAGCCATTTCACGAGACTCTTTCGCCGGCCATCACCGATGACAAGGGCGATGCCGTACTAAATCTCGATCTGGCTCGCTTCGCCGGCCGGGCTTATCGGCTGAACGTGCTGGCACGCGCCTTCGAGGCCGAAGGCGGGAGAAGCGTCAGTGCCCAGAACACTGTCATCGTTTCAGATGCTCCTTACCTGGTCGGTGTGAAGGCCGACGGTGAACTTAACTTCGTGACGCGTGGCAGCGCCCGCTCTTCCAATTGGCTGGCGGCAAACCGGCAATTGAAGACCGTTGCCGCCGACCAACTCACGCTTGAATGGGTTGAGCGCAAATACCTTTCGGTTCTGACTCAGCAGGATGACCGTACCTTTAAATATGTGTCGCGGCTAAAGGAGACGGTTCGGAACAGCCGGCCCATCCGCCTGAATGCTGGTGGCAGCAACATTCCGCTTCCCACACAGGAGCCCGGCGATTTTATTCTGGTGCTTCGCAACTCGGCCGGCGCGGAACTCAACCGGCTGAATTATACGGTCGCCGGCCAAGCCAATCTGTCGCGTTCGCTGGAACGCAACGCCGAACTGCAGATCCAACTGGACAAGCCATCCTATGCGGGCGGAGAAACCATGAACGTCAGCATTCGTGCCCCGTACGTTGGATCGGGCCTGCTTACCATCGAGCGCGATCGCGTCTTCTACCATCAGTGGTTTCGAACCACTACTACCAGCTCGGTTCAGCGCGTGATTCTGCCCAAAGAGTTTGAGGGCAACGGTTACGTCAGCGTGCAATTTCTGCGCGACCCCTCCTCCGATGAAATCTTCATGAGTCCGCTTTGCTATGGCGTGGCCGGCTTTTCCGCGGACGTGGCAGCGCGCACCCAGCAACTCCGACTCACCGCGCCGTCGCAGATAAAACCCGGCGTCACCCTGGTGATGCGCGTCACTCCCACCGTTCCTTCACGTGTTGCCGTTCTTGCTGTAGATGAAGGCATTCTGCAGGTTGCACACTACCGCAACCCCGATCCGCTTAGCTTCTTCTTTCAAAAGCGCATGCTGCAGGTTGAGACTACTCAAATCCTCGACCTCATTCTGCCCGAATTCCGCCGCTTCTTAGCGCTCTCCGCCCCGGGCGGCGATGCCGACGGCGGGTTCACGCGCCACTTGAATCCGTTCAACCGAAAGCGCAAACCGCCGGTGGCGTGGTGGTCGGGCATCATCGACGTCGGCACTGCTGGACGAGAGTTGCGCTATACCGTACCCGATTACTATAACGGCCGGGTGCGCATTGTTGCCATCGCGGTGGACGCGGAAAAGGTGGGGATTAGCGAAGCCAACACCGAAGTTAAAGGCGACTTCATCCTCACACCCAACGTGCCCGCCATGGTCGCGCCCGGTGACGAGGTAAGCGTCACAGTGGGCGTCTTCAACAACATGTTGGGCAAGAGCGAGACACCTGTGCATGTGCAGGTTCAGTTATCCCGGGAATTGACGGCCGTGAGCGCTTCATCGGTTGATCTGCAGATTGCCGAAAAGCGCGAAGGCGTGGCCGAGTTCCGCTTCAAAGCCAATGCCTTTCTTGGGGCCGCCTCGCTGAAGTTCAGCGCTCAACGGGGCAAAGCGGAGGCCCACATGGAGGAGAGCATCAGCGTGCGCCCTGCGCAGGCATACCGAACCCAATTGACGCTAGGACGCCTGGATAGCGGCAGCACCACTGTTCCCATAAAGCGCGCTATGTTCCCCGAAATGCGTTCGGTACAAGCTTCCATCTCCGCCCTGCCGCTCGTCTGGGGCGATGCGTTGGTTGCGTACCTCGATTCCTATCCTTACCCGTGCACGGAACAATTGGTGAGTAAAGGCTTTGCTGCTCTGCTTGTCGCTGCTCATCCAGAGTTCGGCTCGCTCAAAACTCGCGACCCGCAGCCCATCGCCGGAACTCTCGCCATGCTGCAAAGCCGTGAAAATGAGTCCGGTGGCTTCGGTTTGTGGGCCTCGTCGCCGCAGACTGCCGAATTTCCAACTATCTATGGAGCGCACTTCCTATTGGAAGCGCGCGAGCGCGGACAGAAAGTGCCGCCGGAGATGGTGGCCAGCCTTAACGACTGGCTCACCAACTTCGCCTCTAGCCCCGCATCGACGCTCGAAGCCGGACGCCTTCGTGCTTACGCCGTCTATTTGCTCGCTCGTCAAGGAATAAAGCCAAATGCCGCTGTAGCCAATGTGGAGCAGGAACTTAGCCGCCGCTACACGCAAACTTGGACGACTGATTTAGCCGCTGCCTATCTGGCCTCCACCTACCGGCTGATGCAGCGCAACCGCGATGCCGACCGCATCATTCGCGGCGTACCCTGGGCTCAAACAAAAAGCGGTTGGAATTCCGACGACGTCTACTACGATCCCGTGGTGCATGACGCCCAGCTACTCTACCTGATCGCACGTCATTTCCCTGACCGGGTCGGCAGTGTTCCGCCGTCCGCCCTCGAAACCATTGCCGCAGCCATCAGCGGGAACAAGATAAGTTCGCTTTCAGCCGCCTACACGTTGCTTGCGCTTGATTCTTATTCCAAGGCTGCAGCGCCCAACTTGAAACTCGCCGTTTTGCTCAATGGCCAGAAGCAAGCGGGCACTTCGAAGGTGCCGGTTCCCCTGGGTGACGCCGGCGTTCAGTTCACGCGCGATGGCTCGCTTCCCGCCTATTACGCTGTCAGCGAGTCTGGCTTCGACCGTAATGCGCCGGCTAACGAAGTAAATCACGGGCTGGAGGTGATTCACGAGTTCATTGATGACAAAGGCACCGTGCTCACAACCGTGAAAGAAGGCCAGGAATTTTTTGTCCGGCTCCGCCTGCGCTCAATCAACCGCGACCGCCTGAATCAGGTCGCAGTGGTTGATCTTCTGCCGGGCGGCGTTGAGCCAACTCTTGATCGCAATCCCGGTCCAGGTTCGAACTGGACTCCCGAGCACGTTGATTTTCGCGATGACCGCGTCATCCTTTACGGCGACGTCACCAAGGACGCTTCAACCTGGGTTTATAAGGTCCGCGCTACGAATATCGGCGTCTTCCAATCTCCGCCAGCCTTTGCCGAAGGCATGTACGACCGGCAGATTACCGGCATCAGCCAGGGTTCGAAACTCGAGATCGTCAAACCATGACGCGCAAACTCAAAGTCGTCTGCCTGCTTGCCATTGGGCTGATTCTGATCCGTTTCTATCCGCATCAGTCGCTGCGCGAGCAGATCCCGCAATCGACCTCCGTCTGGTCGTCTGATCATGAACTGCTGCGCGTCACTCTCGCCTCCGATGAGCAATATCGCCTCTGGACACCACTCAGTGAAGTGTCTCCCGCATTGATTGACTCGTTTCGGCTGAAAGAAGACCGCTGGTTTAACTGGCATCCAGGCGTCAATCCGGTGGCGCTGCTGCGTGCTTTAGTCAGCAACGGGCGCGGACACGGCCGTCGGGGAGGCTCCACGCTGACCATGCAACTGGCTCGACTGCTCTATCACATGAACACCAGAACACCGCTGGGGAAACTGCGGCAATCGTGCGCCGCGCTGTGGCTGGAGGCGCGCTATTCCAAACGCAGCATCCTGGAAGCCTATCTGAACCTGGTTCCGTTCGGCGGCAATATTCAAGGCGCCGGTATGGCGAGCCGCGTCTACTTCAACAAACCTCCGTCTCAAGTTGATCTCGGAGAAGCTATAACGCTGGCCGTAATTCCACAGCGCCCGGCGGCGCGTGCCGGCCGCGGCGCTCTTGCTACGGGGCTCCTCAAAGCTCGCGATCAATTGACTCATGCGTGGGTCAAGACCTATCATCCGACCGAGTCCGACCAGCGGCAGCTTGACCTGCCGGTGCCGCTGAAGTCAGATGTCGTACTCCCGCTGCTTGCCCCGCATTTCACCGATTCCATTTTGCGCGCCGGCTCCGGGCGTTCCGGTCCCATCGAAACTACACTCGACGCCGGTCTGCAACGTTTGATCGAACGCCTGGTCACTCGCTACCTGAATCAATTTGGCGAACATGGCATTCGCAACACAGGTGTCTTACTGGTTGACTACCGCGACATGAGTGTTAAATCTTGGGTCGGATCGGCTGATTATGCGAACGAAGACATCCACGGTCAGATTGACGCGGTGCTCACCAGGCGTTCACCCGGGTCCACCCTGAAACCCTTTGTCTATGCGCTTGCGCTCGACCAGGGCGTGCTGCACCCACGCACCATCCTCCGCGACTCACCCACCTCTTTCGGCCCCTTCACACCCGAGAACTTCGATGGCAATTTCATCGGTCCTATCCCCGCCCAAGATGCCCTCATCCGCAGCCGCAACGTCCCGGCCGTCTGGGTATCCACGCAGCTCCATCAGCCTAATCTTTATCAGTTCCTGCAGAGCGCCGGAATCGGCAACCTGAAGCCGGAAAGCTATTACGGGCTGGCGCTGGCGCTCGGAGGCGGCGAAGTCACGATGGAAGAACTCGCTTCGCTTTATGCCATGCTTGCGAATCAGGGAGTGATGCAACCCACCCGATCTCGCTTGCGTGATCCTAGGCCACAGGGCACGCGGTTGCTTAGCCCGGAAGCGGCCTTCATCACTGTAGATATGCTGACGCACAATCCACGTCCTTCAGAGGACATCACTCTTATGCGGCGCGAGGGTTGGCCCGTTGCCTGGAAAACCGGCACATCGTGGGGCTTCCGCGACGCCTGGTCGGCCGGCATTGTTGGTCCTTACATACTCGTGGTGTGGATTGGCGATTTTAATGCCAGGGGAAATAGCGCGTTCGTGGGTGCCGATGCCGCCGCACCCTTGTTCTTCCGCATTGCCGATGCGTTGCCGCTGCAAAAACCGGAGCAATCTTTCGCATTCCCAGGGCCGCCAGCCGGCGTGAGCAAGGTCTCGGTTTGCGCGGAAAGCGGCGACCTCCCTAATAAATACTGCCCGCAAACCATCGAAACCTGGTATATTCCAGGCAAATCTCCCATCCGCGTGAGTCAACTACACCGCGCCGTCGAAATCGATACCGGCACTGGTCAGCCCGCCTGTCCGCCTTATAACCCGGGTGCCACGCGCGAAGTGGTTTATGAATTTTGGCCTTCCGACATGATGAAACTGTTCCGCGAAGCCGGTATGCCGCGGCGTAAAGCTCCGGTGATTCCCACCTGCGCTGCCGACGACGCCAGTGATGCTCCTAAGATCACCACGCCTTTGCGCGGCGTTATCTATACGCTGCGCCGCCAAAGCCCAGCGCTCGAAGCCACTTTGGCGAGGCAAACTCCAACCGGAGGCCCGGAAACCATGTTTGCGAAGCAAACTCCAACCGGAGGCCCGGAAACCGTTCCGCTCGAAGCCAGCACCGCTGCCGACGTTCAGGCGGTCTTCTGGTTCGACGGCAAAAACCTAATCGCCAAATCCCCTTCCGGCCATGGCGCCCTAGCGTGGACACCCGCCTCCGACGGCCTGCACCTGATCCGGGTGATCGACGACCATGGCCGCACCGCCGAGCGCGACGTCAATGTCCAATTCACGAACACTTATTGAAAATCGCCGGCAGCACAGATCACGCCACAAAGCCAGTCGCCGCGAACCCATATTAAAGTCGATTGGCTTGATGGCCGGATGCCTTCGCCGCGCGATACTCGCCCTCTCCGTCCGGTCTGGCTGATTTGGGCACATCCTGCTATTGAGAGATCTGTCCCTACAATTCAGGAGAAACATACCGCGTTAGTTTCGCTACGATCGCGCAGCATCTGCGATATAAATGAGCTTTCAGGGTTGAGGAGCGTTCAAGCTTGGTAAGACATCTATTGGGATTCGTGTGCCTGTGGCCGTTTGCTATGACGGTTGTTTCTGCGCAGGGACCTTACATTATTGACCGCGGGAATTCGGCAATCGCTATTGAACCGTACGCGCCGAACATTGTGCGGGTGACGCTGAGCCTTTTGAAAGAGCAGGTCACCGCTCCGCCGGGGTACGGGTTTGTGGGAACGGCTTCGAACGCAGGCTGGACGGAGTCGGACAGCAACGGCGGAAAGCGCTATCAATCGAGCCGCCTGGTGGTTGAGTTTGGCGGTGGTGGTGGTGGAAGCCGGCATCGGCAGGCTCCTTTGCCTACCCAGGCTGATATTGCCAAGTACTTCAACGGCTCAACTCCAGGCGCTAACATTCGCTTCAGCACTCCGGATGGACGGACTTTACTGCAGTTGCAAGGGTGGGGCATGGCTGTGCCGAACAATAAAGACGGCACAGCAGGGATTCTGAATGACAGGCGGCCGGGCGATCCTCCGTTTTATACAGTAAGCGCAGCGTTCGCTTCGCCGGACGATGAACATTATTACGGTCTGGGGCAGAACCAGGAAGGCTATCTGGATCATCGCGGGCATGTGGTGCGAAGCTGGCACGACTACAACGCAACGGCGGGGGCGAGCGTCGGCATACCTTTTGTGGTGACGAATAAAGGATATGGGCTGATTTGGGACAACCCGTCAAAGACCACCATAGAGCCGGGTTTCAATGACCAGACGCGCTGGTCGTCGGAGGTGGGCCAGCGGGTTTCGTTCTTCGTGATTGCTGGCGCGACGACCGATGAAATCTATGCCGGTTACCGGAAACTGACGGGTGAAACGCCGCTGCTGACCAAAGGCACGTACGGGTTCATTCAGTGTAAGCAGCGCTACTCGACGCAGGCCGAATTGCTGGCGGTGGCGAAAGGCTATCGCGAACGGCACCTGCCGGCGGACGTGCTGGTGGTGGACTGGTTTTACTTCACAAAAATGGGGCAATTGGACATGGATCCGGCTAAATGGCCCGATCCGGTCGACATGAACAAGCAACTCCATGCCATGGGCTTTCAAACCATGATCAGCGTCTGGCCGCGTTTCACGGAAGGGTCGCGTTATTACGATCTGCTCCTTAAGAATGGCTGGTTCGAGCATCTGGCGGACGGCAAACCGACCAATGGATTGCCGTATGACCGGGCGGGCTCGGACATTGACACGACCAACCCCGAGGCGGCGCGCTGGTTCTGGGACGTGACGCGCGATAACTTCATCAAGAAGGGCTTCGATTCGATCTGGGCGGATGAGACGGAGCCCGACCTGCCGCCGAATGGAAGTTATTACCACGTGGGTCCGGGCACGCAGTTCTTCAACGTCTATCCGCTGTTCCATACGGCCGCGCTGTACGATGGCTTTCGACGCGATACGAAGCAGCGTGCGGTGATTCTGGCGCGCGATTCCTACCTGGGCGCACAAAAGAATGGCGCGATGTTCTGGTCATCCGATATTTCGCCGAATTGGGATACGCTGCGGCGGCAGATTCCAACGGGCCTGGATTTTGCCGCTTCGGGCATGGCGTACTGGAGCAACGATGTGGGCGGATGGCAGTATCTGCCGGCTGTGCATCATCCGGCGAAGCCGCCGCTGCTCGACCCATCGGATGCGCGCGACAACGTGGGCGACTACGACGATTATCCGGAACTATATACGCGCTGGTTTGAGTACGGCGCGTTTCAGCCGATCTTTCGAACGCACGGCAGCAGGCGCTACAACGAGGTCTGGTCTTATGGCAAGCAGGCAGAGCCGATATTGAGCAAATATCTGCGGTTGCGTTATCAGTTGCTGCCTTACATCTATTCGCTGGCTTATCAGACGCATTTGACAGGCGCGCCATATATGCGTGGGTTGTTTATGGATTTTCCGAACGACCCAAATGTGACGGATCTGCGCGATGAGTATATGTTTGGGCCGGCGTTCCTGGTGGCTCCGGTGACAGAACAGGGCTCGACCAGCCGTAGGGTTTATCTGCCGGCGGGCGCCGACTGGTACAACTATTGGACCCAAGAGAAGGTGCATGGCGGCCAAACGATCGAGGTGAGTGCTCCGATTAATGTGCTGCCGCTCTTTGTTCGGGCAGGATCGATTGTTGCCATGGGCGAACCCATTGACAGCACGGCTCAGGAACAGAAGCTGGCCCGGGTGCAGGTTTATGCGGGCGCGAACGGCGACTTCACGCTTTACGATGACGACGGGATGACGTACGCCTATGAGAATGGCGGAGGGAAGGTTACCCGGCTGCATTGGGATAATTCGGCCCGGCGTCTTACGCACGAGGGCGCGGCACGGTGGACTGGTCCGGACTCGGAGATGGTGCAGGTTATTGGGCGGTAGTTGCGAAAATAAGGCTAGATGGCAGATTATGTAGCGTTCAGACGGGTGTGCGTGTTCTGCGGCTCGAACCCGGGAAGACGGGCGGCTTACGTTCAGGCGGCGCAGCAGTTAGGCCGGCAATTGGCAGCTGATGGCACCGATGTCGTGTACGGAGGAGGGTGCCGGGGTTTGATGGGAGCGCTGGCCGACAGTGCGATCAGTAGCGGCGGCCGGGTCATTGGTGTGATGCCGCAGGCGCTGGTGGATATGGAAGTCGCGCATCGGGGACTCAGCGAGATGCATATCGTCGGATCGATGCATGAACGCAAGGCAAAAATGACAGGCTTTTCGGATGCATTTCTGGTGCTGCCGGGCGGCTGGGGCACAATGGACGAACTGTGCGAGGCGTTGACCTGGGCCCAGTTGGGGATCCATAACAAGCCGTGCGGATTGTGGAATGTGGAAGGTTATTTCGATTCGCTGCTCGCGTTTCTGGATCATGCAGTTGCTGAGGAATTGTTGAAGGCCAAGGATCGCAAGCGTTTGCTGGTGGGCAAGGAATTATCGGAAGTCCTGGCTGCCATGCGCAGCTACGTGCCGGTCTGGGAGCCGGTGCCGGCTAAATTGCGGGATTGAATGGCAACCTCAAACCACACTTGCCATTACTTCATTTAGCGCTGCCAGCAGCGCGTCTTGATCGATCGGCTTTGTCAGAAATTTGTCCATACCGGCTTCGAGACAACCATCTTCGTCGCTCTTGGTGGTATGCGCAGTCAGAGCAATAATGGGTAGATGAGCGCCAGTGTCGGCCTCGTGGCGGCGGATAGCACGAGTGGCTTCCAAGCCGTCCATTTCAGGCATTTGAACGTCCATCAGGATGGCGTCTACCTTCCAGTTACATTTCTCTAAAGCGGAAAGCGCATCCCGGCCATTGCCGGCGAGAGTTACGCTATGACCGGCTTTCTGCAACAAGCGGCAAGCCACGCGCTGATTCACGATATTATCTTCAACCAGCAGTATCCGCCAATGAGCATCTGAACCGGTGGTTGCCGGTGGCAGTTGCAGGCGGGCCGTGAAATAGAATTGACTGCCTTTGCCTTCTTCGCTTTCCACCCAGATGGCGCCTTGCATCAACGAGACCAGCTGCGAGCAAATAGACAGACCAATGCCCGCGCCTCCGTATTCGCGGGTAAAAGTGCTGTCAGCTTGCGTAAATGGGTCGAAGATCATTTCCAATTTCGATTTTGGAATGCCCTTGCCTGTATCGGCGACGCAGAATTGCAGCGTTAGGTTCGAGCCGGTATTTTGGGTAATAGCGGCAGAGACGGCTATCTTGCCCTCGGAGGTGAACTTGATGGCATTGCCGATGAGGTTGATGAGTACCTTACGCAAACATTCAGGGTCGCCAGTTACAACTTGGGGGACGTCTTCCGCCACGGAAGTCTGCAGCAGAAGTTTCTTCGCGTTCGCCCGCACGATGAGCAGGGAGGTTGTCTGTTCAATCAACTCGCGTGGATTGAAGGCGACGCGCCGCAACGCCACTTTGCGGCTTTCCACATTCGAGAAATTCAGAATGTCGTCGATCAAATTCAGCAGTGAAGTCGCTGACTGGTTTGCCGTTTCCAGATACTCTTTTTGCTCCGGGTCGAGTTCGGTGTTGAGGGCAAGCCGCGTCATGCCGAGTACGCCGTTCATGGGTGTCCTGAGTTCGTGGCTCATGTTGGCCAGGAACATGCTTTTCGCCTGATTGGCAGCCTCGGCGGCCTCCTTGGCGGTCTTAAGCTGCGCCTCGGTGCGGCGCCGTTCTTCGTTTTCGTTCTTCAACGCCTCGTTCACCAGGATCAACTCCTTGGTGCGCTCGCTAACGCGTTTCTCGAGCTCGTGGTTGGATAAACGCAGGATTTCTTCGGCTTCTTTGCGCTCGGTAATGTCTTCGACAACACCAACTACGCGGTCGAGGCAACCGAAGTGATCATAAACTGGAAAGGCGCGGTCCGACACCCAGCGCACAACTTCCGCACCGTTGGCATCTTTGCGCGTCAGTCGATACTCGCCCTCAAGCACTTTGCCGCCACGCTGCCGCTGGCGCAGCTTAACAATAGCGGCGCGGTCGTCCGGATGAACAGCGGTAAACCACGCGTCTGGATCCTCCATCACCTTAGGGGCCGGAAAGCCCCATATATCGTCAAAAGCGGGACTGACATAAAGGAAGGAACCCGATTGCGGGTCCAGTATCCAGAAGACTTCGTGAATGTGCTCCGCCAACTGGCGAAACTGTTTTTCGCTGCCGCTCAGGGCTTGAGTGCGCTCTTCCACCAGCTCCAATAATTTTTTCTCGCGCATGCGCATGTTCCTGACGCGAATGCCGTAGGCCGCCGCCACCAGGCTAAGCAAGGCGACTAGTTCAAGGAAACGGAACGGCAGCGTCTGGTAGAAGTGTGGAGGGAGCGTCACCGTGACGGTGGCATCGGCGCGACTCCAAACGCCCTCGGCATTGGCTGCCATTACGCGGAAGGTATAAGTTCCCGGTGGAATATTGGTGTAGTAGGCGGTGCGGCGCGTGCCTGCGTCTACCCAATCATCTTCATACTCCTTCAGCATGTATTTGAAGTGGATCTTTTCAGGGTTGATGAAGCTCAAAGCCGTGTATTGAAATTCCAACTGGCCTTTGCCCGGAGGCGGCTCCAGAACTCCAGTCCCTATCAGATCGCGGTTGTCCACAGAAACACGTTCGATTACGAGCTTCGGCGCCCGCGTGTCTAACGCTACGCTGCGCGGCTGAGTAGCGGCCACTCCCAGCATGGTTGGGAATAGCAAGCGACCATCGGCAAGACGCCAGCCGGCTGGTTGAAAGCCGCCGTTGCATTCAGCGATGCGCATGCCGTCAGCAGTGCCGAAAGCACGATAGGAGATTTTATGGATGCGGTGCGCGGCGAAAGCATTGAGCTGATCCTTGGCAACGCGCGAGACGCCCAGGTTGCTTGACAACCAAAGTGAGCCGGCGCCATCGTCAAGAATCTTAAAAACGGCGTCGTCGAACAAACCTTCCTTCGTTGTAAATCTGATGAAATGCCCGTTCTGGAAACGCAGCAGACCGCCGCCATTGGTGCCGAGCCAGAGCGTACCATCGTCCTCGCCGGTGATGGAGAAGATGATGTCATCAGAGGGTCCTTTTTTTGCCCCGGCAGATGATGCTGAAAAGGATCGGAAAACGCCATTCGAGAGCTCATTCAATCCGCGGTCAGTTCCCACCCAGAGAGCCTCCTGGCCGGGAACCTGGTAGATGGCGAAAACATTATTGCTTAAGAGTCCATCTTGCGTAGTGTAGGTGGTGAAACGGCCGCCGTCAAAGTGGGTAAGACCGGCTCGGGAGCCGGACCACACACCGCCATGATTATCGACGAAGGTGCATTGAACAGCACTTTGAGGGGCGCCGGCAGAGGGGCCGTAGAATTGAACGCGCCCGTTGTGAAGGCGACTCAGGCCGCTCCTGGTACCAAACCAGTGGTCGCCATGTCCATCCTGCACGACTGAAAAGACGGTATCGTCCGGAAGACCGTTTCCAATGCGAAATGTCTGAATGCTGCCGTTTTTCAAGCGGTTCACTCCGGCGTTAAAGGTGCCGATCCAGAGTGCACCTTCGCGATCCTGATAGGTAGCGAGTGTGACGTTACTTGATAGGCCTTCGGTCTTGCCAAATGGAGCGAAGGAACCTTGCCGAAAGCGATTGAGGCCGCCGCCCGAACTGCCGACCCACAGACTCCCTTCAGCGTCTTCAAATGTGGTGGTGACGACGTCGCCGGAGAGGCCGTTCTCCTGCGTATAACGGGTGAATGCGCCCCCGTCAATTCTAGTCAACCCTGCGTCGGTTCCAACCCAAATTACCCCGAGAGAATCTTCCTTAATGGACCATATCTGGTCGCCTGAAAGTCCATTTCTGCGGGTATAGGTGGCCAGTGTTCCATCGGGATCGATGTGGCGCAGGCCGTCTTTATTGGTGCCTACCCACAAGGCGCCACTTCGATCGACGCACAGCGATCGAATATCCAGGGAAACAAGAAACGGCTTTGAGATTGCCGGGAGGAAACTTCCGGAAGACCAGTGACTCAAGCCGGCATGCGTCCCAATCCAAATGCCGCCGTGGCGATCGGAGGCGAACGCGAAAACGACGTCGTCGGTCAACCCATTACGCCGCTTATAGGTTTTGAGCTGGCCTTTGTTGAAGGCGCTGACTCCTCCGCCGTCCGTTCCAATCCAGATCGTGCCGGCCGAATCCTCAAAGAGAGCTGAAACGGAGGAATTCTGCAGCTCCGCTTTCGTAAATACCATCCGAAAGCGGCCCTGGCTCATCGAGATGAGGCCACTGCGGGTTCCGATCCAAAGATTGCCCGCGCGGTCCGCCAGCAAAGCGTCCACCTCGTTACTGGTGAAGGCAGAGGTGTTGCGGGAATCAAAAGTGACGAAGCGAACACCATCGAAACGGACCAGGCCTACTTCCGTGGCCAACCAGAGGTAGCCATCGTGGGTTTGGGCGATAGCGAGAATGGAGTTTTGAGGCAGCCCATTTCCGGTCTTCCAGACATCATGAATGTACTGGCTGATGGCAAGTGACGGATCGAGCGCAGCTTTCACCGGCAGAGACAGCAGGCATAAGAAGGCAGCGAAAAAACCTGCCGCTTGCGTCCTGAGAGTCATAGAGAGTGTTGGAAGATCTGTTTTCGATGCGCGCTACGGTACCCGCACTTTGAAAACACCGCAGCAACTGTCCTGATTACTCATCGGCGCTTCTCCCACCCGAGATTACGTATGTCCATTACCAAACAGGTAATTCAACGGGTGTTTCGGCTTTCAAATTCTTTCGGATTCATCCGATGTGCCTTTTACAGGCAGAAAACCGGCTGGAGAGTTTCTGCCTGCAAGGAGGAATATTTGCCTAAGAAGTGGCTGGCCATCGCAGTGTTTTGTTCCGTGGGATTGAATGTTCTTTCTGGCGCGACGGCAAAGATGTCGCAGGATCTTAAAGCGGCTGGAACGGGAAGCGTAAGAGTGATAGTTCAGTACGCACCGGCAAGCGGGACGACCAACCCAACCCTCGCGGGGGTTTTGGGGACAACAGTCAGCGACACAACAGCGATACTTGCGCGAATTGTGGGCCTTGGCGGAGTTGTCAATCAGTTGATGGAATCGGTCAATATCCTGGTTTGTACGCTTCCAGCTTCGGCAATTCAAACCTTAAGCAACGATACAAACGTGCTGTACATAACGCCGGACCGCGCGCTGGCAGCGCGCCTGGATTACACGGCGGCGGCGGTGAATGCGCCCACCGCCTGGAAAGCGAACTTGACGGGACGCGGCATAGGTGTAGCGATCATTGATAGCGGCATTGATGTAGCCTCGGTAGGACTACTGCCGCGCGTTGTTTATACCCAGGATTTTACCGGCGGTGATGGCGGCGACCGTTATGGCCATGGCACCCACGTAGCCGGAATTGTTGGTTCAGACGGGCTAGGTTCTGAGTGCGCCGATTGCACTCGCGCGTTCATAGGCATGGCGCCGAGTTCGTCGCTGATCAACTTGAAGGTGTTGGATGCCAGCGGCCAGGGTAGCGACAGCGCGCTGATCTCCGCTATTGATAAGGCGATCAGCCTGCGAAAGATTTTCAACATTCGGGTTATCAATCTGTCGCTCGGGAGGCCGGTTTATGAAAGCTACAAACTGGATCCGGTATGCCAAGCGGCGGAGGCGGCGTGGAAGGCAGGAATTGTGGTGGTCGCGGCAGCTGGGAACGACGGGCGCGACAACTCATTCGGCAACGACGGCTACGCAACCATTGAGTCGCCCGGCAACGACCCTTACGTCATTACGGTGGGCGCGATGAAGGCGATGGGAACTTATGCGCGGACCGATGATTTGGTTGCCAGTTATAGCTCGAAAGGGCCGACCCTGGTGGACCATATTGTAAAACCCGACTTGGTTGCTCCGGGTAACCACGTTGTGTCTTTGTTGTCGCCGAATTCAACGTTAGGCGGAGAAGCGGCGGACGTGGTGCCTATCTCCTATTACAAGGAAACGACCAGCAACGCGCCGTCGAAGTACTTTCTGATGCTGAACGGGACGAGCATGGCTACTCCGGTAGTGAGCGGTGCGGCAGCGGATATTTTGCAGCAGCATCCGGACCTGACGCCGGATCAAGTGAAGGCGCGCTTGATGAAGACGGCGTACAAGACTTTTCCTGAGTCGAGCACAGCGGTGGATCCAGTGACCGGGCAGGTGTTTGTCAGTCAGTACGACATTATGACGGTGGGTGCGGGCTACCTGGATATTGCTGCTGCGATGAACAACCACGATGTCGCAACGGGTACGGCGATGTCGCCGGCAGCGGTCTATGACGCCAGTAGTGGGAACGTGTATCTGACGTTTGATCCGTCTTCGATATGGGACAACACAAACGCCTTTGGCGGGGGATCGATTGGCACGAATAGCTCGGTGTGGGATACATCGGCCGTTTGGGGAACATCGTTGGTCGATGCGGATAAGGCGGTTTGGGGAACATCGGCAGTGTGGGGCACGAGTACGGATTCGGCATTTAAGGCGATGTGGGGAACCAGTTCGGTTTGGGGAACGAGTACGTTTGCCGGGGCTAAGGCGGTCTGGGGAACGGATTCGACTACTTCGGATTCGGATAAGGATTTTCAGTCGGTTCCCCGGTAGGGCATCGGCATCAGAGGCCTGGACGTTCAGGACTCTGTCACCCGGCGACCACTCGAAATCTCCTCGTATCTGACAGGCAAGAAACTTTACGCGCTTATATTAGCGCCTGGGGATGCATCCGCCGATCCTATATTTGTGCGATACTTTGGCCATCGCCACCTTGTAGTGCAAAAGGAAGGGGTGCGAAGTTGAATTCACGAGATTGTTACCGAGCTGCTGTTTTTGCGGGGTTTGCACTGATGGCTGCGGGAGAGATTGCGGCGCAGAAGCCCAGTGCGCCGTCCAATTCGGCGGGTCCGGCGAGTGGCGTATCGACCAGTACGCTCGGTGCGACGACCACCAATAGGAATTCGCCGATTAACAGCACCAGTAACTCGGGCGATTTGAGCCGACCGATCTTCTTGTCGGGCAGTGTACTGTTTGACGACGGGACGCCGCCCAATACGGATGTTCGCATCGAGCGCGTGTGCCGGGGCAATCCACGATTGGAATCGCATACCGACTCAAAAGGGCACTTTTCGTTCCAGGTTGGCGGACCAAGTTCATTTAACCAGTCGGCCACCGACGCATCCTACTCGGGCGGCAGTAACAGCAATGGATCGAATTCCGCCTACAATCCTTTTGGCGCGTCGCTGCCTGCTTCGGCGGTGGGCACGACAAGTGTATTGATGGACTGCGAGTTGCGCGCGGCCTACCCGGGATACCGGTCGGACTCGGTGCAACTGGGTAGCAGGCATTCGATGGACGATCCCGAAGTAGGAACGATTGTGCTGCACCGCTTGGCTAACGTCAAGGGCACGACCATCAGCCTTACAAGTTCGCTGGCGCCGAAGGCAGCGCAGAAGGATTTTGCGAAAGGAATGCAGGCGGCGCAGAAGGGCAAGTATGAAGAGGCCGAAGGAAAGCTGCAGGAAGCAACCAAAGAATATCCGAAGTATGCCGAGGCCTGGTTCCAGTTAGGCCAAGTGCAGGAGAAATTGAATAAGAACGCCAATGCGGCTGAGGATTACACGGCGGCTATAAACGCTGACGCGAAATTCGTGAGTCCTTACGACAGGCTGGCGCGGCTAAGCGCGTCTTCAACTAAATGGGAAGACGCGGAGAAATACAGCAAAGAGGCGATCGATCTGAACCCGGTGGAATTTCCGAGTTCATTCTGGTACAACGCGCTGGCTAATTACAATTTGAAGCGGGATGCGGAAGCGGAGAAGAGCGCGCGCAGCCTGGTGAAGTTGGACCGTGCCCATGCTTATCCGGATGCGGAACGAATGCTGGCGGATTTGACTTCGGCTCGGGGAGATCTGGCGGAAGCGGCGGACCATCTTAAGGCGTATTTGGACGAAGCTCCCGCGGGCAAGAGCGCGGAGCAGGCACGCAAACAACTGGCTCGCATTGAACAGGCGAAAGCGGCGCAGGCGAGTAATCAACCTAAATAGCCATTCATGAAAAACCTGATTCGGGTGCTGTTATGCTGCTGGGCGATGAGCGCGATGCATTCAAGCGCGGCGGATACGGCCAAGGATTGGACGGCGCTGGTCGCCGAGCGTATTCCCCTTTATGGGCATCGCAATTGGATTGTCATTGCAGATTCAGCCTACCCAGCGCAATCAAAAGACGGCATTGAGACGGTTGTTTCGGGCGCAGGTCAAGAGGAAGTTCTGCGCGGTGTGATGGGGCAATTGGCCGATGCAAGGCACGTTACACCCATCATCTATACCGACCAGGAGCTTAGCTTTCTGGACGAAGAAGATGCCCCCGGCGTAGGTAGTTACCGCGATTCGCTGGCGGAGATTCTTAGTGGCAAGCCAGTGCAGACGTTGCCGCACGAAAAGCTTATTGCCAAGCTGGACGATGTTAGCAAGACTTTTCGCGTTTTAATCATTAAGACGAACATGACCATTCCTTACACTAGTGTTTTTCTCCAGCTGGACTGCGCGTATTGGGGTCCGGATGCGGAGAAGAAGCTGCGTGAAAAGATGGCGCGCAGCACGAAGTAAGCGTACTGTTTCGGCGCTTTTCCGGATCAGACATTCGAGCGCAAAGGGCACAAGCCGTGCCGCATAAAGACCAGGAGACTCAATATAGGTGTCCTCGGCATGTCGATTTTGCGCGTCTTACTTTACACACATGCACAGCACGGAAGCCGCGACGATTGAACCCACCATTCGCACAAACGCGTTTGGTATCGACCTTAATTACAAAGATGCCTTAGGCATATCGCATGAGACCAGTGCGGAAACAGTAGAAGCACTTGAACGCGCGATGGGTGCGGACCCCGGCTGCAGGCTGATGGTGGTGCGCAAGGGTGAGCAGAGAGACTTGCCGGGACCAGCCGTGATCGCTTTGGAGGATGGGCAGAGAATATCAATTCCGGCGCGTCTGCCTGCCGATCTGCCGCTGGGTTATCACTGGCTGCATTTGGATGAAGCCGGCGACCCGGTGCGGCTTATTGTGGGTCCGGCGCATTGCTGGCTACCGGAGAATCTGCGGACATGGGGATGGGCGGTGCAGTTGTACGCGGCGCGGTCGCGCGAGAGCTGGGGCATTGGCGATTTCGGCGATCTGGAGAAACTGGCGGCGTGGTCGGCCGAACTGGGCGCTGGAATGATGCTGGTGAATCCGTTGAGCGCGCCGCTTCCACTTAGTCAGCAAGAGGCGAGCCCTTATTCTCCGAGTTCGCGGCGGTTCTTTAATCCGATCTGGCTGAAAATCGACTGGATTCCCGGAGCGACTGTGGCGGATGTGCCGCAGCTAGAGAGTCTGGGCGCCGAAGGCAGGGCGCTGAATCATTCGCGCACGATTGACAGGGACGAAGTGTTTGCACTGAAGATGCGAGCTTTGGAACTTCTTTGGCTGCGCTTCGACAAAGATGAACGGTTTGAGCGCTATTGCGAGCAGCAGGGAGCGGGGCTGCACAGCTATGCGATCTACTGCACGCTGGCCGAGACGTATGGCCAGGGGTGGCATAGCTGGCCGACGGAACACAGGCATCCAGCGAATGAGGCGGTAGCGAAATTTACGGCTGAACATGAATCTCGGGTGCGTTTTCATAAATGGGTGCAGTGGTTAATCGATGAGCAGTTGGAGCGCTGCGCGAAGCATGTGGGGCTGATGCAGGACCTTCCGGTGGGCGTGAATCCGGATGGCGCGGACGGGTGGATCTGGCAGGATGCGATGGCGAGCAGGGTTGGAGTGGGAGCTCCGCCGGACGAATTCAATACGCAAGGGCAGAATTGGGGATTGGCGGCACTGGCTCCGCATAAGCTGCGGGCGGCAGCATATGAACCGTTCATACAAACGGTACGGGCGGCGATGCGGCATGCGGGCGGGCTGCGCGTGGATCATGTAATGGGTCTGTTCCGGTTGTTCTGGATTCCGCAGGGAATGGATGGAAGTAAGGGGGCGTATGTCCGCTATCCCTATGACGAGATGCTAACCATTCTGGCGCTGGAGAGTGTTCGCGCACGGGCTTACGTGGTGGGTGAAGACCTTGGCACGGTGGAAGACGAGACGCGGAAACAGCTTTCGGCGCATCGAATTCTTTCGTATCGGCTGTTGTGGTTTGAAAAGGAGGAACCAGAAACGTATCCGAGGGAGGCGCTGGCTGCGGTTACGACGCACGATCTGCCGACGGTGGCGGGGCTGTGGAGCGGGTCGGATTTCGCCAGGCAGGAAGAACTGGGCATGAAGCCCAACGAAGAGAGCACGCAGGAAATTCACCAGCGTTTGAAAAAGATGGCGGACGTGAATGACGGCGACGATATAGCTGACGTCATCAGCCAGACTTATGAGCTGCTGGCGCGAGCGCCGGCGCGCATTCTGACGGCATCGTTAGAAGATGCGGCGGCGGTGGAAGAGAGGCCGAATCTTCCTGCAACGACATGCGAGACGACGCCGAACTGGAGTTTGGCGCTCCCGGTTCCAATTGAGGATTTGATGCAGGCGGAACTGCCCAAACGGATCGCGCGTGCGCTGCGGCGGGATAAGTAAACGGTCGCGCTAATCTGAAGTTTGATGGAGTTCTCCAACGGCAATGCAGACGCGGGCTTGGAGTCGGCGCGGCAAAGGTTAAAAAACGTAAGGCAGCTTTTATTGGACCTGCACAAGGCGCTGCTGGATTCCGAACGTACGCAATACGAGATTATTCATGGGCCGCTGGCGTCTCCGGCGGCGTTTCTGCAACTGCTGATTCACGATGAGCGTTTTGCCTGGCTGCGGCCAGTGACAACGTTGATTGTGCAGATTGACGAAGGGTTGGCGGCGAAAAAACCTCCGGCGGCGCAGGTAGACATAGAGCGCTTGATTACAGACACGCGCGCGTTCTTTTCACCTTCGCGCGATCAAGATGGCTTTTGGCGACGCTACGCGGCCGTGGTGCAGCGCGATCCGGCGGTGGCGCAGTTGCAGCGAGAGATGGAACAGGCTCTAACTAATCATCATCTGTAAGCGGCAATGCCAGTAACTCGTTCGCCAATAACCAGAGTATGGATGTGGTCGGTGCCTTCGTAGGTTTTGACGGTTTCGAGATTGCACATGTGACGCATGATGGGGTAATCGTCCATGATGCCGTTAGCGCCTAACAGGTCGCGGCTTAAGCGGGCGCATTCCAGCGCGATGGCAACGTTGTTGCGCTTGAGCATGGAGATGTGAGCCGCGTCGAGTTTGCCGGCGTCTTTGAGCTTTGCCGCGTGCAGGGCAAGCAGTTGACCCTTGGTAATTTCGGTGATCATCCAGGCTAGTTTTTCCTGCACCAGTTGATGGCCGGCGAGAGGCTTGTCGTCAAACTGCCTGCGGGTGGTGACGTAAGCGCGGGCGGTTTCATAGCAGTCCATAGCGGCTCCAAGAACGCCCCAGCCGATGCCGAAGCGAGCTTGCGAGAGGCAACCGAGAGCGGCTTTGAGTCCTTTCGCTTGCGGCAAGGCGTTGCATTTCGGAATGGCGCAGTTGGCAAAGTGCAGGCTGGAGGTGATGGACGCGCGCATGGAGAGCTTGCCGTGCAGATCGGCAACTGAGTAACCGGGTGTTCCCTTCTCGACGAGAAAGCCTTGAATACCTTGCGGCGTGCGCGCCCAGACGATGGCGATGTCGGCAATGGACCCGTTGGTGATCCAGGTTTTTTCGCCGTTGAGGATCCAGCAGTCGCCGTGCAGTTCCGCTTTGGTGAGCATGCCGGAGGGATTTGATCCGAAACCGGGCTCGGTCAGGCCGAAACAGCCGATGGCCTGACCTGCTTGGAGTTTGGGTAGCCAGTGCTGTTTTTGTTCGGGTGAGCCGTAGGCGTGGATGGGAAACATAACGAGCGCGCCTTGCACGCTGACGAAGCTGCGAAGTCCGGAATCGGCGCGTTCGAGTTCCTGCATGAGGAGGCCATATTCGATGTTGTTCATGCCGGCGCAGCCGTAGCCTTCCAGGTTGGCTCCGAAGAAGCCCAGAGATGCCATCTCGGGGATGAGTTGCGTGGGGAAGGTGGCGTGGTTAAAGGCGTCACGCATGAGGGGTTGCGCGGTTTCGTCGACGAAACGGCGGGCGGTGGTGCGGACCAGTAGTTCCTCTTCGGTCAAGAGGGAATCAAAGTGCATGTAATCGACACCGGGGAAGCGAGGCATGGGGGATACGTTTAGATTCTCGCGCAGTGGGATTGGAGGGTCCGGAGCACGCGATTTTGATAGATACTTAGGGAACAGCAACCAAGTGGTCTTCGACAAGGAGGACTGGGATGTTTCGTCTGCTTGTTGCGCTGGTGGTGTGCGGCATGGCATTCAGTGATAGTATGCACGACTGGATCGCGAACGGGACGCGTGCTTACGAGGAGATGAGGCTTGACGAGAGTGCGGCGAGCTTCAAAAAAGCAGTCGAACTCGCTCCTGATTCGGGCCAAGCACGGCTTTGTTACGGCGTCATTTCCGTTTTTGTGTATCAGAATGCGATCGGTGACGCAAGCACGCCGCCGATTCGCAATCGCCACCATGCACCGTCGCAAGAGGAGTTAGAAGCCGACGCGCGACGCACACGGACGGCGGTAAGGGAGGTCAACACGACGCTGGGCAAGCAGGCGGAGGAGAACCTAAGGCGGGCTTTGGAGATCGACCCGCACAGCCTGATTGCGAAGGCGTATCTGGCGGGATTTTACTTCTGGTGGGAAGATGCGGAGGAAGGCAATCTTGGCGGCACATATAGGTCTCGACTTGACGATGCGCAGCGGCTTTATGAGGAGATTATCGGGAGGGATCCGCGGGACAAATCAGCGAACTACATGTTGGGTGTGATCGATTTTAACAAGGCGTTCGGACTAGTTCAGAAATCGGGGCGCTACCCGCAGCCATTGGAAGACGCGCAGTCGCGTGCGGCGCTAGCCGCCAAACTTTCACCGCTGGTGACAGAGGCCGCCAAGGTACTGTCACTCGCTAGCGAGATCGATCCCAAGGATTGGTTTCCGATGAGCTATCTGATGCAAATCAGATTGCTGGAGGCATATGCCGCACCGACGGAAGAGGAAGCAGGGGCAGCCAAGATTAAGGCTGATGCGTTGTTGCGCAAAATACGTTCCTTTCCCGGGATGGAACCGAGAGTATTGGGACAAAACTCGAGTGAGGATAGCGTTCTGGTGTTCGACCGCCGGCCCGGACCAGTACCCATTCCACCGTTTCCGCCCGATCCTAAGCAAATGCTCCCTATCGGTATCCCACCACCACCGCAGACGACGACTCCGGGTAGGGTCCCGAAACAGTAGATGGCGCCGGCGTGTGCTCGTGGCGGCGGTGTCAGCGCCGGGCCGTCCTATCACTCAATGCCAATTAACGAGGTGCGCAAAGAAAACATGGGACTCTTTTGAGCCACCGGTTTGGGCGGCCCCGGGAAAAGTGTTGAAGTTCTGGGCCCGGCGTGTTGGCGAGCTTGGGATACTGTTAGGCGCGTGACTTTATTGCCCATCGAAGCGAAATTACTTAGGTGTAGGCGATGAGCGAGCAGCCGCCTAGCAGCCTGGAAATGCTGATGGAGGCCTACCAAAAGGGCGATAGTGGTGCGGGAGACGAGTTGTTTTTGCGGGTGAGCCAGCCGCTGCACCGATTTCTTTCGCTGCAGAGCGGGGACCGGCGGCACGCGGACGATTTGCTGCAGGATGTCTGGCTGCGGGTGCATCGGGCGCGCCATACGTACCGGGCGGGTGAGAGAGTTTTGCCGTGGCTGTATGCGATTGCCCGCTTTGTGAAGGTGGATGCGTATAGACGGCGGCGCATGCAGCAGTTTGAAGATCCTTTAGAACCGATTGTTGAGAACAGGATTGTAGAGCCAGCGGGCGGTGGCCAGGAATTACCGGCTATGGAGGAGATGCTGGCGGGATTGCCCGAGAGTCAGCGCGAAGTTGTGGTGATGCTAAAGGTTTCGGGATTAAGTTTGGAAGAAGTGGCGAGGGCGACGGCGTCGAGTGTGGGATCGGTTAAGCAGAAGGCACACCGGGCGTATGAAAAGTTGCGGGCTTCGTTGGCTGAGTTCGCGCCGAAAGGGGGCACGCCATAACCTGCAGGCAGATTGATGATTGGTTGATCAGCTCCGGCGGCGCGGCTTTGCCGACCGAGTTGGCGGAGCACGTTCGCACGTGCGCGGCTTGCCAGGCCATGGTGTCGACCACACAAGACGGGGATGAAGGCGGCGTAGTGGATGCGGTGGTCAGCGCAAAGATTCTAGCCGCGATGGCGAGGGATACAAAGCCGGTGCGGCCGCTGCCCGGCACGATGACCATGGGCGCAATTTTCTTTTTGCTGTGCTGGGCGGTTGCAATCGTGGGCGGCATCGCGGCCGGGCCGAAGGGCTTTCAGCTATTGACGCAGGTGGAATGGATCAGCATTTTTGGTGTGCTGGCAGCAGTGACGGCCGGTGCAGCTATGTTGGCAGCGCGCAGCATGCGTCCAGCGGCGGGGCGACTCTATGGCGGCTGGCCTGCGGCGGTGTCTTTAGTAGTGGCGGAGATGGTTTTCCTGGCGGTATTTCAGGATTATGATGCGAGCCACTTTATACATGCCGGACTGGTGTGTCTGGGACTGGGATCGGCGTTTGCCATTCCCGTGACTTGCATCGCCTGGCTGGTGATGAGCCGCGGATTTGTGGTTGAGCGAGTAACAGGCGGTATGCTGGCCGGCCTGGTGGGCGGACTCGCTGGGCTCAGCATGCTGGAAGTGCATTGCCCGCTGTTGACGGTGCCGCATGTGGGATTTTGGCATGTAGCGGTGGTGGTGGTGGGCTTGGTATTCGGCGCCTGCCTGGGATTACGCGATAATCGCAGCAGCGATGCAGCGGCGTGATTTCTTGCAGTTGGCTGGCGGTGCTTTGGCGTTTGCGGCTGACGGGGAACCCGTCGTCAAGCCTGACTTTACGTTGCGCCTAGGCAAGGTGGATCTGGAAGTCGAGCCCGGCAAGATCGTGAAGACGACTGGCTTCAATGGCTCCGCTCCTGGTCCGATGATTCGGGTTAAAGAAGGCCAGCGAGTGACGATTGAAGTTGTCAACGAGACTGACAAGGCCGATATTGTTCACTGGCATGGGCTGCATGTTCCCTCCGATGTAGACGGCGCGATGGAAGAGGGTTCGTTGATGGTGGACCCTAAGAGTTCAAGGACTTATTCGTTCATCGCAAAGCCGAGCGGCACGCGCTGGTACCACTCGCACACAAAGGCGGGACGCGATTTGAAGCGCGCCACCTATAGCGGCGAGTTCGGATTCTTTTATATCGAGCCCAAAGAGGAAGCGGGGGCTTATGACCAGGAGCATTTTCTGGCATTGCGGGAGTGGGATGCGTACCTGACGACCGGCGGGGAAGGCGATGACTCGATGAGTGTGGCTTACACGCACTGCTCGGTAAACTCGCATGGTCTCGGATTCGGAGAGCCGATTCGCGTGAAGCAAGGCCAGCGGGTGATGTTGCGGTTGTTGAATGCGAGCGCCACTGTCACTCGCCGAGTTGCGATCGCAGGTCATAAATTCCGAGTTACGGCGATGGATGGGAATCCGGTGCCTACTCCGAAGGAGACCGAGATTCTGGAGATGGGACCTGCGGAGAGGATTGATGCGCTGGTGGAGATGAACAACCCTGGCGTGTGGATTCTGGGTGCGACTGACGACCATGATCGAAAGCAGGGGCTGGGTATTGTTGTCGAGTATGCCAACCAGGTTGGACCGCCGCAGTGGATTGCGCCGGCAGCCACTGTTTGGGATTATCGGATTTTTGGCAGTGAGACTGCGGTCGAACGGAGCGAAGCAACGACCATTCCGCTGGTATTTCAGAAGAAGTGGGCAGGGAACCGATGGGTGGATTACTGGACGGTGAATGGGAAATCGTATCCAAAGACCGATGTGATCCGCCTGCGAGCGAATGGAACTTACCGGCTGCTGTTTGATAACCACAGCGACGAGGCGCATCCTTTGCACTTGCACCGGCACACATTTGAGTTAGTGGAGGTGGAGGGAACGTCGACGTGCGGTATTCGCAAGGATGTTGTGGTTATTGGGGCAAAACGGAAGATGCAGGTGGAGTTCAAGGCGGATAATCCCGGAGCGACGCTGTTCCATTGTCATCAGCAGATGCATATGGATTATGGTTTTATGACGCTGCTGGAGTACGTGTGAGTTTGAGCCGGGCGGCTTACCTTGTCCTTGGTAAAGCCGACCGTCGGAACTGCCTGGCGGAGGCCGATCTGAATATTGTCGATCGTTTTGCAAGTTAATTCGCAAGAAAAGGCGCAGTTATCCTGCGCCGCTGGACAGAGTGACTCGGATTCAGGCGGCTTTCGCGACTTTTGTACACAGGTGGCAATCGACTGCGCCACCTTCGCGAGTTTGTTTGTCGATTTGCTCCTGATAGTTCTTGCGAGCTTCCTTTATCAGGTAGGGACGGGCCACATCTGGGAACGCCAGGTTGAATTCCAGGATGCGGCGATTGGCGACTCCTTCGAACATTTGCTCTAACGAAAATTCGAACCCAAAATCGCGGTAGTGGAAGCAGGGCCAGTTGTCGGCCTGCGAGCGGAGGAAGGCTTCGGCTGCGAGCGCGGTTTGTTCGGCAGTCTTGGCCTTGCGTGCGGTCTGGAGTGCGTCTAGCTTGCTGGTGACTTTTTCAAGATGGCGGCCCAGGCGGGTGGCCTGGAGCGCTAAATTGCTTAGATCTTTGCGATAGGTGATGGCGACTTCGCCTTCGATGAGGGATTCGCGGGTGGTGGGGTCGGCTTCGTCCTGATATAGATGAGCGAGTGCGCGTCGGCCTACGGCGAGGATGCTGGCTTCGAGCGGGACTATGCGGAGGAGACGCCATTCGGTGTCGGCAACGTCCTGAACGAGGGCACGTTCGTCGTCAGTGGCGGGGGTGAATTTTTCGTTGAAGCGTTGGAG
>PLRJ01000150.1 GCA_003163855.1 Bryobacterales bacterium | reverse complement strand
GAGAGACTTGACAGCGTTGTTAGACTGATTGCTTGAGGGTCGCAAATCATAACGTAGAGTTCCAGCCTATGGTTAGCCGCGAAGAGTTTGATCCGCTTGCACCGCAACGGGAAGCGGCCATTTTTTATGGTCTTTTCCTGCGCGGCCACTCGGCCGACGACCTTCGCAAAGACATCGACGTTCCGCGCCCTCTGCTCAGCAAATGGCTGCAGCCGCAGCGTTACGAATCGAATTTCCGAGATTCGCTGCGCCAGATGTACAGCTATCGCAAAAAGGTCCTGGCCATTTTCGACGAACTGGTGATGAAAGAGAAATATCGCGTTCGGGTTCACTGACCTGCACGGTAAACTTTCTAGATGGAGCTTTCCGTCTACCAGGTTGACGCCTTTTCCAAGAGCGTTTTCGGTGGTAATCCCGCGGCTGTTTGTCCCTTGGAGGCATGGCTTACGGATGCCACACTCCAATCCATTGCAGCCGAGAATAATTTGGCGGAAACGGCTTTTTTCGTTCGAAATGGCCATCATTTCGATTTACGCTGGTTCACGCCGCTCTGCGAGGTAGACCTTTGCGGGCACGCCACTCTCGCCTCGGGGCATGTACTGTTCAACGAGCTGCACGAACCGGGAGACCTCATCCGGTTTGAGACAAAATCGGGTGAACTTACCGTCACACGCGAGGGCGACCTGCTTACTTTGGACTTTCCTTCGCGGCCGCCTGCGGCCATCCGGCCCGATCCCGGCCTGATTGCGGCTATGGGCGGCCAGCCGGTTGAGATTCTGGCTGCGCGCGATTACCTTATTCGCTATGCCAGCGAGGCAGATGTGAAGGCGCTGTCGCCCGACATGGAAGCACTGACCCAGATTGATCGTTTTGCTTTCATCGCCACTGCCCCGGGAGACGATTGCGACTTCGTCTCGCGATTTTTCGCACCTGCCAAGGGGGTGCCGGAGGATCCGGTAACGGGCTCGGCGCACTGCACGCTTACTCCTTACTGGGCGGAAAAGCTAGGCAAGACCAAGCTGAAGGCGAGGCAGATTTCCGCGCGCGGTGGCGATCTGATCTGCACATTGCTGGGTGACCGGGTGCAAATATCCGGCTATGCCACGCTCTTTCTTAAAGGCCAGATCTTCTTGAGCCCCGGGAATAATCATGGCCACACAAGCTAAGTCGGTCTGCGCGCTGGATTGCCCGGACACCTGCGCCCTGGTGGTGGATATTGATGCAGCGGGACGCGCCACGAAGCTGAGCGGCGATCCGGCGCATCCGTTCACTCGCGGATTCCTGTGTGCCAAGGTCACCCGGTATCTGGACCGCGAATATCATCCCGAGCGGCTTCTCTATCCCATGCGCAGAATTGGCGCGAAGGGCGGCGGCCGTTTCGAACGCGTCAGTTGGGACGCGGCGCTGGACGAAATCGCCACTCGCCTGCAAGGGATAGCGGCCGAGCATGGAACCGAATCCATTCTGCCCTACAGTTACGCCGGGACAATGGGCCTGCTGAACGGGGCCGGCATGGATCGGCGCTTCTTCCACCGTCTGGGCGCCTCGCGTCTTGACAGAACCATTTGCGCTTCGGCGGGCGGGGCGGCTTTAGAGCTTTCGCAAGGCTTCCGGGTCGGCATGGAGCCGCAACAGTTCGCACAATCGAAGCTGATTATCGCGTGGGGCGCAAATATTCTGGGCACCAATGTTCACCTTTGGCCTGACATAGTGGCGGCGCGGCGCAACGGCGCGCGCTTCTACGTGATTGATCCGGTCAAGAATAGGACCGGCAGGCTGGCTGACAAGCATTTCGCGATTCATCCCGGCTCTGATCTGGCGCTGGCGCTGGGACTGATGAATGTCATCCTTCGCGCATCGCTGGAGGACGCGGAGTACATTTCAGCCCATACCAATGGCTTTGAAGGGATGCGGGCACTGGCGGCGCAGTATCCGCCGGAGCGGGTCGCCAAGCTTACGGGCATTGCAGAATCGGATATTGAAGAACTGGCGCGCGAGTACGCCACTACCAAGCCAGCCGCTATTCGCGTGAATTATGGCGTGCAACGCAGCGACCGTGGCGGAAGTGCGGTTCGCGCTATCGCAGCTTTACCGGTTCTGACTGGAGCCTGGCGGTTAGCCGGCGGCGGATTGCAATTGACCACCTCGGGCGCGTTCGAGTTCAACCATGCGGCGCTGGAACGGCCGGATCTGCAACTGGTGTCGCCGCTGGGCCGCAGTGCGCGCCTGGTTAATATGAGCAAGTTGGGAGCAGCGCTGACGGAGACGAACAATCCGCCCCTTCATGCGCTAGTGGTTTATAACTCCAATCCGGCTGTCATTGCGCCCGATCAGTCGAAAGTAGTGAA
The DNA here is from genome assembly GCA_003163855.1 of Bryobacterales bacterium. Classification (GTDB taxonomy): domain Bacteria; phylum Acidobacteriota; class Terriglobia; order Bryobacterales; family Bryobacteraceae; genus Bog-105. The sequence continues at coordinate 12,685 of PLRJ01000150.1, read as the reverse complement.
AGGCCTGTTGCGCGACGACCTGTTCACAGTGGTGCTGGAGCAACTTCGCACCGACACCGCCGACTATGCCGACATTGTGCTGCCGGTTACTACGTTCCTGGAGCACACCGATATTTACCGATCGTACGGGCATTATTACGTGCAACTGGCGCGTCCTGCTCTTAGGCCGCCGGGGGAAACGAAGTCGAATGTCGAAATTTTCCGACAGTTGGCGAAGCGCATGGGATTTGCCGACGCCTGTTTCGACGATAGCGAAGAGGACATGCTGCGCAGCCTGCTGCGGACGGATTCGCCTTTCTTCCAGGGGATCACCCTGGAAGAACTCGACCACCGGCGGTCAATTGAGTTGAATTTGGGCACTGGCGGCAAGCCTTATCTGCCTTTCGCAAACGGTGGTTTCCGAACTTCATCGGGTAAGTTCGAGTTCGGATCGGAAACGCTCAAGTACACAGCGCCTGCCGAATCGCGCTACGGAGACGCGGACCTGGTCAGCCGGTTTCCCCTGGAGTTGATTTCGGGAAAGAACGACGACAGTATGAACAGCACGTTCGGCCATCGAACCCAGGTTGATTGTCAGACTTCGCTGTTGTCTATTCATCAAGAAGACGCCGCCAAGCGCGGAATCACGCAGGGTATGCAGGTAAAAGTATTTAATGAGCGCGGAGCTTGTTTCTTTCAGGCGCAGATCAACGACGACGTTCCTCCCGGCGTGCTGCGCGGGCGAAGTCTGCGCTGGCATAAACACGCGCCCCAGGGGCTCGGAATGAACCACCTGACTGGTGACCGCTTGACCGATATCGGCGGAGGGGCGACATTCTTCAGTTGCCTGGTTGACGTAGCGCCTGCTGGTGGCTGAAAAAAGCCACCTTGGTTGTTGTCAGCATGACCTTCGAGTATCTGGCGCAAAACGGGCACGCCGAGGGCGCCTTTGTTGACGGGCTCTCATCTTTTGGCGGCATCGCCTTGTGCGCTTTGGGCTCCCTGCCATTACTTTCTTACAACGCTAAGTGAGAAATTTCCGCCTGCCTGCTTACCTTAAATCATCGGCAGAGCGCGTTTACAAGAAGCGAAGAAGATCGACTGCAACGAAGAGCGATCTTTCTTCACCTTCAATCAGCAAATACATAAGGTTCCAGGGATTCATCGCCGATAAGTTTTGCAAGTTCAAGTAATCTTAAAGCGCAACTTTTGCGTATGTTGTTTGAGTGTGCAAAGAAGACCATGTTGATTTGGTAGTTGAATTGCTCAGGGGTTGTGGTATGATTTGGGAATCCGAGAAGCTCTGCTGTGCAGAGTCGAAGTACCTGAACACCGGTGCTCAGCCTAGAGTGCCTGCGTTCCTTCAGGATCTAAGATTCAACCCGATCAAGAAAGTATTTGTCCGCAAGTTTATCTTGTGGTGCGTTTGCGTAGAAAGCCGGAAGAAACACGCTTCGTTGTGTAGTGGCTGTCTTTCGCGGCTGAACATTCTTAGCTAGGTCTACGTCTAGACGAGTGACTTTGACGTCCAGCAGGTGGTCTGAAAACCGGTGGACAAGGTAGTTGGTTAAGCGGGTAGGAAGGAGAAAATAAAAATGACAAAAATAGAACTGCAAAAGTTCAAGCAGATTTTGGAAACAAAGAAGGACGAACTGGAACGGATTGTTCGCAATCGGGACGGCATCACCATCGAAAAGAGCGCGGATGCGCTTGATGAGGTGCAACATGCGTCTGAACGAGAGCTGGCGATTCGGAATCTTGATCGCGAATCGAATCTTCTGCGCAATGTGCGCTCGGCGCTGCGCCGGATAGAAGATGGAAGCTTTGGCACATGTCTTCATTGTGAAGAAGACATCAGCCCGAAGCGGATGGCCGCAGTGCCGTGGGCGCCCTTCTGCATCCAATGCCAGGAACAGGCAGACCGCCAGCGTGCGGACGGCGATGAGTCGCTGGACGAATTGCTGGTCAACGCTGCTTAGGTAAATACTTCTTCCGAACTGCTCCTTAACAAAATACTAGGCGCAAGACAGACCCCAAGGTTTTGTCTTGCGCTTTTTTTGTGCTCACCAGACTTTACTTCTATCCCGGCGCCCCGGTCGCGCATCCTTTACATTTCCATACAGAAACGGCCGAACCCGGCGTTTAGAAGAACGTAACCTCTACTGGGCACCTGGCGCCCTGTAAATGTTCAAGTTTTCGACAGGTTTCCAAATTCAGGTTCTCACTTTAATGCCCCCTCTAAGTCAACATCTACGCTCCGTTGCGATGGCTGCCATCTTTGTCACGGGATGTTTAGCCCAGGATGCAGCCACTACCCCGGCAAAACAGCCGCTGGAACACGTTCTCGGAACTATCGACGCGGTGGATCCTGCGGCGCATACCGTGACGGTAAAAGAGGATAAGACAAACGCCGAACGGGTTATCCATGTAGCCAATACCAAAACACTGCTGAAAGTTGATCCAAACGCGAAGGATTTGAAATCCGCCACGCGCATTTCCGCCGAAGATCTGCAGACAGGCGACCGGGTGGATGTGCGCGGCAGCAAGACCGACGAGACATCGGGAGCGCTGGACGCTCGATCGGTGATCCTAATGTCTGCGCGCGAATTGCAGCAGGTGCACCAGGCGCAGGCTGCGGCTTGGCAGCACAGCACTGTAGGAACAGTGGCTTCCGTTGATCCGGCCGCAGGCAAGATCATGATTACGGTGAAAGGTCCAGACGGCGTGAAGCCCGTAATTGTTTCGACAAGCAAAACCACCGAATTCACCCGCTATTCGACCGAAAATCCGAAAGTTCCCGCCCCTTCGGACGTGGCGCAGATTCAGCCTGGCGACCAGCTGCGCGTGTTGGGGGACAAGAGCGAGGACGGCAGCGCGGTCACGGCCCAAAAGGTCTACTCGGGAGCATTCCGCAATATTTCGGCCACTATCAGTTCCATTGCGCCTGACGGTAAGTCAGTGACGGTGAAAGACTTGGCTACCAAGAAGGAAGTAACGATAGCGATGAACGACAACACCACGATGCGCAAACTGCCACCCATGATGGCCTATATGTTGGCGCGGCGCTTCAATCCGAACTTCAAGATGCCGGAAGGCGCGGCGGGTCCGGGTGGAGCTGGTGGTCAAGGTGGGCAGGCGCGTTCTACCGTCGCCGGGGCACAAGGTCCAGTGACGGGATCTCCCGATGCGATGCAGCGTCCAGCTGGCGGTTATGGCGGCAGTCAAGCAGGGCCGGGCGGTGCGGGTGCTGGACCCGGTGGTCCGGGCGGCGGCGGTATGCGCGGCGGCGGCGATGTCTCACAGATGTTGGAGCGTGCTCCCAAAATCGCTTTGACAGATTTGAAGCCTGGTGACGCGGTAGTCATTTTCGGTGTCGCCACCGGCGCCGACAGTTCTCATCTGGTGGCCAGTAATGTAATTGCGGGTGTAGAACCCATTCTGCAATCGGCGCCGGCGCGGCAAGGTGGAAGCTCGTTGGGCGGCGATTGGGGTATGGGCGAAATGTCCGCTCCGCAGTAAAGCAGTTCTAGGCTCTTAATTTCTTGGTAAAGGTTAAATGAAACAGACGAATATACGTGTATTTTTCGCCAGTCTGCTGTTAGCTGCGCTACTCCCCGCGCAGAGTGCTCCCCCGGCGGCGGCTCAGAGCCCATCGGCTCCAGGGGGCGGGCGGGCGACTCGCGGCGGCGGTTCGGTGCAGGGCTCGGTGAAAGACCAGACGGGCGGTGTCATCCCGGGCGCCACAGTGACCCTGATGAACGGGTCCACGACAACGGCCACCACACAAACCGGCAGCGACGGCAGTTTCACGTTTCGTGGAGTAGCGCCGGGCACTTACAGCCTTTTGGTTACGTATACGGGAATGCAGCAGGCCAGCACGAGTCTGGTCAGCGTTACGGCCGGTCAGGCGGCGACAGCCAACCTGGCCATGACGGTGAAGACCGAGAAACAGGAAGTAACGGTCAACGATTCAACCAACAACGTCATCAGCACGGAACCGGCGAACAACGCCACGGCGCTGGTGCTGCAGAAGGAAGACCTGGATGCGCTGCCCGACGATCCCGACGATTTGCAGGCCGATCTGCAGGCGCTGGCTGGACCTTCAGCAGGGCCCGGCGGCAACCAGATTTTTGTCGATGGCTTCAGCAATGGCCGTCTGCCACCTAAGGAATCCATTCGCGAAATACGCATCAATTCGAATCCGTTCTCGGCTGAGTTCGACAAGCTGGGCTATGGCCGCATTCAAATCTTCACTAAACCCGGCTCCGACAAGTTCCATGGCGGCGGCTATTACAACATCAGCGATGGTATCTGGGACAGCCGTAATCCATTCTTAACCGTAAACCCGCCCTTCCGCACGCAACTGTTCGGCGGAAACGTTAGCGGGCCTATCGGCAAGAAGGCCAGCTTCTTTATCGACACGGAGCGCCGCAACATAGATGACAACGGAATCATCACAGCCAATATTCCGACGTCGAACCTTTTAGGCAGTACGTCCTATCAAAACTTTTTTCCGACTCCGCAGCGGCGCACTACTGTCAGCCCGCGCGTGGACATAGCCCTGAACGCCAGCAACACGCTCAGTGCGCGCTATAGCTGGCTGGGGAACGATCGTAAAGTAGCAGGCATCGGTTCTTTCGACCTGCCTGCCCTCACCGTCGGCAACATCACTCTTCCCAGCAGCGGCTATTCTTCCAATACCACCGAACAAGACGTTCAGGTGGTGGAAACGGCGGTTCTAAGTCCGAAGTTAGTCAATGAGATTCACTTTCAGTTCGACCGCACGAACCTGGCTGAAGCGAGCCAGAGTTCGCTTCCTGAGTTGATGGTGGCGCAGTCGTTTACCTCGGGCGGTTCGGGCTATAGCGCGCCCGGCTACGCCAGCACGTATAACCTGACCAACAATTACGAGTTTCAGGACTACGCATCACTCACCTGGAAGGCGCACACAACGAAGGTCGGTATCCGCATCCGCTCTTCGGTGCTGGACAACTCAAGTCCGCAGAATTTTAACGGCGTTTACCAGTTTCTGGGAGGCACGTTCCCGTATCTTGGCGCCGCGCTGCAGCCTAACCTGGTACCGAACGCGGGCTCCAATACGGTGAGTCTGACGTCCATCCAACAGTACATCTACACGCTGGCGCTGCTTAACTCCGGCATCGCGAGCGCGGCCGTCACCGCCATGGGCTATGGACCTTCCAAGTACACCGCCAACTTCGGCAATCCCTATTTCGGACTTTCTCAAACCGATATCGGTCCTTTCATCCAGGACGACTGGAAGGTGCGCCAGAACTTGACAGTGAGCCTCGGTTTGCGCTTTGAATCGCAAACCAATATTCACGATCACAGCGATTTCGCGCCACGCGTAGGTTTTGCATACGCAATCGGCAATACTCCGAAAACCAAGCTTGTGATACGCGGCGGCTGGGGGATTTTTTATGACCGCTTCGCCGTAACGAACGTCGAGCAGGCCGAGCGGTATCAACAAGGCGGGGCGCTTTCTACCTATACCGTGGACGGTGCAAATATAACTAACTACAATGCGGAGTTCAGCACCGCCCAGTCGCTGGCCAGTTTGAGTGCGACTTCGAGTTCGTCGCAGAAGTATCAGATTGATTCGGCGCTGCGCGCGCCGTACCTGATGCAAACGGCTCTTGGCGTTGAAAAGCAACTTCTGGCGCATACGACACTGGGGCTCAATTTCCTGAATGCGCGCGGTGTGCACGAACTGCGCACGGTGGATATCAATGCGCCTATTCCAGTGGTCGGACAACTCCCCCCGGGCGCAACCACTGACACGGCCACCGCCATCACCAGCAGGCCGTATGCGGCTTTATTCAATGGCGACATCTACGACTATCAATCCACCGGAACCTTTAAGCAAACGCAGGTGCTGGTGAATGTGAACTCGCAAGTGGGCCGCTGGTTGACGCTCTTCTCGCGCTACAGCTACTCCAATGCGCACAGCGACACGGACGGTCTGGGCACCCTGCCCTCCGATCCTTACAATCTGCGCCAGGACTGGGGACGTTCGAGCCTGGATATCAAGAGCACAGTTTTTGTGGGCGGTTCTATTGTCGCCAAGTACGGTATCCGCTTTTCACCGTTTATGGTAATTCGCAGCGGTGTCCCCTATAACATCACTACCGGTACCGACTTGTATCTGCAAGGCACTGGCACACCTACGGCACGTCCCAGCCTTTCTGCGACACCAACGAAATACTATCTACCCGGTTATGGTTATCTGAACCCCGACCCGCTGGTTGGCGAGCCGGAGATCGAGCGTAACGCGGTGTATGGACCCGGCAGCATTTCAATCAATTTGCGTGTAAGCAGGACATGGGGCTTCGGCACGACGAAATTTGAAGGATCCTCGGGAGGCGCGCACGCTGGCGGCGGCGGCGGTGGTGGTGGCCGTGGTGGTCCTGGTGGAGGCGGCGGGTTTGGCGGCGGTGGTCCGCGTGGCGGACCTGGCGGTGGCGAAAGTACGTCGCATCGCTACAACCTGACGCTTGGTATCAATGCGCGTAATCTGATCAACCACGAGAATCTGAACACTCCGAACGGATCGATCACGTCGCCGTACTTCCTGGAGTCCACTGGCATTTCGGGTGGGTTTGGACCAGAATCCACGGCCAGCAATCAGCGCAGGATTGATCTCCAGCTTCGTTTCGCGTTTTAGTCTGGAACCGGCTCCAAAGTTGGAGGTCACAATTTGTGACCTCCAATTTTAGAACTCTTCATTCCACCGACGGCACATGAAGTGGGCCGCGCCAAGGCATCGTCTCACTGTTATAGTCACTCATATGCCCATGCGCTTAGCGGCACTGTTTGCCATTGCTGCTTTACTCCCAGCCTCGCCGAAGTCCGATTGGAAACAGATCTTCAACGGACACAACCTCGACGGCTGGAAGCATGTCGGCAAGGGCAGCATGAAGGTCTCCGACGGGATGATTGAAACGGAAGGCGGCATGGGCCTGCTCTACTGGACCGAGAGTAAGCTCGGCGATTGCGTGATACGCGTGATCTACAAGATGCGCGACGCAAACGATAATTCAGGTGTCTTTGTGCGTATTCCCATTCAACCCACTGAACCATGGATGCCGGTCCATTATGGCTACGAAGTGCAGATTGACAATCATCCCGAGACCAGCAACGAGGACGAGTATCACGTCACCGGAACGCTCTATTCGCTCACCAAGCCGTTAGCCAAGCCGGGTAAACCTGGGCCCGATTGGAACACTATGGAGATTACTCTGGACGGGCCGAGGACCGTAGTCGTAGTGAACAACGAAAAGGTGACGGACTACACGGAAGGCGAAGCGACTCCGCCAAAGAAATTCGATTTTGAACCGGAACGCGGACCGCGCCCTAACTATGGCTACATCGGCCTGCAGAACCACAGCGACAAGGACGTAGTTTTTTTCAAAGAAGTCGCGGTCAGGCCGCTAAAGAAGTAACTGGCAAAAGATAAGTGATTGACACGGAAGCCCCGGCATTGCGCCGGGATATGGAGTTCTTCCCCGCGCTCGCGTCCAACATGCTCGACATGGTGGGCGTTGGCCCGTTCATCACCATTCCCTTGATTCTTTCCGCCATGGGAGGGCCGCAAGCGCTGCTGGGCTGGATTCTAGGCGCTGTGATTTCGCTGTGTGATGGATTGGTGTGGGCTGAACTGGGAGCGGCCATGCCTGGTTCAGGCGGCTCTTACGATTATCTTCAGCAAGCTTACGGGCCGAAGTCGCTCGGCCGCATCATGGGCTTTCTGTTCCTGTGGCAGGTGATGCTTTCGGCGCCGCTGAACGCAGCGTCCGGGGCGGTTGGCTTGGCTGATTATGCGCATTTCCTGGTGCCTTCACTCACGCCTGTTGCACAAAAATTGGTCGCCGTTCTGGTCTGCTTGCTTTGCACCGTTCTGCTGTATCGCGATATACGAACCATCGGCAAGGTCGCGATGGGTTTGTGGCTGGTTCTTATTGCGGCCATCGGAATCATAATCTGGGGCGGCGCTTGGCACTTTCATCCGGCGATCGCGTTTGCTTTTCCTCCCGGCGCATTCCATCTGTCGCCGGCTTTTTTCACCGGACTCGGCGCAGCGACGCTGATCAGCATTTACGATTACAGCGGCTACTTCAACGTCTGCTTGATCGGTGGCGAGATCAAACGGCCCGCGCGCAACATTCCGCGCACCATCATCTGGTCCATCTGCGTGCTGGCGGTGCTTTATTTAGCGATGAGTCTGTCTATCATCGGAGTGTTGCCAGCGAAAATCGCCATGAATTCAACTGCCGTCGTCGCCGATTACATCGCGCTGCTTTACGGCCCAACCGCTGCGGCTTGGATGACGGTATTGATTCTGCTGATTGCTTTCGCTTCTATTTTCTGTGTGTTGCTGGGATTCACGCGCGTACCGTACGCGGCGGCGGCGGAAGGAAATTTCTTCTCCGCTTTTGCCCGCGTGCACCCGAAGCGCAACTTCCCCTCGTTTTCAGTTGTCTTCCTGGGATTGGCATCGGCGGCTGCCTGTCTGTTTGAGCTGGACGCGCTGATTAAAGAATTCATCGTGATTCAGATTCTTACGCAATTCATCGCGCAGTGCTTTGGACTTGTGCTGATAAGGCGCCGCAAAGATATTGTTCGGCCGTTCAAGATGCCGCTATACCCGTTGCCGGTTGTACTGGCGATTGCTGGATGGTTGTTCGTGCTGCTGGAAAGTGGCGCTGTCTACATTCTTACTGGCATTGGCCTGGTGGTGCTTGGCACCGTCATCTATCTGCTGCGTGCCCGTTCGCTGCGCCACTGGCCTTTTCAAGACTATGCTTTGGGAAGCGCAAAGTGAAATGTGGCACCGTGGCCCAACATACCCTCGGCCCAAATGCGCCCACCATAACGTTCGACTATGCGCTTGCAGATGGCGAGACCAAGACCGGTGCCAGGATATTCATCCTTGTGCAGACGCTTAAAGAGGCCGAAAATTCTCTCGGCGTACTCGGGGTCAAAACCGATGCCGTTATCGCGCACGGAGATGCACCATTCGTCGCTACCCGCAACGGCGGTGATGAGGATTTGCGGCGGAACATCCTTTTGGCGATATTTCAACGCGTTCGAGATCAGGTTCTGAAAGACGTGCGATAGCTGCTTGACGTCGCCGCGCACGGCGGTGGGAAGAGGTCCGGACGTAATCGAGGCGCCATTATCTTCAATCCGCGTGCTTAAAGCGGAGAGCGCATCGCTAAGTGACTCGGACAGATCGGCTGAGATATCCGTGGGCAGCGCTTCCATGTGGGCAGTGCGTGAAAACGTAAGCAGATCCTGCAGCAGCGTCTCCATGCGGGTGGCGCCCTGCCTGACAAAGCCGACGTACTGGTTGAGCCGTCCTTCCACCACTCCGAGTTCGCGAATAATCAACTGCGAATAGACATTCACCATGCGCAACGGTTCCTGCAGGTCGTGACTGGCGACGTAAGAAAACTCTTCCAGCTCACGGTGCGCACGCCTAAGGGCGGTGTCACTTTCTTTCTGTTCGTGAATATCGGTACTGGCGCCAAACCACCTTACAATCTTTCCGTCTTCATCACGGACACAACTGGCGCGTACCAGGAACCAGCGGTATTGACCGTCAAAGCGCCGAATGCGCTGTTCTACTTCAAAATTGTCGCCAGTCCGCATCGAGTGGACCCATTTCTCAACCGATTGCGGCCAATCGTCGGGATGAATGGCCTGCCACCCCTGGCTGACACTCTCTTCATAAGTGAGGCCAGTGTATTCGTGCCACTTCTTGTTGTACAGGTCGCCTCTTCCGTCAAAAGTGGTTGACCAGACCAGCTGCGGCATGGCATCAATCCATTCGCGGGTCAGGCTTTCGCTTTCACGCAGCCGGCGCTCCATCAGTTTGCGGTCAGTAATATCGCGCGACGCGCCGGCGATGGCCCTGACGTCGCCATTCTCCGATAGCACGGGGACGTAAATATATTCGTACTCACGAATTTCGCCGCTTGGCAGCTTGAAAGGCGTTTCGTCGCTGATCCTCTCCTTGCCTTCCACCACGCGCTTCACTTGCCCGGTGATTCTGGCGGCCAGTTCCGGCGGATAGCCCAGCTCGTACACGGTCTTGCCAATGGTGTCTTTAAGCGAACGTTGCGAGGCGACGACCAACTGGCGGTTCGCATAAGTGAATCGTCCTTGCGGGTCGAAGGTGTAAGTAATATCGGGGGTATTAGAAAGCGCGGTGTCGAAAACCTCCCATTGATGCTTTAGCTGCAGTTCTACTTCCTTGCGTTCCGTGATGTCACGGCCTTCAGGAACGATAAGAATCACTTCGCCGGCGGCGTTTTTGATGGGATGAAGCGAAAGATCAAAGGTCCGCAGCTCACCGCCGGCATGCCGCACTTCCGTTTCAAAATGCACGAACTCGCCGGCCGCGGCTTTAGCCACACCGTTGCGCATAGCTTCGGGCAAGCCGGGCGTCGATTGGAACAAAGGACGCTGCCAAAAGGGAAACCCGACAACAGCTTCCGGCGCCGAGCCGGCAAATTCCAGCGAAGCACGGTTGGCTTCCAGCACCGTGCCATCGGGACTCAGCAGACCGATGTGTTCATGGGTACCGTCGAAGATCGCGCGCAGGCGCTGTTCGCTCTCGCGCAGAGCGTCCTCGGCCCGCTTCTGACGGTCAATGTCGATATTGACGCCGACCATACGCTCGGCTGCGCCCAGTTCGTCGTAAATAAGATGAGCGCGAGCGCGCAACCAGCGGGGCCTGCCATCCGGCAACACAGCTCGAAATTCGTATTCGCACTCGGTTTGGCCGTTGGCGACGGCATTGGAGACACAGGCCATCACGCGATTAAAATCTTCGGACGGAACACGCTTCTTCCAGCTGGACAAGTCGCCTTCGAACGTTCCTTCCGGTAACTCATAGAGGGCCTCGAGTTCGGGAGTCCAGACGACGCGATTTTCCTTAATCAGCCAGTCAAAGCTGCCAATTCGGGCACCCCGCTGAGCCAGCCGCAAGCGCCGTTCGCTGACCCGCAGGGCGCGCGTGACTTGAGCGCGTTCGATGTATTCCCAACAGCGATTACCCACCATCTCGAGTAATTCGACTTCGCGCGGAAGCCATACCCGGGGCGTCTTTTGATGTGCACCCAATACGGCCACGAGCCTTCCGCCCTTAAACAGCGGCGATGAAATCATAGCGCCGATGCCAACCTGTAAAAGAGCATCCTTCACTTGCGGTGTGTTGGGGCTTGTGGCGACATCACTAACGATGTGCGAATGGTTCTTTCGCAGGGTGCCTTCCAGGTCGGGACCAAAGTCGCTAAGTTTGTGACTACCGGCAAACTTGGGTGTTCCGGCGGTGGTGAACTCATAGGGCACGCAGAAGGTGTCCTCGTCCCGCTCAACGACACAATAGCCGCAACGGTCTACATGCAGGTATTCGCCAAGCATAGCCAAAGCAATGCGAGGAATCTCCTCGGCATCGCTTAATGACCGGATAACATCATCCAAGCGCACCAGGAAGGCGTCGAGTTCGTTGCGCTTTCGCTCGGTCAAATCGACGACAAAGGCGGCACCCTCCAAGGAGCCGTCGCCATATTCAAGCAGGAAGCCGCCGACTAGAACGGGAACGCGGCCGCCTGACTTGGTGTAGAACTCTTTTTCATAGGGGACGGCGCGGCCGTTGGCTCTTACCTGCCGGGATGCCTCTTCGTCCAAAGCGGCATATTCCGGGGGTGTGAGTGTATCCCAGCGCAGAGTACCCGCCGCGATATCAGCTTCGCTGTAATCCAACATCCGCAATAGCTCGGAGTTGGCGTAGATGATGCGCCGGTCGGTACCGGCCACCAACACACCGCAAACACCCACCTCTGTCATTTGCCGGAAGCGGGACTCGGCATCCATTTTGTGCTTGTCACCGCTGATCTCTTCCACTGAATGCAGCAGGTAGGCCACTTGCCCGTCGGCATCGAGAAGGGGAACATTTATCACATGCCCGAAGCGGGGCCCATTCACCCAATACAGCCGCTGCATTTGTTCGGCGCGAGCTTTAGTGACAATGGCGCGCTGGAACATTGCGCAGCGAGCAATGTCGCTTCCAAATACTTCCAGTAAGCCATGGCCTATCAAGTCTTCGCGCCTGACGCCGGTTAAGCGAAGGTATTCGTTGTTGGCTGCAACGACGGTGTAGACGGAATCCGGAAGCAGCACCGCCTGGGCAGTGGGGGAGCACTGGAAGACGATGCCGAAATCGGGTTCGGCACTCGTCGGGACGAGGATTTTGACAGGCGTCGAGAAGGAGCTCAAATCATCACCGTATGTAAGGTTTGATCCCGATGAATAATGGTTGCACAAAAACCCTAAGCTCTTAATTACGTAGATTTTCGGGTGACATCGGCCAGTTTTGCTACTGCTTAAGAAGCGGCTTTTATACTCAACTGAGGAACAAAATGCGTCTGAGTTTAGCTTGTTTGTTTTGCCTGCTGTCGGCCGCAGGAACTTTCGCCCAGGACGGGCCCTATAAGGTCCTGAAAAGCGCCAAGGTTGGCGGCGAGGGAGGGTTCGATTACGTCTATGCCGATTCCACTGGGCGCAAATTGTATGTGGCCCGCTCGGGACCTGCGAAACGAATTTCCGTTTACGATCTCGATTCCTTGGCGCCGGTGGGTGAGATGCCCGAAGTTGGCGCCCACGGGGTTGTTGTAGACCCCAA
>PLRJ01000100.1 GCA_003163855.1 Bryobacterales bacterium | reverse complement strand
CCAGAAATGGGGCAATCCGGACGAACAGCAGGAAGAAGAATAGCGTTCTCTACAGCCCAACGCGCCAACGCCGCACTCTAACTGCGTCCAAAAGGCATGTCGGAGCACATCTGGCCAAGAGTGCAAGCGGTCTGGGATCGGCGCGGCTGGGACGGCATTCCCGAATAACGTAGCACCTATAGAATGGCAACCAAATGAGCCAGCATGGCAACACGATCGGCAATCCGGTCGGCCAAAATACTCTCATTCCTGGCATGCGCTCCTTCTCCGACACCGCCCAAACCATCCAGCGTCGGAACTCCCAGCGCAGCCGTAAAATTCCCGTCCGATCCGCCGCCCGTAGCCGATTCCTCAATCTCCAATCCCATTGTTTGACCAATCACCTTGGCTTTCCCATAAAGCGCCGCAATCTCTTTAGTCCGCTCCATAGGCGGGCGGTTCAACCCGCCTTCAAGCCGCAGCTGGCATCGCTTGTCCGCGGGCTTAAGCGCCTTGAACTTCTTATCCAGCGCAGTTGCATGGCTCAACCGAGTCACTCGAATATCGACATCAACCCGCGCCTGCGCCGCAATCACATTGCTCCGCGTCCCGCCGCTCACAACACCCGGGTTCACCGTGGTCCCCTGCTTCAAATTCGTGAACGCCGCAATCTTCTCAATCTGCCGGGCCGCTTCCAGAATGGCGCTCGCGCCGCTTTCAAAGTCAACTCCTGCATGGGCTGCCCTGCCTTCTATATGCAGGCTGTAGTTCCCCACGCCCTTGCGCGCGGTTTTCAGCTTCCCGCTCAGTCCCGTCCCCGGCTCAAGCACCAGCACCAACCTGCTGCGCCGTGCTTCGGCTTCCGTGACCGGACGCGAAGTCTCGCTGCCCACCTCTTCATCGGAAACCACCAGCAGCACAACCTTGTGGCCAACCGCCGCATCCGCCTGGCGCAAGATGCGCATAGCCACGACAAAAAACGCCAGCCCGGATTTCATATCCAAAACGCCAGGCCCCCACAACCGCCCCCCGGCGTCGCGAAACGGCATAGCGCGCAAAGTCCCCATCGGCCAAACCGTATCGGAGTGCCCAAGCGCCAGTATCTGACCATCTTTCTTCCGTCCCGGCAGCTTAAATTCCAGCCGCAGATGCTTCCCAAATTTGGCGCTTCGAATGGTCTTGGCCGTCGCGATGTCGCGCGTTTCTTCCACCAGCAAATCCACCAGGCGGTTCACCGAACCAGCGTCTTCACTGGGCGATTCGCACTCCACCAGCCGCCGAATTAGCCCAACGGTTTCTGCTTTTTTCTCAGTGGCATACGGCAGGTAACACGTCATTGGTTGCTATAATACCGATTCCCCATGACATCTTTGGACGTACAAGCCATAACGGAAATTCTGCCTCATCGGTACCCGATGCTGATGGTGGATAAAATCGTGGAGATTGGCGAAGAAACCATCGTCGGCATTAAGAACGTGACCGCGAATGAGCCGCACTTCATGGGTCATTTTCCTGGCTTCCCGGTCATGCCGGGCGTCCTTATTATTGAAGCGATGGCGCAGGTAGCGGGCATCCTCGTCGGCACAGTGGCGCCACACACGCGCGGCCGCATCATGTTTCTGGCGTCGGTCGAAGAAGCCAAGTTCCGCCGCCCCGTTGTGCCTGGCGATACCCTCCGCATTGAGATGAAATTGTTGCGCTTGAAGTACACCGTAGCCAAGATGCAGGGGTTCGCCAAAGTAGATGGACAAGTTGCGGCCGAAGCCATTCTGATGTGCAAACTGACCGATCGCCCCGCCGACTTTATGCCTAAGCAAGCAGCGCCCGCGGCTAATGAAGCCGAGCCTTCGGTCTAGCTGTCTGGTTTAACCGATGGCAATTCACCCCAGCGCCATCATTCACCCCGGTGCGGAGATAGCTGCGGACGCCGAAATCGGCCCCTACTGCATCGTCGGCGCCGATGTGAAAATCGGCGCCCGTACCAACTTGATGGCGCATGTTTACCTCGAGGGCAAACTAAACGTCGGCGAAGACAACCTCTTCTATCCTTATTGTTCTTGCGGCGTCGCGCCCCAGGATCTGAAGTACAAGGGCGAAGCCTCTGAAACCCGCATCGGTCATCGCAACAAAATCCGCGAATTCGTCACCATTCATCGCGGCACCGAAGGCGGCGGTATGGTTACTTCCATAGGTGACGATAACCTACTGATGGCCTACGTCCACGTCGCGCACGACGTCATCATTCACAACCACACCATTCTTGCCAACGGCGTCACCTTCGCCGGGCACGTCATCGTAGACGATTACGCCAACGTCGGCGGCCTGAGCGCGGTGCACCAGTTCGTGCGCATCGGTAAGCATGCCATGGTGGGCAGCCGCAGCGTCATTAAACAGAACGTGCTGCCGTTTTCCATCACCGCCAGCGAACACGTCTCGCAGATCTATGGCGCTAACCGCGTCGGCCTCCAGCGCTTTGGTCTTGGCGCCGCCGACATCGAAGCGCTGCAAAACGCATTCCGCATGCTCTCACACGCAGGCTTGAACACCACCCAAGCGCTGGCCCGTATCGAAGAAGAAATTCCCCAGACGGCGCAGGTCACTGACTTGCTGACTTTCATCCGCGCTTCCGAGCGCGGCTTTATCAAGTAATGCGCTACGGAATGATTGCCGGCAACGGCCGCTTCCCCATGCTCGCCTTGGAGACCGCGCGCAGTCAAGGTCATAGCGTAGTGGTGGTGGCGATTGAAAGGGAAGCATCACCTGATCTGCAGCCGCTGGCCGAGTCGTTCCACTGGGTCAACATCGGTCAACTCGGCAAGCTAATCGACGTCTTCCGGCGCGAAGGCGTCACCGAAGTCATGATGACTGGTCAGGTAAAGCATGTCAGCTTGTTCTCAGGCCTGACCCCCGACTGGCGTCTGCTGAAGCTGCTCGGCTCGCTGCCTGAAAGGAACACCGCGGCGCTCATCGGAGGGGTGCAGCGAGTGATGCACGAAGAAGGTATAGAACTGGTTGATTCCACCAGCCTGCTGAAACCGCTCCTTGCCACGGAAGGCGTGCTGACCAAACGTAAGCCCACCAAAACCGAGGACAACGATATTCAATACGGACGCAAGCTGGCGTCACTGCTGGCGACCGCCGACATCGGCCAGAGCGTCGCCATAAGTGAGAAAGCCTGCGTCGCAGCCGAAGCCATGGAGGGCACCGACGCCATGCTGCGTCGTGCCGCCACATTAGTAAATGGCCGCCCGTTGTGCCTGGTGAAAGCTTCGCGCGGCCGGGCTCACCTGCTGTTCGATGTCCCGGTAGCCGGCTTAACTACCGTAGAAACGATGCTGGAGACCCGAACCACCGCTCTTGCCGTCGATGCTGGCCGTACTCTGCTGCTCGATAAAGACGAAATGCTTCGCCGCGCCAACGAAGCGAACCTTACAATCGTGGCGTATCCCGCTTATGAGTAAGTTTCGAATCGCAGTGGTCGGGGCTGGTTCCTTCGGGCAGAATCACATCCGCATTTTGCGCCAATTAGAAGGTGTGGAACTGGTCGCCGTGGTCGATTCCAATCTCGAAGCGGCGTCCAAATTTGGCATTCCTGCCTTGGCGGATGTACAGGAACTACTGCGTACCAGCCAACTTGATGCCGCCGTCGTGGCCACGCCCACCGCTACCCATGTCGCTGTCGCCGCGCGCCTCTTAGAGGCATCGGTAAGTGTCCTCGTTGAAAAGCCCATCGCGCAAACCAGTGCCGAGGGCGAAAAACTCATCGCCCTGGCAAGCTCACGCGGCCTGATCCTGCAAGTCGGCCATCTGGAACGCTTCAACCCCGCCGTCCTCGCGCTGGAAAAAGCCGTCACCGTGCCGCTCTTCTTCGAAGTTCATCGCATGAGCGTCTTCACGCCACGCAGCCTGGATATCGACGTCGTTCTCGACCTCATGATCCACGATCTCGACATCGTGCTGTCCCTCACAGGTGCCATGCCGGAAGAAATTCGCGCTGCCGGAATCTCCGTCCTCTCGCCGAAAGTAGACATCGCTAACGTTCGCCTCGCCTTTGCAAGCGGCTGCATCGCCAACTTAACCGCCAGCCGCGTTTCTACTGAGCGCATCCGCAAACTCCGCCTGTTCCAGCCCGGCGAATACCTCTCGCTTGATTATCAAAAGCAGGAACTTACCCGCCTAGGCGTACGCAGCGGCAATATCGGATTCGAAGCGCTGCCCGTCACGCCTGGAGAGCCCCTCCGGCTGGAACTCGAATCCTTTATAGAGGCAGTGCGGGAACGCCATAAACCGCGCGTGGACGGTCTACAAGCCGTGAACGCTCTCCGCGTCGGCGAGGCTATCCTTGCTAAAATTGAGGAACACGCAGGTTTAGTCGCCAGAACACTTCGCTCCCGGCCTTAGGCAACCTACCCGGCTATTACAGCGTCGTTACTCTGATCTTTCAATGTCTGTAGCTTCGCTGAATCTTTCTGATCCTCTTGAGGAACGGGCGCGTCCGCACGCCGTGTTGCCGGCGTCCGATTATCCGCTCCACCTGGAGTTGCTTCCGCCCGAACGCGGTTCCCACTGGTTAAAGATTCTGGCCGCTTCGCTGCTTGTTCACCTCTTCTTCTTCGGAGTGGGCGCCGAACTGCCCCATCTGCGTCCTGTACGAGAAGCGGCGCCGCGCATCATCGAACATAAAGTTCCGCTCTATCTGCCGCATGATGTTCTAACCCAGCGCGCCCCTAACACCCGCGAGATCACCAAACATATTGATCTGGCTGCTCTCCAACCCACGCAAGGTCAAAGCAAGCAAACCGCGTCTCCCGCACGCTCGGTGAAGCAGTTTGAAATGCCCAAGCTTGACACCACCGTGAAGGTGCCCAAGAACCCCCAGATTCTTCCCGAAGCGCCGAATATCGCGGTAAATCAGACCACTGCCTCGGCCTTGCCGCCGGGCGTCGCCAACGGTTTACCCGCGCCGCCTCCGCCGCCCGCTCCTGCTGCCTCCGCCGGGCCTTTTCAAAACATCGGCGGACCTGCGCCTCCGGTGGAGCATCCCAAGCTAGCTCCTCCTAAGGCCACTGTGGAAGCCGCATTGAACGGACTTACCCAAAGCGGCACTGGCAGCCATGTCATCATCAGCGACGATTCGCCCACCGACGCCCGCGCGCCCCGCCCGGGAACCATCGGCACGGCCGGAGCGCAACACACCGGCGTCGAGTTGAAGAGCGATCCTCAAGGCGTCGACATGAAGCCCTACCTGGCGCGAATTCTCAGTATTGTGCGAGCCAACTGGCGCCGCGTCATTCCAGAAAGCGCCCGCATGGGAACATTGCGCGGCCGCACCGTTGTGGAGTTCATCATTAATCGAGACGGCAGCATTCCAAAACTCGTCACAGCCGAGTCCTCCGGCCTCGATCCGTTAGATCGCGCCGCCATCGCCGGTCTCAGCATGTCCAATCCGCTGCCGCCGCTGCCTGCCGACTATAAAGGATTTCAGATCCGGCTCGCTTTCTCCTTCGCCTACAACATGGCCGCGGAATAGGTGAATGGCTGAAGATTCAGGTAATCGCACTGTCATCGGACCGCGTACCGCCTTCGTCTTATATGCAGTACTGGTCCTTTTTGCAATCGCCACGTTGAAAGGCAGAGCGCTGGCGATTGCACTTTTTATAGTGCTCGGCTTGGCGGTCAAGTCGTGGGTGGGTCACGTGCGCGACCGCCTTAATTAGTTACCACTAACGCTGGCTGAAAACAGCCACCACGGTGCAACATGGCCAAATCTTACCGGCCTCGCCCCACTCTTCGCCCAACATTTGCAACCACTTAGCAATGGCGAAACACTTGCACTAACCCAACCGTCAGAATTTATAGGAGTCATATCCAACAATGTCCAAGCAAGTTTTGAATTCCGCGGCCCGATGGAGCATCATCGGTCTTTTTGCCGCATCGAGTCTCGTTTTCGCACAAGATAACCAAACCGCCCCTCCGGCGCCGCCTGCCGATCCGTCCGCTACAGCCGCACCTGCACCGGCCAATCCGCCTAGTGGTGGATGGAAGAAGGTGGGTAATGGAACAACGACACAAGCCCAGGCCGATCCCGGTCCCGCGCCAACTCAGAACGCGCCCAGCCAGTATCCAACTTCGAACTATCCCGCGCCTCCGCCGCAACAGCCCTATCCGCAGCAGGCACCCCCACAAGGCGGCTATGCTCAGCAGGCTCCTTATCCTCAGCAGGCTCCTTATACACAACAGGCGCCGTCTTCAGTGCCCGCTCAGGTTAACGTACCCGCCGGCACTTACATCACGGTGCGCGTCAATCAACTTCTTTCTTCCGACAAAAACCAAAATGGCGATGCCTTTTCCGCCACTTTGGCCGAACCACTCGTAGCTAACGGTGTGGTTATCGCAGAACCGGGTCAGACCATCGGTGGCCGCGTGGCGCAAGCTGAAAAGGCCGGACGAATCGAAGGCGTGGCTAAATTGGGTATCGAACTTACCGACCTGACTCTTGTAGACGGCCAGCAAGTGCCCATCAAGACCACTCTGATCAGCCGCAAAGGACCCAGTTCTGTGGGACAGGACGCAGGCACAATCGCCGGAACTACAGGAGTGGGCGCCGCCATCGGAGCTGCGGCCGATTGGGGACGTGGCGCGGCCATTGGCGCGGGCGCGGGTGCAGCAGCCGGCATCATCGGCGTCCTGTTAACCCGCGGGCATCCCAGCGTCATTTATCCAGAACAGGTGTTAACCTTCCGGCTTGAAGTTCCGCTTACCATCGCGACCGATCGTTCACCTCAGGCCTTCCGCTATATTCAACCTAACGAATACAGCCAGCAGCCCTACGGTCAGGCGCCCCCGGTAGGCTATGCCGCCGGTCCGGTTCCTGCTCCGGCTCCTTATTACGCATACGCTTACCCAGCGGGATATCCCTACTACTACGGCTACCCCTACTATGGTCCTGGATTCGCATTCTTCTACGGCCCTGGTTATTATCGTGGCTACTACGGCCCTGGATACTACGGTCGTGGCTACATTGGAAGTCCTCGCATAGCAGTAGGCGGTGGTCGCGTGGTTGGACGTCGCTAAAGATCTTCAGCAAGACTGATTACAAGGCCGGATCGCTCAAGGCGACCCGGCCTTTTTTCTTTTTGAAACAAGATTGATTTGATGCAGTATTGCTTTGGTACTAGTAGGACCTAAGTGAGACTGGAATACGCCTCTTTTCAGCGATATACTTCTCCGCAGGCCCAGTATGCCTACTCGGAGGAATAATGAAACTAGCGTCTTGCTTTCTTCTCTTAGCTGCCTTTGTAACGTCTGCAAATGCAGGGACTGTAGTGCTGACTTTTGAAGGCCTTCAGGACGAGGAGACGGTCAGCAATTACTATAATGGCGGCCTAGGCGGTAACGGGAGCGGGCCCGGTCCTAACTATGGAATCACGTTTGAATCAAACGCGCTTGCCATCATTTCGAACCAGAATGGGGGTTCTGGCAATTTTGCAGGCAACCCGTCAGGCGACACAATCGTATTTTTTCTCTCCGGTGTAGGCGACGTTATGAACGTCGCGGGCGGGTTTACCTCCGGATTCTCGTTCTTCTACAGCGCCATCAACGATCCTGGCACCGTAACTGTCTATAGCGGAGCTGACGCAACGGGAACCGTCCTGGCCACCCTCAACTTACCAATCACCGCTAGCAACGCAGGCAATTCAGTTTGTGGCAGCGATCAGTTCTGTCCCTTTGTTCCGTTTGGCGTCTCGTTCAGCGGCACCGCCATGTCGGTCGATTTCTCCGGCACCGCCAACCAGATTGGTTTTGACGACATCACGCTGGGCTCCTCCGTTCCGGATAGCGGCAGCTCACCCGAACCGGCAACCTACGCTCTCATGGGCGGCGGATTGCTGGCGGCTGGTTTGTTTCGCTCGCGCCGCCGCCGCTAAGCATAGCCTTTGCGTGAGCCTGTCCCATAACTGATTTCTCGATTCCTTTCGCCGCTATAAATAGGAATCCGCAAGCCAGTAAGGGACAGGTTCCCGCTATCGCAATTGCGAAGTGAAAATCCTTCTGCGGGCCTAGTGTGTAGCCCGTTATAACCGGTGCAATGGAACCGGCTACCTGTGAAATGGTATTCAGATAGCCAATAACACGTCCCACAATCGCGGCCGGAGCCATGGACTGGGCCAGCGTCCAGAAGCTGGAATTAGCAACTCCAAAGAAGCAGATCGAAGCCACCAGAATGGGAATCACTGGCGATTGTCCCTTGGTAACGTTTAGCAGCAACAACAAACTGGCGCCGGCAAAGCCTATCATCAAGCACAGAACCCGTACTTTCAAAAACCCGTAGCGCGCGGCTAAACGGTCGGCCACAATCCCGCTGATGATGTTGGTAACCGCCATGGCAAACAGCGGAACCGAAAGTGTTCGGCCCATTGAAATCGTGTTAAAGCCCCGCGCAAGTGTCAGGTACGCCGGCATCCACGTCATGAAGAACCACCAATAGTAGTTGAAGAAAAATGCACCGATGGTAGTGGCCCAAAATGCCGGATGCACAAGCATGGCAGCCCAAGGATAGTGTACTGGCGGTTGGCCTTCCGTGCGCCGTCTAGCTGTTTGACGCGGGGCCAGCGCCATCCAAAAGGGCGGCCAGACCAAGGCTCCAAGCCCCGTCGCCGCGAAGAGCATGCGCCAGCCATAGTGCGCCATCAAAGCGCTTCCAACGAGCGCGCCCAGCGCCGGTCCAACCGTTTGTCCGGCCAGATAAATAGAAACCGGCAGCCCGTTCTCACTATCCGAAAAACTGCGCCGGATAAAGACTAGGCTTGCCAGCGGCCCAATCGATTCGGCAACTCCCAACACCAGGCGCGACGCAATGATGTCGCCTGGTCCTCGGCTGAGAGCAATGCTGGCCGAAGCAAGCGACCACACAACGAATGCGCCCGCGTAAAGCATGCGAATGCCATAACGATCAATCAGCAGGCCGGCGGGAATCTGGCACAGCGCATACGTCCAGAAAAAAACCGACAGCAGAATGCCCATCGCTTGCGGCTGCAAATGCAGATCGCGCATAATGCCTTCCGCGGCCAGGCTTAAATTGCCGCGGTCAATGTAGCTAATGACAATGCCAAAAAAGACAAGAGCGAGAACGATCCAGCGGCGCATAAGAGTATCCAGTTAGAATAGCCTCATGATTCAGGGCAACCCCGTCGTTTCGCATACTGAAACCGCTCGCAAGGTCTTCGCAAACCTGCGTTGGGTCATCTGCGGATTGTTGTTCTACGCCACTACCGTGAACTACATGGATCGGCTGGTGCTGGGTATCTTAAAGCCCACCATCCAGCATGACTTGGGTTGGACCGATGGCGACTATGGGCGAGTCACTGCCGCTTTCCAGCTCGGTTACGCCATCATGATGCCCATCGCCGGACGCCTAATCGATTGGATTGGGCTGCGGTTTGGTTATCCGCTCGCGGTGTTCATATGGAGCCTGTCCTCCATGGCCCATGCGTTTGCCGGTAATGCCTTTCAATTCAGCATTGCGCGTCTGGGCCTTGGGCTGGGAGAAGCAGCCAACTTCCCAGCAGCAATTAAGACGGTTGCCGATTGGTTTCCGCGCCGCGAGCGTGCTCTTGCCACCGGCATCTTCAACAGCGGATCGAACATAGGCGCGGTGCTGGCGCCGCTTGCCGTACCCTTCGTAGTCCTAAGATTCGGTTGGCATGCGGCCTTTGTGTTCACCGGCATGCTGAGCATGTCGTGGGTCTTCGTATGGCTGCTGTTCTATCGCGAGCCTGAAAGCAACCCGCGCCTGTCGAAACAAGAATTGGAACTCATTCGTTCCGATGTGGACAAGAGCGCGGCTGAACAGAAGATTCCCTATCTCCAGATCCTCGCCAAGCCCGCTGCCTGGGCCTTCATCCTGGGCAAATTCATGACCGATCCGGTCTGGTGGTTCTATCTCTTCTGGCTGCCCGGATTTTTGAGTGTGAAGTATGGAGTTGACCTCATTCACCTGGGTCCGCCACTGATCGTCATTTATGTCTGCGCGGATTTCGGATCCATCGGTGGAGGCTGGCTCTCCTCAGCATTTCTGAAGCGTGGCTGGAGCGCCGGTTCGGCACGCAAAACAGCCATGCTGATCTGTGCACTATGTGTGGTCAGCGTCGTTTTCGTTCCCTTGGCAAAGGGAAACCTGTGGCTGACCGTCGCCCTTATTTCTATCGCCGCAAGTGCCCATCAAGGGTGGTCTGCCAATATCTACACCATCGCCTCCGATTGTTTTCCGCGCCCCGGCATCGGCTCCATTGTTGGTCTAGGCGGACTTGGCGGTGCTCTCGGAGGCTTTTTCGTTCAACTTGCTGTGGGCTGGTGGCTCGACTTCTCGCACAAAGCCTATGGGCCTTTATTTGTCGTTGCAGGATGCATGTACTTGCTGGCCCTGTTGGTCATCCAGTTACTGATTCCGAATTACGAAAAACAGATGGTGTGACACATAGCCGGTATGGCCGGCCGGCACCACCCAGCTGGATGACAATCTAACAACACCAGCCTGAAAATCTTCCGTACCAGAACTCCTCTTTATTGTGGAAGCTTCGCGTTCCGTGCTACTCCTATTCAATTCCTCACTAAAGCTGAATGGAGACGAACCGATTGGCCAACTGCCAGAACATCCTGGTACGAGCTGCAATTTTCACTGTCACAGGTGTTTTCCTGGCTGGAGCCGGCACTGCCGCTGCCCAGGTGATCAGCAACGTGCAGGCGACAAACGCGACCAGCAACTCTGCCGTTGTAACCTGGACTACAGACCAACCATCGTCTTCGCTTGTCAACTACGGTGTTACTACAAGCTACGGCTCCTCTGCTTCACTGAATACACCGTTGACCACGGCACACTCAGTGACACTCAACGGGCTCGCCGCAAATACGCTGTACAACTTTGATGTCGTCTCTGGAGGAAATGGCAACACAACCTCCACATCCGCCAACTTTCGTCTCGCAACCCTCAGCGTCGCGCCAGTCATTGCGAACATCAACGTAATCTACATCGCTAGTACCAGCGCCACCATCAACTGGACCACTGACCAGCCAAGCACCGACATGGTGACTTACGGACCGACGACAGCTTACGGTCTCTCCTCGCCACTCAATTCGACTATGGCGACCTCTCACACGGTAAATCTGAGCGGCCTCATTCCTGGCACTGTCTATAATTTCAGCGTTGTTTCCGCAGGTTTGGCCAATGTGCCCTCTACTTCCGCAAACCAGACTTTCACCACAGCGGCCGCCTCCGCCACGGCGCCCAATGTCGGCTTCGTAGCATCCTATGGCTTTACCAATTCAAGCGCCATCCTCTCCTGGTCCACGGATGTGCCCGCGAATACCGTGCTGGCCTATGGTACGACTCCCGCTCTGGGTCTGCTCACTTCTGTTCAAACCGCTCAGACAGTCAGTCACGGGGTTACTTTGACGGGTCTAACACCCGGCACAACCTACTATTTCGTAGCCGAATCCACCGGCGTCAGCGGTGTCACTGGCTACTCAACTGTTTTCAATTTGACCACCACCGGGCCGGCCTCAATGTTTCCCGCCATCACAAACGTAACCACGAATCTGACAACAACATCCGCGACACTTACCTGGCTGACCGACATGCCCAGTACGTCCCAGGTCAACTACGGAACCACCCCGGCTTATGGCTCCTCATCGCCGCTTGATTCCACACTGACCACCTCCCATTCGGTGACGCTTACAGGTCTCACACCAGGCACTACTTATGACTTTCAGTTGGTCTCCGTCAGCACCACCGGTGCTTCGTTCTTCGGGGCGAACATGACAGGTCTCACGGTCTGGGCGTGGGGCGATTCGCTCACGCAGGGTTATGGCGATTTGACTCAAAACACCTACCCGCTCTACTTAGCTACCCAAATTGGCGTGCCAGTCAATAACGAAGGCGTCGGCGGGGCAACCAGTACCCAAATTGCCCAGAAGATGCTGTCCACCCCGGCGTCTTTCACTGTGGGCAACTGCAACGTCATCTGGTCCGGAGCAAACAACCACAACGCAGTTAGCACCATTCTTGCCGATATAGCCAGCATGGTTGACGCTTTAGCTTCGCCGGCGTGCTTTCTCGTAATGGGCGATATCAATGACGAACTGTCTCCGAAGGGCTCCCCGGACTATACCTCGGTCCTTTCGACCAATCAGAGCCTGGCAGCACAATACCCCAACAACTATCTCAACATCCGGGAATTGCTGGTTCAAGCCTACAATCCCGCGCTGATTCTCGATCAGCAGTCGTATGCCGAAGATATCCCAGCAGCCTCGCTGCATGCTGTGCGCGCGCAGGGGACCATCACATCCGGCGCGCTGAATAATACATCGTGCGCCATTAGCGTGTCGAACGGAACTAACGGGCCCGGGACTGTCATCATCATCGATTCGGAGACAATTCTCATTAATGCGATTCCGGATACCATAGACATCACTTCCTGCACGCGAGGTTACAACGGGACGGCGGCGGCCAGTCACTTGGCCAACGCCAACTACTCGCTCATTGACGAGGTGCATCTCGGTTCCAACGGTTATGATTTTGTGGCGCAACAAGTGGCCGCGTGGTTTTCGGCGCATCTGCCCTTGAACTTCACTACACCGACGACTGGCACACCGACCAGCCCCGTCATCACGGGCGTGACAGCATCAAGCGTCACCACCACATCGGCGGTCATTACCTGGACTACCGATCAGCCAAGCACGTCCCTGGTTAATTACGGGGCGACCACAAGCTACGGCACATCCAGCCCGGTGAATGCAACGCTCACCACCACGCACTCGGTATCACTGAGCGGCCTGGCTCCAAACAGCGCCTTCAACTTCGATGTCGTATCTGCGAACGCGGCGTCCATGTCGTCGATCTCCGGGAACTTCACCTTTGTAACCAGTTCCGCCGCGCCGGTTATCTCCAACGTTCTTACAACGAACCTCACTGCAACTTCGGTAACCATTACCTGGACAACCAGCCAACCGGCCACAGGACAGATCAGCTACGGAACATCAACGAGCTACGGAACGCAAACGCCGCCAACGACAACACTTGCTACCACTCAATCAGTAATTTTAAGCGGATTGACTCCAGCCACCACCTACGACTTCGCCGCCGTATCTGCGAACGGCGCCAGCCAGTCCACCACGTCCGCCAACTACAGCTTTACGACGCCATCTGCATCTGCCACGCCGCCCAATGTTGGGTACGTAGCTTTCTGGGGCGTCAATAACTCCGGTGTCACCATCTCATGGTCCACTGACCTGCTCGCTAACACAGAGCTAGCCTACGGAACAACAACGGCGCTTGGCCAGCTGACTCCGGCCCAGACAGCTCTCACCGCCAGCCATGGCATAGTATTGACTGGCCTCACACCTGGAACTACATACTACTTTGTAGCTGAGTCCACCGGCGCCAATGGAGCCACTGGCTACTCCTCCACTTACAGCTTCACCACTACCGGCACTCCGCCAAATGGCCCCGCCCCTGTCATTAGCGCCGTCACAGCGTCCAGCATCACGTCCACCTCTGCCGTTATCACCTGGACCACCGACCAGTCCTCAAGTTCGCAAGTAAATTATGGAACCACCACATCCTACGGTTCCTCATCGCTGCTAAATGTGAGTCTATCGACAACCCACTCCGTCACGCTCACCGGACTGATGCCCGCCACCACTTACAATTACCAAGCCGTCTCCGCGAACTCCAGCAGCGCCACCGCGACCTCAGCTAATTACACGTTCCAGACAAGCGCGCCCGTGGCCGCGCCACCCGTCATCTCGAACATCCAGACCAGCGCCACCACTACCAATTCAGTCACCATTACCTGGACCACCGATCAGGCTTCAAATTCAGAGATCAACTACGGCCCCACCACCACCTACGCTTCCACCACCGGGCCCGACAGCAACTACGTAACAAGTCATTCCGTTACGCTCACGGGCCTCGCTGCCGGCAGCACTTATAACTTCGATGTGGTCTCCGCCACGGGCGGCAATCTCTCCAGCATCTCGGGCAACAACACCTTTTCTACCCCTACTGTCAACGGACCGCCGCCGAACGTGGGCTACGTCGCTTTCTGGGGCATCAATAATTCCGGCGTAACCATCTCCTGGTCCACTGACTTGTTGGCGAATACCGAGCTTGCTTATGGCACATCCACCGCCCTCGGCCAACTGACCCCGTTACAAACGGCGCTCACCGCCAGCCACGGTATCGTGTTAACCGGCCTCAATTCCGGAACCACTTACTACTTTGTGGCTGAATCTACAGGCGCCAACGGGGCTACCGGATATTCCGCCACTTATAGCTTTACCACCACCGGCACTCCGCCGGTGAATCCGGCGCCCGTCATCACAGCGATCACCGTGACTAACATCACAAACACCACGGTCACGGTTAATTGGGCCACCGACCAGGCTTCCAGCTCGCAAGTGAATTACGGAGGCACGACATCCTACGGTTCCTCTTCACCCCTGACTACCAGCCTGACCACCTCCCACTCCGTTACTCTCACCGGCCTGACACTCGGCACAACTTATGACTTTGAAGTCGTTTCGTCTAACTCCTTCGGCGTCACGGCCACGTCGCCCAACGCCTCGTTCACCACAACTGGCTCGGCGCCGGCGCCGGTAATTATCGCCGTCACATCAACCAACGTCACTAGTGGAACCGCCACCATCACCTGGACTACGGATCAGGCGTCATCATCGCAGGTTAACTACGGTCTTACTACGGGCTATGGTTCATCCTCTGCACTGGCATCCGCGCTGGTTACCAGCCATTCTGTAATCCTCGCCGGTTTAGCACCAAACACCACTTACGACTTTGATGTATTTTCAGCGAACTCCGCCAACACTTCCGCCACTTCGGGCAACTTCACTTTTACGACCCAAGCCGCCACCGCCACACCACCCGCCATATCCGACGTCGCCTTCTGGGGCGTAACCCGGTCCGGCGTCATTATCTCCTGGTCCACCGACGTGCTTTCGAATACCGCGGTGCAATATGGTACGACAGCCGCGCTGGGCCAACTCAGCCCGGTACAAACTACCCTCAGTAGCAGTCACGGAGTTACACTAACTGGCTTGGCAGCCGGCACCACTTACTACTTCGTAGGGCAGTCTGCTGATTCTAACGGCAACACGGGTTACTCCATGGCCTATAGCTTCACCACGCTTCCCGGGCCGCCCACCATCTCAGCCGTCACTGCTACACCTGCAACCGGTAACAGTGCGGCTGTCAGTTGGGCCACTTCAGTCCCCACTTATAGCTACGTCCAATTCGGCACCTCATCCGGCAACTACAACCGCTACTCGGCTCAAACCAGCTTGACCTCTTCGCCCCGCTGCGCTCTTGGCTTCGTGCCCAGCGGGACCATTTACTACCAGGTCGTCAGCACCGACACCAACGGTAATCAGGTCGTCTCGCCAGAAGGCACGTTCATCGAGCCTTAGCGACTGTTTCCTCCAGATACTCTATATAGCCGAGCAAGGCGCCCCAGTGATAAAAGCGATCGCTGCTTGAGACATCATCCCCGGAACCGAGTATGGCGTTGTAGTTCTCGTGAACGTGCCCATGCTCGCTCCACTCTCTCTGGAACAGAGCGTTAGACTTCGCAGCGAACTCACTCCGCACTTGCGGAAGGTCATAATTCCGCAATCCCAAATAGACCAGGTAGTTCATCGGTCCCCAAATGCGTCCGCGCCAGTAGTTCTGGTCTTTAAATGCCGGATCGTCTCTTGCGATAGAAGGAATCACCCATTCGCCCCAGAACTCTTCGGGATTTAGCAAGTGCTTGCTCACCATCGTCTGGGCCTGTCCTTGTGTTGCCGCATGCGCCAGCATCGGATAGAAATTTGTCGGCGAGAGACGATTGCTGAACTGCCCGCTGCGCAGGTCCTTGTTCAAAAAGATGGCGCGCTCAGCACTCCACAGGGTTTGCAGCTTTTCGCGATAGCGCTTGCTGCGTGCTCGCAGTTCCGCTGCTTCCTCGGACCGCCGCAACGTTTCTGCCATGCTGGCCAGCGCGTCGCAGTCGGCTATGTACATACTCATCAGACCGACATCGGCAAACTGGAGCAGGTGCGTGCGCGAATCAAATGCCGCATCGTCATACATTGGACTGTTGTCCAATCCCGATTCGAGGATCGCGCCCCCGCGCGTCCCACGGCTCACATCGTCAAGGTTGCCAGGCGGATTCTCTCCATCGCTGCCCCAGGTCAGATAGCCATGGATGTCCCGATGGTTCGCCCACCAACGATTCCACTGTAAGAGCGGTGGAAAACACTGGCTGAGCAGCCAGCGATCTCCGAATTTGTTATACAACCCGAGAACGGTAATCGCGCCGACTGGCGGCTCCGATCGATCAAAGCTCTTCCAGTTCCCGGCGCGCGCATAATTTGGCACAAAGCCCTCTGTAGTGGATTCGCGCAGCGTTTCCACTACGTCGGCATAGGCGAGATCCCGATCGCCAATAGAAGCCATCGTAGCCGCGAAGAACGTATCCCAATCGAAGATCACGTATCCTCCCCAACTCACGCTCCACAACCGGCTCACCGGCGAAACCACCCTCTGCTTTTCAGGCTCAAAAATGGTATCCCAACCG
Organism: Bryobacterales bacterium; assembly: GCA_003163855.1. Lineage (GTDB taxonomy): Bacteria > Acidobacteriota > Terriglobia > Bryobacterales > Bryobacteraceae > Bog-105. Next base: position 14,574 of record PLRJ01000100.1, on the reverse strand, counting down.
AGCGTCGTTTCCATAGCATCGGCAATTAATGGCGTCTTTTTCTTTCCAGCATGACGGCGCTCCAACTCCGCCTGAACTTCAGCCAAACTACGTGGTCTACCCGTGCTAATCGCCACCGGCCCGCTGAAATCTGTGGCAAAATATGGCCCGCCAGGCGGCGAAATATTCAGAACCTCTGGCTTGGCTGGGGATTGTGGCGCCGCCTCGCACGTGCAGTACACTCGCACCGTGGCGTCAGGCGAACGCGCTTCAATGACGCCCGGCTGCTTGCTGGTGCTTCCCGTCTTGTTCCACAGATAGTTCACCGAGAAGATGATGGTTGGCGCGAGCGGCTCTTTCGACTCTGAGGGATGCGGAGTCGCCAGCAACACCAAATCCTGCCCTAGGTGTGCGCTTTGTACGCGCCAGCTATGCCCTTTCCAGGACACGCGCAGATCAGTGTAGCTGCCGTTCCACGTATGACTGCCCGGAAAAACCTCTTCGGCGCCTTTTGCGAGACGCCCGATAAGAGCCCCGGTCAGCAGATCCTCGCCATTCAGAGTGCTGTTGTGCTTCATGCTGAGATGAATGGCCAGCCCCTGCGGCAGTAAGACTTGAGTCATCACGCTGTTGACGTCCCAGGTGTTCCAACCTTGAGCCAGGCGCTGCTGCACGGCTTTGTACTCGGCAGATAACGTGAACGGTTCGGTCCTTTTGGCCGCCCTGCCGGCCTGCGCCCCAAGCGGGATCGAACTGAGAAAGATCCAGCTTCCCAGAATCAGACCTGAGGCGGCTCTTTGCATTGCGTGTTTCAAAATCCTAACCCGCTTGGAGAAATAGTTCCTGCTCCGCACACTATAACGTGAGACCGTTCCACTCCTCATGTTAGTGAACTATTTCGTCGTACTGACCATTCTTCTTCTTATCAGCGGTCTGGCCATAGATGCCGGCATGCTCGAGTTCTGGCAGATCCACCTTCAGAATGCCGCCGATGCCGCCGCGCAGCAAGCCATGTATCAATTCGGACGAAATGACAGCGCCTTCGCCACCGAAGGCAAAGCGCAGGCATCTGCCAACGGCTTTACAGACGGCGCAAAGGGAGTTACCGTGACCATCAACCAGCCGCCTGTTTCCACTGAATGGGTGAACGACAAGTGGTCCGTTCAGGCCACGGTTTCGCAGCCGGTTTCAAACCTGTTCATGTCGCTCGTCAACGCTGGCAGTTCTACCCTCGTCTCTACTGCGGTGGCCCGCGTTCTACCCACCTGCATATGGATCATGAACCCAACCAACACAACTTCGAAACCTTCTTTCTGGCTCGCTGCAGGCATCATTTCGGGTGCCTGCGGGCTCTACGTCAACACGTCCGCTGGGCCCTCCATGGAGGTGGATAGCTCCACCCTTCTGCTCAATCTGCGGAGCCGGGTTGTTGGGCCGCAGTCAGGAAGCACCTTAACGGGAAGTGTCATACCGATTCCGAAATTCAATGCTGCCCAGAAGAACGACCCGCTTGCTTATGTAACGTCTCCTTCATTTAGCGCCTGCACTCCTGGCTACACTGCGCTCGCTAAAACAAATTTTACTGGCAGCATCGGGCCCGGAACGTATTGCGGCGGCCTTTCCATCAGCAACTCAACCCTCACCCTTACGCCCGGTCTGTATATTTTTACAGGCGGACTTACCATCAACGGCAGCATTGTTTACGGGACTTCCGGAGTGACGCTTTTTTTCACCTCGGGCGGAGGCTATAGTTACGGCAATATCAACATTAATAGCTCCGCGCTCTACCTTAAGGCCGCTACAACTAACACCGGCGGCACTGTTCCAGGCATCATCCTATTCGGCGACCGCAACTGGATTTCGCACGGCAATCGTGGTGTTTCCTTCCAGAACACCACGATTCAAAACGATGGAATATGGTATTTCCCCAATATCGGTGTCTCTATGTCGCAGTCGCCTTTGTCCTATTACAGCTATAACGGCATAATCGCAGATAATTTGTATTACTCCGGCGACATCTCTACAATGAACGTGGACTACGCGCCACTAGGCTCTTTTATTACAGGCACACCCTACCACTATGAAGATGGAGCATTGGTCAATTGACACGGTCAGTCAGAAACCGCGAAGCGGGAAGCGCTCTTGTTGAATTCGCCTTTATTGTGCCAGTATTTATGCTTCTGACTCTTGGTGTTGTCAATTTTGCTCTGGCAATTGAACAAGGTATCGCCGTCAGCGCCGCTGCCCATGCCGGCGCCGAATTCGGAGCTGTCGAAGGCAACGAGAACAACCTGATCGGTATGCAAACCGCGGCCACTGTTTCTACCAACGCGGTCAGTATTTCAGCCTTGGCGTCCACTTGGTGTACCTGCTCCGTCAACAGCAGCAACATCGTGTCGTGCACTAGCATCTGCAACACTTATGATCTGCCCGTGCAATACGTTCAAGTGACAACCACCGCGACTGTGCCTGTCCTTATCCCCTACACCAGCCTCCCGAGTAATATAAAGCTCGCCGGCTCATCCGTTCTTCGCGCACGTTGATCAAGCCCATGCCCAAACGCCGTAAGCAGGCTGGAAGCGCCTTTGTCGAGTTCGCTTTGGTACTACCGACTTTTTTGTTGATGCTGTTTGGCTTAGTGTTCTTCGGCATTGTCTTCGCCGGCTACTGCTGCGCCTGCTATGCCAGTCAGGTTGGAGTTCGGTACGCCATCGTCCATGGTACGAATAGCTCCAGCCCTGTCTCAGCCGATTCCACTGCCATGAAAGCGCTAATGGCGCCACTGCTTTGGGCCGCCCCCACAAGCACGACCACCATAACTCCAAGCTGGAACCCTGATGACTCCATTGGCAGTTCCGTCACTGTAAATGTTTCCATCACTTACAAAACCGGCATCCCGTTCTCCAACCTGGGCAATATTAAGGTCGGTGCCACTGCCACCGGAACAGTGCTGTTCTAATCCTTCCAACGGCAATTCTAGGCGCGGGCCGCCGTCACTTTCCCGAAAACGCGGCAGTAATTTCCGCCACCCACCTTGGAAATATCATCCGGTGTAAATCCCTGCCGCAGCATCTCGCCAACCACCGCCGGGAAAAACCCTCCCGCCAGGTTCGAGTAAGCTCGATTTGTTCCCGCGCCCTCGCGCGCCGAAAGCAAGTCCGTATCGGTGCCTATTCCTACATGTTCGATCCCGATCGCGTCCACCATCGCTTTGATGCTTTCCACGAATTCAGTAAGTGATGCCGCGAGATGCGTCCAAACGCCCACGATACCGCCCGCATCCGCCACTACCCTCGCGTGACCCTTGCTGATCAGTCGAGGCTTCATCATCTCCGCCATTCGCGCATTGTTGCCCGTCCAGGTGTCCAGATTGGTGTGCGAGATAATCAGCGGTTGGGTGGCCACCTTCAACGCTCCCATCACTGTAGCGTGACTGGCATGAGCCATATCCACCAGGATGCCTAATCGATTGCACTCCTTCACCACCTGTGCGCCTAAAGGCGTCAGGCCTCCCAGATGAGGCGGGTCAGTATTCAAATCCCCCAGCGGAGACACCAGATCATCGCGCATGTGAAGCAGTTGCAAATGCCTCAGCCCGCGCCGGTAGACCTCTTCTACCCTCTCCAGATGCCCTTCGATAAACATCGCCCCCTCCACCGTCTGCACGATTGTCGGTTTGTCCTGCTCATGCGCGGCCTGCAGATCGGTTAATGTCAAGGCGCGCCGCATGTGGCCTTCCTCCAGTTGCGCGTCAATTGCTGTAAACCAGCGCAGCAGGTTCGCGCGCGCATCGCCAGGCTTGTCATTTTGCGCAAAGTCGAGCACATAGCTCGCACAAACGGCCGTAAGTCCGGTGTTCTTGAGTTCGTCCAGCAGTGAAAGCTCAGGTCCAGGCTTATCTTCTTCACGTGGGGGCGGGCCGCCCGCCGGAACTCCACCCTTTGGACCTCCACCCTGCGGGCCCGGTGGTCCGAAGCGCGGATGCGGTTCAGTCCCAGCCGGATAAACATGGTTGTGCATGTCTATGCCGATGCTCTTCGCCAGAACTTTTTCGACGCGCAGATTCATCTGTGGGTCTGCTGCACCAAGCCATTTCGGCCCCAGCAACATAGCGGCTCCAGCCGTCATGGCGGTCGTTAAAAATTGTCTTCGCGCAAAACCAGTAGGATTGCTTTCCAAAGTACCTACGATGCTATGGGCGATTTCTTAAGATTGTCTTAAACACATTGGCTGACTACGAGTTTGATGGATGAATCAACGCTCCATCCAATCGATGAAGTCTCGGACAGGGCTGCGTTACTCCCTTGGACTAAGATATTAGCTACGTATGAAATCGGGACCGTGTTGTCTTGGACTTACCGCATTGTTGGCCTTTTCTGCCCTCGCGCTGGCCGATCCGGTTGGCTATACCGTTGCTAACTACATCATCCCTAGTCCGAATTCTGGCGTTTCTTTGGTAGGAGTGACAGATTCAGGAGTTGCCTATGGAGATGAAGTCTTGTACGATCGTCCCTACACCAATAACGCGCTGATCATCGGATTCAGCGCCAACGATGGAGCAATCAACTATTTGCCCTACAGTCTGAGCGCTGTCAGCAGCACGGTTGTTTATGCCGTAAGTTCAGGCGGTGTTCTGGCTTACTCCAACGCATCTTTCACGTCCGGTTCGGTAATGATCCAGAACGGTGCCAGCGTCATCAATACAGGCTTGCCTGCCTACACGACTCCAGGATTTGTCAACGGTTTATATGCACCAACTGCAGTAAACAATTCGGGAATGCTCATAGGGCTGTATTATTTGGCCGGTGGTGGTGCCACCCCCTTCGAATATCAGAATGGCTCCGTCAACCTTTTCAGCGCGCAAAGCCCTCTGCCCGCAGGTTCTTATGTCACTTTCACAGGCATCAACGATCTGGGCCAAATCGTCGGTCTTGCACACGGCACTCAGAACAATGTGGCCTTCATCCTTTCAAACGGCACCTACACTCCCATTCTTACCGAATCCTATGCTAGTAACGTTGGCCCGACCAGCATCAACGACAGCGGCGTTGTTTCTTTCTCGAATGGTGAGCTTTACCAAAACGGCCAGTTCTATATGAATGGCGCCGGCTTCAGCACGATCGACTCCGTCAGCAACGCAGGCGTTCTGCTCGGCTACGATGGCGATCCGAGTACAACCTTCAGCGTAGCCATACCCACCTCCTCACCGGTTCCCGAACTTGGAACCCTGACGCTGCTCAGCGCAGCAGGGTTAGTTTTCTTTGGCTCCCGCAAATTCCTCAAAATTTATGCCTGACTGGCGAAGATCGTGGACTTGTCGTTGAGCCCACGCTGCGGCACGCGGTCGAAATTCGGCCGGAAAAGCTTCTGCGGTGGACAATAGAAGCAGGCCCATGGACGACCAAGAATTCAAGAACCGATCGAACACCGCGCTCGAATCGCTGTATCGCAAACTTTCCGACGCGACGGAGCGCTACGAGTTTGAACCAGATTTCAATTCCGGGGCGTTGGCTATCGAGTTCGAGCAGCCCAAAGCCAAGTTCGTGGTGAGCCCGAACGCGCCCGTCCGGCAGATATGGGTTTCGGCGCATTCCAAGAGCTTTAAGCTCGATTGGGTGCCGGCGAAAGAAGCGTTTGTCCTGCCTGCCACCGGCGAAACGCTGGAGGAGATGATTGCGGGCGCCATCGGCAAGCACTTGAATGAAGAAGTGACGCTGTAACTATCGTGGCTGGCGTATACATCTCGTATCCGTTTTGCAATCAGAAGTGCAGCTTCTGCAACTTCGCCTCAGGTGTGTCGTCGGCTGACGCCATGGCTCGCTATGAATTAACGCTGCTGAGCCAGATCAAGGCGAAAGCATGGCCGTGGTTGCCGGAAACGCTCTACTTCGGAGGCGGAACGCCGAGTTTGATGCCGTTGCCGTTCCTGCGCGAGATGACTGCATCGATCCCCGCCGAGAATAGGGCCGAGGTTACGATGGAGGCCGCTCCGGGCACTTTGACCGCGCAAAACGTTCGAGCTTTCAGGGAATGCGGCGTTAATCGGGTCAGTCTTGGAGTCCAATCGTTTGCCTCAGCCGAGCTGCGCCAAACGGGCCGGCGGCATACAGCGGAATCGGTAGCTGACGATGTTGCTTTGCTGCGGGAGAACGGCATCAGCAACATCAACCTGGACCTTATTGCTGGGCTGCCGGAGCAGACGCTTGCATCATGGCAGCATTCACTCGACTGGATTGAGCGGCTTGCGCCGCCGCATGTCTCGGTGTACATTTTCGAAGTGGACGAGGACAGCCGGCTGGGTAAGGAACTGCTGCTGGGAGGGGTTCGTTATGGCGCGGCACGGGTGCCTGAAAACGACCTGGTGGCTGATCTTTATCAAAACGCTGTCGAGCGGCTGGCTTCCATGGGAATTGAACGCTACGAGATTTCGAACTTCGCGCGTCCCGGCTGTGCGTCGATTCATAATTTGAAATACTGGCGGCTGGAGCCTTACCTGGGATTCGGGCTTGATGCTCACTCTTTTGATGGCCAAGGGCGCTGGAGTACGGCAGATTCGCTGGACGAGTATTGCGAAAATGCGCTTGTGACACCTGCCTTCACGCCGACGGATGCGGGCGAGGAGCATTTCTTTGTTGGCCTTCGGCTTTCCGGCGGCATTGAACCGACGCCGGAGGAGTGGTCGCGCTTCGCCGCGCCGATATCTAAATGGGTAGCTGCCGGGTTTCTGTTGCGCGAGAGCAGTCGCCTTCGTCTCGCGCCGCATGCCGTGCTGCTTTCCAACGAAATCTTTGCAGACTTCTTAAATCCCGAACCTGTTCATGCCTGATTCATCCACTTTTATCGATCTCCGCAGTGACACCGTCACTGTTCCCAGCCAAAAGATGCGCGCCGCTATGGCCGTTGCCGAAGTGGGCGACGACGTTTATGGCGAAGACCCGACCATCAACCGGCTGGAAGAACGGTCGGCTGAACTTTTCGGCAAACAAGCTGCGGTGTTTGTGCCGACGGGATCGATGGGGAACAACATTGCTATCAAGATGCACACCAACCACGGGGAAGAGGTGGTGTGCGAAGCGCGGTCGCACATTTTGGATTGGGAACTTTCGATGATGGCGTGGTTCTCAGGATGCCTGGCCCGGCCGGTTGCGTCACCCAGCGGCATTTTGACATGGCAACAGATTGCGCCGGCCATTCGAGCGAAAAATCCTAACAATGCGCCGACATCGCTGATCTCGCTTGAAAACAGCCACAACATGGCGGGCGGAACGGTTTACGATCTCGCAACCATCGATGACATCTGCCGCAACGCGCATGCGCTTGGCTTGAAGGTTCACATAGACGGCGCGCGCATCTTCAACGCTGCGGTTGCCACCGCGACGCCGGTTTCAAGGATTGCGCGCGAGGCCGATAGCGTTATGTTTTGCCTCTCGAAAGGCTTGGGAGCGCCGGTGGGCTCGATGCTGGTTGGCGCACAGGACGACATTGAGCGGGCGCGTCTCTATCGCAAACGCCTGGGGGGTGGTATGCGGCAGGCAGGCATTCTGGCAGCGGCTGGCTTAATCGCCTTGGAAGAATCACCCGCGCGGTTGTGCCAGGACCACGAAAACGCTCGCGCCATTGCCGAGATTCTACAGGTTGATCCGGCGCGCGTGCGCACCAATATTGTTATTTTCGATATATCGAAAAAGGGCATGAGCACAGCCGCCTTCAGCGCCGAACTGCGCAAGCGCGGCGTGTTGGCAAACGGCATTAATGCGACGCATATGCGCATGGTGACGCATCAGAACGTGACGCGCGAGCAGTGCCGGCAAGCGGCTGAAGTGGCGGCTGCTTTATAAGGCGTCTACCGCCCAGATACCTTCGAAATCCACAAAGTACCCTTGCACATTGATTTGCGGCAAGGCGCGGCGCAGCCATTCGGCGGCCGTCCGTAACTCCGCTTCGTGATGTTTGGATTCGGCTGCGGCATTCCCGCCAAAAGCGGCTAACCCGCCGTAAGCACCGCAATCGGAATGGAGCATCAAAATGACTCGCTCGGTGCCATGCAGACGAATGGATTTCTTGATCTGGTCGAGCACGAACTCGCGATCGGTCTCGTGCTCAGGAGAGGCAAGGCTTTTGGCGCCCCCGGCAATCTTGATCGGGTCCGAATTGACCACACCAAGCCGCTTTAAGTATTTGCTGAAGCCGAGTTGAAACCTGTTGTCAAAGCACCAGACGATGGCCGCGTCGCACTGATATTTTTCACGCGGCGCGTCGAAGTGGAAGACTTTTGTCATCGCCTTGCGGCAGAAATTCAGGCTCTATATTCATCAATGAACTTGTGGAGGCGGTCGAGGCCGCGCTCAAGTTCACGCATCGAGGTGGCGTAGGAGATGCGAATATGATCGTTGGTGCCGAAAGCTTCCCCCGGAACCACGGCTACTTTAGCCTGCAGCAGCAGGGCGTTGGCGAAGTCGAGCGAATTTCGCAAGCGCCCTGATTTGTAGGCGACGCTGATATTCGGATACGCGTAGAACGCGCCCTTGGGCATGACGATGGAGACATCCGGAATCTGGCGCAGCCGTTCGATGACGAAGTCTCGGCGCTTGCGATACTCGGCGAGCATCTGGGGCACGGAGTCCTGTGATCCGCACAGGGCTTCTACTGCGGCCTTCTGCGAGATAGAAGTTGGGTTTGAGGTGCTGTGGCTTTGCAGCTTCATCATGGCGCCGATGATTGTCGTGGGGGCCAAGGCGAAGCCGATGCGCCATCCAGTCATGGCGTAAGTCTTAGAGAGCGATCCGGCAACCACGACGCTTTCCTTCGCACCTGCTGCCGAGGCGATAGAGAACGGTTCGCTGTCGTAAAGAAACTGGCAGTAGCACTCGTCGGTCATCATGTAGATACCGCGTTTGGACGTGACATCGAAGATAGCTTTGAATTCAGCCTGCGAAAGCACGCCGCCGCTGGGGTTGCAGGGCGAATTGATGACGACAAGCTTGGTCTTCGGCGTGATGTGCTGTTCAATCATTGCGGCGGTGACTTCGAAGCCGGTCTTTTCATCCGTCTCGACGAATACGCACTTACCGCCGGCGTAATTCACCACGTCTTTATAGGTGACCCAGTAAGGCACGGGAATGATGACTTCGTCGCCTGGATCGATCAGTGCCTGCATCAGGTTGAAGATGGCATGTTTGCCACCCACCGTGATCATGCACTCGGAGGCGCTGTAATTGGTGCCGAAATCCAGCTTGTGCCGTTGACAGACGGCTTCTTTCAATTCCTGGGTGCCACCGGTGTTGGTGTACTTGGTGAAGTTTTCGGCGAGCGCCTTAACGGCTGCGGCCTTGATATTTTCCGGAGTAGGAAAATCGGGCTCGCCCGGTCCAAAGTCGACTACGTCCACTCCCTCGCGGCGCAGGCGTTCGGCATCGGCGGCCACTTTCATGGTGGAGGAGACGCTGATGTGGGATATGCGTTCGGCTATTTCGGCGGTTGCTTGCATGGCTGTAACTATCTATTAAACCGCAAATGCGCAGCCACCGCAGCCGGAACGAACTGCGAGACATCTCCGCCCAGCTTGATGACCTCCTTAATCATGCGCGAACTGATAAAGGAGTACTTTTCGGCTGCGAGCAGAAAAATGGTCTCCGTCTCAGGCCGCATATGGCGATTCAGGTGCGCCATCTGCATCTCGGTCTCATAATCGGAGATGGCGCGAATGCCTCGCAGTATGGCTTTCGCTTCCCGTTTAGCGGCGTAGTCAACAAGCAGGCCGTCGAAGGAATCGATCTCGACATTGTCGATGCCTGCGACCGCTTCGCGCAGCATTGCTTTGCGCTCCTCCAGAGTAAATAGCGGCTGCTTGGAGGTGTTGTTCAGGACCGCGACGATAAGGTGACTGGCCAGTCGAGCTCCGCGTTTAATGATGTCGAGATGGCCGTTGGTGATGGGATCGAACGAGCCGGGATAGACTGCGATTAGAGACCCGTCAGTTGACATAAGGGTACGGGTTGCGCCGGTCCTGCTCTTCTTTTTTCTCGCGCTTCTTGTCTTCAGGCGACTTCCCGCCTTTAAAGTACAGGTGCACTGTTACCTGGTGGGTGGAGGGCTCGGCCGAGTAGTCGGAACTGGTGTTCGCCAGGTTGTCGAACAGCCCTTGCTCCTGCACTTTCTTCAGGAAGAAGTCAGGATAGTCGGGGTTGAACGTCTGGCCCACCTTCTCTCCCCATAACCTTTCAATCACCGGCTGCGAGGTAGCGTCCAGGCCGCGAATGTCGAGCTTCTGAAACTTATATACTTCGCCCGGAACTACGTTGTAAGTGATGTTCACAAGATGTTTAGCTTCGTCCAGGTCCGTTTCGGGATCGATGGTTCCATCCAGAAGTCCGCGGCGCTTCATTTTGTGCAGAAGTTCGACGCGCAGGTTATCCATCTTGGCGAAGTTATAGGTTTCGCCTGGTTTAAAATTAACGGCCGAGCGCACTTCATCTTCTTCCAGCCCCTTGCCCTTGAATCGGATGGCGCCAAACTTGAACTGCGGTCCATCTTTAATAGTTACCTTCAGAATGACTCCAGAGTTCGTTTTGGCGGGCTCGTTCTCCACCTTGGGGAAAGTAACCAGCGGATAACCGCGCGACGCATACACGGGTTTGATAGCGCCGTCGAGAATCATCTTTACGCGAGCATCGGTCAAAGGTACGCCGATTGCAACCTCATTTACGGCGCGCAGAATAACGCCGGTATCTACGGCTTCGTTGCCTGAGACGAGCACCTGGGAAATGTTAGGAATGGGAGCGTCAGGATAAAAGACAACGTTCAAATTACCGTTCTCGTCGCGTGCTACGTTGGCCTTTACTTTGATGGGGGTTCTGGATTTGGACGACTGCTCAAGGAAGTCCTGCACGTTCTTCTTATAGCGATCTACTATGGAATCCGTGCCAGGGATCTTGTCCGAGTAAAACATGACGTGAGCTTTCAAGTAGGCACGAATCGCAGCCGGATCAGCGCCCAAGCGTTCGAAGTGCATGGGATAGACCTGATCGTCCTCCACCACGGTGAGCACCAGATCATACTTGGGCGGTACGGAGCCCTCGAATTTGAACTGGTACGAGACGGTAGCGAAAAGATCTGTGGCTTGGATTCGCTGGCGCGCAGACTCAAAGTTAGCGGTGGTGACGCGCTGGCCAAGTTGCAGACCAGAGATAGAGGCAATCTCGGTGGCCGAGTAGAGATGGACCCCATCAATGTTTAGACTTCTAAGCATTCCAGGTCCTGGATCGCGCTTGGCAGTCTGAGAATTGGCAAAGGGGACGCAAGCGCAGAGCAAGGCTGATAAGGCCGTGCGCCGCACTCGCGTAACTAGTAATCGCGACGCTTTCATTGCTATCTAACTCAATCATACGTGGCTGTGTCTCAGTAAGTTGCATAGACGCCACCATCCTGGCAAAGCGCTATCCGATGCTAAACTTGAGACGAAAATGGCATACGATGTAGTGGTTATTGGCAGCGGCCCGGGTGGGTACTCTGCTGCTGTGCGCGCCGGTCAGTATGGTCTTAGAACGGCTTTAATCGAGAAACAACCCCGACTTGGCGGCACTTGTCTGCTAGTGGGGTGCATTCCGACGAAGACGCTGCTTCATACGGCGGATGTGTGGGAATACTTTCTTGATCCGCAGGCGCAAGGCATTGAATGCGAGAATCCCACGCTGAACTATCCGCGCGTAGTGGACCGCAAGAATAAGATAGTCAACAAACACTCCAAAGGCATCGAGTTCCTGATGCGCAAGAACAAAGTGGACGTGATTAAGGGCACGGCGAAACTGCTGGGAGGCGGCCGTCTGGAGGTCACCGGAGGGCAGGGAACGCAGGCAGTCGAAACCAAGAACATAATCGTCGCAACAGGGTCGGAGGCGCGCATGATTCCCGGTCTGCAGCCCGATGCGAACCTGATTCTCACCAATATTGAGATTCTGGACTTGACCGCAGTGCCGGGGCGCCTGGGAATTATCGGGGCGGGTGCGGTGGGCGTGGAGTTCGCCTCCATCTTTAATCGATTTGGTTCAAAGGTGACGGTGTTGGAGATGCTGCCGCGACTGGTGCCTGTTGAAGACGAAGAGATCTCCAAAGAACTGGAAAAGCACTTCAAGAAAATTGGCATTCGCTGCGAAACGGGCGCAAAGGCTGAGAACATACGGCGCAATTCGAATTCGGTTAGCCTGACGGTAACGCTTGCTAATGGCAATAAAGAGGAGATGGAGTTCGACAAGTTGCTGGTGGCGGTGGGTCGCAAGCCGAATACCGAAGGTGTCGGATTGGAGAATACCTCAGCCCAGTTGGATCGCGGCTTTATCAAGGTGGACGGCAACCAGCAGACAGCGGAGCCGCATCTTTACGCTATCGGCGATGTGGTGGCGGGAACGCCGCAACTGGCGCACGTGGCAACGGCGGAAGGCATGATCGCGGTAGCACACATTGCCGGCAAACCTGCGCGGCCCATCAATAGAAATCGCATTCCCGGCGCGACTTATACCGATCCCGGCATTGGCAGCGTGGGACTCACCGAAGCCCAGGCACGCGCGCAGGGCTTCAAAGTGAAGGTTGGCAAGTTTCCGTTTGTGGGTAACAGCAAGGCCACCATCCTGGACAAGCACGAAGGCTTTGTGAAGGTGATTGCGGAAGAAACTTTCGGCGAAATTCTGGGTGTTCACATCATCGGGCCGGAAGGGTTTGAGCTGATTGCAGAGGCGGTGACGGCGATGGAAGCGGAGGCGACAGTGGAGACCATGATGAACACTATCCATGCGCACCCGACCATCTATGAGGCCATCGGCGAAGCATTTAATAACGTATACGGACAGGCCATCAATATCTGAGCAGTCATGAGACGACCCCTGGTTGTTGCCGATCACGGACGCATGCGCTATGCGGATGCGCTGGTATTGCAACAACGCTTCATCGACGCGCGCAAACGCGGCGAAGGGGAAGACACACTGCTGTTCCTGGAACATCCGCATGTCGTAACGATGGGGCGCAACGGCAAGGAAAGCAACGTTCTGGCCAGCCCGGACGTGCTGGCGCGCACCGGTATCGATTACTTCGAGACGAACCGCGGCGGTGATGTGACGTATCATGGGCCGGGTCAGCTAGTCGGCTACCCGATCGTTGATTTGCGAGAATGGAGGCGCGACGTTCATGCCTACTTTCATGGTGTTGAACAATCGCTGATAGATGCCTTGGCGGTGTTTGGGATCACGGCGGAACGGATACCCGAGCGCGGCTATGAAGGTGTCTGGGTGAATGGCGCCAAGGTCGCCGCAATAGGAGTCCACATTAGCCGTTGGATCACCTCGCACGGCTTTGCGCTGAACATCGATACCGATGTCAGCTATTTCAAATATATTGTTCCGTGTGGTCTAACCAAGCCGGTTTGTTCGCTGCGCAGTTTGGGCTGCCGGGCAAGCCGCGAAGAAGTGATGGATGCCGTAGCCGCTTCCTTTGCGAATGTGTTTGAGTTTGAGTTGGTAATGGCAGATCAGAAATTGCAGGAGATTCGATGACTGACGTGGTTATGCCCCAGATGGGCGAAAGCATAGTGGAAGGCACGTTGACGCGCTGGCTGAAGAAGACCGGCGAAAAGGTGGAGCGTGACGAACCGCTGTTTGAAATATCAACGGACAAAGTAGATACCGAAATTCCCTCCCCAGCCGCCGGAGTGTTAAGCGAAGTCCTGGTTCAGGAAGGAACTACCGTCGCCATTAATTCGGTGGTGGCACGCATTGGAGATGGTGCGGCTGCACCGCCTCCGCCCCCGCCCGCTCCGGTTGTGAGTGCTCCTCCTCCAGCGCCTGCCAAGCCAGTGGCTCCACCCGCGCCGCCTCCTCCTCCACCAGCGCCGGTCTCCTCCTCTGCCGGGCCTTATCCGATTGAGCCACCACCGCCTCCGCAGCCAGCTGCGAGTTCGGCGCAGCAGAATGGCGATGAAGATCAAGGTCCTTTGTCACCGCTGGTCCGTAAGATGGCGCGCGAGTACAACATCGATATTTCGAAGGTGAAGGGTTCCGGCGCGGGCGGTCGGATTACGAAGCAGGACCTGGAGGGCTACATGTCGTCGCAAGCGGCCCAGACGTATTCAGCGCCGCCTGCCGTCACGGCTCCTCCTCCGCCACCGCCTGCTCCTGCCGCTCCGCCTAAGCCCTCTCAGGTGGCTGCCACGCCTGCTCCTGCAGCCAGCACCGCCATGCCGTTGGCCGAGAGCGCCAAGGTTCGGACTGAACCCATGAGCACCATGCGCCAGAAGATTGCTGAACACATGGTGATGAGCCAGCGCACGTCCGCGCACGTAACGACCGTTCACCGGGTGGATATTACAAAGATCGCCAAGCTGCGCGAGCGCGCTAAGGCCGAATTTCAATCCAGAAACGGCTTCTCGCTAACATTCCTTCCGTTCTTCGCAGCGGCCGCGGCCGAAGCTCTGCGGGCGTTCCCCATCTTTAACTCTTCCATTGATGGAAAGAACGTTGTTTACTACCGCGATATAAACATCGGCATCGCCGTTGCCCTTGAAGGTGGACTCATTGTTCCCGTAATTCGCAATGCGGACGAAAAGAATGT
>PLRJ01000066.1 GCA_003163855.1 Bryobacterales bacterium | reverse complement strand
ACGGCCTTGATGCCATCGATGCTCCAGGCCAGTATAAAGAGGACCAATAAGAGGTAAGGAGACCATGCCATGAAGATCTCGCGGATGGTGTAAGGCGAGGCCTCGACAAGAGAATCAGGGGGCTGCCAAAAATGCAAAAGAGCAAGCAGCGCAAGCACGGCGGCCAGCGAACTCAGTATGTCGGTGAGGTAGGGACCGACGAAGTTCGAGACCAGGAATTGGACCGATGAGAAACTAGCGCCGCAGGCGAGCGCAGCGGGCCAGACGCGCCGCAAAGCCTTGGTTCCGCCAAGCACCAGCACCAGGTACGCGGGAATGAACAGGCTGACGGGTGCGCACAAGCGGCCCACCCAGCGGCTGAGTTCTTCAATGGGCAGCCCAGTGGTGGCGGCCAGCGTTACCAGCGGAATGGCTATGGAGCCAAACGCAACCGGAGCGGTATTGGCCAGCAGGCAGATGCCAGCAGCTTGAAAAGCACCGAAACCAAGTCCCCCGAGAATAGCCGCGGCGACAGCGACAGGCGTTCCAAATCCGGCAGCGCCTTCAAGGAATGCTCCAAAGGCAAAGGCAATCAGCAGTGCCTGCATGTTTGGGTCGGAGGTGATGTGGCCGATGGAGTTTTTAAGAATTTCGAACTTGCCGGTCGCGACGGTGACGCGATAAAGAACGATGGCCCAAAAGACAATCCAGAAGATGGGGAAGACACCGAAGGCAGCGCCGTAAAGGGCGGCATCAAGAGCGAGCAGCGGCGGCATGCGATAAGCCACTAATGCAAGAACGAGAGCCGCTGCGAGACCACACAACGAGGCCACGCCCGCGGTAACGCGCCTGACGCCGATGGCGTAGAGCAGGACCAGAATTGGCAGTGCGGCAACCAGGGCAGACCAGAACAGACTTCCGGCAACGGGGGTGTAATTCTGCTGCCACACGGGGGTTAAATCATCCGTCCAGCGCCGGCGGCCGGTTCGCAATCGTAGAAAACGGGAGTGAGGTTGTAACGCTCCCTATAAGCTTGTGTGAGCTTCTGCTGGAACGCATCGACCGCATCGGGTTTGACGAGCGTAACGGTACAGCCACCGAATCCGCCGCCGGTCATGCGCGAACCATAGACCCCGGGCAGTTTGATGGCGGTGTCAACCATGAAGTCCACTTCGTCGCAGGTGATTTCGTAATCATATTGCATGCTGCGGTGCGAAGCGACGAAGAGGCGGCCCATTTCCAGCAGATCGTTGTGGCGGGAGGCGAGGGCAAAATCGACAACACGCTGGGTATCACTGACAATATGGCGGGCGCGCTTGCGAGGTATTAGCGGCACGCTGTCCTGAATGCGCTCAAAAAATTCGAGCGAGACGTCGCGCAGGCTGAGGACGCCGGGATCGATATCGGCAATAGCGGCCACGGCTTCTTTGCATTCGGCAACGCGCTCGCGATAGGCGGATGTTCCGAGCTCATGCTTAACCAGGGAGTTGGCGGCGACAATCTGAACTGTGTCGGGCAGTTGGACATACTGATGCGTTTGGCTGCGGCAATCGATCTGCAAGGCAGCGCCCTGGCGGCCGAATACGGATGTGTACTGGTCCATGATGCCGCAGGGCATGCCGACGAATTGCGATTCGGCTCGTTGAGTTAAGAGGGCCAGTTCGAGGGGTGGCAGTTCGCGGCCTCCGAGAAGAGCGAGGGCAGTGGCGACCTCGAGTGCGGCGGACGAACTGAGACCTGAACCGGCGGGAACGTCACTGGCGATGTACAGGTCACAGGGCTGAATGGGGAAGCCAAGTTTCAGAAGCTGTTGCGCAACGCCAACGATGTAGTCGCTCCATTCATGGCGAGGCTCCGCTGCCGGTAAGTCCGCGATCGGAATGGAGAAATCGCGGGCAAGATCGCGCGAGAAGGCGCGGAAGAGCCCATGCGACGCCGGAGCTATAGAAACGTAACAAGCCAGGCTCAGTGCGATAGGAAAGACGTAACCGAGATTGTAATCGGTATGCTCGCCGATGAGATTGACGCGGCCCGGCGCGCGATACACCACCGGCGTGACAGCCGACTGAAAATGTTCGCGGAATTGATCTACGATTTCGTTCGGAACGACAACCACAGAAGGCACCCTCCGAAGATTAGCAACATGCCGCCGCACCAGAGATTCACATTGATGGCGGCGTCAAGCGGGGCGCGGACTTCAGGCCGAATCAAGCCGTAAGCGAGCAGAATGATGCCCAGCAGGGTGAACAGGTATCCGGTAGGTCTTCGAAGATCGTCCATATTTTCTTACCAGAAGTAGATGTTAACAACCACCAGAATGCCAAGAACCACAAAGGCAAGCGGACCGGGGCGGCGATACCAGGGGGCGAGATCTACGGGCGGTATGTCGGTGAAACCGTAAACCAGGTTGTGCAGTTCGGCCACGGGCTTGGGCTTGGTGACCAGGCTGATGAGGATGGTTACGACCATGCAGGAGGTCCAGGAGATGATGGCGATCCAATAGTTCTGCGCCATAGTTGAGACGAACTCATGTGGGTGGCCGATGGGAATCCAGCCGCCTTTACCTTCCGCAACGGTGAGGCCGTGAGTGGCGGCAGCGGCGGCGGTTCCGACAAGCAAGCCGGTGAAGGCGGCGTGGCCGGTGGTGCGCTTCCAGAACATGCCCAACAGAAAGGTTGCGAACAGTGGCGCGTTGACGAAGGCGAACACGAGTTGAAGGAAGTCCATCATGTTGTTGAACGTTGTGGCGATGTAGGCGGTGGCGATGGAGAGCAGAATTCCGACAACTGTGGTTACGCGGCCTATCCAAAGGTAGTGGGAATCGGGTGCGGTCTTCCGAATGTACGCCTGATAGATGTCGTAAGTGAAGACCGTATTGAACGCCGTGACATTCCCTGCCATGCCCGACATGAATGAGGCCATGAGAGCAGTGAGCCCAATGCCGAGCATGCCGGAAGGATAGAACTTGGCCATGAGGGTTGTGAGCACCTGGTCATAATCGAAGCCGCCGCCGTTGGCCTTCAGCGGCAGCGTGTAGCCGCTGGACATTTGCATCAGCGCAACGGCGGCAATGCCCGGGAGGATGACAACCAGCGGCATGAAGATTTTGGGAAAGGCGGCGAATAGCGGAGTCTGACGCGCTCCCTGCATGCTGTTGGCGGCCATGGCGCGCTGCACTACCAGGAAGTTTGTGCACCAGTAGCCAAACGAGAGAACGAAGCCGAGTCCTGCTACCAAGCCGAAGATGGAAACGCCCATAGGGTTCTCGCTGGCATGAGCGGCGTATTTCCAGGAGTGCGTCATCACCGGTTGGAGGCGGTTGGTAATGCCGCTCCAACCGCCCGCTTTTTGCACAGCGAAGAAGGAGAGCGGCGCGAAGCCGAGAACGATGAGAAAGAATTGAACGACTTCGTTGTAGATGGCGCTGGTGAGACCGCCCAGCAGGGTGTAAGCGAGAACAATGACGGCCGACAGAAAGACAGACGAGGTAAAGCTCCAGCCCAGGACGAGTTGAAAGAGTTTGCCGAGGGCGTACATGCTGATGCCGGATGAGAAGACGGTCATGACGGCGAAGGTGATGGCATTGAGTCCACGCGTTTTTTCGTCGAAGCGGAGTTTCAGATATTCGGGAACGCTGCGGGCACGGCTGCCGTAATAAAACGGCATCATGAAGACGCCGACAAAGACCATGGCCGGGACGGCTCCAAGCCAGTAGAAATGGGCTGTCATGACGCCGTACTTGGCGCCGGATGCGCACATGCCGATCATTTCCTGCGCGCCGAGGTTGGCGGCGATAAAGGCGAGGCTGGTGATCCAAACCGGGACGGAGTGTTTGGATGTGAGGAAGTCTTCGCTGCTTTTGATGCCGCGTTTAGCAAGCCAGCCGATACCCAGAACGAAGGCGAAGTAAATGGCAAGACAGGCGTAGTCGATTGCGCTGAGTGTCAAAGGTGGGTTGTTTGCTCCGACAGAATTGTATCGCAGGCAGGTAAACGCTTAAACGCGCGCTGAGCCAAGCAGAAAGTGTAGGGAGGTCCGTTGCCCGAACTAATGGGGGTAAGCCGAAGTATCCATCGCAGGCTTGTCTTTCTTTTTCGTGCCCTTGGTGGCCTTCGAATTATCAACCGCGGGTCCACGCGGCGTCTTGCGCGCCTTTATCGAGAAACGCAATGAATGCCGAGGTATAACAGCCGCCTTTTTAATTGGGCGACGCCGAACTATCCACCACCGGCTTCGTCTTTTTCCTCTTGCCCTTGGCCGCTTTCGTACTATCAACCGCGGGCGCCGGCGGCGGTATCGCTTCGGAAGTGGCCGTAATTACAGTAGGAGCGGGTATATCCAGCCTCGGAATCATCTCTTTCCGAGTTGCCGCGTTGTATAGGAACCAGGCCTCAATCGCGGAAGCCTGCATCAAGTCACCGGGCTGGACGCGATCATAAACATCCATATTCGAATGGTGCGTGCGCGTTCCATACTCCATCGGGTCCTGCAGGAAACTGAAGCCTGGCAGCCCGATCCAGGTAAACGAAGTATGGTCGGTCCCGCCCGGTTGAACGGTATAGGGAGCCGTTGTGCCCACCACCGCATTTGCTCCTAAATCGCTCAAAGGCGCCAGCCACGATTCGAAGATGGGTTTCACGGCATCGTTACCGCCGATGCTGATGCCGCGAAAGCGTCCGGTGCCCGTGTCGTCGTTGAAATAGGCGGACAGCTTGAGATATTCGGGCTTAAGCTGCATGGTGTCGCGTTGCGCAAAGTGCTCCTGCACGTAAGCTTTCGATCCTAATAAGCCTTCTTCCTCGCCGCTCCACAGCGCGATGCGCACGGTGCGGCTGAGCGGGACGTTCAACGCCTTCAAGATGCGAAGCGATTCGATGGCGGCCGAACATCCAGTAGCGTTGTCCGTGGCGCCGGTGCCGCCGTGCCAGGAATCGAGGTGCGCGCCTACCATTACGATCTCGTCTTTCCTGGTTGTTCCTGGAATCTCGCCTACGACGTTGAACGAATCAGTGGAGCCAGTTAGAAACTCGGCCTGAATGTCAAATTCCAACTGGGCCGGAATGTGATGCGCCAGCAACCTGGCAATGCGGTTGTAATGCTCTGGCGTCAGAGCGACAGTTGGCGCTGGAATGGGTTCCTTCGGGTCGTACGATCCGCCGCTTGAAGCAAATACCGTGCCGCCGTCGCCGTTGTAGCCGTATTCCAGAACGACGGCGGCGCCTTCGTCTTTGTAGAACTGCATCACCTTCTTCTGAAAGGCGGCTGCCGCTTTGCGCTGCTCAGGTGTAGGAACCGGGCCTGCCGCGGGACCCATGCCAGGGCCGGATCGGGAAGGATCAAGCACGCGCTGGCGCGCGGCAATTTCTTCGTCGGTGAGTCTGTGTGCCAACGGTTCGGTGGACATGGCCAGAACCTTCGGTTCCATCATCAGGACCATCTTGTCCTTCAGCTTGCCCTTGAATTTATCGAAATCGGCATCCGTTTTTATAACGGCCATGATGGCGTCGCCCTTGACAATGCCGTGCGTACCGGGGGTCCATGCTAACGGAAAGCCGATCAACGGCTGATACTGCGGCGCGAGCAGACTGCCTGAAAAGTGAGTGAGTTTCCAACTTTGCCCGAACGGGCCCCACGGCTCTTCATGCACGTTCTCAATGCCATATTTCTTCAGCCGCTCCATCACCCANNTCGTCCATCACCTGCGATTCCTGAAAAGCCTCGTGCTTAATTCGGCTCAGAACCGACAAGTCAACCTTG
Organism: Bryobacterales bacterium; assembly: GCA_003163855.1. GTDB lineage: Bacteria > Acidobacteriota > Terriglobia > Bryobacterales > Bryobacteraceae > Bog-105. The sequence continues at coordinate 74,436 of PLRJ01000066.1, read as the reverse complement.
TCCTGGGCTGGTATGGCAAACGCCCCTGCCAGCAGCAATGCAGTAATGCGGCGCAAAATCAATTCTCCTGGTAGCTATGACTTTAGCGTATTGGCGGCGTACCCGATTGCCATCGGCGGTTACGCCCTCCCGCGACCTTGACTGCGGGAACGGTGCTTGTCGCTTACGCGTCTACCGCACATGTCCTTCGCACGTGTTGCCGCGGTGTTACTCAACTCGGCATTAGTTCTCTATAGCCAGGGGCATCAGAAGGATGAGAAGGCTCAGAGCCCAACGGATTTTTTGAGACCGTTCAATGCGGATTCGCTGGTTCTCGCGAAATTACCCATCCAATTCACGTATCGCGCCCAGGAGAAAGGTTCAGGACTCCCGCACCTGACGTTTGAATCATTCGGCCAATCGGGCCGAATGGATGAATCGGGTTCTGCATACCAGCCTTAGTACTTGAAGCCAGGGCGGATTTGTGACGGGCTATCGGCGCGTCGCAAATCCGCCTAGACCGCTTGGATTGCCTCGGCCCTTCAACGTCTCCGCACCGCCCGGTTTCTGATATGACTATGGATAGGTATCGCGCCTTGCTTTCCGAGCTTGCCCTGCGTTGCGAAAGGACACGAACGCGATGACCGCACCAGCGCCGCCAGCCACCACCGTTGCCCTCACGCTCAGCCGCAAAGCTACGCGCTATGTTCTCGAAGCCTTGCGGATGCTCGAAGAAAAATGGCAGCATGTCAATCTAACCAGCACAGACGAGGATGAACAAGCAGAGTATGGCATGGATGCGCTCGACGTTCATAGCACCCGCGAGTCCATTCAAAGTCAAGCCGTTGAAGCGTTCGGCCCGGGCGTTGCAAATTTTTCGAGTGAACCATAGCTTCAGCCTAATTGACCGATACTATGGTCGTTGGCGGCCATTATGCTCTTCCAAACTTCCATCCTGCTTTTACTTGCGGCCTTTGGCGCCCTTGCCCAAACCGGAACAGACAAACCTTCAGATCCCTGGGAAGCTTCCGTCATCATCAAGCCCGCCGATCTGGCCGCGCGCCTCAAAGCCGGCGACAAACCAGTCATCGTCTACGTCGGCTTTCCCGTCCTTTACAAGGGCGCCCACATCACCGGGGCCGAGTTTGCAGGCCCCTGCTCCAAGCCTGAAGGACTAGCCGCCCTCGCCAAAGCCGTTAGCGCGCTTTCGCATGACAAGGAGATCGTCATCTATTGCGGCTGTTGCCCTTTCGTCAAGTGCCCCAACATCCGGCCAGCCTACAGTGCCTTGAAATCCGCCGGATACACGCACATCAGGGTTCTGCAACTCGACACCAATCTGCATACCGACTGGGTTGAAAAGAATTACCCCGTCGAAGGCCATCCCGCGCAATAGGTTGTAACCTAAGTTCATGGCGACCGCAACAGCAAACCTGACCTTCGCCCAATTCCAAGAGCAGTACCGCAACAGCGACCGAGCCTACGAATTCTGGTATGGAGAGGCAATTCCTAAAGGTATGCCGACGTGGATGCATGGCTTGCTGCAAAAAATCATCATGAAGTTGCTTGATGAAGCCGGCTACGATTCAGCTTCAGACGTCGAGCTTCGTATCGACTTACAAGCGCGCCCTCGCCCCGACGTGATCGCGGCAAAACGCAAGCCGAATGGGTTATACCCAACTGAAGCTGTTGAGGTAGTGGTCGAAATTCTTTCTCAGGACGATTCCTATCGTCACCTGAAGGACAAGGCACGGAAATACCAGGAGTGGGGCTGCGCCAGCATCTTCGTGGTGGACCCGAGTGACCGCTCGGTGGCGCAATGGAAAGACGGAGCCTTTCTACCCGTCACTGTGTTGGCGGGTGTTGAGTCAAGCCGCATTTGGCAGGAACTCGATCTGCGCTATCCTCCCGCTTAATGCGACTTTTCTGCTGCTGCCTCCTGCTTCTTGTGGCCGCCTCGGCTGCCACCGTTTTCGTGGTCGCAAGACGCATCGGAGATCAGCCGTTACTCAAACCCACCAGCGGTTGGACAGCGGACGGCGTGTTTAACCCGGCCGCCATTAAAGTAGGATCGAAAACCGTGCTGCTGTTTCGGGCGCAGGACGCAAACCACACCTCGCGCATCGGCTACGCCGAGAGCCCCGACGGCTTGCACTTCACCGAAAGGCCGGAACCTGTCCTCTCGCCCGAAGCACCTTACGAAAAAAACGGCGGCGTGGAAGATCCGCGCGTTGTGCAAATCAACGGCACCTACTATCTCACTTACACCGGGTATGACGGGCATTCGGCACAGCTGTGTCTGGCTACCGGCAAGGACCTGCTTCATTGGACGCGCCAGGGCGTGATTCTACCCGCTTACAAAGGCACCTGGAACACCCAGTGGACGAAATCAGGAGCCATTCTGCCCAAGCAAGTGAACGGAAAATGGTGGATGTACTATCTGGGGACTCGCACCGATTCCGACGGAAAACCGCGCGACTACATGGGACTGGCCGAATCGGCCGATCTGCTGCATTGGAGAGACGCAACCGATAAGCCGGTGCTCGACCGCCGCCCCGACGCTTTCGATTCACGCGTCATGGAGCCGGGACCCGCGCCCATCTTCACCGATGCGGGCATTCTGCTGCTCTATAACGGCGCCAATGAAAAGCTGGTTTACGGCCCGGGCTGGGTTCTCTTCGATAAACAGGATCCGCGCCGTGTGATCGCGCGCGCCGATGCGCCTTTCATTCTGCCTACTTTGCGCTGGGAAGTGGGCGGCCAGGTTCCCAATGTCATCTTTCTGGAGGGTGACGTGATCCGCGCGCAAACCGCACACAGTCTGGCGCTGATCGGCTATTACGGCGCCGCCGACAAATATGTTGGCGCGATGGATATTCGCATCCGCCTTGACAACTAGCGGATAATTAATTTATGTCTTTTAAGGAAAACGCGCAAGACGGCTGCGGTGTCAAGCGCCCCGCCAAAAGGGCCAGAGAGTTCCTTTCCTCCCCGGCGGCGCGCAGCCGCGCCCTTTGCGCTTTGAACAAAGCGCTTGTCGGCGTTCTTGCTGTGTTTTCGGTGGCCTTTCCACTCAGCGCTTTTGATGATTTGAATAACGATCAAATCACCATGCTGAAGGATCCGGGAGGCTGGGAGTATACCAAGCTAAGTGACGACAGCAGCGGCTTCCCGACCGAGCACACGTGTTTCGACGGCTCGCCCCATCCCAGCACCTGCAGCGGAAGTCTGACGCTGGACGAAGAAAAGAAGTTTATGCAGCAGGTGATTATCGAAGGGCAGACCGTGTCGCGGCACGGCACGTACGATTTACAGGGCGATCAACTGGCGTTCTTCGACGAATTCGGCAATCGCGACGGTCCTTATACAGTGGAAATCAACGCTGAGCAAAAGACGATGGTTCTGCACATGCCGCAGATCCGCATGGAACTGACTCTGGAAAAAGAATATCGCCGCAAGAAAAAGAAGTCATGAAAAAAACCCACGTAGCTCTTCTGGCACTATTCACACTGTCGGCACTCTCGGGTTTTAGTCTAAGTGGTAAGGCAATGAACATGTCCTCTAAATATCTGATGTATGCCGGTACCTATGGCAAGGGAATTTACGGTTTCTACTTTCATACAGACACCGGTGAACTGGAACCGCTATCTATGATGGGCGAACTGGTGAACTCCTCCTGGGTTACTACCGATCCTCAGCACAAATTCCTCTTCGCCGTAAGCGAATTGGAAGGCCATGAAAAAGGCGATGTAGCTTCTTTTGCCATCGACCGTGGCAGCGGTAAACTCACTCGCCTGAGCATGCAATCCTCGGACGGCCTGGCACCCTGCCATTTGGCGCTCGATCACACCAACCGTATGTTGGTGACAGCCAACTACACCAGCGGCACGGTGGCGTCTTTTCCGGTTAGTGAAGACGGCAACATTGGATCCATGGTTTCGCTGATGACGGCCGAGGGTTCTGGCCCGAACAAAGATCGCCAAACCGGTCCGCATGCCCATGAGACGGTTTTTTCCGCGAACAACAAATTCCTTTATGTGCCTGATTTGGGACTGGATCACATTCGCATTTACAAGTTCGATCCGACTACCGCAAAGCTCACTCCCAGTGAGCCAGCGTTCGTGCAAGTGGAAGCTGGCATCGGGCCGCGCCACATGGTCTTCAGTCCAAACGACAAATTTGCTTATGTCGTTAACGAACTGAAACCCGATGTCACGGTGTTCTCGCATGACTCTGCCACTGGGATGCTAACGCATTTGCAGACCGCTTCCACGGTGGAAGAAGGCACCAAAGTGATCGGTCCGGCCGAAGTTCTAATCGATAAAGCCGGAAAGTATGTGTATGCTTCTGTCCGCGGGCCCGGGACCATTGCCGTTTTTTCCGTCGACCACGCAACCGGCAAGCTGACGCGCGTCCAGATTGCCGAAACCGGCGGCACGTCTCCGCGCGGTGTTGATTTCGATCCTAGCGGCCACTATCTGATTTCCGGAGATCAGAAGTCGAATAAGATTTTCGTATTCAGCATCGATCCGCACAGCGGGAAACTCACACTTACTGGCAAGACCTACGAAGCGCCCTCGCCTGTTTCATTTGTCTTTGTGCCGGTTAAGTAGAATTCGTAGACGATTCGCCACTTGAAAGTCTGACCCGGTTCCACGTGCACTTTGATGTACGCCTCCGGGCAGATTGTGGTGGCAATGGACCAAAAGTAAAGCTGTGAAACAGGCTGGCTGCCGGTCTCTCGCACGCCTGCTCCGGTCTTCAGGTTCTCTACGCGAAAATCGTTAGCATCGGGGCCGTTGCCATATCCGGTCAAAGGTCCCGCCACAGACTGGCCCTTCTCTACCGGTCGCAGATAGACAATGTCATCCCCTTTGATTTCCGCATTACCTTTCCAGTCAGCATCGCTTTTGGGAGGGAACGTAAAGACGACCCTCATGCCGGGGCCCGTCTGTTCTTTATCGACCATGAAGAAATCGTGATTGTAGACAGCTGTGTCGATGACGCGCTTGCCCGTGTTCTTCAGGGAGTGCTCAATGATCAACTGGGGCAGTTTCGGCGACAGCCGCACGGTCTTTTTGTATTTGTAGGCATAGCCTTCGCCGTCGTTCAGTTCGTGTTCAAAATCAACCGAATCGGCATGGGGCCGCACCACGCGGGTACCCGGGTTTACGATCTGATAGGAACGCGCAAAGTTATACGGTTTGTCGTCTGGCTTGCGCAGAACACCCACGCCGATCTTGACGAACATCCCGCCGGGCTTAGCTTCGTTGAAGCCCAGGCCTCCTTCATCACTTCCGCGGAACTCTTCCACCGGACCGGTGATGGCGTCGTGCAGAGTCGGATCGTACTTGGGAAACCAGACACCAAAATACTCGTGGCCCTTGTAGTTCAGGCTTTCGATAACGCCTGACCAGTCGAAGCGGCTGCCGCGGTAATACCCTTGTTTCTCGTCGGGAAGATACAGTTTGGCCTTCAGAAAGCGGCTAGCTATCTCGGCCTGCGGGAAATCGGCGGCATTCATGCCAGCAGTTGAGGTCAGTAAGAGAATTGCAATTGTTTGTTTAATCAAGCTTTTTGCCATCCGCCGTAACGAGACTCTATGGCGCTGCAGACTTGCAATGCAAGGAGGTCGTGCCAAGGTTTCGCTACCACTTGTACGTTAATGGGAAGTTTACCTTGTGCCGCGCAGCGCACTGTGGCGGCCGGGTATCCGGCGACGTTCCAGGCCATGGTGTAGCTGAAGCCGCGGAAGTTTTCCATCATCATACTTTCGCCATGCTTTAAGGCCGTATGGGTATAAACCGGGCTCAGCACAACATCGTACTGGCGAAAGAAGCGGAGCATAGCGGCGCGATAGCCATCCCAGCGCGCCCACACCCCGGCAAACTGCGTTGCTGAGACGCGATGTGGCCGCATCTGGTCGACGAAGAAAGTAAGCAGCGGATGCACCTTGCGGCTACCCACAGCCGCCAGATAAGAATCGATTCCGTCGGCACCGTCGGCGCCCAACAGCGCCATTTCAAGATGGTAAGCGCCGGCCACTCCGGGTGGTGCTTGTTCCGTGACGGCTGCGCCTTCGCCTTCCAGGAATGCGGCGCACTTCTTCACAGCGTCTTTTATTTCCGGCGCACAGGGCGCGAAGCCGTTGTCGCTGAAAAAAGCCACGCGGAGTCTCTTCAACGTCACGGGTTCCAGCAGGGGGAGCGGCGGCGAGGTAAAATCCTGGCCGTCTTCCCGGGCCAGCAGTCGCATAGCCAGGACGAGGTCTTCAGTGAAGCGCGCCATAGGGCCCATCTGCCACAGCGCTTCCGCCCAACCGCCCGGCGGCGGAACGTGGCCTGTCCGGGGAAGCCTTCCACTGGTCGGCTTGATACTGGTTATGCCACAAAACGCCGCAGGAAGACGAACGCTGCCAGCCGCATCGCTGCCCAAGCCTAACGGCGATCCTCCTGCAGCGATCAGCGCGGATTCACCGCCGCTGCTGCCGCCCGGTGTCCGCATCAAATCATACGGATTATTTGAACGGCCATAGATGAAGTTGTCGCTCTCGTAGGCGAACAGCAGATCCGGCAGATTTGTCTTGGCTAGAGCGATTCCGCCGGCCTGCTTGAGCCTTCGCACCAAGGTTGCATCGCAGCAGGCGGCGGCTGCGTTCTTACGCCCAAGCGTTCCGGCCGTGGTTTTCGACCCGGCAACATCTATTGAGTCTTTGATGGAGAAGGGAACACCGTGCAAAGGTCCACAGGGACGTCCAGCGGCCAGATCTTGATCCGCGCGCCTTGCAGCCTCCATAGCCTGCTCCGCGAAGAGTTCCACTACGGCGTTCAAACTCGGGTTAACTGCCTGTATATGAGCCAGATGGGCGCTTACTAACTCGACTGAAGATATTTCGCGGGCCTGAATGCGGCGAGCCATTTGCGTGGCGCTTTGGTACAACACGTTGACTACTGTAACGCTAACCCTGCGAGCGTGCGGTACCCTGACTTTGTGCCGCGCACAGGTTTAGTCTTTTTCCTGATTGGGTTTTCCACCGCCTTTGCCCAGCAGTGCCCCACCATCTCCGGCCAGACACTGAGCGGCCATCCAGTGACTCTTCCAACCGCTACGGCTGGTCACCCGGCTATTCTCTTTGTAGGCTTTTCCCATGCTTCCCAGAAGGCGGTGGAAGGCTGGAGCCGGCAGGTGGCCGCTCAATTGAAGACCACGCACCCGGAGGTGGAGCGGTTCGACATTGCAGTCATCCAGGACGCTCCCCGTCTGGTTCGTGGAATGATCACCCACAGCATGAAAGGGTCCGTTCCGGTTGCTGAACACGACCATTTTCTGACCGTTACCCAGGGCGAAGAGGAACTTAAGAAGGCAGCCGACTACTCCGCTGGCGACGACGCCTATGTAATGCTCATCGACGGGGCTGGAAAAATAACTTGGCATACGCATGGCGATGTTTCTGACGCAGCTCTCAAGCAGTTGGCGGAGCAAGTGAACGCCGTTACGCACAAGTGATTTCCGGCCGCGCGCTGGTCAACCTGTCCGCCTTCTCCTTCCTGGCACTAATTGGGTTCCTTTTTGCGCGCTCCCGGCGAGAAGAAAACCAGACACCCAGCAAAGTGCCGCTCCTCTGGGCGCTGGTTCCGGCGCTAGCGGCTCTGCTCGCTTACGCGCATACGCTTGGCTACGCATTCGTCTTCGACGACTACGTTCATCTTGGTAACGCGTCAACAGAAGCAGCATCCGCTATGTTGACGCGGGCTTTGTGGCGGCATCCGCAGGGCCAGGATGTCTTCTTCCGACCCTTGGGGTATCTCTTTTACTGGTTGAATTTCCGCTGGGCGGGGACTAGTCCAGCCGCTTGGCACGCCTACTGTCTTGCTCTGCACCTGCTGAATGTTGTCCTTGTTTTTTCTCTCTGCCGCAAGTTATTCGCCGGTTTACTGCCTCCGTTGACCGCGAGCCTTGTGTTTGCGCTGCATGGATCACACGTCGAGTCTGTATGCTGGCTGGCAGCTCAATTTGACCTGCTGGCGACGATGTTTGTGCTGCTGGCGCTGATCTGTTCCATCAACCGAAATGCGGCCGTGGCGGCGGCGTGCGCGATTCTGGCGTGCTTGAGCAAAGAATCGGCGTACGCCTTGCCGCTTTTGATTGTTTGCACGGCGTTCTTCTTCCCGCGCCAGCAACGGAAAGTCGTTTTCTTTAACGCCGGTTGGTGCGCGCTTGGCTGCCTGCTCGTCTTCTCCTATCGATTTTGGTTCATGCAAGGACTAGGGGGCTATCAGACATCTCCGCGGGTGATCAGCGTCCTGGAAGCTCTATTTTTCCGGATCTGGTCGTTCCTTTTCGTACCCGTGAACTGGTCTATCAGGCCCAGCTGGTGGATGGCGCTGCCCTTCGTGGCCGTCATCATCATCGCTCTGCAGGCAAGAGTTCGAACCGTTTCCCTGGCAGCGGCCGCTGCCTTCACTATTTGCGCCGCGCTACCCGTTTTCGCAGTTCTCCTGATCGGCTTCGATATGTCCGGATCGCGAGTGCTTTACCTTCCGTCAGTGGGAATTTGCCTGATTTGGGCAGTGATCGCCGAAGGATCGGGTCGGGCGGCGCTGCTAGCCGCCTCCTTAGCCTGCTTTCAAGCGGCGGCACTTTGGCATAACCAGCAAATTTGGGGTGAAACCGCCGCACTTGCAAGACGAACCTGCGTCGGCGCTGCGGACTATCTGCGCAGAAATCCCTCCATCCGAATGTTCCCGCAAAACCTTCCCAAAGTGATTGACGGTGTTTACTTTCTTCGCGATCGCCTCTCGTGGTGCGTCGTCATTGCCGGCGGCGCGGACAAAAATCAGGTAATGGAAGGCGCTCTTGTCACCGCGCCATTAGAACCCGACGACCGCATATTCACGTGGAACGACACGACAAGAACACTGGTTGAGATGGAGCCAAGGTAAGAAAAATAGCCGTCTCGCGCCACTGACTTTCGTGGACCTCGTTTCCTTGAAGGGAATTTTGCGGAATGGCAAGCCTGCGGCAGCGGATTACATCCGTAACTTGCAAACCTTACTAGCAGGAATTTCGCGCTATACGATTGATGGGCGTGAGGATGAATTGGCCGCTTTTCGCGAGACGCTGCTGAGGCTTTCCGCTGAGATACGCGAACAATCACTCACCGCCGACATCGAAACGAGGGTGGCTACATCGCTGGAACACCTGCGGGCGTATAACGAGCGGTTTTCAACGCTGAACACGGGAAAGATCAACGAGTTGAAGTCGGTGATGCGGACTATGACAGAAACCATCACTTTTCTGAGTGAATCAAGAACCCGCTCCGTTCACCAGTTGCAGTTTGTGGAACGCGAAATGGAGCAGGCGGTTCAGCTCGACGATATTCGATTGCTGCGCGCCAAGCTTACGTCGTGCCTGGATGTCGTCCGCGAAGAGACTGTCCGGCTTCAGACTGAATCGAAAGCCCCACAAGAGTATGTGGGGGCCAAGGTAGCGCAGCCTAAGGTGGAGGTTGAATCGGCTGCCCGTTTTGGTTCCATGGACCAAGTGACAGGCCTTCCCTCCCGAAGATCGGCGGAGCAGGCGATCTCCGCCGCCGTCTCCGGCTCACCGGACTTCGTGCTGGCACTATTTGTTGTGAATCGATTGCCAGGCATTAATGCACGCTACGGGCGCGAGATTGGTGATGAAGTGATGCTGCGCGTGTCGAACCATTTCGCCCAACATTTAGCCTCGTCCACTCTTCTTTACAGATGGAGTGGACCAGCACTGGTGGCGCTGGCGGAAACTCACGGCAAGGAACAAGATATAAAAGCCGCCTGGAGTAAAACTGCCTCGCAGAAACATGAGTTCAGCCTTGACGCACAGCAGCGATCGGTTTTTGTCATGGTGGAGACGTCGGTAAGCTTTTTCACTTCGAACGAAGCCGCTTCGCCACAAGACCTATTCCGAACGCTAGACCACGCCGTGGCGGGTTATACGGAATCGGAAGCGTTGGCAAGATAGAAGAACAAAACGGCGCCGATGGTTAGGTTTCGGCGCCGTTTGTACATGTTTGCAACGGAGTCTTCGTAAGTAACTCTGCTTTCCAATTAAATTAAGTTTAGGTAAAAGTTGGCCTCAGCGCATGACTCTGAGGATGGATTTCCGCCTGCACCTTTAGGTGGAGCAACTACTTCCCCAGCTTGTATGGAAAAGCAAATCTTCCAATCTGCACGATAGAGCGATCATTGGGAGGGTAAATGTGGAACTGCACTATCCGGCCGATGCGGCTGTTCCTATTCGCCTCGACAACGCCGAGGAACTTACCGCTTTGCGCATCATAAAATTTAACGCTCAGCGAATCCGAATCGAGGTTCTTTTGGAAGCCGAAAACGTAGTTGCCAGGCTTTAACGATAGATCCCCCACTTTAATCGGCACCTGGCTGGCAAAAAAATGAGAATATTTGCCGTCCGCGGAATAGCCGGCTGTAATCAGCACCACCCCGAACACATAAGCCTTGCCATTCGTTACGCCTGATGCCGCAGGGAACTCCGTCTCTATCCGTTCCTTTTCCACGGGAGCGCGTGCCGGGACCCAGTCTTTTAGCTCGGCCTCAGTCGCGGGCCGCCAGCCGGTTGCCGGCGCTGCAGCGGCGTAAAGCGCTAGTAATAGGACAAGTAACTTCATGAAAGCTCAACAATTCCTCTTTGAATGGCGCTAGTGGCGGCTTGCGTTCTGTCGGAAACGCCGAGTTTGCCCAGCAAATTATTGATGTGAGTCTTAACCGTCGCTTCGGAAATGTGCAGAGCGCCGCCTATCTCCTTGTTACTTTTGCCGCCAACAATCAAACGGAGGACATCCATTTCCCGGCTGGTTAATTCAGGGCCGCGCATTCTTTCGGCCAGGCGCTGCGCCACCACAGCCGGTATGCGCGTCTTTCCGGCATGAACGGCGCGGATGGCGTCCATTAACTCTTCCCCGAACATATCTTTCAGCAGATAACCACGGGCGCCGGCTTGCAGAGCCCGGTAGATATTTTCGTCGCCGTCGAAGGTTGTCAGCACAATCACGCGGGCGTTCGGCGTAATTTGCCGGATTTCCTGGATAGCCTCAACGCCCCCTAAAAGCGGCAGCCGCAGATCCATGATTGTCACGTCGGGGCGATGCTTGCGATGCAAATCCACGCCCTGCCGCCCGTCGGCCGCTTCTGCAACTACTTCCATATCGTCCACGGACTTGATTAACGCCACCAAGCCCTGGCGCACTACATGATGGTCTTCGACAATGAGTATTCGGATTGGTTCAGACAATGGGCGCCTCGATTACTATCTTGGTGCCTCGGCCGGGCGCTGTCTCGAGGTTAAAGCGCGCGCCCATGCGTTCAGCCCGCTCGCGCATGCCCTGCAGACCAAAATGCCCATTGATGCCGGTAGTTCCCGCACCTGGAGTAAACCCGCGCCCGTTATCGGCCACCGTCATGTTGAGTAATTTCGGATTGAAGGCCAGTTCAATGACGATGTGATCCGCTTCGGCGTGGCGCAGCGCATTGGTGACGGCCTCCTGGGCTATGCGCAGCAGTTCATCCTCCAGCCGCGCGCCCACCGGCCGATAGGTTCCCCTCACTTCCAACGCTATTTTCCCTGGCGCTCCCGCGCCCATTTGATTCGCCATTTTTCCCAACCGCGCAGCCAGATCTTCCATGTCGGCCGATTGCGAACGTAACTCCCAAATGGAGCGGCGCGCTTCGGCCAGGCTGCTGCGTACTAGCATACGTGCCTGATCCAGATGTTCCCTTGCGCCCTCGGAACTGGACGAAAGTTTCCGTGCCACCAGTTCCAGCTGCACTGAGATTCCTGCAAAACCCTGCGCCAGCGTATCGTGAATTTCGCGCGCAATGCGGTTGCGTTCACCCAGCACCGCATTGAATTGCGCTTGCACCTGAGATACACGCCAGCGATAAACTCCATATCCGGCGAGCAGCAAAGCGGCAGCAGCCAAAACGGCAAACCACCAAGTCTGATAGAAGCGCGGTTCCAGCCTGAAGGCCAGCACCGCTGGTTGCTCGCTCCAGACGCCATCTTCATTGCGAGCCGTTACGCGAAAACGATAGGCACCCGGACCCAGATTGGTGTAATAGGCGATACGCGCGGCGCCAGCGCTAAGCCAGTCTTTATCGAAGCCTTCCAGCTTGTAACGAAACGTGACTTTTTGCGGGGCGGTAAAACTGAGGGCAGTGTACCGGAAGGCGAAGCGCGAGTGGCCGGGCGGGACATCAGCCGCTTCATCCGCGGTCAAAGTTTTATCGTCGACTGTGACGGATTCGACAACTACCGGGGGCGCCGTTTGATTCCTGCGGCCTTGCGCTAGCGTTACGGCAACGCCCTTCAGCGTGGCAAACCAGATAGATCCATCGGCGCCTTTTGTGATGCCGGGATGTCCGCCTCCGGCAGACTCGCTGACGCGCAGGCCATCGCTGGTGCCGTACGAAACAACTTCGGGGGCAGCTGCCTTTGACCCATAAAACGCGAATTGATCCAGCGCCAATCGGCTGACGCGAAAAATGCCGGCATCGGAAGATAGCCAGAGATTCTTCTGGCTATCTTCGGCGATTCCATAAATCACGCCGGGCAGGCCAAAGGCGGGCGGAAAATGCTGAAACACAGAGTTAGAGAGGCGGTTTAAGCCTCCGCCCTGGGTGCCTATCCAAAGCGTTCCCGCAGCGTCCTCATACAGCGCGGTAATGACGTTGCTGGTTAGCCCTTGCGCAACGGTGAAGTTGGTGAAGGGCGCAGCCGCGGCCTTTGCGCTTCTGAGCGTTAGTCCTTGCAGCGTAGCAATCCAAAGCCCGCTGGCATCGCTCACTACGCTGCCGACAAGATCGCTGCCAAGTCCATCGGCATGAGTAAAGTTCTGAAAGCGGCCGTCCTGAAGCAGCGAAACGCCGCGGCGTGTGCCAATCCAAATCCCACCGTCTTTAGCACCGTGAATTGAACGGATGAAATCGTCAGGCAGACCGTCGCCCGAGGTAATTACCGACACAGCGCCATTATGAATGCGATTCAATCCGTCGGGAGTACCGACATAGAGATTGCCTGCGGAATCTTCTCCCAGCGAAACGATGACGTTGCTGGAGAGGCCATTGGCTGCTGTGAGATGGCTGAACTTTCCGTTTTCGTAGCGCACCAAGCCTCGAGAGTTGGTTCCAGCCCAGATGGCATGGTGGCTGTCGGCAAATACACAGCGAACGACGTCGTCCAGGTTTTCTGCGCCGCTGGCAAAGGTACGGAATTCCAGGCTGCGGAAGATTGTTACACCGGCAGATTCTGTGCCCACCCATAGATTGCCTTCACGATCTTTCATGGACGATAAGACTGGTCCGTTCAAAAGGCTTTGGAGCGTCGCGTCCAGGACCGTGGGCGGCATCTCAGATGTGGTGCTTGTATAGCGCCCATTCTCAAAGCATGCATTTCCCGCCGGGGTGGCCGCGCATGGCATGCTGTTGTTCAGATACAAGCCAGTGACGTTATTGCTTGGCAATCCTTCGGCTGTGCTGAAGGACTTTGCAGGAGAAGCGCCGAATTCCGCAACTCCGTCGGCAGTGGCAATCCAGAGACTGGCGCCATCAACCAGCAGCGACCGAATATCATTGCTGTGCAGTTGCGGCGTGTTGCGGGTGTTGAAGATGGTGAAGCGCACGCCATCAAAGCGCGCGAGACCACCCTCGGTGCCAAACCAGATGTAGCCGTCGCGGGTTTGTGCAATGGCATGAACTGAGTTCTGGGGCAGACCTGTTTCCGTGTCCCAGGTCTGACGAGCGTATTCCTGGGAAGCCTGCCCGGCTGCCAGCAGCGCGGTGAAGAACAGGAGGAAGCTGAGCTTTACTTGGTGTCGGGAGTACGAACAGTCGGATACTTGATGCCGAGTTGATCCAGGTAGGTGTCGTATTTGGCCGGATCGTAGTAGAACGCCTTCATCCGCGGCCGGTATTGCAGCATGATTTTCTCGTTCAACCAGGTGGCAGGCTTGTCGTCGGGCCGCAGAAACGTCTGGTATTTCTGCGTTTTGGTTTGAACGTTGTTGAAGTAATCCCATGCTTTCTGCGTAATTTCAGGGTGCATGAAGATATCTATCATGGTCAACGCCTGCACCTTGGCGCCCGCGACAACACCCTTGTGGGCAATGGGAGTTGCCATGGAAACGCCATTCGCCCAATTATGCCCCGGACCGCCAGGAATATTCGAAGGGAAACGCAGAACCACAGTGGGCACGTTCCAGGAGATGTCGCCGATATCATCGGAACCTCCGCCCATAGGTCCGATGTTGGCGCCCATTTCGTCCTCGTCCGCCGGAGGTTTAGGATCGCGCAAGTCCGGAATCTTCATGGCGAGTCCCTTTTCCGGCACTTTCAATTCATGTTGCAGCGCCTTGGCAAGTGTCTGGTCGGCGTCGGACCATTGCGGTAATCCTACTTTCTTGATGTTGGCGTACATGGTTTCGGCAATCGGTTTGTTGAAGTAACCGGGCCAGGCCGTGCCTAGGAGTCGTGACGTATAGGTGGTGTCGGTCATCAAAGTCGCAGCCTTGGCCATGTTGTCGCCGATCCGCCAGAGGTTCATGATGTGGTCGTAATCGGCTTCGCGGAAGTAATACCAGACGGCGGCATTCGGCGGCACCACGTTGGGCTGGTCGCCACCATTGGTGATGACGTAATGGACGCGGGTAGCCAGCCGCAGATGCTCGCGCCGGAAGTTGTAACCAACATCCATAAGTTCGACGGCATCCAACGCACTGCGCCCACGCCAGGGCGCCGCGGCCGAGTGGGCGCTTTCCCCTTTGAAGGAATACTCGACCGAAACCAGACCGTTGCCCGGAGCAGGACCGTAACTCACCGTCATGTTGTTGGCGACGTGGCAAAAAAGCACCACGTCCACATCTTTAAAGAGACCAGCCTTGACATAGAACGCCTTGGTGCCCACCAGCTCTTCGGCCACTCCGGGCCAAACTTTGATGGTGCCCTTGATGTGTTCGCGCTCCATCACCTTCTTCACGGCAAGCGCGGCCAATATATTCAGCGGGACACCGGAGTTGTGACCTTCGCCATGCCCGGGCGCTCCTTCAATAATCGGATCGTGATAAGCAACACCGGGTTTCTGGGATGCCTGGGGAATATCATCGATATCGGAACCAAGCGCAATGACGGGTTTACCTTCGCCCCACGTTGCCATGAACGCGGTAGGGATGCCTGCCACGCCGCGCTCCACCTTGAAGCCGTTTTTCTCCAGCGTGTCGGAGAGATATTTGGATGTTTCAAACTCCTGAAAGCCGAGTTCGCCGAAGCTGAACACGGAATCCACCATCACCTGCGCCTGCTTCTTCATGCCATCGATTTGACCTTCCAGGTCGGACTTGATGGCCGCCTCGCGCGCCGGAGTAATGGCTTGGCTGAAAGCGCAATTCGCCAGAACAAAAATAAATACGGCAGCTTTTCGCATGGTTCCTACTTGGTGCCGTCGGTTGCCGGGCGGACAGTGGGGTACTTGATGCCCAACTGGTCGAGATAGGTGTCGTATTTCGAAGGATCGTAATAGAATGCCTTCATCTGCGGCCGGTACTTCTGCATGATCTTTTCATTCAGCCAGATGGCGGGTTTATCATCAGGCCGGATGAAGCTCTGATACTTCGTTTCCTTGGTCTGCGCTTTGAAATATTCCCAGGCTTTCTCGCTGATCTCGGGATGCATGAAAATGTCGAGCATGGTTAAGGCCTGCACCTTGGCTCCCGCGACCACACCCTTATGCGCAATCGGCGTCGCCATAGAAACTCCGTTGGCCCAGTTATGACCGGGACCGCCAGGAATGTTTGAAGGAAAGCGCAGGACCACGGTAGGAACGTTCCAGGAAATGTCTCCGATATCATCCGAACCGCCGCCCATGGGGCCAATACCCGCCGTCATTTCGTCCTCTTCAGATGCCGGTTTCGGATCGCGCAGGGCGGGGATCTTCATGGCCAGACCCTTCTCCGGGTATTTCAGTTCATGCTGCAAGCCCTTTGCGAGCGTTTGATCCGCTTCCGACCACTGCGGCAAGCCGACCTTTGTAATGTTCTGATACATGTCTTCGGCAATCGGTTTATTGAAGTAGCCTGGCCAGGCTGTTCCCAGCAGTTTGGACGTGTAGGTGGTGTCGGTCATTAACGTCGCAGCTTTGGCCATGTTGTCGCCGATGCGCCATAGGTTCATGATGTGGTCGTAGTCGGCTTCGCGGAAGTAGTACCAGACGGCGGCATTCGGGGGCACAACGTTGGGCTGATCGCCGCCGTTGGTGATGACGTAATGGACGCGCGTAGCCAAGCGCAGATGTTCACGGCGGAAATTGTAGCCAACGTCCATCAGTTCTACCGCATCGAGCGCGCTGCGGCCACGCCACGGAGCTCCGGCCGAGTGCGCGCTTTCGCCCTTGAACGAATACTCAACTGAGACCATGCCATCGCCGCCGCCGGGTCCGTAGCTTACGCCGAAATTATTGGCTACGTGGCAGAACAACACGACATCGACATCTTTAAAAAGACCCGCTTTCACGTAATAAGCCTTGGTGCCCAGGAGCTCTTCCGCAACGCCCGGCCACAGCTTGATGGTGCCTTTGATGTGCTCGCGTTCCATCACCTGTTTCACGGCCAGCGCCGCCAGAATGTTCAGCGGCATACCCGAGTTGTGTCCTTCGCCATGACCCGGTGCGCCTTCGATGATGGGATCGTGATAACCGACGCCCGGCTTTTGCGAAGCTTGCGGGATGTCGTCAATGTCGGAACCAAGCGCAATCACTGGCTTGCCTTCGCCCCAAGTGGCCATGAAGGCGGTAGGAATGCCGGCTACGCCGCGCTCTACTTTGAAGCCGTTTTTCTCTAGCGTGTCGGAAAGATATTTGGAAGTCTCGAATTCCTGGAAACCCAGTTCACTGAAGCTAAATACGGTGTCAACCATCACCTGAGCCTGTTTTTTCATGCCATCTATCTGGCCGGTGAGGTCGCTCTTGATGGCAGCCTCGCGTGCGGGTGTCAAACTTTGGCTGAAAGCGCAGCCTGCAACAACAACAAATAAGGCGAGTGTTCTTCGCATTTAATTCCCCTTCTTGATGACACCTCAGACAGGGAGGGAATGGCCAGGTCAAAGACCTTCCGTAGAAGCTAGTATGTTTCGACCTGAATTGTCAAGGTTACAACAAGCGTTTCCACGAGCGGCGGAAACGCTGCGGCGCAGGTAGAACCAGTTTTCCAGCTACTCTCGCCGGCAACGAGTTCCCGGGGGCGGGTGGCCTGAATCCGTTGTCCATTGCTCCAACTTCGACAGAATGCCGGGGTGGGTGAATGCCCATCGGATTATGGCTCTCCTAATTCTTGTCAATAAGAGCCGCGTGGCGGCATGCGACGCAAGGTGACCGGTGCAGTTTGCGTCTGAGGTTGCCTGTATACACGCGGGCTATAGTGCTTTTGGAGTTTCTGGATAGTACTTCATATACCTAACATTAATCAGATTTCAGAAAAGTTACTAGTTTTCTTCGGTAGAATTTTGAAGGACTAATCAGGCTGAGCAAACAACCAGAATGTGACTTCTCAGCAGCGCGAATGGTCTGATTTACTACCGTACATCCAGTTTGGCCTTGAGTAGGAGATATGAAAATGAAAAAGCACTTGAAGATTTTAGCTAGCGCCGCTTTAGTGGCTTTTGGTTTATCGGTTGCCACGGCTACGGTCGCGGTTGGCCAGACATCCACGGATACAACCAGCAAGAAAAAGAAACGTAAGAAGTCGACTTCGACCGACGCAATGTCCGCCGCGCCAGCGACTGCAGCGGCTCCAGCACCGGCCGCACCCGCCAAGCCGGCACCAACTGCAACAACAACACCCGCACCCGCGGCAACATCTTCTGCCATGAAGAAAAGCAAGTCTGCTCCGGCGAATAACGCCTCCGACGCGGACATTGCAGCGGCCAAAGCTTCCGGTAAGGTTTGGGTGAATACGGAAACCAAGGTCTACCACAAGAGCGGTCGTTATTATGGCAAGACTAAACAGGGCCAGTTCATGACCGAGGACGAAGCGAAAAAGGCTGGCGCTCACGAAGCAAAGGATGAAATCGGCAGCAAGAAAAGCTAAGCTGCCGATTTTCAGGAGGAATCTATATGAGCTTATTAGACATGGCTGGGCAGCTTCTAGGCGGCCAGCAAGGCGGTAATAACGCCAACGTCCTGAGTGAGGTGATGAGCCTGGTAAACAACCATCCAGGCGGCCTTCCGGGACTTGTGCAGGGTTTCGAACAGAATGGCCTGGGCGGAGTTGTAAACTCCTGGGTTTCGACTGGTGCGAACCAACCGGTTAATGGCGCCCAGGTACAAAATGTGCTCGGAGGTGAGCAGATTCAGAACCTGGCTTCCAAGCTGGGTGTTTCTCCGGAAATGGCCAGCACCATGGCGGCCCAGGTGCTTCCGCAAATTGTTAATCATTTGACGCCAAATGGCCAAGTCCCGCAAAGCGGCAGCAACCTAATGGAACTTGGCGAAGGTTTGTTGAAGAGTTTCATGAAGTAATTGGAGGAGAATTAGCACAATGAAAATGTTTCGTCTAGGCTTACTTGCCTTATTTCTGGCTTTAGTGGCCGCCGTTCCCCAAGGTTCCGCGATTGCTGCTCAGGCAGCAGCGGCGCCTGCCAAAGCTAAAGCCGCACCTGCCGCACCGGCGGCAGATCCGATCGACATCAACTCGGCCACTTCGGCGCAGTTACAGGCGCTTCCCGGTGTTGGCGATGTGTATGCCGGGAAGATTATTGCCGGCCGGCCGTACAAAACCAAAACCGACCTGCTGAACAAGAAAGTGGTTCCTGCCAGCACTTATAACAAAATTAAAGGCCTTATTATCGCGAAACAAAAGTAAGTTCCTTTACTGACTATTTCGGCGAGAGGGCGTGAATCAGAATCAGCCGCTCTCGCCTTTTTTATTGTGATTGCTGATAAGCTATTTTCCCGCCGACGATTGTATAGAGGACCTTGGCCGACGGAATCTCGTCTTCCGGGATTCGCATAATATCTTTAGACAGGATAGTGACGTCGGCCAGTTTGCCGGGCATCAGGCTGCCTTTCTCTTTCTCTTCAAAGGCGGCAAAAGCATTGTTCAGCGTGTAAGTCCGCAGCGCTTCTTCTCTGGTCAAACACTGCGACGGATAAAAGCGTGTGCCATCCTTCAACTTACGAGTGACTGTCGAGTAAAAGCAGGCGATAGGGTCCACATCTTCCACCGGCGAGTCTGTGCCGTTGCCGACCACGGCGCCTGAATCCATCAGCTTTCTCCAAACATACGCGCCCTCTTCAGCGCGTTGTTCACCAATTCGTGCCCGTACGAAGGGAGCGTCGGAGGTGCAGTGGATTCCCTGCATGGCAGCAATTACACCTAACTGACCAAAACGCGGAATGTCCGCTGGATTCAAATGCTGCGCATGTTCCACGCGCCAGCGCAGGTCCGTCTTGTCTGGATGGGCGCGAAACACCTGCTCATAGATATTCAGTGTCTCGCGATTGGCACGATCTCCAATCGCATGCACGCATAGCTGAAAGTCGTGGTTGATGGCGAAATCGGCCACTGCGCGCAGGTCATCCAAATCCTGCGTATTCAAACCCGAGGTGCTTGGCAGATCTGAGTATGGCTGTAAGAACCAGGCGCCGCGCGAGCCAAGGGCTCCATCCATCACTCGCTTGAACGCTCGTACGGTCAAGTGGCTGTCACCGAAATCGATCATGCGGTAATTCGTCGATCGCTGGCGCATCTCAGGTGTGCCGACCCGCAGCATCACCCACAGACGGAGAGGAAGTTCACCTGACGCCGCTAATTTCTTGAAGAGGTCGACGGTTTCAAAGGACGAGCCCGCATCTTCAAACGTCGTTATTCCCTTTGACAAGCATTCGCGCGTGGCAAATTGAATGGTCTTGAGGTCATATGCTTCCCGCTCCTGCGGTGTGCGCCGCTCTTGATACTTTTCGTACGCGCCCGAAAGCAATCCTTGCGCCGTTTCGTTCAACAGGCCGGTGGGTTGGCCCGCGTCGGTTTTCAGAATCTCGCCGCCGGCCGGATTTGGCGTCTGAGCATCAATTCCCGCCGCTTTCAGCGCGGCCGCATTCACCATCGACGAATGAAAGCTGGCGTGGTGCAGCCAGACTGGATTGTTGGGCGCGGCTTTGGAAAGCTCGGTCTCAAGAGGGAAGCCGTGAACGTTGGGTTGCGGTATCCGGTCCCACTTCGATTGATGCCAGCCGCTGCCGATAATCCATTCGCCGGGCTTAGCTTCTTTCGCTGCGGCCCGGACCATGGCCACAATTTCGTCCCAGTTGCGGGTTTCGCGAAGGTTCAGTTGCATTTTCGACTGACCCAAGCTCATGAAGTGGCCGTGACCTTCAATCAAACCTGGGATGACCAACTCGCCGTTCAGTTTCAAGTGACGCAGCGCGGTGTAACGCGTCATCTCCGCGTTTGTACCGACGGCCAGCACACGGCCATTCCCGATGGCGACCGCCTGCGCTTGAGGTTGCGCGGCATTCATCGTGACAACGTGGCCGTTAGTGATGACAAGGTCAGCCTTCTCCGCCGCCAAGCAGACAACGGAACAGAACAAGGCACTGGCAAGCAACTTCATAAGGGCCAGTATCGCGTATGACTTAGACAACCAAGCGAAGCGCCACAGAGTTCAGGCAATAGCGCAGTCCGGTTGGTGCTGGACCATCGTTGAACACGTGGCCAAGATGCGCTTCGCATTTTTTGCAAAGCACTTCGACGCGCGGCTCCGCCAGGCTGTTGTCGGGGCGCGTCTCGATGTTTTCTGGCGCTGCCGGCGCCCAGAAACTGGGCCAGCCGGTATCGGAATCGAACTTTTCAGCAGACCGGAACACCGCGTTGCCGCAACAGACGCAACGGTACAGACCGGCGTTGTGGGTGTTCCAGTACTTGCCTGTGTAGGCGCGCTCGGTGCCGCCTTTTCTGGTGGCTAGAAACTCTTGCGCTGTCAGTTCCCGCTGCCAGTCCGCGTCACTTTTCACCAGTTGCCTGACCTGTCTGGTGCCCATGCGGTCACCTTTATCTGAAAACAACACCAACGGCACGAGTGGACCACTACCGCCGGCCGCCGCGTCTGGAAGTGGTTTGTCTTTTCGAACCCAGAGTGCAAACAGGCCGGCCAGAGCAAATGGAGTTACCAGAAAAGCACGCCGCGTCACCACTACTAGTCTGACGCAAGCAGGCCCAACGAGTTGGCATAATGAACACTTGTCGAACGGACAGAAGCTAATTGACCGTTGCCGGGAGCTGGCTCAAATCAGCGACAACGCCGACGGTACCTTTCGCACTTTCCTGTCGCCGGGCATGCGCCGGTGCTATGAAACGGTAACGTACTGGATGGAATCTGCCGGCATGCAGGTGCATATTGATGACGCCGGGAATCTTAGAGGCGTTTTTCCCGGCGATGGCTGCTGCGCGCAACCGCTCCTTATGGGTTCGCACCTGGATACAGTGCGCAACGCCGGGGCTTTTGACGGTATTCTGGGCGTCATTCTTGCCATTGAACTGGTGGAGATGTTGGGTTCGCGCAAGCTGCCGTTCGATATTCAGGTGGTTGGCTTTTCGGAGGAAGAAGGCGTTCGTTTCAGCACGCCATTTATCGGCAGCCGCGCACTAGCGGGCTCGTTAACGGAGGAGTTTCTGGCCCTGCGTGATGCAGCAGGGATTTCGGTAGCGCAGGCCATTCGCGATTTCGGTCTTGATCCGAATAACACAGCTGAGATCGCGCTAAAACCGGTCCCACTAGCGTTTCTCGAGTTTCATATTGAACAGGGTCCGGTGCTGGACCATGCAAGCGAAAGCCTGGCGCTGGTCGATACCATCGCAGGTCTGACGCGCGCGCGCGTGACTTTCACTGGCCATGCGAATCACGCAGGAACCACGCCGATGAACTTGCGAAGCGACGCTTTATGCGGAGCAGCCGAGTGGATTACGGAAGTGGAGCGGACGGCACTGGCAACAAGCGGCTTGGTGACAACTGTGGGCAAGCTCGACGTGACTCCGGGCGTGGCTAACGCTGTGCCGGGCGAAGTGACGATGACGCTCGATTGCAGGCATGCAGACGACTCGGTGCGCTTCACCGCCGTGAAAGCTTTGCGAGCTTCGGCAATAGCCATTGCCGACGGCCGCCAGCTCACCTTTAAATGGGCAGACTTATTGAATCAGGCCGCCACGCCCATGCACGCAGGTATGGTTGAACTTTTGAATAGCGCGGCACGGCAGTCAGGACTCTCATTGCGCCGCATGGCTAGCGGTGCCGGGCATGACGCCATGATCCTGGCTGCATGTATGCCTGCAGCCATGTTATTCTTGCGCAGTCCGCGCGGCATCAGCCATCATCCTGACGAAGCGGTGATGGCCGAAGATATCGACAACGCGCTGGCTGTGGGAGGAAATTTCTTGAAGTGCCTGAGCCAGACCTATAAACAATGGGAGACATCTTGAAAGGCCTGGGAAGCACGCGTAGTTGCCACCAGCCAAATCATCTGCTGCAGACGCCCGATACTTTCGTGCGCGCGGCGTTGCCAGTGATGCTGAACGCCACCGCTATTGTGCATGCCGCCCCCGCCATGGGTGCGCAGTTCGTTGCATATACGGCCGAGATGGCGGCTGGCGGAACATTAGCTGCAAACGGCTCTCAACGCTTCGTCTATGTTTCGCAAGGCTCTATTGACGTGGATTGCAGCGGCGAACACAAGACGCTTGGTCCGGGCGGCTACTGCTACATTCCGCCTGATGTCGATCATCTAATAACTTCCGATGAAGCTAGCGTCGCGTTCGTGATTGAGAAACCTTACGAAGTGATGCCGGAGGTTGAGCCGCCGGCATTCTTTGGCGGCAACAGCAGCGAAATTGATGCCGTGCCTCTGATGGGTGACGCCAACGTCCGGGTGCAGATGCTGATTCCAGAACTGGCTCAATTCGACTTTGCCGTCAACATCATGAATTTCGATCCTGGCGCGTCTTTATCCATGGTTGAAATCCACTTCATGGAGCATGGCCTTATGCAGTTGCAGGGCGGCGGCATTTATAAGCTGGGCGACTGCTGGCACCCGATAAGCGCAGGTGACTTCATCTGGATGGCGCCTTACTGCCCGCAATGGTTCGGCGCGCTGGGCAAAGAACCCGCCCGCTACCTTATCTACAAGGACTGGAATCGCAGCCCTGGTGCCTGGTTATGAAGCTTGAAGTCGATATCGAACGGCTGGCCTCGGAGTTGGACCAGCTTGCGAATTTCTCCGAGGCAGAACCTCCCGCAGTCACTCGCATCGTTTATTCGCAGGCCGATCAACAGGCTCGTCTGTGGCTAAGGAACCTTTGTGATGAAAGTGGCTTGTCTACGCGCGTAGACGCGCTGGGAAACTTATTCGCGCGCTGGGATGTGTCCGGACACTCAACGGGCGCGGTGGGCACAGGCTCACACATCGATGCCATTCCGCATTCTGGCCGGTACGATGGCACGGTAGGCGTTCTTGGTGGCCTGGAGGCCATTCGAACTCTTAAGCAAAGCGGGTTCAAGCCCCTGCGGCCCATCGAACTGCTTGCCTTTATCTCGGAAGAACCTACTCGCTTCGGTATCGGGTGTCTGGGAAGCCGCATGCTGTGTGGAAGCCTTAAAGCGGATCAGGCAAGTGCGTTAAAGGACAAGCAGGGCGATTCGCTTCCGGCCATTCGCGAAGCGGCCGGCTTTACCGGCGCGCTGGAAGATGTGCAACTGCCGCCGGGTTATTACAACGCGTTCGTGGAACTGCACATTGAACAGGGTCCGTTGCTCGAGCGTGAGCATATTGCACTCGGCGTGGTGGAAGGAATCGCCGCTCCTGCCGCGTTGCGAGTGCATTTGAAAGGCTCGGGCGGCCACGCTGGCGCGGTTTTGATGCCACAACGCCGGGATGCATTTCTGGGAGCGGCGGAGCTTTCACTCGCTGTTGAAGCTGCCGCTTTGAAATCCGGTTCGCCGGATACGGTGGGAACAGTAGGTCTCTGTGACATTTATCCCGGCGCTGCGAATAGCATTCCTAGCGCCGTCAAAATGGAAATCGACGTCAGGGATGTCAGTCTGACACATCGAGACGCGGCGGTGGAATCCATCTTACAATCCGCCCGCCAGATTTGCGAAAAGCGGAAACTCGAAATAGAGACGTCCATTCTCAACGCGGATGCGCCGTGTAAGTCGGGGCCAGCTATTGTTGAAGCACTAAAACAAGCTTGCGAAGCGGAAAACAAGACTTACAAAATGATGATCAGCCGCGCGTATCACGATTCGCTCTTCATGGCGCGCATTGCACCGGTTGCCATGTTGTTTATACCGTGCCGCAACGGTTACAGCCATCGCCCTGACGAGTACGCAAGCAGACAGGATATTGCAAATGGCGTTGCTGTTCTTGCTCGCACGTTGGCTTCCCTCGCCAGCTAACTCAATACGGAATCTTGCTTTGGCTGGCTACCCAGGCTGTAAAAGGTTGTTGACCTTCCTCAGCCAGCAGCCGCAATCCTGGAATTGATCTTGCTTCCGGATTCAAGTCAACCTCGTCGTAGATAAACGCATCATCGAAGCCAACGGCAGCGGCGTCTTCGCGGCTGCAGGCAAAGTAAAACCGGCTGATGCGCGCCCAGTAAATCGCCCCCAGGCACATAGGGCACGGCTCACAACTTGCAAACATTTCGCAGTCGTCCAACTGGTAAGATCCCAGCGCCTGGCACGCCTCGCGGATGGCAACAACCTCTGCATGCGCGGTTGGATCGTTGGTGGAAGTGACTTTGTTGACGCCGACAGCAATCACCTTTCCATTCTTAACGACAATTGCGCTGAAAGGGCCGCCAAGACCTGCCTTCACGTTCTCCACCGCAAGTTCAATGGTCTGCCGCATCAACGTTTCCTGTTCGCTTGTCATCCGCAATTCCGCCCAATTTTAGCAGCCGGAAGTGCGACAATACGCGTATCGCAAAACCTAATTTCGCTATCCAGTCACGACGAGTTGTCTTGCCCGATGGCGTGCAGCCAGCTTCTATTTTGGTGCAGGATGAGTCTGTCCATTCGGTGAGCCCTTACGACAGTGCGCCCGCTGAAACGCCGGTGCGCGACTTTGGTGATCAATATATTCTGCCTGGGCTGATTGATGCGCATATTCACATCAATGAGCCCGGCCGGACGCATTGGGAAGGCTTTGAGACGGCTACCAAGGCGGCAGCCGCAGGCGGCTTCACCTGCCTTGTTGACATGCCTCTGAACTGCATTCCCTCAACAACCAGTGTGGACGCGCTTGAAGAGAAGCGAGCCTCAGCCAGCGGCAAAGCACTGGTCGATTATCGCTTTTGGGGTGGAACGGTTCACGGTAATGCAGCGGACTTGAAGCCGCTGGCGCAAGCTGGTGTCGCCGGTTTTAAAGCTTTCATGGTGCACCCTGGCACCGAAGAATTCAGCATGGTGGAGGAAGCCGACCTGCGTTTGGCTATGCCGATTATTGCCGAATGCGGTCTTCCGCTGCTAGTCCACGCCGAATCGCCCGGCCCAATCGCCGCAGCTCCGGTTGTCCCCGGCGAATGGCGCGCTTACCAGGAGTACTTAGCCTCGAGGCCCGACGAGTCGGAAATCAAAGCGATTCAGTTATTGATCCGCTTGTGCGCCGAATATAGATGTCATGTCCATATCGTGNNTTCGGCCAAGGCTCTAGAGGAAATCCGTGGGGCCCGGGCCGAGGGCCTGCCTTTAACCGTTGAAACTTGCCCGCACTACCTTTACTTCGCGGCCGAGTGCATTGCAGACGGGAATACGGCACTTAGGTGCGCGCCGCCCATTCGCGCGAAAGCCAACCAGTTAGAACTTTGGCAGGCTCTCCGCAAGCGCGACATTGATCTTATCGCCACTGATCACTCCCCCTGTCCGCCTGAGTTGAAGAAGTTCGACAGCGGAGATTTTAAGCAGGCATGGGGCGGAATCGCATCGGTTTCCCTGGCGTTGTCCGCCGTCTGGACCAAAGCCAGCGAGCACGGATTTGCCATGTCTGACGTGGCGCGCTGGATGGCAGAAAGGCCGGCCGAATTAGCAGGCATTTCATCGTTCAAGGGTAAAATTTCTGGTGGCTACGATGCCGATTTTGCCATCTTTGACCATGACGAGAAGTGGAAGCCGACAGCTGACTCGCTACATTTCAGGCACAAAGTGTCGCCCTATGTCGGCGAACCATTGCAAGGCCGTGTGACGGCTACGTTCCTCCGCGGGCAATGCGTTTACAACGGCGATTTCCCGTCCCAGGTTCGTGGGCGCGAGTGTAGAGTAGGGGGAATATGACTGTTGCAGCATCGCGAGGCCCTGTTCTCAGAAAAGAAGTTCGCAGCAAAGTCACGGGCACAGCCGACTATGTGGACGACGTGAAATTTCCCGGCATGCTGCACGCCATCACTGTCCGAACTACCATCCCTCGAGGACGGATTGTGGATGTCACTTACCAGGAAGGTGTGCCGTGGCATGAATTCACCATCGTTACTGCTGCCGACATACCTGGCAAGAACGTTGTCTCGCTGATTGTGGACGACCAGCCTTATCTTTCATCCGGCGATGTAAATCACGCCTATGAGCCGATTCTGCTTCTGGCGCATCCCAATCGATACATCCTGGAGAAGGCTCGATCGTTAGTACACTTCACGTACGAAAATCTGCCGCCGGTGTTCGATCTTGAAGAGTCGCTCAAAGCCGAAACCGTCATCTGGGGCCGCGACAACATTATCAAAAGCTACCTGATGGAAAAAGGCGACGTGGATGCAGTCTGGTCGCAGGCCGCCCATATCGTTGAGGGTGAGTACGCGACGGGCGCGCAGGAGCAGTTGTACATAGAGCCTAACGGAATGGTGGCGGTTGCCAATGCCGAAGATGGAGTCACAGTATGGGGCTCAATGCAGTGTCCTTATTACGTCCACAAAGCCCTGGTTGCCCTGTTTGGACTGCCGCCGGAAAAGATCCGAGTTATTCAGCAGGAGACAGGTGGCGCTTTCGGAGGTAAAGAAGAATATCCCTCGATGATCGCGGGTCACGCGGCACTGCTGGCATGGAAATCAGGCTGTCCGGTGAAGCTGATTTATGACCGCGAGGAGGACATGGCTGCCACAACTAAGCGCCATCCCTCGAGAACGCGCCACAAGACGGCGGTTGCGGCAGATGGCAAGCTGCTGGCCATGGATATCGATTTTGCAATCGATGGAGGCGCTTATGCGACGCTTTCGGCAGTTGTCCTATCGCGGGGCACAATTCACGCCGCTGGGCCGTATAAGTGCGACAACGTTCGAGTGAGCAGCAAGGCTGTGGCAACAAATACTCCACCGCACGGCGCATTTCGCGGCTTTGGCGCGCCGCAAAGCTTGTTTGCGTTGGAGCGCCACATGGATAAAGTGGCGCGCGCGGTGCATCTGCCGCCGGAGGAACTACGCCGTCGCAATTTTCTAC
Organism: Bryobacterales bacterium; assembly: GCA_003163855.1. Taxonomy (GTDB): domain Bacteria; phylum Acidobacteriota; class Terriglobia; order Bryobacterales; family Bryobacteraceae; genus Bog-105. Next base: position 46,948 of record PLRJ01000066.1, on the reverse strand, counting down.
ATACTGGCGATAAAACCTCTACGGGTCAAACCATTCGGCAGCCTCTTGACCTTGCAGGCTTGCAGGAACGTGCGCTGCAACATGCGGATTATCATCGCAAGCAACAGGAGTTCGCGGCGTCAAACGGTGGCTGCAAAATTAAACGAGGCGTTGGCTTCGCCAGTTTTCTGCATGGTGCGGGCTTTACAGGATCAGGCGAGCGATACCTGCAGTCAGTGGTCGAACTGGAGGCTACTGCGGAAGGCACAGTCCGGGTTCTATGTTCCATGACCGAAATGGGTCAAGGGACAAATACAGTACTGACAGAAATCGTCGCGCAGACGATGGGCATTCCCTATGAGAAGGTCGAAATACTGCGCCCTGATACGAGCCTCGTTCCCAATAGCGGACCCACGGTGGCATCGCGAACTTCAATGATCATAGGCAAGTTACTGCAGCGCGCCGCTTTGCAACTCAAGGAAACATTAGCTTCCCGCGAATTGGTATCTTATCCGGTCAGAGTGCGTACTCAATACGAAGAGCCACCCGGAATTCATTGGGATGATCAGAAATATCAGGGTGACGCCTATGGCGCCTACTCATGGGCCACTTACGTAGCTGAAGTTTCGGTTGATACTTCAACGGGTGAATTATCTGTGGATGACTTCGTAGCCCTGCAGGAGGTGGGTCACGTATTGCATCCCATCCTGGCGGCCGGCCAGATTGAAGGCGGCGTGCTGCAGGGAATTGGCCTCGCCATCTATGAGAAGGTGGTTTGGAAACAAGGCGCGATGGCTAACAACCGCATGACTAACTACATAATTCCTACGACCTCCGACACTCCGCCCATACGGGTTTTCTTCGAAGAAGTCCCCTATGAACATGGGGCGCTGGGGGCAAAAGGAATAGGTGAGTTGCCGATGGATGGTCCGGCTCCTGCAATTGCCAACGCCATTGAAAACGCATTGGGGATCCCATTTAATTCCGTGCCGATCATGGCGGAGGATGTGCTGGCTGCGCTTGGAGCCTTCCGGCAAATGGGAAAAGTTGCCTGATGATCTCGCTAATAGTCAATGGCAAGTCCCACTCGATCGGCGCGCATCCTATGGAACGGCTGCTGGACGTTCTTCGCGAGGAGTTAAATCTCACCGGCACCAAGGAAGGCTGCGGGGAGGGTGAATGCGGGGCCTGCTCAGTGCTTATCAACGACGAACTGGTTAACAGCTGCCTGGTTCCTGTTGGCCAGCTGAACGGAGCGCGCATCTGCACTGTCGAAGGACTTGCACAACGGGGCGAACTCCATCCTATGCAAAAGGCCTTTGCTGAGGCAGGCGCGGCCCAATGCGGCATATGCACACCGGGGATGCTGATGGCGTCAATCTACCTGCTAAACAAAACTCCGAATCCGAGCCTCGAGCAAATAAAAACCGGGCTGGCCGGCAACCTCTGCCGTTGCACCGGATACCAGCGCATTATTGAAGCGGTGCAGTTGGCGGCGGCCCAAGGTCATCCATGAGAGCCAGCCCTGCCGACTATGAATTCATTGAGGCGTATGATCTGGTTCATGCTCTGTCGCTTCTCAGTTCAGAGGAGGGCTGGAGACCTATCGCTGGGGGCACGGACTTAATGGTTCTGTTCAACTCGGGGGTTCTTACCTACAAGAGAATTCTAAGCGTGCGCAAAATTCCAGAGCTAACGCAGATCTCCTCTACGCAGGATGCGGTCCGAGTTGGATCCTCCGCCACCTACGCGGCCATCCAAGGAGCTGAAATTTTAGTAAACGAGTTCCCGCTACTCTGCCAGGCTGCTGGCTGGACTGGTTCAGTGGCCAATCAGAATCGCGGAACGCTGGGAGGCAATATCGCTAACGGCTCGCCGGCGGCCGACTCGCCGCCGGCCCTGCTGGTCTATGATGCTGAACTCGAACTCATCTCTTCGCGTGGCACACGGCGAATCGCTTACGCTGACTTTCACCTTGGTTACAAGAAAATGAACCTGGCAGCAGATGAGCTGCTCTATGCCATTCACCTTCCTCGCACAAACCGAAGGCTTCGCCACTACGCGCGTAAAGTGGGATCAAGAAGGGCGCAGGCCATATCAAAAGTCTGTTTCCATGGCGCCATTCAAATGGATGGCGATTCCATCCGCGATGTGCGGCTCGCGTTCGGGAGTGTCGCCCCGTATCCGCTGCGCTGCCGTAATGTCGAGCAATTTCTGTCGGGCCAGCGTCCCACAGCCTCGCTTATCGAGGCTGCGCGACAGAAACTATCCGAGGACATCAGCCCTATAGATGATATACGTTCAACAGCTTCCTACCGGAGTCATGTCTCGCAGAATCTGCTGGCCGATTTTCTGGAACAGCTTTTATGACGATCGCCGATATCAACAGTCTTGAGCCGGCGGCCAGCCGCACAATTTTTCTTGAATGCTGCGGATCGGAAGCCTGGGCATCGTCCATGGTCGCGGGACGGCCATTCGAGACTCTGGAACAGTTGCGCCACTACGCCAACGACAAATGGTGGAATCTCTCGACGGAAGACTGGCTTGAGGCCTTCTCCAAACATCCACGCATCGGTGAAAATCGCCAGTTGAGTAAATGGTCAACAGAAGAGCAGCGCGGCATGGCCGGGTCTGAAGATCAAACGATCCAGAAAATGGCGGAGCTAAACGAAGACTACTTTGAAAGATTCGGCTGGATTTACATAGTCTGTGCAACCGGAAAGAACGGGACCGAGATGCTGGCACTTCTGGAGCAAAGAATTCAAAATGACGCGTCGCAGGAGTTGCGCAATGCGTCTCAGGAGCAGGCGAAGATTATGGATCTCCGAATAAGAAAGCTGCTTGCGGAATGAGCCGCATCTCGACCCACATTCTAAATACGTCCACTGGGAAACCCGCGGCGCATGTTTCCGTTCGCCTTTATCGGGAAGACCAGGAAATTGCCTCAGGCCAGACCGATTCCGATGGCCGCTGCGCCAATCTGCTCGAGGACGGACTGACAATCACGACTGCTACCTATAAACTCGTGTTCGAAGTTGGAAGTGTTTTTGCTGACGGATTTTATCCGCACGTGATGGTTGCGTTCAAAGCTTTAGAGGGCACGATGCACTATCACATCCCTCTTTTACTGAGTCCGTATGGGTACACAACGTACAGGGGAAGTTGATTATGGCAACAATAGTCTTCGATACTTACGGAAAAACAAGAGTACGGCTAACCTGTGTACAACGCAACGGCAACACCCACGAGTTGCGAGAGCTAATGGTGCGCATTCTGTTTACCGGCGATTACAGCTCGTCTTTCACCGCCGCGGACAACACTCAAATTCTTCCTACTGACACCATGAAGAACACGGTGTATGCAGTCGCCCGTCAAAAGCCCATAGTCAGCATTGAACAATTCGCACTTGCTCTAGCCGATCGTTTCCTGTCGCAAGTTTCGGTGCTCAAGCAAGTGGAAATCTATATTGAAGAAACTCCGTGGCAGCGTATAGGCACTCACGAAAGCGCGTTTGTTCAAACCGGAAGCGAACGCAGGACCACCACCTGCACCATAAGCCGCACTCGCCAAACGTTTGTTGCCGGTCTCGCGAATCTCCAAATCCTAAAAACATCAAACTCAGCGTTTGCCGGCTTCCTGAAAGACGATTTCACCACTCTGGCCGAAACTGACGATCGCTTGCTCGGAACTATGCTCAGCGCGGATTGGACGTATGGGTCTGCGGACCTCGATTTTAATCATTCGCATGCCGCCGTGAGGGCAAATTTGCTTGAAGTATTCGCGAATCACGCTAGCAAGTCGGTCCAACACACGTTGTTCGACATGGCGGAAGCCGTTCTAAACAGCTTCTCGACGATCGCGGAGATCCATCTGACCATGCCGAACAAACACTGCCTGCTGGTGGACCTATCAAAGTTTGGGTTAGACAATCCGAACCAGATTTTTGTGCCCATAGACGAGCCATCCGGCTATATCGAAGCGCGTGTGCGACGCTGAGGAAGAAGCTATGCAGTCCCCGTCCGTCGATGTAGCGCCGTTCCTGGAAGACTCGTCCGGATACCACGGTTCAGCCGACCGCGCCTTTGTACCTTCCAACCTGGATGAGTTGCGCGAGATCGTAAGGGAGGCTGTCTGCCGGCAGATTCCGCTGACTGTGGCAGGCGCCGGAACAGGTCTTACCGGGGCTAGAGTCCCGCAAAGCGGTTGGGTCATTTCGTTAAACCGGTTCAAGAAAATCGAAATCCAGGGAGACGTGGCGCATTGCGGTACGGGAGCCACTCTGAGTGAGTTGCAGAGCGCTGCCGCCAGGACAAAGCGCTTCTTTGGCCCGAATCCCACTGAAACTTCAGCCTCCATCGGTGGTGTCATCAGCACGAATGCCGGGGGCGCAAGAAGCTTTCGTTTCGGCCCGGTTCGTCATCATGTGCTGGCACTGGAGGTGATGTTCATGGACGGGCGCACCGTGCGCGTGCGCAAGGGCGATTTGGTTGATTTTCCGTTTAAGCCTGTGTCCGCACCCCTTCTAACCAAGAACGCGGCGGGTTATTATTTGACGCCTCCGCTGCAGTGGATCGACTTGCTGGCCGGCAGCGAAGGCACTCTGGGCATCGTCACCGAAGCGGAACTGCAATTGTTTCCTGAGCCGCCGGCGCTCTTGGGCGGTGTTGTTTTCTTCGAATCCGAAAAGGACGCGCTGGATGCTGTCGACAAATGGCGGCCTATCGCAGGACTACGGCTGATGGAATCCATGGATGAACAATCCTTGCGTTTTCTCCGCCCTCGCTATCCGGATATTCCAGACTGCGCCCGCGCCGCTCTGCTGATAGAACAAGACCTTACGGGAAGTGACGATCCCGAAGTAGATGCCTGGCTTGATCGTTTAGAGGCACAAGGTGCAATGCAAAACGAATCGTGGTTTGGCATGACGGCGGCCGAACGTGAGCGTTTTCGAGAATTCCGCCATGTCCTTCCCACCATGATGGTTGATCACGGAAGGCGCAGCGGTATCAAATACGGCAGCGACTTCGCGGTTCCCCTGAGCCGCAATCGAGATCTTTATGCTTATTACCGGGAGCGCTGCGAAGCTTTGTTTCCAGCGCGTTTTGCGATTTTCGGGCATGTCGGCGACGCCAACGTGCACGTAAATTTATTGGCTAGCGGACCGGAGGACGCCGGCCTCGCCGAATCTTTAATGCAGGATTTTGCCCGTTATGCCATTTCGCTGGGTGGCACTATCGCGGCCGAGCACGGCGTCGGGAAACACAAGACCAACCTGCTGCGCCTGATGTACTCCGATCAAGATATCGAAGCCATGAAAGCGGTGAAGCGCCATCTCGATCCCCACTGGCTGCTGGGCCGCGGAACTATCTTTGATGTTTGACCGAAACCAAGTCGAAGTCGCGTCCCTGCATTGTTGATAATAGTTACGGATTATTGATGCGAGGACCGACGGTTGTTCTGAGTTTTGCGGGACTAGCCCTGGCGTGGGTCGTGCTTTTCAGTTCGGGAACGCAGGCGGTGGACAGAAACGCCACGCTGCTTCTTTTGGGCGCTACCTCTTTCTTCTATTGGCTCTTTAGAAGCGGGCAAACAGCCCCGCCTTTCAAGACCTGGCACATTTTGGCCCTTATCGCAATACCTTGTTATCTTCTGTTCCAGGTAGTCTCGTTCCCGCACGCAATCCTCGAAATTCTTTCCCCCTCGCGCGCCATTCTTACTGATTCCCTTGCTGCAGCCGTTCCGAACGTCACGAGTGCGCCGATCAGTATCGCGCCTGCCTCCTCGCTTTTCCTCCTTTTCGGATTTCTTGGTTACATCGCTTGCTTCTTCTTGATCAGGGATGTTGCCTGGCGTTTCACTGAGTCTAGGAACTGGGTTGCTGCACTCCCCATAATTAGCCTTGCCGCCGTCGAGGGGCTCATTGGACTGGCACAAGGCTTTTCTAAAGCCAACGGGTCTACAATCAATGGTACTTACTTGGACCGGGATCATTTCTCCGCCTTCCTGGAGATGTCCCTGCCTTTGTGCTTAGTCTGTGGTTTTCAGGCTTTCCAACGGCATCGTCTGGTGAAGGGCGAATCGATACGTCCCGCCATTGTGGTGTGTGCCATGTGGGGAACGGCACTCCTGCTTTTAATAATCATATTGGAATCGGGGTCGCGCGCTGCGCCGCTCGTTCTAAGCGTCACTATCCTAGTCACAGTCGCGCTGGTTGCACTCCCGTATCTGCGCACAAAGCGTGCCAAGTGGATCGCTGCAGGCGGTTTAACTGCAGCAATTGTGGGCCTTGTCATTGTGTACCCGCCCGATCAGTTCGTTGACATCTTGTCCGATCTAGCGGCGTCAGACAAATCGCCCTCCGAACAGTTATCTCTATGGAAAGAGACTTTTCCTCTCATTTCGGAATTCCGGTGGTTTGGCACCGGTCTTGGAGGTTTTGAGCCCGCATTCCTCAAATATCAAGGAACCGCGGCCTCGCTGCGCATAGACTTCGCCCATAACGATTATTTGAATTACCTGGTTGAGCTGGGTATTGTCGGGTTCGCCGTTTTTATTGTCGCCGTCTATGGTGTTGTGAGGTCTGCCGTCCGAGGCGCGCTGTTCCTGGAAGACCCAGCGCGGCGCATTCTGGCGGCTGCGGGCGTCGGTTGCCTCGTCGCCATTGCGATCCGGAGCGCCGTCGATTCCAACTTGTCAACACCGGCAAACGCTTTTGCTCTTGCCTGGGTTTCCGGCCTTATCTCAGCTAATGGGCTGGAATGACTTGAATGTGAGCCACAAAGACACTGGCTGCGCTTTCAGCGCCAGGCTCCCGAGATAGCGGAGTGATCAACTCTACTCTGGTCATGCGAGTTGCGGGCGAGACTGCAAAGGTCTTTTCCTGTGCGCTCCACTCCTCGGTCCCTTCAAAGCCATTGGTGGACACATTTAAGCGCGATGCGTCTTCCGAGTCGACGATATGAAAATATATACCCTGTTGGGCCTTTATGTGAGTCGTGCGCATGAATGCGCGCAGTGTCCACAAGCCGGGAGTAAGAATGACATCCTGGGACGCAACTCGGAACTCGCTCCTTCTGGCGCCTGTAAAGGCAAGCTTCAAGGCTGAAGATCCGTCGTAATTCACCGCCTTATCGAGGGACGTGGTTACGTCGGAGTTAGAACTAAGGCTCCAGTCAAATGGACAATCCGCCGGCTCGGTTTCAAGATTGCCGTTGAAAATCCAGTTTGTCTTCCGATAACCCGGGTCTCTCTTGGAGTTGTACTCGGCCCATATCTGTACTGCTTCGTCGGCCATATTATGTTTCACCTGAAAGCTGACATAATCGGCGACAGCGTCCAAATCTACCAGAGAGTTCTCCTTAAGCCAGGCCCAAGTTTCCTGGGCTTCGTCCATCTGATCGTCTTCAATCCAGAAAGAGAGAAATCCTGTAGCTGCCGCTTCGTTCTTTGGAATGCCCTCGTTCAGAATTTGTTCAAACGGAAGATCCATCTGCCGGTAGATAGAAAAAACCTGGGAATAGTATTCCGACAAATCGGGATTGCGCAGAATGGAAGTCAGCTTAGCCAACGTTGCCGGAATGTCCTCGAGCCTGAGATTGAATCTGGCTGCTCTAAATAGAATATTGGGACTGCCTGGACCGGCGGCCAATGCTCGTCGTAAGGCGTACTTTGCTAGCTCCACGTTATTCGCATTAAGTTCTGCCTCTGCCAAATCGGCCCAGCGATAAGCGGACGCAGGCTCCAGCAGCAGTGCGGCTCTTGCCTCGGGTAGAGATGGCGCGGGCGCAGCCACGGTCGAAGGGGAGTCTGCCCTCCCGTTGGCGCATGGTACCGCCCAGCAAAAGTTTGTGCGAACTGAGTTGCGGGCACCCGTCCGGCTGACTAATAGTGAAAGCGTGCCGTAGGAAAGCAGGATCAGCCCCAGGACGGTGCCGAATAACTTAATTAGAATGCGCCACTCCTCCGCTCGATCATAGCGTCCGCCTTAAGGTAATTTTGGAGTGTTTAGTTTGAAGAGCGGAAAAGGCGACATTTCACCGGCTTTTCTCTTAAACGGCCACAACATTCTTACCAGTTCCGGGTTAGCGGCGTACTCGCAGCCGGCCAAAATTGCGCTGCACATGATGGCAAACCCCGCAGTCTCCAAGGCGGCAAATTCAGAACTCCTAACCAGGAAATCGAATACGTTTGAATACGCGGCCCACCACAGTAACATTGCCAGAAGCGATCCCGCTGCGCAAAACTGCAAGCCGCTTTGTACCTCTCCGGGAAGAGCGGTGGCTGTGTGCTTGCCCGCCAGCATCAATAAGACAGAATGAATGATCTCTGAACCCGCGAGCATTATCATGTAAGCCATCAAGTTGCCTATTTTCCAGGCCGACAAAGCAAATACGAAAGCGCAGACAGCATACAGATAGTGACGTCGTGCAATCCACCCCAACTCGCCTATTCTGAACATGAAGTTCAAGGGTACTTGGTATGCATAGAAGGGGGCACTTAATACAAAGGCCAGGCTGACCGTCTGGAAGAGTTTGCGGTCTACGTTGGTGAGCCAGAGCCCCACAAGGCGCATGTTATCGGAACTGACCGCAACGGATGCTGCAGTGGCCACCAGGCTCGCCAGTAGAATAAAAACAAGAAGCAGCTTGTTTCCCTGTTTAGTCTCGCCGGCGACCCGCAACCTCAGGCACTCTACGGAAGCAACGCGAGAGAGTTGCTGAATGGTGGTGCGTGCTGCCCCGAAGGCGGCGCGCAAACCCACGAAGGTTGTGACTGCAACCGCTGGAGCGATGGCGGAAATTACCACAACCGGCAAATTAAGACGAACCCAGTTGGCGAAAGGTTCGGCTACGGTGAGTCTGGATAACAGCAAGACCTTGAGCGAGAGCTTCTTCGGAGGCGCCGAAAGTAGTTTAAGGCTGTTCAGGTTGCGGCACAACAGAAAACCCTGGATGCCGGTAGCGACTGCCGCACTTATGAGAAAGAGCCAGGCAAGGCCATTGACGTCAAAGTGGAAGAAGAGTATCGCAGGCACGGAAAGCACAAGCCGGAGGGCTGCGAATAGGAAATAACTCGCTTCAGCGCCTCGATAAAACCCAAGCGTGTCCAAGTAGACGATCCGAATCACCAGGATGGTCTCCAGCGAATAGGCTAGAATGATGGCGATCTTCCACAGCGGATAGGAAGCGTGCTGGAAGAAGATGGTGTAGCCTGCCTGGCCCGCAACTAGCAGCGCGGTCGTAATAATCATGAGCAGCCGAATCCAACTCCAGACCTGACGAAAGTGCTCGCCCGCCTCCGAGACGCTGAGTTCACTCCTTACATGTTTGTGAAGTTCCGCGTGGCCAGCCGTCCTCAGGCCGAAATCGACAACCGTGGTGAAATTCGCGAGCGCCAGCGCCGCGTACCATTGCGCCGTGGTTGTGCTTCCCCAAAGGCGTATTTGCAGGGGCAGAAGTATCAACTGGCTTAGCATCAGAACCAGTTGCGTCAGCGCTGCCAGCGAAAAAAAATGAAACAGCTTTTTCAAGCTTCCGCCGGTTCGCCGAGACTGTTGGCGCCATTCCACTTGAAAGCAAGTTCTGTTGCGGGCGCATAAGTCTTTATCGCTAACGATGCGCTTATTGCCAGGGATAGCCAGAACGGCAGGAAATAAACTATTGAGCTCGTGGCAAATGTATAGAGATTCAACGCGGTAAACAGAAGCGCCGGAGTTCGGAACGTGTCGGTTCCTGCCATCATATAGCTTCTTGGGCCCAGCATAATCCAGGGTGCCAGAAACAAAAACGTACCAACCGCCCCTCGCTCCATCAGCAGCAGAGCATAAGTCAGGGTAGTGACGTCGATGCCATTCGCGTCAGCTGAATTAAAACTGGCCAGCCCATGCCCCCATATCGGCGCGTCTTTGAAAATCTCCCAGCAAGCGGGTATATGATCGACGCGTCCGGAATCAGCTTCCTCATCGAGAGTAAGGGCCTGTTCTATACGATCCGTGAATTTTGCAAAGGCCCGCGGCATCAGGGGCTGAATCGCAAAGACCGACATTGTGCAGAAGACCACCACAATCGCAATCTGGCGTATGGTCTGAGTGGATATCGGGTTTATGGCCAGGTAAATCAACAACACGACGACGACGCCCAATCCACCTGTCAGCGATTGTGAAGCCAGAATACCCACGAATGACAAACCAATGGCCCAGTAACGCCATACTCCTTTGCTGGCCGAAAGCCCCAACACCAGAAGCCACAGACAGTAGTATCCATAATCGGAGGGCTCCACGAAGACTGAAGAGGCTCGGGTGAAAGGATCCTTGCCCCATCCTCGCTGCAATCCGCCTATCGCATACGCCTGCTGATTCGTCACCGGCAGGAAAGCATAGGGACCACGAATGGGCCTCATCACTACCTGATAGCAGCCATAGAGGACTAGCGGACCGCTTATGACGACCATTATTTTTGTCAAGGTGAACAAGTATTTGCGCCAATCCAGGGCCGCGACGCCAGCGGCAAACAGGATAGCCAGCAGTTGCAAGGCGGCCTGTGAAACGATGCTCATTGCCGGGACATGCTTTAAGAGACCGACGAAGATCGAGAAAAAGGTTGAAACAGAGGGTAGGATTACAACGGAAAAAGACCGCGGCGATATCCACTTAAAAAAAGGTACGGCTGCGATGTAAAGCAGCAAGATCGAATACTTGCCAACGTCGTACACCGTGAATCCAACTGTTATCCAGCCCAGCATAAACAGCCAGATCGCATAGACGACCCATTTATCCGGTGAACTTTTCAATCGACGAATATTCGTCATTAGAACAGCCTTAGCGAACGCAAACTAAGAAGGTGCGCGCATTGTAACTGGGCTCGCTACCATCGGCGCTTCACACTTCTCGTCTCTCAAAACAGACTCAAACACACCCGAAATGTGCTTGATGTCAAAAGTGGCCTCTGCATACTGACGAGCGTTAAACCCCATCCTAGCGCAGGCAGCCTTATCGGAGTAGAGGGACTCGGCATAAGCAAGAAACGCGGCATCGTCGCCAGGATTGCAGATATAGCCGGCATCCGCGCGCTTCACCACGCGTGCAGCCAGGTTCTGTGCCGGCAGCGAGATCAGCATTGGACGGCCCGCGCACAAATAACTTAATATTTTCGATGGCACACAGAACACCGAGCTGTCCGCTTCTACACTAGCCAGCAAAACATCAGCGGCGCCCATGACATCTGGCAATTTTGAATAAGACTGAAAGTCGAACAAAAGAAGATTGTCCAGTTGCTCGTTACGCTTTATTTCCTCCAAAACGGATCGTCCAATTCCTTCGGAGACCAGCACGACCCTAACCCCCGGGTTGTTCTTGAACTTCCGGGCTAAGTCAGCCAAATTTCCGGGATTGTGCTTGAGTCCCATGGTGCCCGAATAGAGAAACACAAATTTATCCGCCAGTCCTTCACTGCGCGACCACTGGTTGTCCTTTGGGCGCGCGGGGAGTTCCTCCAGACTAGCCCAATTTTCAATTACAACGCTTGTCCGAGTCGTATAGTTTTCGTTCTGGGCATGCTTATGAAAATCGTCCGAAATATATACGACGGCATCGCACATCTTGAAAATGCGCCGCTCCAGTAAATGAAAGGGCGTGGCGCAGAGCCTGGCAATAGGAGCACCCACTTTCCGTGCCAGAAAGGTTTGCAATGCCAGAGCGTAGAAGTCCTGGATCCAATGGACGAATCGAATGTGATTGCTCTTGCAATAAGACGCCAGGAAATATTGGGCCTCTGTCGGCATGTTTCCCGAAATAACCACTTCAGGCTGAAAGACCGCTATTTTTTCTTTCAGAACCTGCACATAATCCCGGTGAGTCTTCAGACGCTGTATGTATGAGTATTTCTTAAAAGATCCGCTGACATGCAGAGGTTCTATAACAAGCGTGGTTTCTTCGCGGTCATTCAACTTGCCTTTCGGACCGTGAAAATCTGCAAAATAAGCATGCATCACTTGGTGGCCACGGCGGGATAGCTCGCGGCTCAGTTGAAATTGGAAAGGATGCCCTACGAAGTCGTGGACTAATATCTTCATATCGAGTTCGTTTCTGGTCCCTGTCCTGCCGATCTATATTGCCGGCTTACAAATGGGGATTGTCTTTTGCTCAAGCGGGAATACCTTCCAGTAATCTGAGGAATTGTTTGGCTATACACGCTCGAGAATGGCGCTCGCTTACATACTGCCGGCCGGCATCAGCTATCGGCTGCGTAGCCCTCACATCCCGTAAGATCTGACTTAGATGCGGATTCGAGAGAAAACCTTCCAACTCCAGGAACTCACGGCCTGAAGCAATGGCTATTCCCTCGACGCCTTCTTTCGTGCTGACCAGTGTCCGCCCGGCCGCAAGGGAGGTCAGGGATTTCAATTTAACTCCGCCCGGACTCGATTGAAAGTTCAGCGCGAATCTGCCGCGGCTGTAAACGTCGGTATCGCTCTTGACGCGGCCTGTGTAGGTCACGTTTCTCGCCGGTATGTTTTGCCCGCGCAGTTCCCCAGCCAGCGTTAACGCGGCCCCTTCATCCGCTCCAAGGACGCGCGGCCAGTCCTGTGTCAGAAACGAGCACAGGTCACTGCGCCGCCGGAAATCCATTGTCCCGACATGCACAAACCCGTTCTTCTTTCCTTCGTCAAGACGCAATGCCTGATAACGGTCCATTGCAATGGAAACGCTTAAACACTCGGCGGGACGCTTGTATAGATCGAGCATCCTGGCTGCATCGGCATCGGTAATGGTCCAGTGGGCGTCACAGCTTTCGACGGTTCGCTTCTCAAATTCGATATACCGGTCGCAATCCAGCTTTACCGCGGGCTTAGACAAACCCTGCGTCCGCTGCGATTGCTCGGTGCGAACGTCGTGCATCACGTTGTGCGATCGCAGGACGATCTTTGCGCTAGGCAGAATATCGCGGACCAGGGGAATAAAACCGCCAACCGAAGCATCATCGATAAGGACCACTCGCGGGCGCCACAAGTTCAGAGCATCAGATAATTGCCGTTGGGATTCCTCAGTGTAGAACCGTTCGGCCGAGGGTGGCAATCCTTTCAACAGGCCGCGCAGCAAACGCAGTGAAAAGCCTCCGCCGGCCGCGTTAATGCGCTTGTGCTCGCCTGAGGTAACAACGCTTTCATGGTCGTCCCCGTAGCTGAAGGAAACAATTCCTAGGCGCAGGTTGTTATCCAACGCAGCGTACACGTCGCTCAGCACAGCCAGTCTGTGTCCGTCTCGCGGATCGAACGGGTTCACCGGGGAGATGAGTGCTATATCCATTACTTCTCGTTCACCACGCGATCCCGTACGTACACTGCCGGATTTCCCATGTAGACTCCATAGGAAGCAAGACTCTTCACCGCCACGCTCCCGATGGTGAGAACCGCTCCCTCTCCGACTGTCACTCCTGGAGAAACCACCGATCGAGCACCTACCCACGAACCCCTCTCAAGGACGATGGGCCGGGAAAATAAGCGCATATTGCTCTTTGTCCAGTCATGATTGCCAGTGCACAAATAAGCTCCCTGCGAGACGCAAACATGAGGGGCGATGGTGATTGGGGCCAGGTTGTCGAACCACACATCCTCGCCAATCCAGCAGTGGTCACCAATGGACAGATACCAGGGAAATTTAACCCGAACTCCGGGCTTCATGTGCACATTCACTCCGATGTCTGCGCCAAACAATCGCAGCAGCCAGCATCGGAACTTAATGGAGACAATCACTTTCGAAGCCACAATAGGAGCGCCGATCAGGATCCACAGAGCCTCTATCCAAAGGCTGCGGCCGCGCACGAGGTTGGTGTTGTCGGGCGTCGAAAGATCTACCGGGATGTTTGCGGATTTTGCCGCCGTTGTCGGTTGCATTTCGTTTACATCGGGTAAGGCGATGGCTCGCCTTTCCAGTCATTCAAAACAACACCGAGGACGCGGCTTCTATCCAGCGTGAGACGATGGCAAGCCATTAGCAAGGAATTGCGGTTCGTTCGGTTTGAACGCGCCACTAAAATAACGCCGTCCGCGCATCTGCCCAATAATCTTGAATCCGGCACCCGCAGCAAAGGTGGCGAGTCAATCAGGATTATGTCGAACGCTTTTCGATAGGCTCGCAGAAGAACTTGAAGCTGAGGCTGAAAAAGCAGATCTGCCGGCGCGGCGGAGAACGATCCCGCCGGCAGGATGCCGAGGCGTGCGACCGGGGTCTCAAGGATTGCCATATGCGCTTCCTTCTCATCGCAACCGCCCTGCAGTAAATTGCCTAGTCCGATGTCGTTTGAAACTCCGAACAGATTGTGTAATTGCGGGTTTCGCAAATCTCCATCTATCAAAAGCACCCGCTTGCCGGCCCGCGCGCAGGCGAGCGCCATATTGCTTGCCACTGTCGTCTTTCCCTCGGAGGGAGAAGCGCTGCTTATAACGATGGCTTTGGGTTGCTTTCCAGCCACACCCGAAAGCATGATGGAAGTCAGAATAGTTCGGAAAGCGTCAGTTGTCGGCGCGTACGAGTCAAACTCGCTGTCTTGAAAGACCCGCAGCCCAAAATCGCCATCTTCCAGGGACTTCCTCATGGTTAGCGGAGCGAAGGTGCGCAGTGTGTCCTGCATAGAGGGGATCACCGCTAACTCGGGCACTCCCAGCCGTACTATCGATTCTCCAGGGTGTCTCAAGTTCTTGTTCGATCGCTCGGAGATCAGTACAAAGCCGATGGCAAGGGTAAGTCCGGAGAAAAGTCCAAGCGTGACGTTCAAGGGCAAACTGGGTGAGTTGGGATGCGCCGGCGGCACGGCTGCGTCAATAACGCGTATGTTGCTTGTCCTTATGGCCGCAGCCAAGCTCAGTTCTTTCACCTTCTGCAGCATGTCCTGGTAGGCCGTCAAGTTGGCGTCCACATCGCGCTTTAGAATCTCGTACTGCACGGCCGTTTGCGACTCATTGGTTGCTTGCTGCACCGCTGCGTCATACGCGGCGGTCAGCTTGCGCTCTTTGCGTGCAGACTCCAGGTAGTCGTTATTGATGCGGCTTACAATGCGCTTTTGAGCTTCAAGCAAAGCTGTTTGCGTCTGATCAATCTGCGCTCGGACCTTCTTCACTTCGCTGTAATCGGGTTTATAAACCGTCAGCAGTTCCGCCTGCTGGCGATTAAGATCAGTCAATTTCGCGCGCAGATCGCGGACGCTCGTATCGTCTCCTAAAGTACTGGGCAGAACCTCTGCGTTGGCGTTCGATGCCAGGTCGCGCTTGGCGTCTTTGTCTACCAATTCCGCGCGAGCACGCAACAGGTCCGATTGGACTTGCTTCAGACGGTCGTCGGAGATACTCTGCCGTTCAGAGGTAAACACGAGGCCGTGCGACGCTGCATATCGCTGGAGGTCCTGCTCCGATATCTCCAACTTCTTCCGCATGTCGGTAAGCTGGCTGCGAGTGGCATCTTCAGCCGCGTCGGTCATCTGAGATCTTGCCCGCATGTTTTCCCGCACGAACTCCGAAATGAGGGTGTTGGCGAAGTCGGCACTCAAAATAGGATTCGGTGCATCGACCTGGATCTGGACCACGCGGGTTTGCCCCATCGGCCGAACCTTCACACTGTCCGCCACCTTGTCCAATAACGCGTCCGATAATCTGGTGCTCGCGTCCGCATGGACTAATTTCCCCATGCCCGTAGGCTCGGTAGTCCACTCGCGCTTGGCACCCATCTGTCGTATCGATCGTTTTGTACTCTCCAGAAGGCTCAGGCTCTTCAGCAACTCCACCTGGGTTTGCATGTCCATCAGAGCGTCGTTCCCGTAGCTCTCGTCGCTTACCGGAGTCGCCTGCTTCATATTCAGAAATTCGCCATTGATGTTCTGAATCTCGATCGAGGTCTTCACTCGATAAGTCGGTTTTTGTACCAAGGTAAGGAGGACGCCACATATGCAGCCCAGAAGCGCCGCCAAGGCAACGAGCCGCCAGCGTGAGCCGATGATTGAAGCGTAATCGGAGAGTTGAACCGGCTCGATCGGCACCTGGACGAGTGCCGGAAGCGCTGCCGCTTCCGCAGGCGCCGTGGTAGCGGGTAAGTTGTCAGTCTCCGGGTCTTGCCGCGACGGATAGCTGTTCATTTTCCGATTGCTCGCGTCACTTGGTTTCGCATCTCATCAAAAACATCTTTAATGGAACACCGCAAAGCCCGTACCCACCTGAATGGCCGCCTCCAGGCTCCGCAAGGAGGCGAGTTTGGCGCCGCTGGTTGGAATGTACAGAATATCGTTCGCGCGCAAAGTAACGTCCGGAGCGGTACCGTCCATTATTGGTTTCAGATTGATAGCGATTTCGCGCCGTTCTTTGCCAGGAGTGTCTTCACGCAATAGCCGGGTCGTCTTGGGTGCGGCAGCTCTATCCAGCCCTTCGGCGAGAGAAAGAGCCTGTAGCACGGAAATATTTTCCCGCTGCCCGAGTGAAAAGCCACCAGGCTTTTTCACTGCACCCATGACAAAAATTAATTCCGCCGCCGTCACCGTGACGACGTCATTTTCCATGATCTCGATATTTAATTTAGGGTCGGTTGCGTTCAATAAAGAACGCACGTCCACGCTGCCCACATAACACTTGCACGATTGATCTTCAATTACTCCCGCCAGCGGCAGCGTTCCAATCTTTTCCTGGCGCGTGATCTTAATCTTGTCCCCAGCCTCTTGCGCCATACCGCCCGCCATGGACAGAACCTCCAATAGGCGGCGCTGTTGCGTGACCTGTATCACGCCGGGATTGCGAACGGCTCCTAATACCGACACCGGATGACTCCGGTATTGAACAATCGAGACACTCACGCTGGGGGTTTGAAGGATGGTAGTCAACTTCTGTTCGAGCGCAGCTTTCACTTCCGTAACCGTGAGGCCCGCGACATGCACATTGCCGATAATGGGCAGATTCAGATCGCCGTTTACATCTACCTTTGGTGCCTGCTGACCTTCCAGTTGCAACTTGTCGAGATCCATTACCTTAATGGCAACCTGGTCTTCCGGGCCCAGTCTGTACGAGACTGTATCCACGTTAGCGGCCATCGATGCTCCAGCGTGCAGCGTCAACAGGACACAAATTGCGACAAAGTTCATATTGACTTTTTGTTGCTGAGTTTCTCGCATTGTCTATCTCAATACCCGTTTCTAATTCTCAACTAAGTAAAGCCGATACCAACCGACTTACTCCCGAAATAACTAAGCTGCGCAGGAAACCGCGACCTCCGAAGCTGGTATGTTCACCCAGGTCTCCCGCTCCAGCGCCTGATATCCGGAACGAATCACATCAACGGAAGCCACCGCATCCGTCGCATCAATCACCATCGTTTGTAAACCCTGCAGCGACGCCGCAAAGTTTTCAATCTGATCCCTGAACGACTGCACTTTGTCGTAGCCTTTGCCAAACTGCACCCAGTCCCGACTGCCTTCCTGACGGTAAAACGATCCCTTCCAACCCACCCGCAGCGTGCCCTTCGTTCCATAAATGGCAATGTAATCGTCACACTGCTTGTTGATGCTCCAGGAAAGATCGACCCTTCCTGTCGCGCCCGACTTCGCCCGCACCGTAGCATGAACCGTATCTTCTACTACGAGATTCTGGAGGCGAATACCGCTCACGACGTGAATGGAAGCCAGCGTTCCTAGAAAGTAACGCATGATATCCACGGAGTGCGTCCCGTTGTCGATCAAAACACCGCCTCCGCTGATCGCAGGGTTAGCGTTCCAGCGGTTGGACATGTCCACATACGACATGAAAGTGTTTTCAAATAGAACGATTTGCCCCAGGATGTCGGAAGCGACGATGTTTCTGGCGCGAACTACATCCTGCGCGTAGCGGAACTTTGAGGCCATAGCAAACAGAGTTTTGTTTTCTTCCGCGCAATTACGTATTGCGCGCGCACTTTCCGGTGACAGGCTTACCGGCTTCTCGCAAAGCACTGGAATCCTCTTGTTAAGCAGTTGCAGGCAGATAGGATCGTGAGTAATGGGCGGCGTTGATACGATGACGGCGTCCACCAGTCCGCTCTCAGCCAGTTCGCCGTGCGACTCAAAGGCAACGCAGCCCCATTTTGAGGCCATAGCGGTGGCGGTTGCCGGTTGTACATCGGCAATGCATGTAAGTTTCGCATTCCTGGCTGTTTGAAAAGCTGTGGCGTAGGCCTCAGCAATCCGTCCGGCCCCAACAATACCGAACCGTATGGTCTGTCCTAAATTCTGCTTAAAATTCATAAGGCACCTGTCAAAGTAATTAAATAAAATTGCCAATTAAAGCACATAAACGCGATTTACTGCCCGGATTTAAACAGGAAGACCGGAGGATTCAGGAATTTTCTCGGCTTTACGCTCACGGTAACGGCTCCAGGCCATTTCATTCAGCAAACCAAAATGGCCGAATATTGTGCGAAGGATTTTCATCTTGGATTGGCCGAAGATTCTGACTTCCAATGTCGCCGGATGTTCGACAATCCGATGGCCGTCCAGTGCTAATCGCCCCATCAGCTCGGCCACGCCCAGAAACCCACTGTTCTTCAAAGTCATCCCGACGACAGCCGAGCGGCGGTAAACCCGGAAACAGGAAGTGAAAGTATGCATGGGGGATCGCGTTACCAGACGGTAGAGCGCGGAGGAGCAGCGCGAAAGCCCAAGCCTCCAGCCGGGCACATTTAAGACAGACCCGTTCGGATGGTACGGCGAAGCCGTGACCATATCCACCTCGTCGCGGAGCAGCGCCAGCATGGGCTTCATCTCGCTAGGATCGTAACTGCAATCACAGTCTAAGGAGCAGGCTATTTCTTGTGATTCGGCCAAGCCGGTCATAATAGCCGCTGAAACTCCCTTATTCTGTTCGTGCCGCAGTAACTTAGCCGGCGAATTTGCGAAATGACGACTTAGTAAGTCCCAGGTGTTATCCGAACTCGCATCGTCCACGAGGATAAATTCAGCCTCGAATTCAGGTTTTAATTCTTCGCGGAGCGCGGTTAAATTATTAGCCAGGAAAGGTATTCCCTCCTGCTCATTGAAACAGGGAACAATGATGCTAACCGGCTTGGCGATGACCTTCGCGCCCACGGTACGCGCAACTGGTTCGGCCAACTGCGCAGGTGCCGCGCGCGGCGACAAGGGACTGGCTTGCAAGTTCAGCTGGTCGGCGATTCCGAAGAACTTGAATCGCTCGAACAAATTCGATAGCGTACGCACCATTCGTTCGCCGTTACGGTAGTGCCGCACTTCCGTTAACGGGGACCCCACCTGTAGCCGAGGTTGGTTCGGATCAAAATCCCACAGGCGAAAATAGAGCACCAGGGGCTCAGTCAGTTTGCTATCCCAGTCCCTTATCAGACCTTGGGTAAACCACTCTGGATACTGCCTGAAATAATTACCGCCAGCGAACGGAGGCATGAAGCCGCCAAAGCTTTGGCAAGACAAAGGCACTTCCCAAATTGATCCCGCTGCAAACTCATTCTTGTGAATAAATTGCCGCCACGGCTCTGTCGAAAATGCGCGCAGGAAAGGGATGACACTGGAATCGTAAGCGAATCCATCTTTCGCCAACTCTTCCAATGCCCACAAATCGGCGGGCTTCAGCCACACGTCCGTCACTCGAAATCCCAGAACGCGCCGACCGCACGCGTTTTCCAGAAGTTCGCGATCGCGCGCACAGTGATCGCGCAGCATATCGGGCTTCATCTTACGGAAGCTGACGCCGCGCTGACCTGCCAAGGCTATCTCGTGACCCTCTTTCACCACTTGCTTCAGCAGATCGGGCCGCGTGCGCGCTACCCAGGAGTTTACGAAAAACGTGGCGCTCGATCCGGCTTTCTTCAGCTGCTCCAGAACATGCAGGCAGTTGTTTTCAAACCGGCTCTCAAAATGCGACCAGCGACGCTTGCTGATAATTTTGGAAAAGGCAGGCCCCTGGAAATAATCCTCTAGCGCTATTGTCAGCACGTGTCTTCGCGGCTTTAGGGTATTGGTTTCCGGGATCTGCGCCATTGCTTTATTCGAATTCAAAGGGACGTTTCGACTTTGCCGGCGAAGAGCATTCAAGACGTGCAGTGGCTATAAAGCCGAATATCGCCGATATTCGCCAACCCATCTTCAACGGACTCAGTGCCGGACAACCTGCGGACTCCGCTCCGCGTTCTTTGCCGGCAGCCAGAAAACCCAGCATTAACTTCCTAATTTGTGGAAAGACTTTCTGCTGTAGATTCGCGTACTTACACACCCGATGTCAATGCTCCAACGCTCCAAAAGGTAACCTAAGGTCCGTGTTTGCGCGTGGTACTTCACGGGAAGGCCTCCAACATTACAACTCCAGTCGCGCAACGCTAAGAAAAAACAAAGACGTAAAAGCCGTGAAACAGGTATAGGTTTGAGTACTGTAAGTACTGAAGCTCTGGCCACCACGGCGAGTTTTTATACATCGGGTGTCGCGTTCGGCTAATCAGTACTACGCGCGGGCGTTTACTCTGTTTGCGCTCTGACAGCCACTTACTAACTTGGCTGGCAGTCCAGGAACCCGCGTATACTGCCGGGACGTCCGTCACCCAAGGCACTTGTGCAAAACCACTCTGGCAACTTCCCACCAGGGGATAACAGTCCCGCCCGTGCATAGCCAGTCCGTAATAATCGGCCGCAGCGGGGTCAGCCACCACGGCGACCTCGGCGTGCGTTGCCGCGCTCACCTCTTCTACTTTTCTAACGGCGGCGCGGAAGTCCTCGCGCTGGTACTCGGGCAGAAAGACCTGCCGCAGGTCGCCCAGCAGCCAAACTGCCACCAGACAAGCAAAGGAAATCCTCGCCGCCCGGCTCCACTTCTCGCCTTCACCGACACTCAGCCCCGCCATAATCATGAAAAGTAAAAATGGCAGCAGCGATGCCGTATGCCGCACCTCCACCTGCTCCTTAATGGCGACACTCATGGCAAAAACCTGCAGCATGCCGAACACGAGCGCCAAGCTTAGAGCTCGAAAACTGAGCCAGTGAGGGGAACGCCGCGCTGCCATGGCCAGCGCAACTATTCCGATGACGAAGGCGAGCGAAGCCGCAACCATTGTTGGCAAGTAAGGCCGTAACGAGATGTCGTACCGCCGGTTTGGGTAATAACCCGACAAACCCGCAAAGCGGAAGACCACCGATGCCATGGAAATAAGGTCGGGGTGGGCGTATTCGTAAGCAGTTCCACGCTGAAAGGTCCACAGGAAAAATGCCGCCTCGGCGAGCGCCAAAGGTGTTAAAACGGCGAGAGGAAGTTTCCAGTCGCTCCAGCGAATGGCATCTGGCTTGTACCTCCAGAATGTCAACATCATCACGCACAAAGGAGCGCCCAGCAGCAGCATCAACATGTGAAACGTGGCGCCTACTAGAAGGCCTGCCAGCACCACCCATGGCAAAACCCTCTTCTCACCGGCTTCCGAGGTCTCCAGGTAGATCGACACTGCGCCCACGCAAACCGTTCCAAACGCCAAGATCACAAAGTAGGGTCGGGCATCGTTGGAAAAGGACCAGGCCAACGGGGACAATCCCGCCGCTATCCAGCTAATGCGGCTGTTGTACAAACGTCGACAGGTCCAAACCAGCGCTGCCGAAAACATAAAGCCGAAAGGAATGTTAGCAGTTCGGAAGGCAATCTCACTAAGTCCGAATACTTTGCCCCACAAGAACAGATAGGTGTAGTACATCCACATCTGTAAATCGGAAGAATCGCCACCCAGCAGCGTGGTCCACAAACTGCCGAAACTCCGGTGACTCGCCATGAAGGCGGAAAACGCCTCGTCAGTCCACAGGCTCTGGCGGTTGATAGTTGCCGCCAGCACTATGGTTAACCCCAATGCGCAGAGAAGTGGCCAGCTAGGTGACCTCCGAACGGTTCGCATCATGTTATTTAATGGCAGTTCGCGTGTATGTAGCTGGCGGCGTCAACTGCAGCAACAGCCCGTCACCCGAATGATAGAGAACGGGATACTTCTTCATCAGGCCTGCAAGGAATTCTCTGGTGTGCTGGTTGGCGATGGACGTTTCAAAAACGAATTCATCGTCTACAGCCAGCAGTGTCGCGTGCTTGCTTATAAGATCATTGATACTTTGCTCAGAAAGCTGGTTCTCGTTTAAGGTCCAGCCTTGCCGGCCTGAATAGTAATAAAGGACGGGACTGACATCATTGCCACCCACGTGCGCGGTGTATTCACCGAGCGCCACGATGCGGTCGCCTGGAGCGGAATGCGCACGAATAACTTGCGCCAAGGCCCAGGCCCGCGGATGAGCCGGCTCATTCGGGTCTTCGCGCAGAATTGTCCAAAACGAAGGCAGGAACATGATCAGGATCACAACCGCACTTGCCGCCATCAGAGGTTTCATCCTTCTTTCGGGCGTGCGCGCGCCCAGAACCAAGCTCACCAAAGAAAGAACTCCCAGCGCGATGAAGAAACTCAACACAGGCACTGCATTAAGCTGCCTATACTGCGCGTCGATTTGTCCCTCCGCAACAAGCAAGAAGTAGCAGGCAATGGCCAGGCTGTATACCAGAAACAGACGCGCTCGTTTTTCCTGCCACGCAACCAGCACACCCACCAACACAAACGGAACCCCGAGCGCACCCCAGCACAGCGTCCAGATGCGGTGCGCAAGAGCCAGCCAGAAATGATGAATCTGCCGAATCATTGTGAACGTTTGTAACTTGTTATGACCCCGGATAAAGGGAACCACGCCAAAAACATCGATGGAGGTCTGGCTCAGATGGTAAGCATAGAAAAACCAGCAAAGAGGAATCACGAGCGACGCGGCCACAAAACACACGAAATACACGGCGTTCTTACCCACGCCGCGGTAATGCCACCATAAATACGCCAGCGGCAACAGCATGAACAAAGGTTCGAACTTTACCGCCACTGCCAATGTGAAAGTCAAAACAGCGAAAATGGCCTGCTGAAACTGCTTCAATTTGGCCCACCGATTGAAATGGAACAACGCAGCCACGCTCATGGAAATGGATACCGGCTCGGAAAATAGAATGCGGCCAAACGGGTGATGAATCGGCATCAATGCCGCAACCAGCGCAGTGGTTAATGCCGTCACCGGTCCCATTTCGTCCCGCACCAGGAAGAAGAGATAAACAGGCATCAACAGGAACGCAATCAGCGTGATAACCCTGGCCGTGCCAACCTGGAATCCGAAAACCTTATACAGCGTTGCAGCCGCGTAGGGAACCGCGGGGAATTCCATCGCCGTTATGCGAGGCTCTTCGGCCGGCCACGTTATTTCGGGCTGCAGAAAATGCATCCCGTGAGCGGCATAGTTCTTGGAGATTGCAATGTAGTCGATCTCCTTCCAGAGCGTGCGGTCCAGTTTCGGCGATTGTATGGTCTCAATGCGCGCAACAAATCCGAGCAGAACAATGCAGAATAACGCGATAAGCTGCCAGCGCATGGAAAGCTGCGCCTTTGCTCCCTTGGTAACTTCACTAAATCGCAAACGTAATTTACTCATGCTCATTCGTTTCCTCGCTTCCCTGCATCAGGAAATGCGCGACATATTCAGCGGCCACTTGATGACCAGCGGCGGTCCAGTGCATATTTTCAGGCTGATAAGGGCAGGTCTTCATGGAGCGCAGCACCGGCAGCAGATCAATCGTTTGAATACCTAGCTTGGCGGCGATTATCTTAGAAGTCCGCTGCGGCAGAGTAACATCAAACTTGCGATCGGCGAGATTCGTATATTTCGGCCAGTAACGAAGAGATTCCGGTTGGCAGACTTGCGGCCCGGAAGGAATCAGGACAACCAGCAACCTAGCCCCATTAAGATTGGCGCACTCTTTAATCTGCCCCAGGCGTTCCGCTAGCGCGGTCCTGCCTTTCGCCACGTTGCCGTCGTCGCCGCTTTCCAGCTGTTCAAACTGGCCCAGAAAATAACCATCCGGATCGGGTCGCTTCAAAATCCTGTCGTAGACAAGTTTCGTCAGCTTCTGTCGAACCAAAGCGCTGAGTTGTCGAAAAGTCAGCACAGCTGCCAGCCCATCGGGATTTGGACGCCCGAACCCAATTGATTTCTGGAAATCTGCATTGGTCGTCATTACATCCTGATAGTCGTTGATGAAAAGACCAATCAGCACAACATTGGGGTGATACAGCGGCGCGAAGCGCTCAACAACCTGCTGGTATTGGTTGGGCCCGTAGCCCGTCACGGCAAAGTCGAGAACCTGTGTGCCACTAAGGTCCTTCTCCAGCAGTCGGGCCCATGACTTAGCGGTATCTACTCCTTCGGCGCTTGTAAACGCATCTCCGGTAACCAGAATGCGCTGCACACCTTGCGGTACCGCTCGCCCGTACTCAGGCGCCGGGAAACCCAGGCTGTTTGAATCGACCTCGTAGTCGTAACTGATCCAGCGCAACCGGGTCTTCTCCGACGGCCGAAGCCTCCATCCAAATACCGGATCGGGCTGCAAGGAGGGTCGTTCGCCCCATCCAAGATCCTGCGCCTCCAACGGTGAGTAATGACGCACTATCAAATCCCCACTAATGAATAACAGCCAGACCACCAGCAAAGCGCTCGCCAGCCGAACGCTGAGACCGACGCCGCCCCATCGAACGGTGGCTCGCTTTAGTGCTCTCACTGCGGCGCTGTTGACGCGCTCCAGCAACACGGCTGCCAGCACGGATAAAAGGATCACCAGACAACAACGCACTGCGAAAGGCAAAGCCCTTGTACCGGCGCCCCACTCAGGAATAAGAAATCTCACAAAAGGCTGATGAACCAGAAACAGTGATAGCGAGTGGCGTCCAATCCACTCGCCCAAACTGAATCTGGTTGTTGCAGAGGTATGCGAGAACAAGCTGTATAGAACGAGAAACGCTCCGCAACCCTGCAATGCGGGCGCTACCGTCATCCCAAGCAGACAGAACGAACTCGCGAGGCCCACAGCAAGACAGACGATTCCACTTGCCAAAACTTTCCAGCGCGCATATAAAGGATTGCATTGGAATAGCAAGACGCCGACCGTTATTCCAAACGCGAACTCCGGCAACCTCGTTATGAAAATGGCTCCGCGCGACCAGGCGTCCAAATAGTCGTGAAATGCCAACAATCCCGCACCGCGAATGGCCAGTGCCAGCGCCGGCACGCAGATTGCAAATGCCACCAGGCCGAATCGCCTCAAAACCATCCAAAGCAGCGGGAACACCAAATAAAGCTGAAGCAGCAGCGTCACGAACCACCAGGCGGAGTTGCCGTAGTACAACTGATCAGGCAGAACGCGGATACCTGCCAGACTCAGATACAGCCGAGGATCGAGCAGCGAGAGACGAACGCCGAAAATCGCAAACGGGAACAGCAGCAGCAGATTTGCCGCGATCCAAATCGGATAAATCCGCAACAATCGCCGCTGATAAAAAGTTTTCCATGAGATATTGCCCGGCTCGCTTTTGGATGCACAACTCCACGCCAGTGTCAGTCCGCTGAGCACGAGGAAAAGGGAAACGCCCTGGTCGCCCGCCCACGCTGTGTCGCGAAGAGCCGCAAGCAGAAATCCCCACCTACCAGAAGACACGGGTGGCGTTAGTAACTGCCCAATTCGTTCCCAGAACGGCGGCCAGTGCACATCCGGATTGCCGAAGTAAGGCGACCCAAACAAGCGCTCCGCCACGTGGTCCAGGAAAATAGCCAGCAGCGCAAGCGCTTTAAGCGGCTCGACCCACGGAAGCCTTCGCTGCGGCAGGGTTACGATCAGCGGAGCGTCGATACAGACACCTCAGCCAGTTCAACCGAAGCGTCAGTGACGCTTGCCACATGCTTCTGCATAGATGCCAGGCAAAAGGTTTTTTCAAGTTCGTCGAATGCCGCCTTCACCACTGTCATCTTCTGTTCCAAGCTAAGTCCCATGCCCGGAAAGAAGGCTAACTCCGGCGCCTCGTTTGGTCCCACAAAGTCGAGCGGGTGTAACAGAAACGATGGCGCAACTTTTGCCCACTTACATAAGGTGAAGGCGATCTTCATATACAACTTAGCCAGTAATGGTGAGAAAACGGCTAGATATATCAAGTAACTAAGATGAAAAGGCGTACGCACCAGCGGCATGGTTGTTACTGGCAGTTCAGTAATGGCGCCCTCCGTCGCGCGCCAAGTATGCATTTTGATGGGCCGCAGTCCGTCACGAACGTTACCAAACAACTTAGCCCTGCGTTTCCTCTCCTCCTTGTCCAATTTGGCAGTGAAGAAATAATAAGCGCGGGCTAGAGGTCCCAGGAACGTTGGCAGCGTGGAAGCGTCATAGTTGTATCCGCGCCCGATCAAGACCTTTATGACGGTTTCCGACACGCTAAAGCCAGGTCCGCGAAAACCTTTCGGCCGTTTGCCGGTGGCCTGCTCTATCGCGCTTTCGGCTGCCCGCAACTCTTCTGCCAGTTCCTGTTCCAAATACAGATGCAGCCAAGGTTCGTGCTTGAAAGAGTGGTTGCCAATCTCATGGCCAGCGTCACTAATGGTTCGCAACAAATCTCGATTGTGCTCCAGCGCCGCATCCTGACCCACAATGAAAAACGTTATGGTTAATCCCCGTTCCTTCAGGAACTTCAGAACGCGCGGAATGACAATCTCCAGATAGCTCGGATAAGTAGACCATCGGGTGTCCCCGTGGGTCTTCATATAGGTCCACTTATCATCCAGATCGAGTGAAACACTAGCAATGGGCTTCGACGACATTTCAGTTTGCCTTTGAATGAATGCGCAACGCTTCTTTTGTGGCCAACGCTATCGTTTCGTTCGCGTTCAAGGTGCCGTTTATCACATGCGCCGAATTTACGATACTCAATCCCGGCACTGTCGTATCCACCGCCGGCACTTTTGTCGAATACCCCAAAGTAGGGCGCGGAAAAACATGTCTGGCGCGGGAAATTCTAAACGCCACCACATCGTCGTCCTTCAAGTGCGGATGCATTCGCTTTAACGATCGCAGCATTTCGCTTTGCAAATCTTCGTCACTGCGCGCGAAGTCCGCATGGTCGGGCCGCAAATATCTGGGAATGTAGAACAAACCGTGCCCCTTCAGTTCGCTCGCGTCTACCAGTGCCGACATTTCAATCAATCCGGTAAAAGGGATGGTCTCGTCGAGGATGTTAGTCACATAGTAATTCGAAATGCGCGACTTAGTCAGAACCGAAGCGCAAATAATTCCCAGATACTCGATCTTCCGGTGCTTCTCTTTCTCCTCGTCGGCCAGGCCCTCGCAAACCTGGGCCGCTATCGCCGAGGGCGCGGTAACAATCACCCGCTGAAAGGGAACTCGCTCTCCGCCGGCAAAGTGGATGCACAGTCCGCCCTCATTTCGCCGGATAGACTGCACCTTGGCACTTTTGCGAAGTGTTACGCCCAACGAAGTGAGGGCGTCCTCGAATTTTGCCAGCATGGCCGCATATCCGCCCGGAAGATAACCAAACAACTCTTCCTTCATTCCGGTATTGCGCGCCGCGTAAAGCCGCTGGATCGTCGCCCACAAGAATGTAGCTGCCGTAGTCTTGTATTCCTCGCCCAGCTTCGCTCGCAATAACGGGCGCCAGATTTTGTTGAAAACACCGGACCCTGACAAGCCGGTCAGCCATTCCTCCACGGTCACGTTTTCAATGGAACGCCAATCTTTCAGGCGCGATGCCCTCAGAATCGTGGTGCCGAGCCGAAATTTCTCGACCGGCGTAAGAATAGGAAAGCGCAGAAAATCTACCGCATCCGAAAAAGGATACAGTTTGCCGTCATGATAGAAGCCGGTCTGCGTCTTCTTCCACTGCATCTTNNAGCGTCACATGGTAATGCCGGTCCCAGACGATATCGCCAATCTGCCATGCGCTTGCCAGTCCACCTAGCGTGGCGCCTGCTTCAATCAGCGTTATGTGGCGCCCGAGTTTGGCAAGCGTGTGCGCCATGGTCATGCCTAGCAGACCACCACCCACTACCGCCCACTTACCGCCGTTACTCACGCTGCCAGCGACTCAACGCGGCCGCCTCGCAATTGATAGCGCAGTCCACACACGCCGCAGCCATAATCGGAGTCTTGCGGTTCCTGCCCACTCACGCGCGCAAACGGCTGCCCGCACCGGCAAACGTAACCGGCTAAACGCGCCGGATTTCCCAGCACCAAGTGAAAGTCGGGCACCGAACGCGTCACCACACTTCCCATGCCCACCATGGCAAAACGTCCGATCGTCAAATCGCAACCTATGATGCAGCCTGCACCCAGTGTTGCCCCCGCCCGCACCAGCGTCGGTCGCGTGTGTTCATCGGGCGATGAGTCCCTTTGCGCTGTCAACTCCGAGTTCGCAGCTCGCGGAAACCTGTCATTGGTAAAAATGCAGCCCGCGCTGATCATCACTCCATCCTCGATCGTCACGGCTGTGCAGATGTAGACGAAGGCATTGATCTTAACCAGATCGCCTATCTGAACGTCGTAACTGATGTGCGTTTTCTCACCGACAATACAACGCCGACCGATCACCGTGTCACGACGTATATGAACGTTGTCCCAAATGGAGGAGTCGTCGCCGACAACAACGCCGTTCTCGAGAATCGCCGTAGGATGGATAAAAGCTTTCATACGGCAACCGCCGAAAAGTACTTTTTAGTGGCCCAGCACTTCTTTAATCGCCGACGCTATGTAGTCGATATGCTCGTCCGTGTAGCGCTCGTTCCAGGGCAGCACAAGCGTGTGCTCCAGTCCGGCAAAGGTCATTGGGTATTGCGTGCGGTTATACTGCAGAACCTCCGGACGCGCCAGCGTAAACGGAAATTCACTCTTGCCGAACGTGCGTCTCTTCTGAAAGATTTCGCACATGAATGCAGGCTTCTGAATGTAGCGCGGAGCGGAACTGATCCCGCGTGCCTTCAACAGGCGGGCAAGTCCAATGGCGCCGTCCGGCACGACGTTGGCATCCACCAACAGGCAATATTTCCAATACACGCAGGTCGCATCTTCGGCCACCGGAAACGGCTCAATACCGGGTATGCCCTTCAGCGCCGCCGTCAATTTCGCGGCGTGAGTGGTACGCGCATGCACGCATTCCTCAAGCTTCTCTAACTGTCCCAGCGCCACCGCGCCCTGGATTTCAGTCAGTCTGGAATTTAGGGCCAAATAGTAATGGTCGGCATTCGTGTCGCCATAGCCATAGCACTTGTTCACAAACAGGAACATACGCCGTGCCAGCACCGGATCGTCGGTCGTAACCAGGCCGCCCTCGCCGCAGGTCATGTGCTTGCCCTGCTGCATGCTGAAACAACCAATGGTCCCGATGGTTCCGACGTTACGGCCGCCTGACGTGGCAAGGAACGCTTGCGCGCAATCTTCAATTACTGGAATGCCATGCAGTGATGCCAGATCCATAATGGCCTTCATCTCGCACGGATTTCCGAAAAGATGAGTGACTACAATCGCTTTAGTCTTTTCACTGATCCACGGCTTTATGGTCTCTGCCGTCACATTCAGCGTGCGCGGGTCGCTCTCGGCGAAAACCGGGATCGCTCCCTGGTAAAGAATGGGAGTCAGCGCACCCATGTCCGTAATCGACGACGTGATGATCTCATCACCAGGCTCGGGATCGATAGCGGAAATAGCGGCGTGAATGGCAGCACTTCCGGAAGAGCACGCATAGGCGTATTTGGACCCTATTTGCCGGGCAAATGCCGACTCCAAACGTGCGACGAACGATCCCTTGGTGCTGGTTAGTGTTCCCGTACGCAGGGCTTCAGTTACTAACTCGATTTCGCGGTCGCCTAGCGTTCTACCCGTCGCATCCTGATCGGAGGGAAGAACCATGGTTGGCGGATTCATTGTGGTCATAAATTGTAGGTTTGTAACTCCGATGCGGGAACGCTACCGCTCTTTGAGCCACATTTCCATGGCTCGCGCAAAACGTCTAAAAACTAGCGTCCTATACGACACAATCGCTGTCAACATTGCGTGCCGCGAGCGGTACTAAGAGCGTTGGTATTCGCCGTCTACGCCTGGCGCCAAACCGCTCTTCGTTTTGTAACTGAGGGTACTAATTCAAACATCCAGATAACTGTTATTCTGAAAAACGGCCGTGATTCACGGGTAATTACACTCCTTTAATTCAGAAATACCTACGTGTCGCATTCCTCCACTGATCCTGCGGAAATCGAAACAGCTGCTGAGGAAGTGCGGCAAGTTTCACTGTGCGTCGATTTCAATCGCGCGCTTGTCTTGCATAGCTACCTGGCGGAAGCGCTGCTGGCGGCTCTGCGAAACCGGCCGCTTCTGCTCTTTGTGCTTCCTTTCTGGCTGCTAAAAGGCCGCTCGCATTTTAGTCAGAACGTCTATAAACACGGTTTCCCCGATGCCGCATTGCTCCCCTATAATCGGGAAATTGTTACCGCCTTGCATGCCAAGAAAAAAGCCGGCCATTCTTTGTATTTGGCGTGTAACTTGCCCTTGGACAGGGCGAATGAGATCTCCGAGCACTTAGGACTATTTGATCGGACTCTGAGCCACGCCGATTTAGGTACTGGCTATGACGCCGACCCGCCAAAATTCTTACATGACTTCTTCGGCGATTCACCTTACCTATATGCTGGCCGCTTGTTCTTTGGTGCCGGCGCATCGAGCCTCTTTTCAAAGCTTTTCGTCTGTATGCGGGCAGCCCGCCTTCACCAGTGGGTCAAGAATTCCCTCATCTTTGTCCCCTTGCTGCTGGCGCACCAGTTCGCCCAGCCCTTTAAGGTGGCGAATGCCGCTATCGCCTTCCTCTCCCTTTCCCTTTGTGCCTCTTCCCTCTACGTGCTGAACGATCTGTTGGACCTTGAAGCCGATCGCGCGCACGTCCGCAAACGACATCGCCCTTTTGCCTCAGGCGAGCTTGGCGTTTTCACTGGCTTTGGGCTCATATTGCTGGGCTTGGCCGCTTCCGTCTTTTGCGCGTGGCAACTGCCGGTCGCGGCGGCGCAGTTAATCGTTGTATACGCTGTCGTTAACTTTCTTTACTCGGCCTTTCTCAAGCGCTTTCTCTTTCTCGACACCGTCACCCTCGCTTTTCTTTACACCCTGCGCATCCTGCTGGGCGGCAGCGCGACCAATATCGAAGTTTCCGTGTGGACACTCGCCTTCTCGGTCTTCTTTTTCCTGGGTCTTGCCCTGCTCAAGCGCGTGGTAGAACTGGTACCCGCCAAGCCCAACGAGGCAACGGCCGCTTCGCGCCGCGCCTATACGTCGGCAGACCTCGCCTCCGTCAATTCCTTCGCCAGTTCCGCGCTTTTTATCTCGGTTTTAATTACCGTGCTGTATATAAACAGCCCGGATGTCGTGCGGCTCTATCGGCATCCACAATTCTTGTGGCTCATCAGTCTTCCGCTGCTTTACTGGATTGGACGCTTGCTCACTCTGGCCAATCGAGGGTTGCTGACCGACGATCCTATCGTTTTTGCATTTCGTGATAAAGCCAGCTATCTTGTGGGGATTGCCGTTTTGGTTTGCGCTTACTTAGCAACCTGAAAAACACCAGCCCACAGGAGATTCCATTTGAGCCTAAGCTCTGCCACCCCTATCGAGTCTGTAACCAAAGCGAAATCAAGGGCAGTCGTGCTGAAGCGGGTACGCCAGTTCCACCTCTGGCTCGGAGCCTTCTTCGCTCCGGCTATTCTCTTCTTTGCTTTTAGCGGAGCTTTGCAGACATTCTCACTGCATGAAGGGCATCCCGGCGACTCGTATCAGCCGCCCCAGTGGATCGTAAAACTGGCGCAAATCCACAAGAAACAAAATATGGCAACAAAGCCGTCCGGGCCGGCCCGCATTCCCGACCGCACTAAGCAAGTGCAGCGAAAAGAAGATGCACCAGCGAAACCGCGTCAGGACGCAGCGTCGACGCTGATCCTGAAGTGGTTCGTCTTCCTAATGTCCCTGGGCCTTATCTCCACGACAGGCCTCGGCATCTACATGGCCTTCCAGTTCACCCGCGACGCGCGTGTTATCTGGGGTTTATTGGCGGCTGGCACCATTCTGCCAACCGCCATTCTCTTTCTTTAGCCTTTAACGGCTGCTCGCGACACCGGCCGCCGTGCGTCCGGCCATGTACTTCTCTTCCAGGGCAAGTTGCACGTCCGAATCCACCATCATGCGAACGAGTTCGCGGAACGGCGTTCTTGGCTTCCATCCAAACGCTTTACGCGCCTTCGAAGGATCGCCTAGGAGGTAATCCACTTCCGTCGGCCTGAAGTACTGCGGATCAATCTCCACGTATTGATTCCAATCCAATCCCGCATGTCCGAAGGCTTCATCCAGGAACTGCCGGACCGAGTAGGCCTCACCTGTTGCTACAACAAAATCACCGGGCTCGTCGTGCTGGAGCATCATCCACATGGCTTCTACATAGTCGCCCGCAAAACCCCAGTCGCGCCTCGCATCGAGATTTCCCAAATACAACTTCTTCTGTAATCCCGCTTTAATGCGACCCACCGCGCGGGTAATCTTGCGCGTGACAAATGTTTCCCCGCGCCTGGGCGATTCGTGGTTAAACAATATGCCATTACTGACGAAAAAGTTGTACGCCTCGCGATAATTCAGCGCATACCAGTGCGCCGCTACCTTTGATACCGCATAAGGACTCCGCGGGTAAAACGGAGTTTCTTCGTTCTGCGGCGGCTTAGCCGCGCCAAACATTTCCGACGAACCCGCCTGATAAAAACGAACATTCCTGCCGGTGTGCTGAATATGGTCGCGCATGCAATCCAGCAAACGCAACGTACCCACAGCCACCGAGTCAGCGGTGTATTCCGGATTCTCGAAGGAAACCTTCACATGCGACTGTGCACCAAGATTATAAATCTCGTCTGGAACGGAAACCTCAAGCACACGGCGCAATCCAGTGGAGTCCGTCAGGTCTCCATAGTGCAGCAGCAGCCTTCTTCCCGATTCGTGCGGGTCTGCGTAAATATGATTAATGCGCGCGGTATTAAAACTCGAACTGCGCCTGACGACTCCATGAACCGTATAACCCTTGGCAAGTAGTAGCTCGCTTAAGTACGATCCGTCTTGTCCGGTTATCCCGATGATGAGTGCTGATTTTGGCAATACATCTCCTCGCTCCTTACAGTATCGCCAACTACTGAGCGTTTACGGAAGTTACGGGTGACGATATAGTCCCGATTCTAATCAGCCGCGGACGGAAACGTAACGCACCCAACTGACTACGTCGGACTACTTAGCGAAGGTATTCAAACGTTCGCCACTCGCTCGTCCGGCCGCGGCGTCCCTGCGCATCCAGGGCGGAAACACGCCAGCGCCCTGGTTCCTTGCCCGGAAAGTCGAAAAAGAACGACGTGCCCGCCACGGAATAACCCGTTCGCTCGGTATTGCCCGCCTGCGACCAGACTCCGTCGGCGCTGTAATCCCACTCGAATAGATAGCTGACCGCGCCTGCTACGGGCTCCCAGGTGCAGACCGTTCGTCGTGGAAAAGCGTTGAGCTCCGCTTTGTCAGCCGGAAACAGTAACTTGGGTGCATCCAGATCCAGATTGCTTGCGTCGGTATCGGAGAGCTTCCTCCTGGTAGGCGCGCCGGCGACACCTTCAGCCGCGCCCCCTGCGCCGCGCCGCACTTCCGCCAGCTTCCTATATGCCTCCTCCGTCGGATCTAACTCCACCCAGGCGTTCATGTCGGCGAGTGCATTTTGCCAGTCCTTCTTTGCAGCAAATATTTCACCCCTTGTCGCATACGCTCTTGTCAGCGCCGGATCCAAAGCAATCGCCTTCGACAAATCGGCCACCGCCTTCTCTCCATCCTGCATCTGCCAGTAACTCGAGCCGCGCTGATACAAGTAAATGGCCCTCTTCTCCTGAGTCATCTCGATCGCCCGGCTATAATCCGCGTTCGCCTGCGGATAGTGTCCCATGGCGGCGTAGGCCAATCCTCTCTCGTAGAACCAGCTTTCGCGTGGCTCGCTCAAAGAAATGGCCTTGCTGTAATCGCTGACACTCTCAGCCAGTTTGCGCTCGCGGTATTCCAATGTGGCTCTTCCAGCCCAGGCTTCCGGCCACGATGGTTTCATCGCCACTGCCTTAGACAGCAGCGCCTTGGCCTCAACCAGATTATTAGCGCGCAACAGCCGCATGCCTCTTCGATATGCTTCTTCGGCGCTCGCCGGCTTGGGTCCATTATCGACCGCCGGCAGCGGACGGGATTGCCCCATTGGCTGCCCCTGATTATCCAGAAGCCGGAAGCTAACCTCGATGGTCGCCCTCACCGGAACTGGATTCCCGTCCTTCAGGCCAGGATTGAATCTCCACTTGCTTACTGCCTCAATCGCCTTCTCGTCCAGGCCCAGGCCTAGCGGTCGAACCACGCGAATGTCGCGCGGAACGCCGCGTCCGTCCACCACGATAGACAGCAATACCGTTCCCGAGTATTTCGCCTTGCGGGCCTCGTCCGAGTAAGCTGGCTCCACTTTCGACACCAGCAAGGGAGCCGTCACATCGCCGCCGGCGCGATAAACCGCCCCGCCTACAGAATCGGGGTCCTGACTCTGCGCGCTGACCAACGCCGCTAAGAAGACACACAAACTAATTCGCCACACATTCTCTCCTCATCGCGGGTAAGGATGACCGCGCAGCGTCGTAAACGCCCGGTAGATCTGTTCGGCCAGCATGGCCCGAGCCAGTTCATGTGGAAACGTCATAGCCGATAACGAGAGCAGCGTATCGGCTTTGGGTTTCCATTCAGCCGGGAGCCCGTCGTGTCCGCCAATCAGGAAAACGAGATCCTGGGCCGTGTCTTCGCAGCGCTTCACCATTTCAATGAAGCCGGGGGAATCCAAAATCTTCCCGGCTGGATCCAGAAATACCTTCTTGGCCGCACTATGCCGCTCAAAAAGGTCAAAGCGGCCGGGCACAATTTCCCGCATCTCGCAGGTCGTATACCGGCTGCTCCGCTTCATAAACTCGCCTGCGATGGCGTTTGCATTTTGGTCTCGCGGCTTGCCAATGAAGTATAAAAACAGCTTGATAGCCCGCTCCTCTAAGTGAGTCTACGCCTCTCGCCGTTACACACAAAAAAGGGTCAGGATGAGACTTCTCATCCTGACCCAAAACCGCGCCTGCGCTTTAGCTGATGACTAACCCACTAAATTTATCTGACTTCCAGTGGTGGATGATTCCTGCGGCAGGAACTGCGCCACTGCCTGATTCAAATTGCTGGTGAGAGCATTCGTTACGGCTTGCGTTAAGGGGTCGGTCGCGTCCGAACTCAAGGCAACCGAGTCCGAGTTGGTGGTAGGAGTAATGCCCAACAGCGTTGCGCTTTGCTCCAGCGCGATAGAGGTGTTCGCAAGCTGGCTTAGGTCGCTCGAAGATGCGCTATTCAAAACAGAGTTCGGCAGACTGGTTGGCAACAAGCCTTGGTTGTAGAGTTGTTGCGTGCCCGCCGATAACGGACTTGAGCTAATGGAAGACATAATCTCTCCTGTTGACTCTATCGAACGGCAACCGGCAGATTCTAGCTATAAAAACACCAGTTGCAAACAACATACAGAAGCTTTATTGTTTTAAGAGCGCCTGCAAGTACATGATTTGTAGCGCTTTGCCTGCGAAACGGTCAAATAACCAGCGAGAAAAAAATGGCTTCTACAGTCTGGAAGGGCTACATCAGCTTCGGCCTTATCACCATCCCGGTGCGGCTTTTTGCCGCCGCCCGCACGGAACGCGTCAGCTTCAACCAGATCCATCAGGTTTGCGGCGGCCGCATCAAGCAACAGACCTTCTGCCCCCAATGTAACCGCCTCGTCGAGCGCAGCGAACTGGTGAAGGGCTATGAAGTCGAAAAGGACCGCTACGTCATTGTCAACGACGAAGAGATCAAAGGCATCGCTCCTGCCTCCAGCGACACGATGGAGATCATGGAGTTCGTGAAAGCCGACGGCATCGATCCTATTTACTACGATTCCTCGTACTTCATGGTGCCCGAAGAAGCCGGCAAGAAGGCCTATCACCTGCTGCTGGAAACGATGAAGAAATCAGGCTACAGCGCCATTGCCAAAATCGCCATGCATCAGCGGGAGTACACCGTAGTTGTCCGCCCGCATGCCGACGGATTGTTGCTGCACACCATGTTCTACCCGGAAGAAGTACGTGAAGTGCCCGAGTTCCGCGCCGATAACAACGTAACCGTTAAGCCGCAGGAGGTGGCCTTGGCCGAAAAGCTGGTGGAAGGCCTGGCCGCCGACTTCGATCCCTCCAAGTACCATGACGAGTACCAGGGCAAGCTTCTGCAGATGATCGAGACCAAGAAGGAAGGTCTGACCGTCGTTCCCGATTCGCCGCGCCGCCGCGCTCCCGTTATCGATCTTATGCAGGCGCTGCAGAAAAGCCTGGGAGAACTACCGCAACGCAAGCCCGCCGCCATGGCAGAACAGACAGAAGTGGCTGAAACCGCCAGTATCTCATCGGGCAAATCCAGAAAAGCCCCCACGAAGCGAGCACCCAGAGTTGTTAATGGTTAGCCCGGTGAATGGCTAGCGCCGGAGCCGATCCTCTAGCCCGCCGACTCGGCGTGTTCGATTCCACCATGATCGTCATGGGCGGCATCATCGGCTCCGGCATCTTCGTTAATCCGTATGTCGTTGCGCGTGAGGTCCACACCTCGCCGCTCATCCTGGGAGCCTGGATTCTAGGTGCCCTCACCGCGCTTAGCGGAGCTTTCATTTATGCCGAACTTGCTGTTCTTAGGCCCAACATTGGCGGCCAATATGCGTATCTGCAGGAGGCTTTTCATCCCGGCATTGCTTTCCTTTACGGCTGGGCCCTGCTGCTGGTAATGCAGACAGGAGGCATGGCCGCGGTTGCCGTCACTTTTGCCCGTTATTCGCATCAACTGGTTCCCTACACCTGGCCCGAAGGCCTCGTCGCCACCCTGACCCTTCTCGTTCTCAGCGCTATCAACTGCATCGGCGTGCGCTTTGGCAGTACTGTGCAAAATGTTCTCATGATCCTTAAGGTCGCAGCCATCGGCGGCCTCATCCTGGCTGGTTTTCATGCGCCCGATGCCGCCCCACAACCCACCACTGAACCCGCGCTCTCCTTCAGTCTGCTGGTCGTCTTCGGTGCCGCCGTAGTCCCCGTGCTCTTTGCTTATGGCGGTTGGCAAACTGCCAGCTTCATGACCGGCGAAATGCGCAATCCCAAGCGCGATCTGGCACGCGCCCTGCTGTTCGGCGTCACCGGCGTCACCATCATCTATATTTCCGTAAACATTGTATGCCTTCGCTCCCTCGGCCCGCTTGGCCTGGCGCAAACTACCACGCCCGCCTACACCGTTATGCAGAAATCCATCGGTCCGGCTGGAGCAACCTTCATGGCCTTGGCCATTTCCATTTCAACGCTGGGCTTCCTGAGCCAAGGCATGCTTACCGCGCCGCGCGTCTTCTTTGCCATGGCGCGCGATGGCCTGTTCTTCTCACAAATTGCCTGGGTTCCGAAGAAGACACGCGTGCCGGTCGCCGCCATCGCCTTACAGGGAGTGATGGCCAGCATCGTCGCCCTGTCCGGCCGCTACGAACAGATTCTCAACTACGTCGTCTCTATCGACTTCATCTTTATGGGCTTAACCGGAGCTTCGCTGTTTGTCTTTCGCAAACGGCTGCCCCCGGCCAGCGCTCACCGAACCCCCGGCCATCCCGTCACCACCATCTTCTTCATCTCGTGCTGCTGGTTGGTTGTACTCGCCACTTTCTATCACTTCCCCGCCAACAGCTTCACGGGGCTTGTCATCGTGTTGTTAGGCATTCCCGTCTATCTTTTCTGGAACGCGCGCAAGACGGGCGCGGTGTCAGGCGCGCCGCCGAAAGGGTTGGCGAGTTAAAATCCTCTTTGGCGGCGCGCAGCCGCGCATTCTGCACTTTCTGGAGCAGAACAACGAATTGCAAAACAGTAATCGAATCCTCTCATCGGAATACATGCATTGGGTCAAGACCCATACTCAGGACGTTGCTTTCAACCTTGCCAACAGCGGACTGAAAAGCTATCCGCTGAGCGAACTGCCCGTCGATTTTTCCGCGTTGACTTTGTCCGGTCCAGGGACCTACGGCTACCCGCCACTTAAAGACGCCATCGCCGCTAAGTGTGGTGTCTCTGCGGACTGCGTCACAACCGCCCTGGGAACCTCCATGGCAAACTACCTGGCGATGGCCGCCACGATTGAGGCCGGTGACGAAGTGGTGATGGAATACCCGTCCTACTCGCTTCTTTGGGAAACCGCCGAATACCTTGGCGCGCAAGTGAAATTCGCCAGCCGCGATCTCGACGCCATCGCGGATGCCGTAACTCCGAACACGCGCCTCATCGTTCTGACCAACCTGCACAACCCCACTTGCGCCCTGCTCCCTCAGTCCACACTCCAATCCATCGGAGAACTGGCTGACAGGGTGGAGGCGCGCGTCCTCGTAGATGAGGTCTACCTCGATCTCCTGCACGAGTCAGCGCCGCCCAGCGCCTTCCACCTGGGGCCGCAATTTATTTCCACCAACAGCCTGACCAAGGTCTATGGACTCAGCGGCCTGCGTTGCGGTTGGGTTCTCGCGGAACCTGGCCTGACCAAGAAAATGCTGTTGATCAACGACCTGTTAGGCGTTAACAATCCTTACCTGACCGACCAGATCAGCTGCATCGCATTTCAGCATCTGGCCAAGATCGAGGCTTGGTCCAAAGCGCTGCTCCAACAGAATCGCAAGACGGCTTACGAAGCGTTGGCGGGCTGCCCTCATCTCTTGTTGGAACCGCTTGAGGTAGGAACCGTGCTGTTTCCGAAGCTTGCAATCCCGGTAGAGCCTTTCTGCCAGCTTTTGCGCGACCGCTACGATACCAGCACCACGCCCGGCCGGTTTTTTGGAGCCCCGGATCACATCCGTCTTGGCTTGGGCGGCGATCCGGCAATCGTACGCGAAGGTTACTCCAGAGTGCGTCAGGCTTTGATGAGCCATTCAAACTGAGGCTTCGTTAAAGGGACAACGGATAATCGCCCCTGCCTTACCAGCGGCGAATCCACAAACAAACTGTGCGCTTTAATGTCAGCCAAAGTGCGCGGCGCCGGAAGTTTGTGCCCGGCTTTGATCTTCACTAACGGCGTCTTGGGATTCGATGCGTCTACGCTGACCACCTTAGCGGTTCCGACCGCCTGCCGCTCTTCGCCAGTGTGGTAAATAACCAAGTCATCGCCCTTCTGCATGCCCGCCAGATTGCGGACCGCTGCGGGATTTGTGACGCCATCCCAGATGGTCTCGCCATCCCGCAGCAAATCTTCAATCGAGTAAGCTTCAGGTTCCGACTTCAGCAGATACGCCATCGGCTCGAAGCTTACTTGGACCGGCTGCTTCCGCCGCCACCACTGCTCATCGCGCGGCCACTGGACACACCGCCGCCGGAGATGGAAGATGTGGCATTCGACGTCGAAGACGCGGCTGAACTCCCGCCGCCACTCCATCCGCCACCGCCACTGCTCTGCCTTGGCGCCGCGCTCGACGCAGCAGCCCGCGCCGCCGCTTGTGGATTCGAGTAGGTTCTTCCACCAGGTAGCGAGGCCGCCGGTCTGCCGCTCAGAGTATGGAACTGGTAGCCCGTCCTCTCAATGTTGTTAAGAACCTGTTGCCTCATCGCCGCATGCACCGCCGGGGACGTAGTCACCTGCGCCACAACGCCAGGATGCTTCGGATTGATCGGCACTACCACCGGCGCTTTGGTCACCACCGGCAGATAACCACCGCCATAACCGTAGCCGTAACCAACAATCGGAGCGTACGCCACTAACCCGGGACCATAAAATCCCCAGCCGAACGGGCTATAGAACGCGCCGTTGCCCGGCATCCACATCCACGAGTTATAAGGATTGTTCCAGTAAAGCCCAGGTGTCGGATAGGCCGCCGAATACCCGTAGCCGCCGCCGTTGTAGGCGGACTTTGCGCCCTGATAAGAAACCGCGGCGTCATACTGCGCCCGCACATTGCTCCAGGCGTAAAGATCGTCCGTTTTATTCAAATCAAGCTTTGAAACGCCTAGTTCGTCGGTTAGAAGAGCCTGCTTGTTCTTGCCCAGCTCAATCTTCTTAGCGCCGAAATTTACGTCCGCTTTGCCTTCCAGAACACCGACGGTAGGTTCCGCATCTGCGGTAAAACGATATAAACCGGTCTTCTGCAGCACCGTTAGGGAGCCATGGTCCATCACCGAAGTGGAACTCCCCGCCACAAACTGGTCGAGCTCAATCATCGCCTCACCCGACACAAGTTCAATCTGGGCGTCCACCAGACTGGGAGAAATCATTCGAACCTGGGAGTTGTCGCCAACCCGAAGGAAAACACCCGGCGCCAGCAGCACTTCCGCCTTGCCAACTTCCGTAAAAAGCCGGTCGTTTGCGGCCAGGAACAAGCTGCGCAGGTCGCTGCTAGCCACCGTCACGCCGTTCACGCTGACATTTCCTTCTATGTAACTAACAGCGCCTGGCTTGGCCGATATGGTGTAGGCCTGCGGAAGCGCGCACCCAACTAT
The DNA here is from genome assembly GCA_003163855.1 of Bryobacterales bacterium. Taxonomy (GTDB): domain Bacteria; phylum Acidobacteriota; class Terriglobia; order Bryobacterales; family Bryobacteraceae; genus Bog-105. The sequence goes on along the minus strand of PLRJ01000066.1, from coordinate 6,440 downwards.
CGTGAGAAGCCCGGTAAGGATTCTCGCCTGCATCGTCAATGTGCGGATCATATTTAGCTCCCAAACTACAAAACTCGTACTGCAGAATATAGGTGACGTAACCTATAAACGCGTTACTACTACGCGAACCTTATTCTACTCCTGATTTTTTGAGAGCTTGAAGATTTCCTGTTGCGGTTGTGGCTCCAGGTGTTTCCGTGCAGTATCAGTGATGCGTAAACCGCGGTGGTTCGAAGTTTATACAGCGAGTGCAGGAGAAGAGCTGAAAATGATCAATCAGGCAGCTAAGGGCGCTAAACCCGGCTCCTTGCGTGAGGAAAGGCCTCGCGGAGCATGCTCAAAGTAGCGCTTAAGGGCGAGGAATCTTGACTCAAAGAGGAACCAACTCAGGACAGCTATTCCGCTGCTCACGCTAGTCACAACTAAGAAGCAAAAGAGGGCGGAAACTGGGCGTGCAAGGAAGGGAAGGCGAGGAGCGACAATTGCTTCGTAGGCTTGAGCGACCGGCCAGTGAAAGATATAAATGGCGTAACTGTATTTGCCAAACCAGCGCAGCGGAGTGGCGGATAGAAGCTTGCTGAGTGGATTAGTTTCCGAAGCGGCCTTGTAGATACAAACCGCAAAGAGGAAGCCGAGCGCGGAGTAACCGACGACGATCGTTTCCACAGCTTCGTAGGGGATAAATCCGTTCTTCAGAGTTATTGCACCCAGCGCTGCGGCACACAACGTAGCGGGGATGAATATGTTTTTTCTCAGCCACAGTGCGCAGTTAGGACTCCTGATGATAAGCGCGGCGAGGGCGCCATAGAGCAAGGTATCGGCTCGCGTGTAGGTGTATTGGCGGATGGCCCAGGGTGTGACACCGAAGTGCAGCATTGCAAGCCGGAGCAAGGGTTCGAATACACAAACGGCGACACAAAGGTTGAACAGATAGCGACGACTCAGAAGGTACACAAGCAAAGGCCAGAACCAATAGAATTGCTCTTCAACGGCGAGTGACCAGAAGTGTCCCAACCCGGGAAGCGCGTGGGCTCCGGTCGATTGAATGTAGTTTTGCAGATACGTCCATAGCCAGATCTGATTGGAGAGAAGCCTTTGAAAAAGCGGGGGCAGATGCTGAAGCCCAAGAACGGCAGGCACGACGACAAGCACGACAACCAGGACCGCATAATACAGCGGCATGATGCGGAGTGTACGCCGCGCGTAAAAGTTTTTGAAATAGGCCTGGTCACCTTTTGCGTCGAGGAGAATACCGGTGATTAAGAAGCCGGAGAGAACAAAGAACAAGTCGACGCCAGCCCAAGATGACTCCTGCATGGCGCGCCAGCCCACCAGAAAACCACTAACGTCGCCCTTAATTCTAAGGGTGTGGAAAGCGATGACGCTCAATATAGCCAGCCCGCGTAGCCCATCGAGGCCTGTCAGGCGTTTCAGCGGATTAAAGCTCTGCAACGCGGGGCTTTCTAAACCTTCAGACGGCACTAGGGTGGGCGGCATGAGTGCTAGTGAAGAATTCCCTTCACTTAGGCACTATCGGAAGCATTTCGCAAACCTTTAACCGATTCTTGAGCCAGGAATCCCGGCTAAGAGTTTTCGGCTGCGTCTTCCACTTTAATAAGGGAGACCTCCACTTGGGAGGCATTTTGAGTGTCCTTTATGCGGAATTGTTGCTGCAAGCGTCTTCGCGCCTGCGCTATAGGTAGTCTTCTTGCACAGACCTTACTCCCCGCCGCCAGCAGTGTTCCATCGGGTGGAACGTTCGTGGCCGGGAGCGGCTCCATTCTGGCGTCTGCAAATACGCTGACGATTAATCAGTCAAGCACTCGCGGCGTCGTCAACTGGAACAGTTTTTCCATTGGTGCCGGTGGCGTAGTCAATTTCAACAACGGCTCGGGCGCCACGCTCAACCGCGTAACGGGCGGCAACATGAGCACCATCCTTGGCCAGTTGCTAGCCACCGGCAGCGTGTATATTCTGAATCCGCACGGGGTTCTTATTGGACCGGGCGGCACGATAAAAACGACCGGCGATTTCGTCGCTACGCCGCTCCAGATCTCTAACGCCGCTTTTATGAAGGGCGGAGCTTTGCTGTTTGAGGGAAACTCCAACGCAATGGTGAAGAATCTGGGCGCCATTTCCTCTACCGGCGGGAGTGTGTTTCTGCTAGCCAATGCCGTGGATAACGAAGGGAGCGTAGCGGCTGCAAACGGGAGCGTGGGGCTGGCAGCCGGGCACACGGTGCTTTTGAAGGATTCCAGCAGCGATCAGCGAGTGTTTGTCGAAACCGCAGGCGGGGACATCACAAATTCCGGTTCGCTGACGGCGGCTGAAGTGGAGGTGCGGGCCTCCGGCGGCAATATCTATGCGCTGGCCGGCAACAATGGCGGCGTCATTCGCGCCAAGGGCACGGGCACCAGGAATGGACAGGTTTGGCTGGTGGCCGATGGCGGCACGTTGAGCCTGTCGGGCAGCGTGTTCGCGGAAAACTCCGACGGCACCGGCGGAGCCATAGAAACTTCGGGTCATTCCGTCAGCATGTCGGGAGCGAAGGTAAGTACCGGCACGGGCGGTTCGTGGCTGGTTGATCCGGTGGACTTGAACATTGATGCTTCGGCCGCCCTTTCCATCGTCAACGCACTGAATGACGGTACTAACGTGACAGAACAGACGACCGCTAGCGGCAGCAGCGGTTTCGGAAACACCAGTGCAGGAAATGGCGATATCAACGTCAACAGTCCTATTAGCTGGTCTACGGGAGCGTCTCTGACGTTGAGCGCTTATAACAACATCAACGTCAATCAGGCCATTACCAATACCGGCGCAGGCAATATCATCCTGCGCGCCGACAACACCGGCACCGGCGCCGGCAGCGTGGCGCTGAATGCGGCCACAACAACAACATCGGGCGCCATTTCCATTTACTACAATCCGCCAGCTGGAGGGTCGGGAAAGTACAACAATGCACAAACCTTCACCAATGCAACGGCGGGCGGAGGCGTTACCGCTTACATGCTGGTGAACAACGTTACGGACCTGGAGTCGATTGGCGCCAACGGAACAACGCTTGGGGGGACCTATGCGATGGGTGCAAACATCGATGCGGGTTCGGTGGCGAACTTCGTTCCAATCGGTTATTTCACGGGTGTCTTCGACGGTAACGGGCAATTGATTAGCAATCTCAACATTCAATCCAGTGCCTACAACACGGCGCTGTTCGGCACGCTGGGAGCCGGAGCAATCTTGCGCCACGTCGGAGTGATAAACGCAAATGTTCAAAGCACCGGTAATACTACCGCCATTCTGGTGGGGGAAAACGAAGGAAGTATCAGTTCTTCTTTTGCTAGCGGTTCAGTGAATGCGCAGAGCGAGCTGGCGGCTGGCCTCGCTGGGGTGAACGGACCGAGTGGTTCCATCACCAACTGCTACTCGCAAGGCGTAGTAAGCGGCGGGTCGGTTTTCGAAGCGGGATTAGTGGGGTTCAACTACCTGGGTGCCATATCCAGTTCGTACTCGACTGTCATCGCTTCCAATGGATTGGTGGCGGTGGGCGCCGGCGGCAGCGTCACCGATTCTTACTGGGACATGACTAACTCCGGTACGACCATCAGCAGCGGGGGCGGCACGGGGTTGACCAGAACGCAACTACAAAATACAGCCCAGGCCGGATTTTCCCCAACAGTCTGGGGCAATGCCACCGGGGGCTACCCGTACTTGCAATGGCAGTTTCCGGATGGAGCGCCCGCTACCTTCTCGGGAGTCGCTTATACTGACCAATCGCATTCCGCGAACAACACTTTCTATGGATCGCCGGTGAAAGGTATTTTGAACGGGGCCAGCATCGGACAAACAGTCTACACGGGAGCCGACGGCTACTACTCCTTTGAGGTGAACCCTTCACAAGTGACAAACGGCGGTTCCATGGTGACATACCTAAGCAGCGGTGCCGGGCTTTCCTTTTGGGACAACACTAATGCTGCCCCGTACTACACGATGCCGATCACTGCCGGATACATAACCCTTCGCAGTACCGTTCCCAGTTCGACTACAGCCTTGAACGACCTGGCCATCGCGCTGAACGGGGCCGCTCCAATGACAGCTCCTCTGCAGGGCTACGACTTCATCGGGTATGACTCGGCCATAAACATCGACACTTCCACCAACTTCAGCGGGTTGAATTTGGTGTTCGAGAATTTTGCGAGTGTGACGCAGAGCGTCGGGATCAGTCCGACCGATCTGTCGCTGTTGAACAACGACAGCGTCGTGCTGACTAACGCGAACAACGCGATCGGCACATTGGCGGCGGGGGTGACACGCAAAATCGTCGTCCCACCAAGTCTTCAGAACGGTCCGCGATCGAACCTGGTTCATCCAAACGGGCCGGCCGCGGCCAGCGGCACTCTTGCTGTTTTTAACAGTACCGACCTGCATCTCGGAACCACCGATGCTGCGCAGGGTGTCTATGTGATCGACGCGACGATTCAAAGCGCCGGCGCCTTGATTATTGACAGCAGCAATACGGTGAAGACGACGGGATCAGGGATTTCGCTAGTGCTGGCGGACGGCACCACGTTCACTAACAACAGCGGCTCTTCCGCTGTGGCCGCTCCGAATGGCAATTGGGAGGTGTGGTCGCAGAACCCCGGAAACGACAACCGCGCGGGCGAAGCCTATGACTTCAAGCAGTACAACGCTACGTACGGCGAAAGCGCCCCTGCGCAAAGTACCGGCAATGCGTTCTTCTATACGATGGCCCCGGTAATCACGGCCACATTGAGTCCCATCACGAAGCAGTATGACGGCAGCACTACCGCTACCAACCTCGCGTCAGCGACCTATTCAGAAATTTCGGCCGGAGTCGATGGCGACACAATCCTCGTAGGTGCGGCGACCACTGGTTCCTACGGCAGTAAGAACGTGGGCTCGGGTATTCCGGTGACTGTCAGCGGGATCGGCATCAGCGCTACAAACGGGGCCGCAAACGTCTACGGCTATCAAGTTACGGCCAGCGGCAGCGGGTCCATCACGCCTGCGCCCGTTACCGCTGTCACTTCCGCCGGCAACAAAGTCTATGACGGAACCACGACGGCCAGCGGCAGTGCGACTGTTGCAGGGCTTTTCGGAAGCGATAGCGTCAGCGTGACCGGCGGAAGCTACAACTTCTCAGACAAGAATGCCGGCACCGGCAAGACGGTGACAGCGACGGGCTTAACCTTAACCGGAAGTGATGCCGGAAATTATGTGCTTAACACCATCGACACCACTACCGCCAACATTACCCCCGCGACGCTTACGTTGCCCTTCACGCCTGCCAACAAGGTCTATGATTCGACTGTGGCTGCGGCCGCGAGCCTGGGCAACTTGATGGGTGTCATCGGCGATGACCAAGTGACTCTAGCCGGGAGCGGTCAATTTTCCTTTTCCGACAAGAATGTGGGAACCGGCAAGACCGTTAGCGGCAGTGGGTTCACACTTACGGGTACGGATGCGGGCAACTATACGGTAGTGGCGACCGGGACACAAACGGCTTCGATCACGCCTGCGCCGCTGACGCTGGTTTTCAGCGCTAATAACAAGGTTTACGACGGAACCACCAGCGCCACAGCAACAATCACCGGGCTGACGGGCGTCCTGAGTCAGGATTCGGTGAGTCTTGTTAGCGGCACTCCTGCCTTCACGTTTGCCAACGCCAACGCCGGCAGCGGCAAAACGGTTTCCGGCACGGGTGGTCAGTTGACCGGAGCGGACGCCGGCAACTATATCGTGGTTTACAGCCAGACCGGCACCACCTCGATAACACCTGCGACCCTTTACTATACGGCCCAAGTGACATCGCGTCCTTCGGGTCTCTTCAACCCGCCCTTGACAGGCAGTGTTACCGGCTTTGTTGGAGGCGACACGCTAGCTTCGGCCACCAGCGGAACCGCAGTATTCACCACCAGCGCCAGTCCGGCCAGCCCGGTGGGACTTTATCCGATCGTCGGATCGGGCCTCACTGTACCCAGCGGTAATTATGTGCTGGCGCAAGCGCCCGGCAACATGTTCGCTTTCGCTGTGGTGGCAAACAACCCGGCACTGGCCACCATTCCCTCTTTCTCGAACGCTCCCATGGAGACGCCTGCGCCGCTGCCACTACCCGCCATCGCGCCGCTGGTTGGTCCGAACACATCCGGCTTCTTTCAAATCGGCTATTCGGCCGCTTTCGATTGGATCGGTTTCCTTAGCTGCAGTGGCCTTTTGCATGAGAATGCTCTGGCCAGTTCTTCCTCTTTCCTGGTTACGCAGACATCGGAAACGCCCACATCCGACTATGCAGCTGGAGTTCATCCCTAATGGTCGCGGTCACTCCCCGGATGTCAGAGCCCAAAAGGATTTAACATCTTGAAGTTAGTCGATTCGCTTCTAAAGAATACGCGCAACACGGGCACGCCGAGGCCGCCTCG
>PLRJ01000149.1 GCA_003163855.1 Bryobacterales bacterium | reverse complement strand
GCATGGCCGCCGCAAAGATCCGGAGCAGGCGGTAGAACCGAAACGGAAAGCCGTTAATGTTGGAGCCTAAAGAAAGATGATCAATCAACAAAACGCGCAAGAGACTCATTTGGACGATGACCGTCTTGATGCCGGAGCGCGGCTGCCCATTGCGCCGCCAAAAGGCGGCTTACCGCCCATTGCGTGGCTCGGTCTCTTTATAATCGCGGCGCTGATTGCGGCCGTCGTGGTGCTGGGCATTCTTTGGCGCGCGGCGGCTGAGAAGAAACTCGCTGACACAGCCAAGGCCGCGTCCATTCCCACCGTTTCCGTAACTCATCCCTATGCGGCACATCTGTCGCCGGAACTCTCGCTGCCGGGCAACGCCCAAGCCAACGTGGAAACGCCCATCTACTCGCGTACCGACGGCTATCTGAAAAGCTGGTACTTCGATATCGGCGCGCGCGTGAAGGCCGGCCAACTGATGGCGGTGATTGAGACGCCCGAACTGGACGAGCAACTGCAAGTGGCACAGGCGCAGTTGAAGAGCAGCCAGGCGAATCTCGATCTGGCCAACATTACTTCGGCCCGTTATCAGAATCTCTTGAAGAGCAATTCCGTTTCCAAGCAGGAGACCGACCAGGCCCTAAGCGACGCGAAAGCTAAACTGGCGGCCGTCGAGGCTTCCAACGCAGCCGTTCGCCGGCTGCAGCAGTTGCAATCGTTTGAACGTGTCTATGCGCCCTTCGATGGGATCGTAACGGAGCGTAATACCGATGTGGGTCAACTGATTCAAGGCGGATCGTCCCCGCACTCCCTCTTCCATCTGGCGTCCATCGGGACCATTCGCGTGTTTGTGCCGGTGCCGGAAGCTTATTCTGGAGCGGTGCGCGATGGTGGCACGGCAGGCTTAACTCTGGATGAATATCCCGGGCGCGAATTCATCGGGCGCATTGCTCGCAACTCGAATACCATCGATCCGTCCAGCCGGACATTGAACGTGGAAGTAGATGTTGCTAATCCAAAGGCGGAAATCTTACCGGGCGCTTACGTGTTTGTGCATTTCAAAGTGCCCGATCAAATCCAGGGCCTGACACTCCCATCGAATGCACTGATTTTCCGCAGCGCCGGCTTGCAGGTGGGCGTGGTGCGCAATGGCCGCGTAGTGCTGGTGCCGGTGACTATTTCAAACGACAGCGGCGCACTCATTGAAATCTCCTCCGGATTGAAAGCCACCGACCTGGTTGTTCTGGACCCGTCCGATTCACTCAGCACCGGCCAGCAGGTGCAAGTGAAAGAAGTGAAAAATTCGGGAGCGAAATAGTGTCCGGGAAAACGTCGCTCGCTCTCGCTTTGCTACTGCTGATAACAACCAGTTGCATGGTCGGTCCTGTCTACGTTCCGCCAACGGTTCCAATGGCGAAAGCCCCCGATGCCTATAAAGAACTCGACCCGAACTGGATGCCCGCAAATCCTGCTGATACAGAACTGAAGGGCGACTGGTGGACCCTCTTCAACGAGTCCATCTTGAATGACCTGGAGGCCAAGGTAGCACTTGCAAACCAAAGCCTGAAAGCCTCCGAAGCGCGTTTCCGTGAAGCCCGCGCGCAGATTCGCATCAACCGCGCCAGCCTCTATCCAACCATCGGAGCATCGCCTTCCACAGTGGGTGAACGCTACGCGGCCGACCGGCCGTACTTCAACGCCGCCTCCGCCAACAAGGGCGAAGCGGACTTGCTACTGCCGTTCGATCTTAATTACGAAATTGATCTTTGGGGACGCGTGCGCCGCACCATCAATGCGGCTAAAGAAGAAACCCAGGCCAGCGCCGCCGATCTGGCTACAGCGCGCTTAAGCCTGCAAACGGAACTCGCCATGGATTACTTTGAATTGCGCAGCGCCGATGCTCAGAAGAAGCTGCTGGCAGACACAGTCACCGACTATAAGGAAGCTCTGCGCATTACAACCAATCGCTTTGAAGGCGGTATCAGCGCCATTTCAGACGTCTATCAGGCCCAGACGCAACTGCAAGCCGCCTTGGTAGCCGAGTCCGATATCACGGTGGCTAGGCAACAGTATGAGCATGCCATTGCAGTCCTCATCGGCCAGCCCCCCGCAAGTTTCTCAATAGCGGAAACGCCTTTAAACGCGCAGCCGCCGCCAATTCCAACCGGCCTGCCTTCGCAACTGCTGGAGCGCAGACCGGACATCGCCGCAGCCGAACGGCGCGCCAATGAGGCGAATGAACGCATCGGCATCGCTCGCGCGGCATTCTTCCCATCTTTGTCGTTAAACGCCGCAATCGGATTTGAGAGCACATCAATCAAGAGCTTGTTTAACGCTTCGAATTTCGTCTATGCGCTGGGTCCGGGCCTTTCGCAAACTTTCTTTGACGCCGGCCGCCGAGCCGCTATTTCAGATCAGGCGTACGCCAGCTTCGATGAGGCCTCAGCCAATTTTCGCCAGACCGCCCTCGATGCCTATCAACAGGTAGAAGATAACCTCACCGTGCTGCGCGTCCTGGCCCAGGAATCCATCCAGCAACATCAAGCAACAGTAGCCGCACGCGGTGCTCAGGAGATTTTCAACAACCGCTATGTCGGCGGCATCGACACTTATTTGCAGGTAGTAACCGCACAGAATGCGGCGCTCGCCAACGAGCGCAATGAAATCGACATCATGCGCCGCCGCATGGATTCCAGCGTGCTGCTGATCAAGGCGCTAGGCGGCGGCTGGAACAGATCGCAGCTTCCCAAGTATTGACCGTCAGTTCACTTACTGGCTCAGAGTGAAATTCACAAGGATGTCAGTGATAACTTCCACCGGTTCACCATTCAGCATCGTGGGCCGGTAACGCCATTGCAGCACCGCTTCCCTCGCCGCATTCACCAGCAGCGGATGTCCGCTCTTCAGGGTTAGACCCTCAATCGTGCCTTGCTTGCTGATGGTCGCGGTAAACTCTACCACGCCCTGAATCCGGCTCGCCTTAGCCAGCGGCGGATACTGCGGCTGCACCATGTGGATCAGGCTCGACGCCGAGATCGATGCCACACGGATCGGCTTCGCTGCCTGTGGCCTCGCTCTTACAACCGGAACTGCTGGCGCTGGAAGTTCCGCCACCGAACCAGGTGTCCCGAATGGGATGCCGCTGGGAGCGTCGACCATCTCTACGTTAGGAGGCGCCTCCACACTGGTGGCCGTGGCCCTGGCTTCTGCTGGCCTCATCGGCAAGGGAACGATGTTCAAGCGGAACAGGCGCGGCGCATATCCCGAAGCGCGCACCACCTGTTGACGGCTTTTCAGTCCAACCGGCGCGGGAGGCTTTGGAGGAGCCGCCAGCACCGCCTTCAAGTGCAACGTCGGCAACGCCTGTGTGAACACGAACGGTGCAAGGCAAAGCGCACCCAGCACCACTATCTGGATCAGCAACGAAAGGCCTATGGAATATGGCTTCCGCGCACTTTCAGTCTCAGGCAAGAAGGTCTGTTCGAACATCGTTCGTCTGCTCCGTTCACTTACCTCAGACCCCATAACTAGTCGCCAGGTTCCCGTCATAGACTCATTTCTGGACCTTCTACCGTCTGTGAGATTCCTTGCCGAAGCACTTCCTTTTCGAATACCGCCGAGATCTTCACCTGCCTGTACCCGTCGCGCAAATAAAACCGGTGTGCATCAGCCCGCTTCGTCTGCGATCTCACTCGAACTGCAGCTATTCCCATCTCCGCAGCCCATTGTTCCACGGCGTAACACAAACGCTGCCCGATGCGCTTGCCGCGCAAATCTTCTCTTACTACCAGTCCGCCTATCACCACAACAGCTTTCGATTGCAGGCGCCGTTCCACCGCCGCATCGATCCAACCCACTACCACATCCTGTAATACTGCGGCGAAAGCCAATCGGTCCTTGCTAGCGGCGAGTTCTTTGATACGCGACCGCATCTCATCTGCGCTAGCCGGATATCCAAACGACGCACTCAACGCTGCAATCATTTCCGCGTCATCCTCGCGGACCATTCGGATGGCCACGTCTTCCCTCAAGCCAGTTTCCCGATCTCTATCCATCCGTTCATCTTAAGAAGTGCGCGCCGGAACTCGGGTCCTTTGAAAACTACCAACGCCGAGCCCGCTGCC
>PLRJ01000192.1 GCA_003163855.1 Bryobacterales bacterium | reverse complement strand
GAACGGACGAAGGCTTCGGCGGCGAGTGAGATCTGTTTGTCCTTTTCGGCCTTGCGGGTGGTCTGGAGAGTGTTCAGTTCGCCGGTGACTTTGTCGCGGTGGCGGCTAAGGCGGATGCTTTGGAGCGCGAGATTGCTGAGGTCCTTGCGGTAAGTGATGGCGACNNATGCGGAGGAGGCGCCATTCGGTATCGGCGAGGTCCTGGAGGAGGGTGCGTTCGTCGTCGGTGGCGGGGGCGAATTTATCGTTGAAGCGTTGCAGGTGGGTTTTGTAGGCGACGGCGTCGTCGGTTTTGAGGAGGACGGTTTGACCGGTTAGGCCGGTTTTGACGGCGTTGTGGGAGGAGATGAACTTGCCCTCAGGGGTGACAGGTCCTGAGCTTTTCTGAGCGTTCTGGAGATTGGCGGCGAGTTGTTTTTCGGTGGCCATATGAAGATCCTTTCGGCTTCAGTTTGCCCGGGTAAGGGCGGAGGGTCCGAACAGAGGGGTTGGTATGTGGTTGATTTGGTGGGAGAAATAAATTCAAAATTTTGTGACCGGAGTTTTGGAGCTCTGGGCCGTTTTCCTCCTGTGATAGGTCTAATGCCGGAACGCAGCAGCGGGACTCGACGGTCTTTTATAAACGCTATTCTAAGAGAGATGCCCATTTCTCGCGTTCAGGATGAAGAGGTATGTGACCGGCTAACCAATGGTTTGCGAGAGATCGAACGCAAACTACAGCCCGATGTGATTCGGATCAGATCTTCCTTTCGTGAGGATTGGTCTGGTGATCCAGCGATTTTCTTTCGCATCGTCCTCTCTGATGAAGCAGGCCGAACGGAGAATCTGGCTGATTTAACGGGTAACCTTGGTGCCCGGATCTTCGAAGATCTGGGCCTTGCCAAGCTGGATTATTTACCCTACTTCAACTTTCGCAGTGAATCTGAGCAGAAGCGGCTACAAGATCCTGAATGGGATTAGCGGACGACTTGCTTGTTCTGGCCGACAGGCTTGCCAAGCCCACGTCTAGCGATCCTGAGCAGGCAAGTCTGCGCAGGGCATTGTCAACGGCTTATTATGCTCTCTTCCATCTACTCGTCGCCGAAGTGGCCCAACTTTGGCAGGGAGGTTCTCTTGAGTCGCGTCGACGTCTGGAACGCGAGCTCGATCACAGAACTATGAAGGACATTTCGCAGCTCTTTTCACAGCCCCAATGGACGGACTGGACTGGCCAGCAAGTGAGCGTGCCTAATGATCTACGTGAGGTTGCAAAAGCGTTTGTCTCGTTGCAGCAGGAACGACATGTAGCTGACTACAATAGTGGCCGCATTTGGGCTCGATTGGAAACACAGTCTAAAGTAGATCAGGCTAAGGCCGCGTTTCAGAGTTGGCAGGCGGTGAGGACTCAGCCTGTCGCTCAGGATTATCTTCTATCGTTTTTAGTTGGAACGAAACGGCGATCTTAGCTGGAAAGAAACGGCGATAGTTGCTTTATTCGCTATTTCGCTGCCAGGGGCCGGCAGCCGGCGCGCCGACCGTAAGTTCCGTTCTAAAAGCTGCTCTGCTAGATTCCTATCGCCAATCCTTTACCCGATGGACTCGATTAGATGAAAGGTCACGCTGTCAAGAGCCACCGTAAAGCGCGGCAACTCTTTGGTGCTTTCAGTGCTTTCGTCCAACATGTAACTGCAGGTGATAACGAGCAATGAGTCTTGGCCTGTCACCTGTACAAGGCTCAGTGCTCGCGTGAAATAAAGCGCGTCGCCGTCTTCATCATGCTTACTGCAAAAATCTTCCGGGGAAAGCATGATGCCAAAATGCTCCCCCAGGACACCGCATAACGCCTGGTGGTTAGAGCGTGCTCTCTCATGGTAGGGAGCTAGCAAATCGTCCTGAGAGACACAGGTGAGTCGTTTGGCCTGTTGCGCTTCGTGGATAAGGGTTTTAACCTCGTCGGGCTGCAGTTGACGACGGTAAAAACTTCCCTCCGCAAATTATCCAGACAGATGTTCCAGAAGGAGAGCAGGAGGCGCTTGTAAGGCGCTCGACCGCAAAAAACTTTCTATCATCAAAAACCATCTCAACCTCGTTAAGGCAGTTGGTGTGGCTTTCAATGAAGTCAACGCAAAAATATTCGACACCGTTGTAGAGGGGCTGAAGCTTACTGCATTAGACACAGATTTTCTTGGGGTATGGAAAGAACTGAAGCACTCCGTAGTTGAAGCGTGAGCAAGGCTCGGCGCTCGCGGCTTTCGTTCGGGCGTTTTTTGCTTTTCTTGAAAAAGCCCTCACCAAACATGATTAAATCGAGTGGGGGACAGAGCTTGTGAAGCTTGAACCGGGAGAAGCTGTCGTTCTTATAATTCGCCGCAGTGAAACTGAGCCGCCGAAATACTTTTTCGCAGTCAGAAAATCAGGGTCTTCCTTTGACGAAAAAACAAAGGACTTTCAGTTGTTCGGACTCCAGGAAACGCTGCTAGAGTTGGGGCAAAAGTTGGACTTTTCAGTTGCTATGGAAAAGGCGATTGCATCGATAAAAGGAATACAGCCTTGAAGCAAACCTTTATCAGTTTTATTCACGAAGATGCTTGCATCGCAACACCGCTAGCAGCTTTTTTTAAAAAGAACGGCCACAAGGTTTTTCTTACGGCTGACGAGTGGACGTTATACGCGGGGGAAGTTTGGCTTGATCGGATCAAAAAAGAATTGGGCGAGGCTGACATAGTTTTGGCTTTGTTTTCGCAAAGCTCAGTGACCCGTCCTTGGATACATTTTGAAGCCGGCGCCGCTTGGCTATCTGGCAAACTGATGATCCCGGTTTGCATTGGCTCTTTTCGGGTGGAAGACTTGCGGATTCCCTATAGCGGCATTCAGTCAGTTCACCTGAGTGATTACGGTAGCGTCTATTACCTTCTACGCTCGACGTTCAGGCACAGGACAGAACCAGGAGCCACAATGGTTCCGCCCGTAAGCTCCACATCAGACGAGATGAAAGCACTTCTCGAAGCTTTGAGTTCTTATAAAGATCCTGGAGCTTGAAATAGGGTGGTCATGATGTGGTGGTTTCGTCGGGCATGAAACCGCCGACTATTGCAAGGACGAACAACAACCCACCGAGAATGATCGTGATTATATCTATCGCGCTGTAGCGACTGTTAGGGGCTTCGCTGACCAGTCCGGCATGACGTGCATTGATGCGTGTAACGGCCATCTGAACAGGCAGCAAGGGAAGAAAAGTAAACATGCTCACAAGTGACCATGGATTATGGAGCCGTGGGTTCCTTCCTCTTTCGTGAGCTGCGGCAACGTCCAACGGTTCTCTATTTGATACTGCCGGGGCGTCGCCTCAAAACCTGTTCGCGCTGGTTCCGTTTGATCGTCGGCTCTGCTCTGAATGAACTTATGGACGAACAGAAAACGCGGGGCCTTCCCTGCCTTTTTGTTCTCGATGAATTTGCACAGCTTGGACCCATGAAGGCGATAGAAGACCTGATAACCATGCAGGACAAACGAGTCACACTCTCTAATTTTCCTGGATGCCCGAACTCCTACTTCGTTTTCGGGGAACCGCGAAGTCGTTGCAATTCGGCGACTCGCGCCCGCAGTTTTCTTGACCTCAAGCACGCGATTCGTCCGTCCCGGGTTATATCCAGCAGTCCCTGACGCCCAAACTCCCGAACGATGTCTCCGACAACACCTTCCACTGACAGGCGAAGCGGCGTTTTGTTTTGTAGTTGCTCCATCGAGAGTACCTGTTCGCCCTTGAAGGCCGCGATCAGCGAAGTTGCCACTCGAATCTCGTCGATCGAGTTGAAGGCAGCAGCGGACTGCTGATTCGCAGAGATATTGGTTCCTTGGGAAGTGCTTGCCGTCTTCGAATTCGACTCAACGGCCATCGACTTCTGTTGCCGCTTGGGCCGCTTCATGCTGCGCTCGGCCAGCGCTTTCTTTAGCGCTGCTACCGCCAGTTGGTGCTCTGACGTTCCCGAGCGTCGGGCTCGCGCCTTTGGCGGCGCGCCCTTGAATCGCACTTTTTTCTGGGCTTGCAATCTCTGAAGGACGCGGGCGGCTTTCTTGTACATTTTGTTTAGGTCCGAGTTAGGGGCGTCAGACAGTTTGTCCGTCGGCAATCCGGAGACAAAAAGATGTTAACACCAGATGGACTTACGACGCGCATATATAGCTATAGCTGTGGGGCGTAAACGATGAAGCCTGTCCCTATGCGATATTTATTATTTTAGGATGCGAATTTTGATAACGACAATCAACGCCGCTGCACTCGCAACGGTCGAAACGGAGATCACCCACGATTGTCGGCCAACGGGGCTTTAGCCCGGAGAAATGCCCATCCCGGCCGGAATCTACTAGGTGGTTTGTCGGCGTGGCGAGACGAGCTCAATACGGCTTTATAGAACCTTCCAGTCGCGGTGAAGTTATCCAGCCGAGTTACGCAATTTCACGCACACGAGATAGCTGGCGTTGCTTGTTCATCTTGAGCACAGTGTGCGTCGTCGGGTCGGTACCCCGCGACGCACAGACCTTAGATCCATTTAGAAGCGGCCTGGCTGGCTTCTTATCGCCAATCCTTAGCCGATGGACTCGATCAGATGAAACGTCACGCTGTCAGGAGCGACTGTAAAGCGTGGCCAGTCTTTGGTAGTTTCAGTGCTTTCATCCAGAATTTAATTGCAGGTGATAACGAGCAATGAGTCTTGGCCGGTCACCTGTACGAGGCTCAGTGCCCGCGTGAAATAAAGCACCTCGCCGTCGTCATCATCCTTGGTTCAAAAATCCTCCGGCGAAAGCTTGATCCCAAAATGCTCTCCCAGGACAGCGCATAGCGCGTTGTGGTTCGATAGTTCTCTCTCATGGTAGGGCGCTAGCAAATCGTCCTGAGAGACACAGCTGATTCGGTTGGCCTGTTGCGCCTCTCCCTCCGGCAAATTATCCAGGCAGATGTTCCAGGAAGAGAGCAAGAGTCGTTTTGGGTCCGGCATTATTCCCTGCTCCGCAGAATGGCGGCCATGACGCGGGGATTGCGATGGCCGTGCATTCTCGCGACAAGCCATAAGGGCTGCTCATCGGGCGCGTAGGCGATGAGGTAACTGCGCACCGTGATGAAGCGCAGCGGCCGCGAGGTGAGGTCAGTGCGGCTATGGCCGAGATGTGGATGTCGGACAAGTGACGCCAACGTTCGCAGAATGTCCGATAGAACGTCGGCGGCGTCGTCGGGGGCTTTCGTCTGAGATGTAGTCGACAATCTCTCGAAGGTCAATACGGGCTTCGGGGTGAAACTCGTAAGCCGCGCTCATCAGCGCTCGGAGCGGCGGTCGGCGATTCGCTGGCGCAATTCGGCCTCAACTTCATCTCCGGGGATGAGCTTCACCTTGCCGCTTTTGATGTCGTCGTAGCGGCTATCGAGCATGTGGCGCGCGTCGACCAGTTCGTCAAAGTAACCGGCCATGACGTTCTCGACCAGTTCGTCAGCCGAACGGCCGGTTTGGGCGGCCCATTGCTCAAGTTTCGATTGCAGGTCGGGGCTGGTAAGGTGTACGGCCATGCCCATGACCTTAGGTTCTCACAATACAATGCGTTTTCGGACGGTGGAAGGCCGGTACAGACATAGTTTTTGCCGTTCGACTTTGACGTGTTGAGGAGGTGATGTGGAGGCAAAAACAAGTCAGTCCCGGTTTTCCGCTTTGGTGCGCCTTAGCCCAACATGACCGTTTCTTATCCAATGCGAAAATAGACGTAAATGACAGGAAATGATATCCGCGCGAGGTTTTTGGATTACTTCGCCGGACAAGGCCACCGGGTTGTGCGCAGCTCGTCGCTTGTGCCTGCTAACGATCCAACCCTGTTGTTTACCAACGCGGGGATGAATCAGTTCAAGGAAACTTTTCTTGGTCTGGAGAAGCGCGATTACAACCGGGCCACGTCTTCACAGAAATGTGTGCGCGCGGGGGGCAAGCATAACGATCTGGAGAACGTCGGTTACACGCGGCGGCATCATACGTTCTTTGAGATGCTGGGCAATTTCTCGTTCGGCGATTACTTCAAAAGAGACGCTATGGCTTATGCGTGGGAGCTGGTGACGAGTCCGAAGTGGTATGGCATGCCGAAGGACAAGTTGTATGTCACGGTGTTTCGCGAGGATGATGAGGCGGAAGAGTTGTGGCAGCAGGTAGCGGGTGTGCCCAAGGAGCGCATCTTCCGGTTAGATGAGAAGGACAATTTCTGGCAGATGGGTGAGACCGGTCCGTGCGGGCCGTGTTCGGAGATCCACTTTGACTTGGGCGAGCATGCGGCGGAGCCGGGACGGGAGCAGGAACAGTTTCCGCTGGACGGGGGCGGGCGGTTTGTCGAGATTTGGAACCTGGTTTTCATGCAGTATGACCGGGATGTGAACGGGACGCTGACGCCGCTGCCTCGGCCTTCTATCGATACGGGGATGGGACTGGAGCGGGTGGCGGCGATTCTGCAGGGTCATTTGTCTAACTACGAGACGGATCTGATTCAGCCGATTGTGCAGGAGGCGGCGGAGTTGCTGCACGTGACGCGTTACCCAGATGCGCATGCGGATGCGCGCGCGGAAACGGCGCTGCGGATTAATGCCGACCATGCGCGCTCGACGGCTTTTCTTATACATGATGGCGTGGTTCCGGCCAACGAAGGGCGCGGTTATGTGCTGCGGAAGATTATGCGGCGGGCGCTGCGTAACGGGCGGCTGAGCGGGGCGACGGATCCTTATTTCTACAAGCTGACGGGCTTTGTGGCGGAGCTTATGAAGCCGGCTTATCCGGAATTGATGGAGAGCCGGGAGCGGGTGGCTCGGATTGTGAAGGAGGAAGAGAACCGCTACGCGACGACGTTCCAGGTGGCGGAGCGATTCTTCCATGATGAGGCGAAGACGGCGGTGCATGGCGTGCTGCCGGGTGCGGCCGCGTTCAAGCTTTACGACACGTACGGGCTGGCGCTGGATGAACAGGAGGAGATGGCGCGCGAGTTTGGATTGACCATCGACCATCCGGGCTTCACGGCGGAGATGGAGAAGCAACGGACGCGTGCTCGGGCCAGTTGGAAAGGTGCCGATAAGGCTCAGATCGCCGAAGTCTATAAAGAACTCCCGGCTTCGGAGTTTGTGGGGCGCGAGTCGCTGGAAGCTCCGATTACGGTTGTGCGGTTGATCGCCAATAAGCAGGCGGTGGAGCTGATTGAGAGCGGGCCGGGCGAAGTTGTGTTTGATAAGACGCCGTTCTATGCGGAGTCGGGCGGACAGGTGGGCGATACGGGTTTGCTGCTGAACGCGGAAACGAGGGAGCGCGTGGCGGTGGTGGAAGGCTCGTATAAACCTGCTGCTTCGGCGCTGGTGCAGAAGATTCATGTGCTGCGCCCGATGCATAAGGGCGATGTGCTGATCGGCGTAGTGGATAAGCCGCTGCGAGGGGCGACGATGCGCAACCATACGGCGACACATCTTTTGCATGCGGCGTTGAGACAGGTGCTGGGCGCGCATGTGAAACAAGCAGGCAGCGTTGTGGAACCGGGTCGGCTGCGGTTCGATTTTACGCATTACACGGCGGTGACGCAGGACGAGCTGCTGGAGATTGAATGGCTGGTGAATCAGCAGATATTGGCCAACACCGAAGTGAAGACGGAGGTGATGGACCTGGAGCATGCGCTGGCGACTGGAGCGATGGCTTTGTTCGGCGAGAAGTATGGCGAC
>PLRJ01000188.1 GCA_003163855.1 Bryobacterales bacterium | reverse complement strand
CGGAAGCGAAAGCTTGCACCCACTGAAGTATAAAGAGTCGCCATAGTGGACGCTGCCGGCCATCGAGTGGATGGACTTTAGAGGGGACTTCGATCTGGCATGCGAACTTGGGAAGCTATGGGGTAACAGCCCGGAGTGTCCCCGAGGGCTTCTCGGTTGCGGGAAGAGAAGGAGTCAGGGACTTTCCGGCTGCCAGCAGGCACATCTTCTATCGCAGGGCTTTGGAAGAGCCTTAATCTTCGTCGGCCTTAACAACAGGCAGCGCCACCAGATGTTCGGCGATGAACCAAACTTGCAGTTCGTTTGTCCGAATGACGTCGCTGACCAGCAGATCGTTGGTGCCATCGTCGCCGGCGTCGCCGGCCTTTTTGGCGAATTCGTGTGCTTCTTTCAGGATGGTTTCGTGAGCTTCGAGCAAGCGTGAAAGCTGCACCGGAACCTCTTCCCGGTCGATTGGAGGGCGCTCCAGCTTTGTCTTCTCCGCGACGTCGTGGGCGATGCTCACTGCCACTCCGCCTAGCAGTTGGATGCGCTCGGCGATGGTATCCACCAGTTCGGCCTGCTCTTCAAAATGCTTGTCCAAGAGCAGGTGAAGCTGATAAAAGGTGTGGCCTGAGACCTGCCAGTGGTGCTTCTTGTAGAGATCGCGCAGCATGATGGTGTCTGCCAGCACCTGATTCAAATTGTTTGTGCTCTCCAGGCGCACGTTTTCGTCCAAGCCGATGGGAAGATGCACTACGGTGCCATATTTCTGGATGGGCTTGCTGCGCTGATGCAGTACGGGAGCGGCGGTGTGTGTTCCGTTTTGAGGAAGCTTTGTTTTTACAGCCATACCGATTAGATGCGGTTCAGCCGAAAACATCACTGCACTAAAAAGCGGCGCGTAATCTCGGCGACACTGCGGCAGCCGATGAGACCCATGGTCATTTCAAGTTCGGTGCGCAGAATTTCCACTACGCGGGCGACACCTTGGCCTCCGCCCACTGCGAGCCCGTGAAGATAGGGACGCCCGACCAGGACGGCCGAAGCACCGCGTGCGAGCGCTTTGAAAATATCCACGCCGCGGCGTACCCCGCCGTCAACCAGCACGGGCACCCGGCCGCCAATCCGATCGAGCACGCCGGGCAAGGCGCGCATGGTTGGAACAACGGTGTCGAGGCTGCGGCCGCCGTGGTTGGAAACAATAACGCCATCGCAGCCCAGAGCCACGGCGAGCGCGGCATCGTGCGGATGCAGAATGCCCTTTAACAGCAGGGGCTTCGGTGTCAGCGCGCGCAGCCATTCAATGTCTTTCCAGGTGACATTCGCCGCGTGCGTGGCGGAATAAATATTGCGGCCGGAGGGCCTGTGTGCGCCGCCTGCCAGATCTTCGCCCAAGCCGATNNCACAAGGGCTGGGTGGAAGCTGCCCGCATCTCTTCGTAAGCGACGGTGGCAAAACAGGCCGCGACCAGGGTGGCCCCACTCAGTTGTGCGCCGCAGACGGTGGCCAGTTCGCCGTCAGGATGCATCAGCTTGTGATAACCGGTGGGCGCCAGCAGACACGGGAAAATCGTGCCGCCGTCCCAGCAGGGTCATGGACGTATCCAACTGGCTAACGTCCACCAGGAAGCGCGGCATCAGCGAGATCTGGTCGAACGATGCGCGGTTGCGCATCGCAGTGAGACCCGATCCCGCTCCGCCTTCTAAATACTCATAAGCCGGATGGCTCAAGAACTGCCGTGACAAGACTTCAAAATCAGCCAGCGTACGAACCGCCGCCAGCCTGTCCCTGTCCAGGTGTTCTAATGTGCCGTGGGCTGTCACTTAAATTCGAGTATTTCTTTTTCCTTTGTCCTGGCCAGTTGATCGAGCTTGCCAATTTGCACGTCAGTTAACTTCTGGATGATGTCCAGCGCCTGCCGCTCCTCGTCCTCGCTGATCAGCTTTTCCTTCGACATCTTCTTCAAATGGTCGTTAGCATCGCGCCTGACATTGCGCAGACCAACGCGCCGCTCTTCGGCCACATGACTAAGTTTCTTGGCCAGGTCGCGCCGGCGTTCTTCGGTCAGACGGCGGAATGGGCAGCCGGATCAGTTTGCCGTCGTTGGAAGGGTTCAAGCCCAGGTCGGCATTCCGAATAGCCTTCTCGATGGCGCTGATCTGTGAGGCGTCCCACGGCTGAACCGTGATCATGGCGGGCTCGGGAACGTGCAGTTGCGCCACCTGGTTCAGCGGAGTCGGCGTGCCGTAAAAATCCACTCGCACACTGTCCAGCACGTTGATGGAGGCGCGACCGGTGCGAAAGTGCGTCATCTCCTGCTGCAGATCCGCTAAAACCTTGTCCATGCGCGTGCGTGCGTTCGCTTCTACTTCTTTCACCGTCTTGAACGGAGAGCTAGTGACAACCGGCGCTTCTTTTTCTTGTTTCATAGCCATATATTCATCGACGTGGGAACAGCGTTATCGGATCATCGTTCCAATTGCGTCGCCCATCGCCATTCGCATTATATTGCCGTTCACCTTCAAGTCGAACACCATTATGGGCATCTTGTTGTCGCGGCACATCGCCACCGCCGATGCATCCATCACGCCCAGGGCTTTCGAGAGAACTTCGGTGTAGCCCACTTCCGCGTATTTAATCGCATCAGGATATTTCTTCGGATCTTTATCGTATACGCCGTCGACGCTGGTGGCTTTGGCGATGATCTGGGCGTGAATCTCAAGTCCGCGAAGCGTGGCCGCAGTATCGGTGGAGAAGTATGGGTTAGACGTGCCGGCGGCGAAGATAACGGCGCGGCCTTTTTCCAGATGCCGAATGGCGCGGCGGCGAATGTAAGGCTCGGCCACCTGATGCATCTCAATCGCCGTCATAACGCGGGTGGGTATGCCTAAGTGTTCCAGCGCATCCTGGAAGGCGAGCGCGTTAATGACGGTCGCCAGCATGCCCATGTGATCGCCAGTGACACGGTCCATTTTGTGCGCCGCCGCCGCCACTCCACGGAAAATATTGCCTCCGCCCAGCACGAGGCCCACCTGAACGCCGGCCCGAGCGACTTCAGCCACCTCGGTAGCCAGTGCCTTCACGCGCTCAGGGTCAAGCCCGAACGAAAGAGAGCCGGCCAGAGCCTCACCACTGATCTTCAGCAATATCCGTTGGAATTGGGCCATGTGGGTTCGCCTATGCCGTTACAGGCAGTGGGCTTTCCTGCACGCCCGGAGCGTCGCCCGCATCCCCCACCTTGTAGCGAGTGAAGCGAACCACCTTAAGCGTACCGCCCAGCTTGCCGGACGCCGTCTTTAACAGTTCGCCCACCGAAATGGTGTTCTCCTTGATGAACGGCTGCTCCAGCAGGCAGACCTCTTCGTAGAACTTGCCCATGCGGCCTTCGGCGATCTTGTCTACCATTTTCTCCGGCTTACCTTCGGTTAGCGCGCGTTCACGTTGAATGGATTTTTCCTTCTGCAGCAGTTCGGCAGGCACATTTTCGCGGCTCAAATACTGAGGATGCGCCGCCGCCACCTGCATGGCAATGTCGCGCACGAGCGTCTTGAATTCATCGTGGCCGGCCAAATCGGGCTTGGTGGCGCTGACTTCGAGCAGAACACCAATCTGCGCACCGGCATGGATGTAGTGGCCAATGGCGCCATCTCCGCTCAATTCAAAGATGGTGAACCGGGACACATTGATGTTCTCGCCCAGCTTGGCGATCTTCGTCTTCACCATTTCGCCTACGGTGGTTCCGGCATCTTTGGTGAACTGCTGCGTATACAGCGCTTCATGTTCTTTGAAATTCGCGCGCTCGGCCTCGGTGACTTCTTCCAGTTTCACCACTTTGGGCCGGGTCGCAGCGATATGCGCGGCTACATCGGCAGCCAGCGTCTGGAAGTCTTCGGTGCGCGCTACAAAATCGGATTCGCAATTCACTTCCACTAAGACACCCAGTTTGCCGTCCGGGCTAATATAGGAACTGACCAGACCCTGCTTGGTGGAGCGGGTTTCCTTCTTGCTGGCGCCGGCAATGCCGCGTTTGCGCAAGATGACTTCGGCTTCCTCCAGGTCGCCGTTTGCTTCGACCAAAGCTTTTTTGCATTCCATCATGCCCGCGCCCGTGCGGTCGCGTAATTGTTTTACCAGTTGTGCGCTTATCTCAGCCATTTTCAACATCTTCCTTTAATTACCTTTACACACAAGTAGAGCGACCAAGCCCCGCAAGACCGGTCGCCCACAGCTTGTACCGCAGTCTGGAAACCGCGTCCGTTAGTGCTCCACCAGTGTCGTTGTCACTAATTCCTCAGCGGCCTCGCTTCCGGGACCCTTCTTGGGGGGAGTTTCCGGTTCGTTGCTTGTGGCCAGGCTTTCGGACATCAACTGCTCGGCGTATTTGGGATCAAGATACTGCGTGTATTCTTCCGGCGTTTCGCCGGCGCTCTCGTCTTCACTGACAATCTTCTCCGCCGTAAATTCGGTTTCGGCCGCCATTTGGCGCGCTTCGACAACGGCGTCGGAGATTTTGGTGGTGAACAAACGAATGGCGCGCAGAGCGTCGTCGTTGCCGGGAATGACGTAATCCACTTCGTCGGGATCGCAATTGGTATCGACCACCGCGACAACGGGAATGCCCAGCTTGCGGGCTTCTTTCACCGCAATGGCTTCCTTGTTGGAATCCACTACGAACAGCAGGTCAGGCAGACCGACCATGTCCTTGATGCCGGCCAGGTTCTGCTGCAGATGCTTGCGCTCGCGCTCCAGCCGGCCGACTTCCTTCTTGGCGCGGCCTTCATAGGCGTTCTCATTCGCCATGGCATCGAGTTCTTTCAGACGCTTGATAGACCGCTGTACGGTGGCGATATTGGTCAGCAAACCGCCCAGCCAGCGCTGATTCACGTAATACTGTCCGGCGCGCGTTGCCTCTTCGGCGATGGCTTCCTGTGCCTGCCGTTTCGTTCCCACAAAAAGCACGGTTTTACCCTGTGCCGCCATCTCGCCCACATAGCGCATTGCATCTTTAAAGAGCTTCAGCGTCTTTTGCAGATCGATGATGTAGATACCGTTACGTTCGCCAAAGATGTACTCTTTCATCTTTGGATTCCAGCGCTTGGTCTGGTGCCCGAAGTGAACGCCAGCTTCGAGCAATTCTTTCATTGAAATTGATGGCAAAAATGCCTCCCTAAGTTTGTTACTGCAAGCGTGCTGGAAAACAGTTGAGGAACGCGGCCCAAAGCGGAATTTGCGTTAACTGTGCGCCGACACGGTAAAGCGACCCGAAGGCTGTTTGAGGGCCCGCGGGTCGCGGATTGGAGAGAAAAACGAAAGACTTCACTAACGCTTGGAGAATTGGAAACGCTTGCGGGCGCCCTTTTGTCCGTACTTCTTCCGTTCATGCTCGCGCGCATCGCGCGTGAGGAAACCGAGTTGCTTGAGCTTGCCGCGTAACTCGGTGTTGAACTCGATCAAGGCCCGTGCAATACCCATGCGCGCCGCTCCAGCCTGTCCCGTCACTCCGCCGCCGTCGGCGAGGATCAGGACGTCGAAACGGTCTGCCATTTCGGTTGCGAGCAGCGGCTGCCGCACATAAGCGCGAGCCGATTCGTTTGCGAAATAATTATCAAACGGTCTGTGATTGACGGTAATCTGGCCCTTGCCGGGCCTCAAAAATACACGAGCGGTCGCGGTCTTGCGCCGGCCCGTCGCCAAATGCTGTACTAACTTCGCTGCCACTAAATTCCTTCCTGAATCTTTACGCCGGAACCGTTAAAGCTTCGGGCTTTTGCGCCTGGTGAGGATGCTGCTCACCGGCGTAAACCTTCAGCTTGCGGTACATCTGCTTGCCGAGCTTGGTCTTGGGCAGCATGCCCGAAACCGCCAGCTCGATCATCCGCTCGGGACGCGTTTCCCGCATCTTCCGGGCCTTTGTTTCCACCAGCCCACCCGGATATCCGGTGTGGTGCCGATACATTTTCTGGCCTTCTTTATTGCCGGTCATCTTGACCTTGGCCGCATTAATAATGATAACGTGATCACCCGTGTCGATTGATGTCGCGTAGGTCGGCTTGTGCTTACCCATCAACAGCATGGCTGCGTGGCTGGCTACCCGTCCTAAAACACCCTGACTGGCGTCAATCACATGCCACGCACGAACAATATCATGCTTGGAAATAACCTCAGTGCTACGCATGGACAGA
Organism: Bryobacterales bacterium; assembly: GCA_003163855.1. Classification (GTDB taxonomy): domain Bacteria; phylum Acidobacteriota; class Terriglobia; order Bryobacterales; family Bryobacteraceae; genus Bog-105. The sequence goes on along the minus strand of PLRJ01000188.1, from coordinate 886 downwards.
CTTCACTCCGCTCTAATCTCAAAGACTCTAGTGTAGCGAACTTGGAAAATAGGTGTCAAACGCGTGAGTTTCTTGGGGCACGCCTCAGAAAAAGCGGATCTCTGCCATCGGGTAGTGCTTGCGATTCCGCGTCCAAAACTCCGCACCGTTCATCCCTGCCGTTGCCGCAATTAACGCGCCGGCCAGTTGCAAACCATGGCTCTTTCTATACTCGAGCATGTACGAACCAGCCCGCCGTCCGATATCCAGGTCAACCGGGACAGACGGCAGGGCTCGGAAGAGCCTCTGAATGACCGGGTTTCTCTTGACAGGACACCGCCCCAGAGTTCGGCAACACTCACGGGCGAACAAAGCAGCCTTGCAGAGGACTGGCTCAGTTCGATCCACTTCGAGATGATTTGGTCGTTCCGTGCCCTGGAAACGTCGGGCAGCCGAGATAACGTTCACTTAGTGCGTGCCGCACTAAGTCAGAGATGGTGGTTTTTTCGCTCTTCGCACGCTTAGGTAGCAGTTCCCTTCGTCTTCGAGATACAGCTGTGTCCGCCGCATGATGTATGGTGTGCATCGCGGTGACCTATGTCATAGAAGTGCGTCAGCTTGGGCAAGAACTCAGAAAAGGGTGAGACGTCCCCGAGGTACCAGAGTGAAAGGAGGCACGGGCATGCGCTTTTCTTCGGATCGCATAAGAGCGATGGTACTAGTGAAACGATTTGCGCTAGGTCTGGCATTCCGGCGGCAACGGCGATGCACGGGCAATGATGTTACCGCAGACGCAATACGGGCGCAGGCTTAGGTGGTGCTGTTTGGCTCGACGTGAATTTAGCGCGTGGTCTTCGTATTAGGCCACCTTTTTTGCCGCCAAGCCGGCGGCGTACTCCTTTTTGAG
>PLRJ01000004.1 GCA_003163855.1 Bryobacterales bacterium | reverse complement strand
TCAGTAAAGAGGGTTTCGGGCCGCACCAGAACATAATCGGTGCGCGCCAGGGAGTCGAGGCGGTCGCCGGGATCAAATGGCCTGATTTCATTGCATTGGTCGTGAATAACGAAGCCCACGATAGTATCTCCGCCGTCTGTCACAACGAGGAACGGGCCGGGTTTTTCAGATGACGTGCTGGTAAGCTGACCGATGCTTNNACATGCGCCGCACCCCATAGCTAAGCGCCACGGTAATGGTCATTGGAATGATGACACGGTAATCCATGGTCATTTCGTAGATCATAATGATGCCAGCCAGGGCCGCGCCGGTAGTGCCACCAATCGCGCCACCCATGGCAGCAACCGCGAAACCGGCAGGACTGATGCCAAGTGCAGGATAGATATGATTCAGAACGCTTCCGTAGGCGCTGCCGAAGGTAGCGCCAAGAAAAAGAGCCGGAGAGAATATTCCACCCGATGCGCCTGATCCGAGGGTTAGAGACGTGGCAAGAAGTTTCAGGACAAACAGAAGCACCAGGAGGTACAACGGAAATGGGCCGCCCGAAAGAATGTCCTGAATGGTTGCGTACCCGACGCCTTCAACATAGTAATGGCCGAAGTACGCAAGCATGACGTACATCATTATGCCGACTGCCAGCATGCCAAGCGGATGTTGGACGTAGTAGCCTCCTTTAATTCGGGTCTCGAAGAACTTTTCAAAGCCGTAAAGGAAAACAATGAAAAGCGCGGAGACAAGACCCATCAGCACTCCCAGTCCCACATACGAGACCAATATCCAAGGCTTCATGAGCTGGATATTGGGGGCCTCGAAAGCAGGGATGACAAAGGACGGGTGTGCGCCGAAGAATAGTTGCCCGACGTATGTAGCGGTAGCGGTGGCAATGGCTACTGGAACCAGCGTCCTGGCGCTGACCTCGGGCATGGTCATTTCGGCTGCAAATAACATTCCGCCAACCGGCGTGTTGAAGGTGGCGGCGATCCCCGCGCCCGTGCCGGCCGCGATCAGGGTAGCGCGCTGCCAAAGGGACAACCGCAGCAGTTGGCCCAGGGTGGAACCAAAGCCTGCGCCAATTTGAATGATCGGTCCTTCGCGTCCCACCGAGCCGCCGCTACCTATGGAGATCGCTGATGCGAGGGATTTTACCAGCGCCACGATGGGCCGGATGACGGCCTTGTCGTAGTAGATGGCATCCATCACTTCCGGCACACCATGGCCCTTGGCTTCTGGTGCGAAATTCTTCACCAGTAAAGCGACAAAGACAGCTCCCACCGCAGGCGCCAGAATGACGAATGGACCATAGGGTCCAGGCAGCGTGTGAACATTGGCGTCGTAGTATGTCGAGAACTTCGCCAGAAAGAAAAGATTATGGAAAATGGCTATCAAGGCGCGGAACACCACTGCGCCCAAGCCGGCGATAATTCCGACCAGAACGGCAGCGAGCCACAAAGCCAGGGGGCGCAAAGCAATATCGCCGCGCACCCGCGTAAGAACCCAATCGAGCCGCGGGCGCACCTTCCCTTTCAACCACGGCATGTTGAAATGTTGTGCTCCTCACCCATTTGGCGGCACGGCTTTGTGCCCTTTGCGCTTCCGGCGCACGTGGCGTCCTGCCCGTTACCGGACAGGCATGACAATGCTGTACTCTGGCAACGTTTGTTGTTCTTCTTCAGACGAAACAGATAAGACGCGGACTCTCTGCCCTTCCGCCAGCTTCTGTAACAACACCACCGCTCCGTTGCGGAAGCAGACTGCATCCCGATGCTTGTGTTCTTCAGCCGTGATCTGGGTGAACACCGCTTCACCCGAATCTTTCTGAAGGCCCGACTCGCGCTGGAGGAAAGGCGGGAGGTCGCGAATCAGCAGGCGCGAACCGGGCGGGATACAAACTGCCTGGATTGTGCTCGGAGTCGGGTTCCAAAACTCTTTCAGCTTTGACCACCATCCCTGGGGCCTGCAACTCCTCAACTCCAGGCTCAGACGAAGATCGAAAGCCGACGCCAGCCCTAATGATCCTTCCTGAAACCGATGGACGATGAGTTCCTCACCATTAGCCGCCAGACGATTTGGAACCGTCATCAAAGAATAATCACACATTCTGCTGCCTCCTGTAATTAAGTGAAGTGTTCTAGAACCGATATGCTTTCGAACGAAGATGACGATCTTCAAGTGGTATTGCTGAATCCGAGGTTTCAAAGGGCTGACTTGGGCCGTTGTTAGTCTGTTCTTCCGCTTCCTGGCAGGTGATGCAGAGGCCGGTGCCAGGCCTTGCAGCCATGCGCTTCTTGCTGATTTCGGCATCGCACCCGGAACAAATGCCGTAGGTTCCATCAGTAATTCGGTCGAGCGCGGCTTCCACAAGACGAATCTCTGAAAAGCGTCTTGCCAGATTGTTGAGGGCCATATCTCTGGCCACAGAACGCTCCAGTTCGTCGGCAAGATCAGTGCTTCTTTCGACTGCTATCGACACCCGGTCCTGATCGCTCGCAGCAAGTTCTTGTAAACGGGCCCGAAGAATGACTCTGTAGCGTTCGCGCTCCTCTATACTCAATGGTTTATCTCCTTCGCTTGCGGAAATCTCGCAACACGGTCACGGCTTCATGCCCTTTGCGATTCAGAAAAGATTTCTGCCCTTCCTTAGCACTTTGTCGGCCAAATGTTTGAAGTGCGCAACTCCCACCAGACATCTCGAATGGTGTCTGATTTGCCTGACCATATTTGGTCAAGCGACAACCCGTCGTCACTGCGCATCCCGCAGTTCCTGACGACACCATTTTCCCGATCTAAAACGGTGAGCGAGGACGGAGCCTATTCGTCATTATTTCCCCCGTTTGTTGGCAGTGAACACACGCAACTGCGCTTTTGACA